>CAVSWL010000029.1:0-65510 GCA_963731655.1 uncultured Gammaproteobacteria bacterium | reverse complement strand
TACCGCTTTTTACATTCAACGACTCCACTCTCAAGCAAAGCTCTATCTATTGGAAAAACAAGCCTATCTCGGCGGTACCATGCGCACCGTAGAGAAGGAAGGCTTTTTATTTGAAACGGGGTCCAAGTCCGGGGTTTCTCTCCAATAAACCGGATACCCTCGAGCTGGTGAAGGATAGCGGTGCGGATTCGCTGCTGTTGAAAAGCAGCGACATTGCCCGAATCCGCTATATATTTACCGATCGTCTGCATCGCTTGCCGGAAAATCCGTTCGCGTTTATGGCAAGCTCGCTACTCAGTTTTTCCGGTAAGCTGCGCACCCTAGGCCAGGTCTTCGTACCACCTTGTACTGAATCCAATGACGAAACGCTACAGAGTTTCGGCTACCGCCGGGTAGGGAAAGAATTTACCGATGTCTTTCTAAACGCCATATCGGCGGGTATTTCCGCTTCGTCGCCGGAATGTATCTCGGTGAAAGCGGCCTTCCCCGCCGTGGTTCGGCTCAAAACGAATATGGCGGGCTTTTCAAAGGCATGATTAAAAAACGCAAGAAAGACGCCGGTCCCGGTGGCGTTTTAATGAGCTTCAAGGGCGGAATGGGCGTTACATCGAACATTTGCGCACCCAACTGAATGCGGAGATACGACTAGATAGTGAAATCATTCAAGTGACACGCCGTAAGGACGGCTACGCGGTCGACTTTCGAGAGACCAGCCTAGAGGTGGAAAGCTCATTCTTGCAACTCCCGCTTACGTCAGCGCCCATCTGCTGCAATTTCTGGCGCCCCGCTTAGCCATACGACTCGGCGCGATCGAATACTCCCCGATTTCGATCGTGGGATTCGGCTACCACAATCTAGCCCACCGCCTTAAGGGCTTCGGTTTATTGACCACCGCTTCCGCGCAGAAGGAGATTCTGGGCGTACTGTGGGATAGCTCCATCTTTCCCGACCGGGCACCTGCCTCCTGTAAATCCGTCCGGGTCATGATCGGCGGCCAGCGGAATCCCAAGCTGGCGCAACAAGACGAATCCGCGTTAGTGGAGATTGCGCTGAAAGGACTGAGGGAAACTATGGGAATCACTGACACGCCCGCCAGCATTTTTGTTGAGCGCTGGGCACGCGGGATTCCCAACTACAAACCGGGGCACTTAGCCAATGTGGACGAGATCTTTGCATTACTTAAAAAGTTTCCTGGATTGTATCTAAATAGCAATGCCTACTACGGCATCAGTCTCAATGACTGTGTGCGCAACAGCAAACTGTGCGCGCAGCAAGTAATGTCAGGAGAATAAGCAACAGCCTAAAAGCAGGACTACCTCGCCGTGCTCGGGGAGATCAAACAATGATGCACTAACCGGAAGACGGCCTTAAAGGTGACCGCTTTTCGTAACGTTGTTCGAGCCCAGAAAGAGCTGTTGCCTCACGGCTCGATCATTGGGCTTGGGACATTTACCGGGCTCTCAAATCGTCAATCCTTACTGGAATATCGGATGGGGTACCCGTCGTGCGCAACGTGTTAGGCAAAGGGTAGCGGTGTTGTAACGTGGTTCTGGACCGTTACGAAACTATCAATGACAGCTCGGTACACACGCTGGGTAATCGCGCTTCAGAATCAATTCTGGGTGCCGATGTTAACCTGATGGCGAGCCCCATCGCTATAGATAGTTATTGCAGCGCATCTCCATGGTAGATAATCCCGCACCCTACCCTGTGCCCCTAATATTAGTAAAGGGATAGTGATCGATAACTACCATGTAATTCTAGTCAAAAGATAGGAACGGAAATCAATAAATAAAAGGGTTTTTTAAATCCATAACAGTGCGTCAAAAGCTCTGGTCTCTGGTAATCTTATCCTTTTTGGGAATCACCGTGGTGTCCCAGGAAGGGCTGATGATCCTGAAGCAAAATCTTTTGAGCGATCGCCAGGACAAGGTCCAGCATCTAGTCGATGTGGCGCATGGGGTTCTTCAGCATTATGCCGGGCTTGCAAGCGCCGGTAAATTATCCGAAGAACAGGCCAAACAGAATGCCTTGTTGGCGATACAGGGCCTTGGTTATGGCAATAATAACTATTTCTGGATCAACGACATGAAACCAGCCATGGTCATGCATCCGAAAAAACCGAGTTTGAATGGCAAAGACCTAGCCGATTTCAAAGACCCGGATGGAAAACACCTATTCGTCGATTTTGTAGACACCGTGAAGCGCCAGGGGGCTGGTTTCGTGCACTACAAATGGCCTAAACCGGGCTTCGAAAAGCCCGTACCAAAGATATCTTATGTGAAGGGGTTTGCGCCCTGGGGTTGGGTGATCGGGTCAGGAATCTATCTGGACGATGTGGATGCGGTTTTTATGCGATCTCTATGGAAAGAAGGATCGATCATTGCCGTCATACTGACTTCACTGGTGCTGATCGCCGTATTTATAATACGCACATTGATGAAACCCTTGCGTGCCGCTGCCGAGTCCGCCGATGCGATCGCCGCCGGAGATCTGAACAGCACCTTCGAGGATATTAGTTCCAAAGATGAGCTTGGAAGCCTGATGAAATCCCTGAAGACCATGCAGCATGAGCTGTATGAATCCATCGAGGGCGAACGGGCACACAAGGCGGCGGAGATTGGACGCATCAAGACCGCGTTGGACAACGTCTCGGGTAATGTCATGGTGGCCGATGCCGAAGGGAAAGTCGTTTATCTCAACAGGGCATTGGAGACAATGTTCCGCGATGCCGAGCAGCAATTGCGCGCTGCAGTTCCGGAGTTCAGCGCCGAGACGCTGCAGGACAGTGATCTGGATCAGCTGTATGAGAACCTATCACGCCGGAGCGTGCAGCTCAGCCAGTCGAGCAGTACGCAGGGCGCGGAGTTCGAGGTCGGCGGTCGCAGCTTCCATACCGTGGCTAATCCTGTCTTCGACGAGAACGGCGAGCGTCTGGGTACCGCGGTGGAATGGACCGACCGTACAGCGGAGGTGACGGTGGAGCGCGAGGTGCAGGGGATCGTCGAGTACGCTCAGGCCGGAGACCTCAGCCAACGCATTAATCTGGTCGGCAAGAGCGGCTTTTTCGAAAAACTGAGCCAGGGTCTCAATGCTCTGCTGGATGTCAGCGAACAGGTGATCAACGACACCCTGCGGGTGCTGGGGGCGATGGCTCAAGGTAAACTGACCGAGACCATCGCCGCGGACTACCAAGGCACCTTCGACCAGCTCAAGCGCGATGCCAACGCCACGGTGGTTAAACTTACCGAAGTGCTCGGCAAGCTCAAGGTCGGCACCGAGACGGTAAGCACTGGCGCAGGTGAGATCTCCCAAGGAAATACTCATCTGAGCCGGCGTACCGAAGAACAGGCTGCCAATCTCGAGGAGACAGCCTCGAGCATGGAGCAGATGACCGCCACGGTGAAGCAAAACGCGGACAATGCGCGCCAGGCCGACCAGCTGGCCGCCGGTGCGCGCGCGCAGGCTGAGAAGGGTGGCCAAGTGGTCGGAGAAGTGATCTCGGCAATGGCCGAGATCAACGCCGCGAGCAAGAAGATCGTCGACATCATCAGCTTGATCGACGAGATTGCCTTCCAGACCAATCTGCTGGCGCTCAACGCGGCGGTGGAGGCGGCACGGGCTGGCGAGCAGGGCCGTGGATTTGCCGTGGTGGCCGCCGAAGTGCGAAATCTGGCCCAGCGCAGCGCCACGGCGGCCAAGGAGATCAAGTCGCTTATCGCCGACAGCGTGAACAAAGTCGAGCAGGGCTCGCAGCTGGTGGATAAATCCGGTGAGACGTTGAAGGAAATCGTCACCTCGGTCAAAAAGGTTAGCGACATCATCGCCGAGATCGCGGCGGCCAGTGCCGAACAGACCACGGGCATCGAGCAAGTCAACAAAGCGATCATGCAGATGGATGAGATGACCCAGCAGAATGCGGCGCTGGTGGAGCAGGCCGCGGCGGCCTCTAAAGCCATGGACGAGCAGGCGCATAGCATGAAGGATCTCGTCGGCTTCTTCACGGTGAGTGAGCAGGCCGTAGGACAATTAACGCACGCAGCCCAAGAGACCACCGAGAGACCAGAACGGCGTTCTGCCACACGGCCATGGGCGAACCGCCAAGCCAGGGCGAAACAAAAGCTTAAGCCGGACGTGGGCCATGTGTCGACCGGGGCACATGGCTCCGTTGTGTAAAGGCAGCCAGGCCCTGCTGGCGGTTCGATGACGGAACCCTTTTGACCCGGACGGACGGTTCCGGGTGCGTTGTGCCTTTGAAGCCCCCTAGCGCACGGCAGGAACTGGACTTACGGGTGAGCGATGAGCCGCGCTCAATGCGTGACCGGGCTACGATTCAGAGACTAATGTTGGAAAAGTCGAACAGAAAGTCTTCTCAAGATTAAATGACCACCTTAGTATTTGTTCCAATTGACACGCACATAGAGAACCGTAAATTCCTCTCTACACTATAATACTTAGCATATCTCGAAGCACACCGAGTGCGGTGACTCGAGTTCGGCACGGTTTCGCTCAGCATACTGATCGCCTTGATCATGCTGTCTTATCGTGGAAATATGCCGTTGCACCTAGTACGTTTGATATCCTATGAAAAGAGGACATTATGAAAATACTGCGAATAACCAGCTTATTGGTGCTATTACTCTTACTCGCCAGCATGGCGCAGGCCAAGGTGGTGACCCGGTCGGTTTCCTACTCGCAGGGAGGAACTGCCCTGGAAGGCTATCTGGCCTACGATGACGCCGTTTCGGGCAAAGCCCCCGGCGTTCTGGTGGTCCACGAATGGTGGGGATTGAACGACTACGCCAGGGAGCGTGCTGAAAAGCTGGCGCAATTGGGTTATGTGGCCTTTGCCGTGGACATGTACGGCAAGGGGAAGGCTACTCGACATCCTGAGCAGGCCGCCGCCTGGATGAAGGAAGTCAACAGCAATATGGACAACTGGCAAAAAAGGGCTTTGGCGGGACTGGAGGTCCTCAAAAAGCAGCCCCAGGTGGATCCCGAGCGGATCGCCGCGATCGGCTACTGCTTCGGGGGTGCCACGGTCCAGGTGCTGGCCTACAGCGGGGCGGATCTGAAAGGCATCGTCAGCTTTCACGGAACCCTCATTCCGCCGTCCGCGGAACAGGCTAAACAAACCAAGGCGAAACTCCTGATCTGCCACGGCGCCCAGGATCCCATGAACGATCCCGAAGCATTGAGCGCCTATATCACCGCCTTGAACGCTTCCACCATCGACTGGCAACTGGTTGCATTCGGCAATACGCGACATAGCTTCACCAATCCGGACGCGGACCAATACGGCATGTCTGGCCTGGCTTACAGCCCGTCTTCGGACCGGCGCTCCTGGCAATATATGAAGTTCTTTTTCCAGGAGATTTTTTCGAAAAACTGATGAGGGAGATATGGCTACTCGATCGTGATTTCGTACAAAGCCGATGCAGCGGTCATGGGACATCGTACAAAGCCGATGTAGCGGTCATGGGCAAAATGAGCGTGTCTATAAAACAAAGCTTGCTGGTAGATCGAGGATGGGATGCTCAGGGGGCTCAACATGATACTTCTTGAGTGCAACCTGATTACCCGAAATCGCATGCGCGTTTAGGCGCGTGCCGCTGTACACCCGGAGGCTACCATAGCGTGACCGCAGAAATCGTCCGATAGGTTGCACACCCGGCAAGCAAGGATATGACCGCGAGAACAATAACGATTGAAGATTTCATACTGTATTTCCCGTGCTTGCGTTGCCATCATACTTGCACCTTACAACCACATTCCAACTCGATTTCAACCAAAGAAACCTGACGAGTGGTGCGATCTTTTCTGACATGTAATACCAGTAGCGTCAAGGGATCGAACACAATGACATCCTTAACTCCCTGCGAGATATAGAAAGGTGGGCCAATTTCAAGGTCTTTGGCCTCAAATCCTCTACTAATGACTTCAATAACGGCCTCGGGAATCATGGTTAAAACCCGGTCTTGTTCTGCCTCATTGGGTTCACGGCAAAGGACGGCAATATCCGGTCGTTTCAACCCATTAGGAAATTGCACGTACACATCCATTGCGTGGACACAGCTACAGCTAGAGGCTTCGCTGGCAGCTTTGGTTATTCCCCGGCAAATTCGTTCCACATGCTTTTGGTGACGATACAGCGGCTGCGCTTCCCAGATAGGAAGACCATTGACAATTTCCAAACGAATGCCCAGTTCGTCGGCTTGGAGTAAGGTTTGCTGTGGTGTCAATAAGTTATGCAAAGTCATTTGCTGAATGTAAACGCTGTAACTTGAAATGAAGTAACTCGCCGCGTTCTCCGAACAACTATCGCGCCACCGATCGGTAAACGATGCTTAGCGATTGAAATGGGAAAGCTTGGGAGTCAACCCCAGCCTCGCTATTCCTCTAACCGGCGTAACCGAGCGCGGAGTCTACGCAATTCGTCAAGCAATTCCAGGGCTAAAGCCGCGCCCGCCCAGTTGACGCCCAGGTCCTGCCGAAGCTTCACGGCGCAACGGACCCGGCGCACGCTTGTCCCCTGGAAGCGCCAATGGATGGCATCGCGGCCAAGCGGCTCGATAATGCCCTCCGCCACCAGTTCGACTACCTCGTCTGCGGGCAGACGGCAGGACCGGCACAGATCGGCCAAGCTCAGCTCCACATTCTCTTCGAGTACATCGCCCACCAACAGGGGAAGCAATTCGTCTTTCATCATCAATCACACTCCCAGGTGCTCGCGCGGATTGAATTTTAGAGTCCGTTCCAGCTCTTGATAAGCCTGTCTCGCCGCCTCGCTGTCTGCCGGCGGCAACACGAGTTTGAGCACCACATACAGATCACCCGCGGGATCGCCTGGAATACCCCGCCCCTTTAACCGCAATTTGCGACCGGTAGCCGATCCAGACGGCACCTTTAGATCCACCATGCCCTGTGGTGTCGGAGCTTTTACGGTAGCACCCAACGCGGCTTCCCAAGGAGTGACCGGCAATTCCACGAACACGTCTTTGCCCTCGGCGCGATAAAGCGGGTGGGGCCGAAACTCGATCTCCAAGTACAAATCACCCGGTTTACCTTGGCCGATACCCGGATCACCTTGACCGGCTAAACGAATGTGCTGACCCGGATGTACACCTTGCGGAATACGTACGTGCAAGCTGCGTTCTTTCACCCGGGGACGGCCGTCCGCCCCCATCTCGGTTGTTTTCAATGTCAGAATCCGGCTCGCTCCATGATAGGCGTCATCGAGATCGATGAGTACCTTAGCGAAGGCATCCTCACCGTGGGCGTGGAATTCCGGCTTCGCGCGACCACCCCGCGCGAAGCCCCGTCCAAACAACGACTCGAAAAAGTCGCTGAATTGCGACGCGTCCGCGCCAGTGAAGCCACCACCGTGAAACTCGAATCCCTGATTCCACTCCGGTGGCGGCCGGAATTCCTGCCCCGCCTTCCAGTTGGCGCCGAGCTGATCGTAGGCCGCGCGTTTCTCCGGATCCTTGAGCACCTCGTAGGCTTCGCCGACCTCCTTAAAATGAGATTCGGCGTCCGCTTCCTGGCTCACATCCGGGTGATACTTACGCGCGAGCTTACGATAGGCGCGTTTAATCTCGTCCTGCGTCGCATCACGCTTCACCCCCATAATCTGGTAATAGTCTCTGAATTCCATGCCGGATTCCGTCTACGTTTCAGCTAAATATCACTGGGAAACCCGCCAGAACGTACGAGTCTGCGCCGTCACCAGTTCAGCACCACATAATGCTGCATGCCGTCCGCGCGGACAAGCAACAGCACATGCTTGCTGGCGCTGCTGTTTTTAACGGCGCGATTGAACTCCGCAGCACTGTTCACGGGCTTTCGGTTCACTTGTACAATCACGGCTCCGGGCTTGATGCCCGCCATGGCAGCGATCGAGCCCGACTCGACTTGCGTGACCACCACGCCTTCACCGGGTGTTGCATCGAACTGTTCGGCCAGTTCAGGCGTCAGCGTCTGTACCGCCAATCCCAGTTCCTCCGTGCTCTCGGTTGTCCCCTGGGCAGCCAAATGTTCTTCACTGAGCTTACCGATGGTTACGTTAAGCTCCTGACGTTTGCCATTGCGGAGAACCGTGAGCTGCTCGCGGCTGCCCGGTGCGGTGAGTGATACGCGATTGCGAAAATCGCCAACATCGGTAACCGGTTTAGCTTGATAGGCAGCGATGACGTCACCTTGTTTGATTCCCGCTTTTGACGCCGGCGAGTCCTCCGATACTTGGGCAACCAAGATGCCCTGGGTCTGTTCCAGGTCAAAGGATTTCGCCAAATCCGGAGTCAGTTGCTGGATCACGATACCCAGATAACCGCGGGTTACCTCACCGGAACTGATCAGCTGGTCGGCAATGCCCTTGGCCAGATTGCTGGGAATGGCGAATCCCACGCCCATATAACCTCCGCTACGGCTGAAGATCGCCGTGTTCATGCCCACGACTTCGCCATCCAGATTCACCAGGGGACCGCCTGAGTTACCCGGATTAATGGCGGCATCCGTCTGAATAAAGTCCTCGTAGTCGCTGATTCCCAAACTGGTGCGGCCTTTTGCACTGACCACACCCACCGTTAGGGTTTGGCTTAATCCGAAGGGATTGCCCATAGCCACCACCCATTCACCGACGTCGAGTTTGGTAGAATCACCGAAGGACAATGCCGGCAAACCGTTCGCATCAATCTCGATCACGGCTACATCGGATTTGGGATCCGTACCCTTGACTTTAGCGTCGAACTCACGGCCATCCTGAAACTTGACTCGGATCTTTTCTGCACCGGCTACCACATGATTGTTGGTGAGAATATAAGTTTTGCCAGACAACAAACTCTTTTTTGATGAAAATACAAAACCCGAGCCTTGACTGATCGTACGGTGCCGCTCTTGGGGTGCCCCACGCCGAGGTGCATTAGGAAGCTGGTCGCCGAAGAATCGCTTGAACAGATCATCGCCAAAGGGCCACTCCTCGCCGAAAGGCGAATGATATCGGGTGGGGGCAGCGCTCTCGTTAGAGTTTTCAACTTGAACAAAAACCACTGAAGGTGATACCTCGCGGGCAACGGCGGCAAATGCCTTGCCCGTCTGACGCAAGTTCTCGATGCCGCCATCACGCGCACTGACTGCGTGTAAGGGCACGACAGTGAATACGATCAGCATCAGCAAAAAAACAGTTCGAGATCTAAACATTTACCGTCTCCTAAGACATGCTCTATAGATTATAGATTATGGATTGATGGATTTCTTTGGCCCTCATTCGAGGCAGCTACAGTGTAAAGCTCTGCTATCGAGGCACTCCCAATTTCGGTAATTCTATCTCTGCCCATACGGTGATTCCCGTAGCCTCATCAAATCAAAGATGTCCACCGTCGGGAGAATGGCACCTTCTTGTTGTTTGATCGCCTCAACGTCTTTGGTTCCCCGAGAAACGAAATTTTATCTCGCTCATTGAGTTTACCGCCTACCGATCATCTCTCGCATCAAGCACCTGAACCCATCGAACGAACTGCCTGCAAAATTGCCTATATTAGCGAACATTTCACGACCTCCTCCTTGCCTGGGCTGAAGTAACCACCGAGTTATGGCCAGAATGCGCGGTATGTGCTATGTAATCGGGTTCCTGCACAACGCGTAAGCGTCAAGGGCACCACAGGAAGGTATTCCGACGTATCGTGAAATACGTCTGTCATAACAGGCCAAGTAGGCACATGCCGTGAAAACCATTCACCTGGAAAAATGGGGGTTGGACTATCTTTTTCAAGATCGGGGGAACAGCCGTGATATTTCGGCGCGGCGTCCCGCTAGTAACTAGCGCGGATGCTCTCCTCCCAACAGTTGCCCGGGCTCCTGACGGATTGTGGCAATCTTGCGGAGGATAGGTTGCACCCGCGTAGCTAAAAACCTGGGAGAGGTTGCTAACCGACTTAGGATGATTTCCGAGCGGTTCTGGCGTAAACCCAACCCGAACGGCGCACCACAATAATTTGTGCAGTGAGGCCATGGAAATTGAGGCGGTTAGGCAATTTCAAGAGAACCAAAGCATTTGATCAATGGGGGAATATAAAAAAATGTGTAACAAAACCTATGGCGAACCCTTTCGATTACTCATTGGGTTTGGAGTCAGCCTGTTGTTATTAATGGGTTGCCAAGCATTGCCGGAAAAACAGGCCTGTGAGGGCGAGGAATGCGCAATTATCACCGATAGCCTATTCAGAACGTCACCACCTAAATTACAACCTATAGATGAGCAATTGTGGAAGACCACTAAAGCCTTCAGTTATGTTGATATTTCCGGGAAAACCTGGATGGCACCGGTGGGCACCGTAACCGACGGCGCCTCGATCCCGGCAATATTCACCCCGATCATAGGCGATCGCTTCGAAAAGGACTATGTCGAAGCGGCCATCATTCATGATGCCTACTGTGCTCGAGTCAATCAGGGCCATCTCAACTACAAATCAGAAACTTGGGAAAAAGTCCATCGGATGTTCTACGAGGCGGCGCTTAAAAATGGTACCGACCCCGTGCGAGCCAAACTGATGTATGCTGCTATCTATCTGGGTGGTCCCCGTTGGGACGATCCTCATAGAAAGCTGGATCGTGTCGCGAACGCCCATTTGATTCAAGAATACAAATGGTGCGCGACTTGGATTGAACGGGATAACCCAAAGGTGGATAAAATTACCGAATGGATGCACAGCCGCGAAAAAATGCTACAAGAAAATCGGCAAACAGTACCGTCGTTTATCATCGACAAAGCGGAGTAATCACACACTATCAGACTTATTCCGGGAACGGGGTCTGTCACTTGTAAGGCATCCACAAGGGGTTTGAGTTGTTCCGCTTAGAAATGCCGGCCGCGTACTCTCACTACGAGGAGCGGGTAACCGAGAAATTTTGGAGGAGAATACACAATGAAACCTGTGTCATTTACTATAAAGTGCATTGACGATGACCAGGAGTACCACTATGAAGCCCAACAACGCGTCACATTTGGTCGAAGCGAGGACAACACCCATCGGCTCGATGGAAAACAGATCTCACGGCAGCATTGTTATTTGGAGTTTCATGATGGGAAGGCCTATTTTGTTTGATACCAGCACCAATGGCGTCTTGGTCGATGGTCAGCGTATAGACAATCAATTAACACTGCAGAACAACACCAAATTTCAAATCGGCCCCTATGATTTTGAATTCTTAATCGATATCGATTCTCCCGCCACCGATTCATCTGGCGATGAAGCGACCGTTTTGGAAAATTTCGCAAGCTACATCGCCAACCATACGAGCACAAGCAATCCGAATGCGTTAAAAGTAACGGTGACGGGCGGAGGTCCTGTTGGCCTCAGCTTCGCTTTACTACTCGAAAGTCTGCTGGGTGACCAAGTAGCCCTCCGCGTGTACGATGGCCGGTGGACACAAGCGGGTCCCAGGATCGTTTGGAGAAGTGAAACCGAGCGTAATGCCCGTCGGCAACAAGTCGTCACAATCCACAGCCGCCAATATCTAAAGTTCCCCGAAGAAGTGCAAAACCGGGTATTCCGCGCAGGCGAATACTCGGAGATGTGGCCCAAGGGTTCCGATTCTATTCAAGCTTGTGGTCCGCGCAACATTCGGATCGCGCATCTCGAAGATCAGCTATTGGCCTTGGCAAACGAGAAACCAGACAGGATTCAGCTAATCCCAACTCGCTTTGACGCTAAAGATCGACGATACAAGCTTGAAGAGCAACATATCCTTGCCGTCTGCGAAGGGAGCCGATCCCGAACCCGGGAAGCCTTCATCGCTCAGTTCGGTCATGCGGACAGCGCAATGTATTCCGTAGCCGGGGACCATTTACAAGATGTTGTACTCGGTCTGCGGGTAAAATCCGAGCTTCCGAATGCAATGGCCGTGCTGCTGAATGTGGCACAGAATCGCTTTCTCCTCAATTCAATTAACGGCGATGGTTTTCTCAATATGCGTTTGACCGATGAAGAGATTCAAGAGGTCGTCGGAATTGATCTCAATAACAAGGAATTCAAAGACTGCATACAATCCCAACCCTGTCTCATGGAGCGCACGGACAAGCCGGGGGAATTCGGCTGTGCTACGCACAATACCCTATTTCTGCCGGCGATCCTCAAAGGCTCCGCACTCTGGAGGCGAATACTGGAAGGGTTGAAACTCTATGAAATCAAGGAAGAGAATCTCAGTGCGGTCACGGTATTTCGGCTTGAATTGGTCCAGAGGCCACGGTTCACCGCTGAGTTATTCCCACCCACCCAAAGCACACCGGGCACATTCGGATGTCTGCTCGGGGATGCGGCCAATGCCGTGCATTTCTGGTCGGGTCGTGGACTGAACGGCGGGATTGCTTCGGTTGTTTCCCTCGCCCGTTGCCTCAAAAACAAATGGCAAGGCAAAGCGTTTCGCGAAGCCGACTTCCTGCGACATGAGGGGTTGATGGCTATGCTTCAATATCGGCACAAAAGTCGCGCGTGGCGGTCTATGGTTACAACGGACGCGGACGGTAACCGCCATGCCATTAAGCACAAGATAATGCATGGAATCCTTGAAGCCGAAAACGGAACGCTTGATAAGGACGCGGACATCCATGAACTCATGTCGCGGTTGAGTCGAATCAAGAACCGATTGAAACAGCGAATCAGCGGATTGCCCAGCGACGCGATGCTTAGAGATCATCTAAATCAATTGGATGGCCAAACGTTGGGGGTACTCGTAGCCAGCGGTCCCTGGGATACCTTCGGTGCCAGTGGTGAAGAAGTCGATGTCGATCTGCTCTTCGAAGATCCGGATTCCCAGGTTCCACCTGAAGTAAACGGGCGCGCGGCTATAGATAGACAAAAAAGCGTCCTGGATACGGCTGATGCGTAGCACCTCATTGTCGTTTAGAAATGTGCCCGCTGTTTTATTTTGTATCTTTCGAAGAACATCCGTCATGCCAGGCCAAGCCGACACTACAGGGATGGGTTATGAAGCAACCCAAGAGATACCTGCTTTTATTAACGCTTGTCTGGCTGACTCCGGTAACAGCCACCGAATCCACCCTGGAACAAGCTTTAAGCGCCGAGGATATCCAAGCTTTTCTGACAAACATCCTAGGTGCTTGGCGAGGCAAGGCCGTACTCACACCCGTCGGACCCTTGCCTTACGATATAACGTTTGCGCCGATCGGCGATGACGGTGCAAAGGGTTTAGCCAATCCTGGGGCGGCACTCCATTACTGGCGGTTTTTTAAACAAGACAAAGGCTTAGGACTGCGATTTTTAACGACATTCAGGGGAAACAAACAACCACTGTATCTACAGGCTAAGACCCGGCAACGCAATACCGTGGTTTTTCGAGCACAACGACGGAGTGATTTGCAGGTACACGTCGGTCTCGTTACTGATCACGCCATAATCGATGTTTTTCTGCACAACAAGCTTCATGTTAAGATTCTGCTGGACAAATTCAGTGACAGAGTTGATTGATGGGTGTTCCACCACTAGAAACGGCCGCTAAAGCTGAGAACGCCCGTATACTCAACGAATTAATCTTTAATGAAAAAGCTAGGAGTCAATAGATGATCCAGAGAACGACGATGACCGGTGCCGCCATAGTGATGTTGATCTTCAGCTTGCTCGGCGCATCCAGCCTCCACGCCGCCGAGTACAAGATCGATCCCGAACACTCCTTCATCCAGTTCCGCATCAAGCATCTCGGTTATAGTTGGTTATACGGCCGCTTCGATAAAATCTCTGGAACATTCGGTCACGACCCCAAGGCCCCCCAAGACAACCGCATTTCGGTTCAAATCGATACCACCAGCGTGGATACCAATCATGCCGAGCGCGACAAGCATCTGCGCGACGAGCGTTTCCTGGATGTGGAGAAATACCCCACCGCCACGTTCAAAAGCACCCAATATACCGGTGATGACCAACAAGGCGTGCTTCGGGGCAAACTCACACTGCACGGGATCAGTAAATTGATCGACATCCCGGTAAAAAAGGTAGGGGAAGGTCCTGACCCCTGGGGAGGATACCGGGCCGGATTCACTGGCGCCACGAGGCTAACGCTGAAGGATTTTGGCATCAACTATGATCTGGGCCCGGCAGCGACCACAATGGAGCTGGAACTCGGCATAGAAGGAATACGTCAGTAGGTCGGAGATAAACCCCATCCCTAAGTCTACTTAACCTTTCATGAGCTTAGGCAACACCTCGCATCAATATGGTGCGATGTCCAAGGTGCTGCACTGGTGGGTCGCACTGCTGATCCCGGGGCTCATCTGGCTGGGTTGGTACATGGTGGATCTCAGCTACTATGACCCCTGGTATAACATGGCGCTCGGCACCCACAAGTCCTTCGGCCTGGTGGTGCTGGCCTTAGCCCTGAGCACCCTCTTCTGGAATCTTTACTCGAGCCCTCCAACGGAAGTGCCGACGCTGAGGCGCTGGGAACGCATCGCGGCTCCTATCGTTCACCGCTTACTCTATTTCATGATGATCGCAATTCCCTTGAGCGGCTATCTGATCTCCACCTCGGAAGGAGCCTCCGTCTCGCTCTTCGGATGGATCGACATTCCTGCAAGCTATGTCGCAAGCGAATCCATACGTGATTTGCTCATCAAAATACACGCCTACGCGGCGTACACCACCGGTGTTCTAGCCTGCGGCCATGGCCTTGCGGCACTGAAACATCACTTCATTGACCGTGACGCCACTTTGCGCAGGATGATTTGAACCTATACGGGGGGAGATACCCGGCGCTACGCAGAAAACACCAATCTTGATCTTCCTGCTATCCCTAAAACGCACGGAACGATTAACGATGCCTCGCCCATTCCAAACCCGCTGAGCCCACGCTCGGCCTCAATATCTGAAGTTAGAAGCTCTAGAGCAAATAGAGTGCTCTGCGGTGGATATACGCTCCACCGAAGTGCCATTCATGCTGCCACGCAACACCAGTGACGATAATATTTCCTTATTTTCAATAAGATATTAGTTGGTATAGAGCGTGCTTAACTTACGACTGCCTATAATTATACTGCGAGGTTTACCACCATGTCGGTCCCAAAGATCAACTTGTTCTCCTTCAAGGACAACATTCGAATTCTGCATCTAACCTGGTTCGCCTTTTTCTTAAGTTTCTATGTCTGGTTTAATCATGCCCCCCTAATGGCCGCGATGCGTGACGCGCTGCAGCTTAGCGACCAACAGGTCAAGACCCTGCTGATCCTCAACGTCGCGCTGACTATCCCGGCGCGTATTGTGATCGGAATGCTGGTGGATGCCTTCGGACCTCGCCGGATGTACTCGTTATTGCTGTTCATCTCCAGTTTCCTGTGTTTTGGCTTCGCTGTCGCCGACAACTATGAGCAGCTTGCATTGATGCGCTTTTTGCTTGGTTTTGTCGGCGCGGGATTTGTGATCGGCATTCGCATGATCAGTGAATGGTTTCCCGCGAAACAGGTCGGTCTGGCCGAGGGGATCTATGGAGGCTGGGGTAACTTCGGTTCAGCAGCCGCCGCACTGACGCTACCCAGTATCGCCCTATACTTCGGCGGTGAAGACGGTTGGCGCTACACCCTCGGTGTGACGGGGGTATTGGCGTTGATCTATTCTATAATCTATTTCTTTACGGTTTCCGATACGCCTAAAGGGTCGACATATTTCAAGCCAAAGAAAAACGGTGCCATGGAGGTCAGCAGCCCGGGTGATTTCTTTCTTTATCTGATCATGAATATCCCATTGTATGCGGCATTGGCCGTGTTGACGTGGAAGCTTGGCCCCGCCAATCTCAAGATGCTCAGTACCAACGTCACTAATATTATCTATGCGATTTTGATTAGTACCTATATATTTCAGTCCATCCGAATCTATCAGGTTAACAAACACGTATTCACCGAACCTGTTCCTGAAATCGATCGATATAAATTCAAGCAGGTTGCGGTATTGGATCTCGCCTATCTGGTAACCTTTGGATCGGAGTTGGCGGTGGTCTCCATGCTGCCGCTGTTCTTCAAGGATACATTCGGATTATCGTTGGTTGAAGCGGGCTTTTTGGCTTCCGGTTACGCATTCATGAATCTGGTCGCACGTCCTGGCGGTGGATTGATCAGCGACAAATTTGGTCGCAAACGGGCACTGACGATCTTACTCATTGGACTGGCCACCGGTTATTTTCTCATGGGCCAGATTCACTCGGACTGGCCCGTGATGTTAGCCGTCGTTGTGACCATGGGCTGTTCCTTTTTCGTGCAGTCTGGAGAAGGCGCCGTGTTTGCCATGGTGCCTCTGGTGAAACGTCGATTGACCGGCCAGGTGGCCGGAATGGCGGGTGCTTACGGCAACGTGGGCGCAGTCAGCTTTCTCACTGTGCTTTCCTTCGTGTCCCCACAGATTTTCTTCCTCACCATTGCCGCCGCCGCCTTGGTGGCGCTCCTAGCCGTTGTGTTTTTCCTAGACGAACCCGAAGGACAGATGGCAGAAGTGTTGCCAGATGGCACCGTTCAGCTTATCGATGTAACCTAGCCAAGGCTATATTGTGCATTGGATTGCTCACTACAAAGAAAGTAAGGCAGCCCCGCCAGAGGGATTGGCGGCATAGCTAACGTGGATCCGGGAGCGTTCCAGTGGACCTCTCCTGGATCCTCCAAATCGGTTTTCCACCCTTGCGTAACAGACCATTTACCGCTGCGTTCCGGCCGAACCTAGTGCTAGTTTTTACGACTTCCCTTGGCCTGCGCCAATCTAAAATTTAAATTAAGCGGTCTAAAGATTGCTTTCCATAAGGGACTGTTCACCACACGATCCACTTTTCACCCAGCTCGAAGCTCAAATTAAAGATAATGGCCGATCGACTCCAGGTTGAAATCGGACAGTGTTCCCAAACGGGCAGAAAGGAATCCAACGAAGATTTTTACGGCGTAACGATCCCCGATGATGTGTTGTTGTCAACCAAGGGAATTGCCGCCGTGATCGCCGATGGCATGAGCGGTAGCGATGCCGGTGACGTTGCCAGTGAACTCAGTGTGAAGGGTTTTCTTCACGATTACTTCAGCACACCGGAATCCTGGACGGTAAAAACCTCGGCCGAAAAGGTACTCTCGGCGCTGAACCGATGGTTATACGGATTAGCTCAGCGGGAATATGCGTCTTCCAGAGGCTTGGTTACTACGTTCAGTACTCTGGTGATAAAATCCACCACCGCTCACTTATTTCACATTGGGGATAGCCGGATCTATCGCCTACGCGATTACAGTCTCGAATGCCTGACTCAGGACCATCGAGTCAATTTCTCGAAGCGGCGTGAATACTTGAGCCGGGCCTTGGGTATCGATCTCTATGTTGATATCGACTACCGAGCGCTACCCATAGAGAAGGGTGATTTCTTTATCTTTGCAACCGATGGCGTCCATGATTTTCTCAGTAATGAGGCACTCCAGGGTTTATTAGTCAACAGCTTATTCACGGATGAATGCCAACCATTGGATCGCACCGCGCAGATCATCGTTGAGAACGCCTTTAATGAGGGCAGTGATGACAATCTGACCTGCCAAATCCTGCGTATCGACGAGATACCTAAAGAGACGGAATTCGAATATTACAATAAACTCACTGCGCTGCCCTTCCCCCCCGAACTGTCACCCGGCATGATCTTAGACGGTTATCGGATCGTGCGCGAATTGCACGCGACCCCGCACATACAGGTTTACCTAGCCCAAGACACAGAAACAAACCAACGCGTGGCGCTCAAGACGCCCTCGGTAAACTACGAAGACGACCCCACTTACATCGATCTGTTCGTGCATGAAGAGTGGATAGGGAAACGCCTCAGCAATCCTCATGTGATGAGAGTCTTTCCACCGACCCGCCCCCGGCGGTTCTTATACTATGCGGCCGAATATATCGAAGGACAAACACTGCGCCAATGGATGAACGATCACCCGAACCCCACACTTAGCGAAGTCAGACTCATCGTCAAACAGATCGCAGCCGGCTTGCAGGCGTTTCATCGCAGGGAGATGATCCATCGAGATCTTAAACCCGAGAATATCATGATCGATAGCGAGGGAACGGTTAAGATCATCGATTTCGGCTCCACTAAAATCGCCGGACTCGAGGAGATTGCTAGGCCCTTGAAAACTCATCACCTTGTCGGAACGCTCGATTACGCAGCTACGGAATATTTCCGAGATCAACCCGACTCCAATCGATCCGATATTTTTTCGCTGGGTGTCATCACCTACGTAATGCTGACCGGTAAACTGCCTTACGGTACTGTCAACTCAAAACGGGCAGTACGCCATTTGGAATACCAATCCGCCTGGAACGCTAATCCCACCGTACCCGCCTGGCTGGATGCTGTATTAAAAAAAGCGGTGCATCCACACCCAGAGCGCCGTTATGCACACCTATCTGAGTTCATCCATGATTTGTCCCATCCTAATCCGGAGCTAATGAACTCTCGGCCCGGCCCCCTGTTAGAGCGTAACCCGGTGGCATTCTGGAAAGGGATATCGCTCACTCTGTTCCTCATTAATATTTTCATCCTTTACTATTATTCGAAATGATCGCGCCTAAGGGCTAGCATAGAACCAGCCCGTAGGATGCCGCCGAGCCTGCGAACCGCATCAATCGGGGACAAAACGCCCCACTTGCAATAAAACGGGGGGCCATGGAAAATCGCAGCCCATAGCGGGCAATCACACCGAACTGCGGGGACGATCGTTTATGATATTGGGCATCGATCACTTGCTAAATGACGCTAAACTGAAATCATTGCTGCGCGGCTACCGGCTCGCAATCCTCGCGCATCCCGCTTCGATGACCCACGATTTCGTCCATAGTGTCGATGCGCTGGTGGCCTCAGGATTGAAACTGAGCGCCGCCTTCGGACCGCAACATGGCTTTCGTGGTGACAAGCAGGACAACATGATCGAAACGGACGACGCTTTCGACGCGAAACTTCAAATTCCTGTTTTCAGCTTATATGGCAAGGTGCGCCGCCCCACCCCCGCAATGCTCGCGCACTTCGATCTATTGCTCTTCGATGTACAAGATGTGGGCTGCCGTATTTATACGTTTTTAACGACCTTGTTTTATTTGCTCGATGCCTGCGCCGAGAGTGGCAAAGCGCTCTGGGTGCTCGATCGGCCTAACCCGGCGGGCCGACCCGTGGAAGGTCTAACCCTACAACCGGGCTTTGAAAGCTTTGTAGGCGGCGCGAGGCTACCCATGCGTCACGGCCTGACATTGGGTGAAGCCGCGAAGTGGTATACCGATCGGCGAAAATTAGGGATGGATCTTAAAATCGTGGCCATGGAGGGCTATGATCCAGCCGCCTCCCCCGGCTTTGGGTGGCCATTGACCGAGCTATCCTGGGTTAATCCCAGTCCGAATATGGCCAGCCTCAACGCGGCTCGATCCTATGCCGGAACAGTGCTACTGGAAGGCACGCAGCTTTCCGAAGGCCGAGGTACAACTCGTCCCCTGGAAATTCTAGGCGCGCCGGATATCGAAATCGAGACTATTCTCAAGCGGATGGAAGCGATGGCTCCCACCTGGCTGCGGGGCTGTAAGCTACGCCCCTGTTATTTCGAGCCGACATTTCATAAACATGCGGGCCGGCTTTGCAAGGGGTTCCAAATTCATACCGACCATCCCAGCTACGATCATGAGAGCTTCAAGCCGTTCAGGCTCGTAGCCCTGTTTCTAAAAGCACTGCGCAAGATTGATCCGGACTACCCCATCTGGCGGGATTTTGCCTACGAGTACGTCGATGGGCGTTTGCCCATCGATTCGATAAACGGCGGACCGGCGTTGCGTGACTGGATAGACGATCTCGATGCGGGTGTTGAGGATCTCGACGTTCGACTGAGCTCGGATGAATACGCCTGGCGGGAAGAAATCGCCCCCTATTTGCTCTATTGAAAGCAGAAAAAAGACCGCAGATTTTTATCCGTGCGATACAAGCGGCTAACCACTCACTTCAATCGGTTGTTATCAATCTATCCGTCCCCTCCACGTGCTATTTGCCCAGTTCAGAGATTGGTTGATACAATAAAGTCAGAAAGGCTGAATTACCATTAGCCGTATCCGGGGACTCAGGCGAATTGACATCTCCAAAATCTTTTTGCCTTTCGTAACGATACGTTGCAGCCAGAGACCAGGATTCTGTTAGCGTCCAGCGTAGGGAAGGTTCCACCCTAAACGAACGGCGGTTACTCACATTTTCTTGGCTATCATTCAATAATTTTTCTGAATCAATAAATTCTGCAAAGAAGGAAACGGAGGTAAATTCAGTCAATTTACGCGCAATGTTAAAATTTAGTTCATACGACTCCACTTCGTCCCCAACTCCGCTTGGAGATAGTTTACGCGCTAAATTTGCATTAAATGTCGTCAATCCGGTTTTCTTAATCGCATTCAACCGCGAAACAAACCCAGTATTGCTTTTCTCACTATTCACGTTGTCTGCCCGAGGCTGGGTTACGTCGAATACGGTGTATCGGCCTCCGAGGGTCAGCGTGAAACTCGTCGTTTCATCAAAATTGTGCTGAAGCCCTGCTTGCAATTCGTAATTGTCTGTGGTTCGCTCCCGATCCCCCTCAAATCGCTTCTCTGAATCAAATCGCGATGCTGACAAAATCGAGACAAGTTTATTTTTCTCGGTGATGGGTACGGATACCCGCCCATTGACAGAGTGTCTATCAAAATCGGCCAACCTGCGAGTTTCAACTAAGGAACTAGGGTTATCATAAATCGTTCGTAGAAACTGATACCCGAGCACTACCTGCAAACGTTCTGTGATGTCATATGCAAAGGAAGGTCTAATGTCAATTCGTTGTCTTTTGACATCTTCATCGCCAAAACCTTCATCAACAGTGCCAGGAGTGGGAGGTTGTTCAGGGTCGTCTTCCTCAGTGGTATTGGCGGTGGTATTGGCGGCCCTGAAGATGGAATCCTTAAAATACCGGCCTCTAAGATTGAGGCGACTGAGTTCTCCCTTCCGCGTTAAGGAGAACCCCGATAAAATTCTCCGAGGGACGCTATCAGAAAGTCTTCCGGTATCGCCCCAATCCTTGATGAAATCCAAACCTATAAAGCCATCTAATGTGGTGAGGTCAGTGTATCGGCCAAGTGTTAAAGTAGGTTGAAGTGACGCTGAATAAATTTCATCTTGGTCCGCCTTATCTACCTTAAGCCTGGCATTATCTTGGTAGCTTCCTTCTAAAGCGATCTCGGGTTTTAATTGCCATGCCGCGGCATGTGACAAATAAGGTAGCGCGCAAAAACACACTATCCAAAAGAGTCGTCCGATGGTATTCGATACGGAATTTATCGTGTTATGCATAATGAGGCATCCCATTTTTCATTTTTAATTAGATGTAAAGCTAAGACTCGACCCATGGCGCCATTAAGTATCACACTTACAATTTAAGAACAATTAATTTGAGAACAAGCAGGTTTTTCGTTTTAGCACGTAGCAGAAAAGCAGGTCAGTCTGGTTAAGCTAGCTGAACGTGCCTCTCCCCAGTTAAGATCAGCCTGTTTGACCCCATTACGGATCTTCTACGCCGAATACTCTAAACGCCCGGCTCACTTCTCCGGGAGAGTGCTTGGCTTGGACCCGATACGTTATTCGTTGACGAAATTTCGGTGGATGGGGCGAATAGGATTCCACCATAGTGGTCGCCGCTTGCACACGTCATAAGACGTACACTGAAATGGAGCAACATGCTCGGGTTCGTTAACTGGCTCAAAAGCCGCTGAGCATTACCTGGAAACCTTAGGCTGGCGTGGAGCACACCGGGCAGTGCGGATCCTTCGGCAGTTTTACGGTGTGGAAGACCATCGACCTGCTGTCCAGGAGCATCAACCGGCCACACAAGGTCTCCCCCAAGCCCAACAACACCTTGATCGCCTCCACCGCCTGAAGACTGCCGATCACGCCCACGACGGGCGCCAATATACCTTCTAGGGCACAAGTCTCGTAGTCCGCGCCTTCCTCTTGATACAGACATCGATAGCACGGGCTGTCGGGTCGGTCGGGCAAAAAGGTCGTCACTTGGCCTTCCAAACGTATCGCCGCACCCGAAACAAGGGGGGTACGAGCCACGACACTGGCCTGATTCACCGCAAAACGGGTTGGGAAATTATCGCTGCAATCAACCACCACATCGGCGAGACGAACTTGTTCCGTCAGCTCATTTTCATCGAATTCCCAATCAATGGGTGTCAGTTGGATTTCCGGGTTGAGCGCACGCAAGGTCCTGCTTGCCGACAGCGCCTTGGCCTCGCCGATATCCGCTGTTCGATGGACGATCTGGCGCTGCAGATTGGACGCGTCAACCCGATCGAAATCGCTAAATACTAAGTGGCCCACACCGGCCGCGGCCAGGTACATCGCGGTGGGTGAACCCAAGCCCCCCATGCCGATAATCAGCGCCCGCGAGTTCAGCAGTCGCTCCTGTCCGGCTTCGCCGATTTGCGGCAAACGAATCTGCCGACTATAGTGTGCAATCTGATCTTGGTTCATGGGTTAGTCTTCAAGCTTCAGTGGAAGAGATTTTCTTCCAGTTGCAGGTTTAATCAGGATACATCATAGCGGCGCCTCATGCTCAGGTAGTTTGCTGCGAACGCTTCGAAACTCCGCACCATTCGCCGGAAAAAAATCAAAAAAAAGCCCCGCCTAAGCGGGGCTCATTGGGGATCGGGCCGATGCTACCCTCAGTAATCCATATCCTCCATGCCGGCACCCGGAGCGGCGGGCGCTTTCTCCTCTTTAGGCAGATCCGCCACCATAGCCTCGGTAGTGATCATTAATCCCGCAATCGAGGCGGCATTTTGGATCGCGACGCGCACAACCTTGGTGGGATCGAGGATACCCATCTCAATCATGTCGCCGTACTCTTCCGTTTGGGCGTTCCAACCGAAGTTGCCTTTCTCATCCTTGACTCGGTTCAGAACCACCGAAGCTTCGGCGGTCCCGGTATTGGTTGCGATTTGTCTAAGTGGCTCTTCAATGGCGCGACGCACGATCGCAATACCCAGATCCTGATCATGGTTGGCGCCTTTCAACTCTTTAAGCTTATCCAATGTGCGTACCAAAGCAACACCGCCGCCCGGTACCACGCCTTCCTCGACGGCGGCTTTGGTCGCGTGCAACGCGTCTTCCACCCGGGCTTTCTTCTCCTTCATCTCCACTTCGGTGGCGGCGCCAACCTTGATCACGGCGACCCCACCGGCGAGTTTCGCTACGCGCTCCTGGAGCTTCTCCCGGTCATAGTCCGAGCTGGTCTCCTCGATCTGCTGCCGGATCTGCTTGACCCGGGCCTCGATATCTCGCTTGCTCCCGGCACCGTCAATGATGGTGGTCTCGTCCTTGGTCAATTGCACTTTCTTGGCCTGGCCTAGATCATCGAGGCTGGCTTTCTCCAGAGACAAGCCGACTTCCTCCGAGATGACCGTTCCACCGGTAAGCGTCGCGATATCTTGGAGCATGGCTTTACGCCGATCGCCAAAGCCGGGGGCCTTAGCCGCCGCTACCTTGACGATGCCGCGCAGATTGTTGACGACGAGCGTTGCCAGAGCCTCACCTTCGACATCTTCGGCAATGATCATCAGGGGCTTACCGGATTTAGCCACCCCCTCCAACAACGGCAGCATGTCGCGGATGTTGGAGATCTTCTTATCGTGCAGCAGGATATAAGGAGCTTCCAGCTCTGCGCTCATCGTGTCTTGCTTGTTGACAAAATAAGGCGAGAGGTAGCCGCGGTCGAACTGCATCCCTTCGACTACTTCCAGCTCGTTTTGCAATCCCGAACCATCCTCAACCGTGATCACCCCTTCTTTGCCCACTTTGGCCATCGCATCCGCGATGATCCGCCCAATGGCTTCATCGGCGTTGGCGGATATCGTACCGACCTGGGCGATGGATTTGTCATCGGTGCACGGTACGGAAATGCTTTTTAAAGCCTCTACCGCCGCCTTGACCGCCTGATCGATGCCCCGTTTTAAATCCATGGGATTGATACCGGCGGCGACCGACTTCAGACCCTCGCGCAATATGGACTGGGCAAGTACCGTAGCTGTGGTGGTGCCATCACCCGCCTCGTCCGATGTCTTTGAGGCAACCTCCTTGACCATCTGCGCGCCCATGTTCTCGAACTTATCCTTCAATTCGATCTCCTTGGCAACGGAGACGCCATCTTTGGTTACCGTGGGCGCGCCCCAACTTTTATCCAGAACGACGTTGCGGCCCTTAGGACCGAGCGTCGCCTTAACCGCATTGGCGAGAATGTTTACTCCGTCCACCATTCGGTGGCGAGCAAGTTCTCCGAAACGTACTTCTTTCGCACTCATTTTAGATATCTCCAAAACCGATTTAGATTTACAGTGATCTTCCTCATAGAAGGCTCACAAGCGTAGAAATCGAGCAATCGGCTTAGTGCTCGATCACGGCCATGATGTCGTCTTCCCGCATCACCACCAGCTCTTCGCCGTCAACCTTAACCTCGGTTCCGGAGTATTTCCCGAAGAGCACGTTGTCGCCTACTTTCACATCCAAGGAACGCACGTTACCGTCATCCAGGATTTTACCGTTGCCGACCGCCATGACTTCCCCTCGAATGGGCTTCTCGGCGGCCGAATCCGGAATCACAATCCCACCCGGCGAGGTACGATCTTCTTCTGTGCGTTTAATGACGACTCGATCATGTAAAGGACGAATGTTCATTGGGTCAACATCCCTCATAAAAAACGAAATAAATCCCGTCACCGACGGGGGCCCTCAAATACCGAACCGAGTGTTAGCACCCTCGGATGGCGAGTGATAATGTGGGGGCATGGAAGAATTTTTAAAGGGGTGGAACCGCATTTGACGGTAGTATTTTTATCGTCTGCTGCCGCTACGGCGCACTAACCGCTGCCGGGAATCCATTTTTTCCCAGACGTTCTGGCTTCTATCGGCTAGACCCAGGTGCGCTGGAAAAGAGGGTTAGCAGTACCCTTCGCTGACTCGACACCGCCAGCAGGCCGTAGGAGATGGGTTGTTACGCACCCGCAACGCGCGCGCCAACAAGAACGACAAAAATACCTCGAGGCTCACGCACCGTACGGTCTCTTGGCACCGCTTAGACTCGTAATGTAAATGTAAGTACGCCTGACGATAAAACCGCAGGAGCAAACAGCACGTCTCACAGCGGTCGTGAGGGTGTGGACGAAAGCCAGTTGCCGACAAAAAAATAGGCCAGGTAGGCCGGAAGCAAAGCCAGAGCCAGCCAGAACGTCCAGTGAAACACGCCCTGCACACCGGCCGTCAATAGAATCGCGAGGAACATCAGGCTCAATTGTACAGCGTGCGAAGGCAGCAGGAAATCAATCATCAGGTGTAGTGCAGCGGGCTGGCCGCTTGCACGCCAATGCCGCCACAGCGCATACACGCTGTGGCCTACGATGGAGGACTGGCCGCCGGCCCAGTGCCGCTGCTGGGCCGCTGCATCGCGTGCTGTGGCCGGCAGCACACGGACCACGCGCGCATGTTGCAACCAGTGCACGCGATGGCCACGGCACACCAGGTGAACGAGTATTTCCCGATCATCCACCAGCGAACCGTCTTGCCAAGGCAGTTGCTCCAGCAAGGCGCGACTCATCACCATGCCATAACCACGCAGATGGCACGACCAACCGAGCTGGCTGCGGGCCAGTTCCTCGAGTCGGTTTTCCACCACCGCATTCAGGTGATTGAGCCGCGAGAACCACGAGACATCCCAGTTATGCACACTCACATGGCCTTGCAACGCTACATGGCCGGCCGCCAAACCCGCCGCGGCCTGACGGAAAAAATCCGGATCGATGAGATTGTCGGCATCGAAGAATGCTACTGCGTCCAACTGCTCACCCTGCTCCTCGCGCAATCTCATGATGCCCTCGGCCAAACTCGGCGTCTTGCCGCGTTTGCCTGAGTTCCGTTCGATACATTCGAAACCAGCGGCACGGATTTGCGCCGCCGTGGCATCGGTACAATGATCGGCGACGAACAGGATGGACAGCCGTTCGCGTGGGTAGTTTAGCGCCCGCAACGATGCGAAGAACGGCCCCATTGCGCCTGCTTTATTGTGAGCCGCTATGAGCACGCCAAAAAAAGCGTCTTCCCTATCAACCAATGCCGCCGGCGCGTGCAACCCCCACACGGCCCGGACCGCTTGGTAAATCCAGATCGCGGCAACGGTGAGCACTAGTAATGTGACAGCGGTGTTAGAGAGGGTCACAACCGCCTGCCAGAGTAACGCCAGATTCATCGCTGCGCCTCACACTCGACTGACAGCCCACCGCTTAGACGACGCTCGACTCGTCGGGTGAACCGCTGTCTCATGCCCGTCTTCCCGCCACTGCAGTGGGCACGAGCGCTACCGGGCACCGACTCGCAGCGCGGCAACCGAGGACTCCGTTGTCCTGAGCACACGTGGCATAGCGAGACACGCCGAATGTCCGTCCATAGGAATCAGTGACGATAGCGTAGAATGGATATCGCGAAATAATGCTGCCTCTTTCCATTGAGTGCGGACCAATCACTATCGGTTGGGAGTTAACTCGGCTAGCCAGAGCGGATCGACGCAGCCTAATCCATCTGCCGCTGTTCACTCCACCGCCTATCCCCGGAAATCCGATATAGCCTCGTTATCGCTAGAGCAAATGGTCAGACAATAGAAGTGACACAAGCCAGAATCTCGTCTGCATAACCGGTGCAAGAGGCGTTTTCTAGGCAGGGCGTAGTCAGACGGTTCCCCTGCGTCTCACGTTACAATCGTTCAAGGAGACCGCTCACACACCGTGCGATAGAATGGACCAGTCGAGTGAATCCCGGCATAGGGCGATGTGTTCACCCTGTGGAACTGGAACGATCCGTCAGGGCGTTTAACATACGCGCCATTGAAGAACATCAATGGGAAATGAGCACATCGCAATGCTATTCCCTGCACAAGCCCTGTGCGTAATCCATAAGGAATTTTTTTTGCTCGGCAAATGCGATATTTTCTGGAAGCGCGCCGGGTGCAAAAAATTGATATGCGAGGATGTCATCCGATGCACCGGTAATTTCATTCTCATCAATACAAACCTCAATAATAAGGCTGAGCACTTGAATCGTTTCCTCGTCACGACCCTCATTGGCATAATAAACGGTAAATGAGCCTATAATGCGAGGATTGTTAATCCGTTGAATACCTAATTCTTCCTGCAACTCACGCAATGCTGATTCCTCAACGGCTTCTCCATATTCCATAAAGCCTCCCGGCAAATCCCAGTCACCCTTAGATGGTGCAACACCGCGCTGCGTGAGCATGATCTCACCTTGATCATTCTTGATGAGTACGCCGATTGCCGGCTTGGGGTTGTTGTAAAGCACAAACGGACAGGCATCACACGCCATCTGTTTTTGTTCTTTTGCAAACAGTTCTTGCGCTTCTTGCGAAAACTCTGCACCACACTTCGGACAATAGGCGTACTTCATCGCGAAACCTCGACAACCTCGCCGTTTAAAGCGATCCAGACCGGCGACGGGGACGGATTAGTCAACACACCAGTTATTGGATCGACGCGCAGCGTTCGCGCCGCGGCTAGGTAGTCGACTGCATCGATCATCGTCATCGGCCAGACGTCGTCTCGGCCGCCGACCGTTCGGCAGACCTCCTCCATGTAACGCCAGTCCTTGCTTGGATCGGCGGTCATGAAGCCATCGAATTCGTAGGAATGACCCCAGATGCGCAGCCAGCATGGGGCGTCGGAGTCGTCGTCCAGAAACGTCCGCGCCAGATCCAGGGCCTGAGAGTGGTGGCAAGTCATCGTCAGCGTCAAGGCCGGTTCGGGAAGCGCGGCGTCGCCGGTGTTGTGGATCCCGCGTGCGTAAACGAAGCCGGCCTCAACGACCAGCCTCTCGACGCGTGGATCATAGGCGCCGAAGGGATAGGCGAATCCGCGTACCATTTGCCCGGTCCACGCCTCCAGGGCAGTTTTGTCCTCGCAAAGCTCGCGGCGAACATCGTCGTCGCCAAGCTGGGTCAGATCGGCGTGGGTCAGGCCGTGGCCGGCAATTTCATGGCCTTCGTAGAGCCGCGCCGCCTCGTCACGACCTACGCGACACTCCTGACCCAAAGTCGAAGCGTTGAGATTGAACGACCCGCGCAGGCCATGCGCGTTGAGCATGGCGACGAGGCGCCGGTCATGTTCGCTGCCGTCGTCGTAGCTCAGCGACACCGCCTTGCGGCGCCCGTTGGGGAACCGGAGGGAGAAATGGCCGTCACTGGAGACTAAACGCATCGTTCCTTCCGCATCCCTGTTGATCGCTTTTATCGTCTGCATTGACATCAAACCGCCACAATCTGTTCTTTGTAGCCAAACATGAATTTCTGCTGCTGCCGCAACGTCAGCCACGTACCCAAAGCGCAAAACCGACGGCGAAGCCCTGAACCTCGTTGCCAGCGGGCCCAACGAATGCCAGGATTTGGCGCGGGTGCCTAGGAAATATCAATTGTAAACGAACCGGCGATGTTTGACGAAACCGGCTGCGGCGGCGACATGACCATACCATCGGCTCCGAGCGAAACCCGGACGGCAAACAGCAATTCGAACTATTTCGCCCGGGGTCGGCCTTGACCCACAAGTATCACGACCAGGTTCTTGACTGCGCAGTTAGCTGCTGGGCCGAGCAACGGGGACGGCACGGAGACTTAGCTGCGGTAGCCTGGATACCCTGTGAACCGAACCGAAGCAGCAGTTCCGCGACTGACCCGGTTTTTCGCCGCACTACGTTACCGCTTGGGAAATGACCCAAATCGCGTAGTATGTATGCCGGCAGATTGAACCCATACTGCCCAGAAACAGACTAAAGCAAAATAGGTAATTAATCACCCTCGATTGCCAACCTAACTGTTGATTCTTTAAACACAGCCGTAGAGGATTGTTGTTTCTTTGGCTATTCGCCGCCGCCCACTTTTCCGCTTAGCCTCAAGATAACTTGAGTGCGTATATCCAGAATAGTCTAGCCACCTTAGGGATAGGAACCATCGCATCTTCCGGCACAAGGCCTAACACGATGAAAGCGTATCGACTGATATTGATATTGTTCATGATTCTCCCCGCCATTGCATTCGGCGGAACCGAAAATCCCCAGTTCGCCAGCGATCGAGCGGCACAGGCGAACGAGCTATCCGACATCTGGATCAAGTCGAAGCTCGTTACCACGTATACCTTGAACTCCCGCTTAAATCCCTTTGCTATCGAGGTTGAAGTAAACCAGGGTATCGTCACCCTGAGCGGCACCGTGGAGACCAACGTCGATCGCGACCTAGCCGTGGAACTTGCCCGAGGTGTCAGCGGTGTAAACGACGTGATGAATCTGCTCCAACTGGACGACACGCTTGTGCCCCATGCAAAACACGAGCGTGATTTTGCCGATTATGTCAACGATGCGAATGTGACGGCGCAAGTCAAGTTGCGTCTGTTATGGAATGCCACCACTGAAGGGCTACGAATCAATGTAACGACGCGCGACGGTATCGTTACACTCTCCGGGACCGTTGATTCGGAAGCCAGACGCAATCTCGCGATCCGGATTGCGCGTGATACTCAGGGTGTCCGGGAGGTGGTGGCCGAGCTTGAAGTAAAACCCACGGAAACCCTAGCCGACAAAGCTCGGGAGCACGCCAGGCAGTCCTTCCTCACTACCAAACGCGTGATGACCGATAGTTGGATCACCATGAAGGTGTACAGTTCGTTGACTTTCGAAAGCGGCATCGATACAAGCCGAATCAAAGTCAACACCCAAAATGGCGTGGTGAGCTTATCCGGGAAGGTGCGCAGCGAAAGCGAGCACCGGCGTATTCTGGAAACAACCCGTTCTGTTGTCGGCGTTAAAAAAGTTGTCGACAAGCTCCGACTCGCGTTGCGCGAAGTGTAATAGCTGTAGTCGCGGGCGGTTTTATTACGTTATCCGCTGAGCTTTTCCTGAATCTGCTCATGATTAAGATAGCCAAGCGTTTTAGTGAAAACAACAATTGCGCGCGTTTGCGCAGCCGTACGAAAATCGGTGCACAAGAAAACCAAGCACCCAAGCGCCGCAACTACTCTAACATTTTATGTCAGCAACCCCATCCACCCTAGCACCCATGGAAGAATAATCGACGCCATAATCGCCGATAGCGCCATCGCGAGTCCGGCGAATGCACCCATTTCCGCACTCACCTGAAATGCCCGCGCCGTGCCGATACCATGAGCCGCTACCCCCATCGCAATGCCTTTCACACTATCATCTCGAATCCGTAACAGATCGAAAACGCGCGTTCCCAGCACTGCACCGAGGATGCCCGTCGTCACCACCAGCACGGCGGTCAGAGAAGGCAAGCCGCCTAGGCGTTCCGAGATTCCCATGGCCACTGGAGCGGTAACAGACTTGGGCGCAAGCGACAGCAGCGTCTGTGTGTCCGCCCCCAGCCACTTGGCGATCATGACCGCGCTCACACCTCCGATGGTCACACCCGACACCAACGCTACCAGCACCGGCAGCCACAATTTTTTCAACTTAGTGAATTGGCGGTACAACGGAATCGCTAGCGCCACTGTCGCAGGCCCGAGCAGGAAATGCACGAATTGCGCGCCCTCGAAATACGCCTGATACGACATCCCGGTTGCCAGCAGTAGAGCAATCAACAGCGCCACGGCGACCACCACCGGATTTAGCAGCGGTTTAGCATTCGTATACACATACAGCCGATGCGCAAGACCGTAGGCAATCAGAGTAACGGTCAACCCGAACAACGGCGAAGCAGACAGGTAAACCCAGATATCCGCCAGATTGGCGCTATTCATACGCTCCACCCTTCCCCGCCAGCAAGCGGATGACACCCCGCATAACCAGCGCCGTTGCCGCCAGTGTAATGACCGTACCCAATAGGAGCGCAACCGCAATTGGCAGCCATTCGCTGCCAATGCGTCCGAAATGTACGATAATCCCCACTCCAGCAGGCACAAACAGCAGCGATAGATGACTCAGCAAAGCGCCAGAAGCCACATCCAGGGACGCTTCCAACCCGCCATATAGCAACAGAGTGCCAAACAGCAGCATCATACCGATAACCGGGCCGGGTACAGGCAGTTGCAGCAGACGCGTGCTGACTTCGCCCACGAGTTGGTAGAGCAGCAGTATCGTGATGCCGTTGAGAAAATTAGGGGACACAGACAACCCCCTCCATCAGAGTGCGCGCGGTGCGCAACACACGCACTTCCGTTACTCGCCAGGTGCCGTGTTCCTGTTGCACCATCACGCCGACCTCCAACTTGCCGGAAGCGTGTCCGAAACAGATAGAGCCCTCCCGTTGGGGCCTTGTCCTCTTGTGCACCAGCGTACCGGGGATGCTGGCGGCGACGGCGAGCGCGATCGCGCCTGTGCCGGTGTAGGCGTGGTGCGGTTTACCCATCGACCAGATACGCGACACCAGATCGATTTCCTCCGCCCGGATGCGTATACCGCCGCTGACTTCACTGTCCTTAGGAGCAGAGACAATCGCAATCTTGGGCGTGGCGGGGCGCAACTGGGTGGCTTCGTCTTCGTTCGCCGTCAAGCCCATCATCACGCTGGCGCGGGCACGTATGGTTTCTAGTGGGTTGGCCAGATCTTCATGTTTAGCCAGTGTATCCTGAGTTTCGGCGGCGGTCAGGCCGATGGACTCGGCATCAATGAACACGCTAGGGTTGCCCACATTGATCAAGGTGGCCACAATATTCCGCCCATCCTCTAGCGGGATCTGGTCGATCAGTCTGCCGCTAGGGAATAGGCCACCCTCGCCCGCGCCGGCAGGGTCGAAGAAACACATTTCGATGGGTGCACCCGTCCACGCAACGCCATCCACTTTCAGATCACCGGTGACAGCGGGCAGATCCCCATCCATGGGCACCCACACATCGATACGCTTGCCGATATTCTGTTGCCACAGACGCACCCGTGTTGGATTACCATTAGGCCTGACCATTCCACACTGTAGTGCGAATGGCGCAACCGCAGCGGTCAGGTTACCGCAGTTGCCGCTCCAATCGATCACCGGCGAGTCGATAGCAACATGCCCGAAACGGTAGTCGAGATCGCAGTCAGAACGTTCGCTCGCCCATACTAACATCACCTTGCTGGTTGAAGACGTGCCACCGCCTACACCATCTATTTGTTTGCCATAAGGGTCTGGACTGCCGACCATGCGCAGCAACAGCGTATCGCGTTCAGCCGGATCAGCGGGCAAATCGCTGGGATGGAAAAAGAGTCCCTTGCTGGTACCGCCGCGCATCCACACAGCGGAAATTTTGCGTTGTGGCATGATGAGTTGTGGCATGATTAAGAGTGCATCATTTGAGAAGTTCAATCATTCCGATGGTGCCAGGTCGAAATAGGAATAGCTACCTAAGTGATAACAGTATTTTTACCGCAAGCGCCTTTAGATCGTCTGAGGTTTCTAAGTCAATCCAATCATCTAAATTTCCAAGATAGGACCATCTCTGGACGTTCAGTGTGAGGCGATGATGAACCGCCCGGCGTACCTTATCAAGGATTCTGGCTTGAGGCATTCTCGTCGAAGCCATCATAATATCCTTACGTGGGACTATCTAAGGAACACTGAAAACTAGCATCGGGCCAAACTGCTTAAAACTCAATTCATATCAGGCTATCAAAGATTACTTCGCACATAAAGCCAGTAGCTATGAACAGAATAGGAGCCGAGTAAAAGAATGATTCGCAAGCATGTAGGCATCGTTCTTTTTAATGATATTGATGCCCTCGACTTCTGTGGACCATTTGAGGTATTTTCTGCAACTCGCCTCAACGAGGAGAAACGGCGGACTGAGCCCTCACCACTCGAAGTTTCGCTTATCGCCGAAGCCCTCTTTCAAATCACCACAACGGGTGGGATGAAAGTCATGCCTCACTTTTCATTCGAAAATTGCCCACCAATCGATATACTTGTTGTTCCGGGTGGATGGGGTACCCGCAAAGAATTGAACAATCCGGTTATGCTTGAATGGTTACGTCAACGTGCTGCTGAAGTTGAAACACTGACTTCCGTGTGCACCGGATCCATGCTGCTGGGATTTGCCGGCCTGTTGGATGGGTTGCATGCGACGACTCACTGGCGTTCATTAGATTGGATGCGAGACTCTTTTCCTGAAGTGATCGTTGAATACGATCAGCATGTGGTCGCGGATGGTCGCGTCTTCACCTCAGCCGGTATCTCGGCAGGAATCGACATGGCCCTAAAAGTGGTTGCTAGGTGTTACGGTGAGGGCATTGCAAAAGCTACGGCGGCCCATATGGAATATCCGTTTCCGATCAGCAATGAACGCCGAATACGCTTTCAGTCCAACCCATAATTTCCTGGGACGTAAAGGGTCTCCCCGCCGATTAATTCGCTAGACATCACAACCCACTCGGAGATAGCGTTTCGCCATGGGAAAGCTCTATGAAGACACCTCGCCCGAACTGGCGGCTTGGCCCCACGATAGTCACCCTATAAACCGCCTATGATCCGCATACGTGAGCTCGATCATCTCGTTCTTCGAGTCGAGAACCTCCAACGGATGCTTCGATTCTACTGCGACGTTCTCGGCTGCACGGTGGAACGCAAACAGGAGGCCATCGGCTTGGTTCAACTTCGCGCCGGCCGCTCACTCCTCGATCTCGTGCCGGTCGAGGGGAAGCTCGGCCGTGCCGGCGGAGCGGCTCCCGGACTAGAAGGTCGTAACCTCGATCACTTCTGCTTTCGGATCGACCCATTCGACGAAGCGACTATCCGTGGCGAGCTGGAAGCACACGGAGTCGCGGCTGGCCCGGTAGAGTCACGCTATGGGGCCGAAGGGGTGGGTCCTTCAATCTATCTCACGGACCCGGAAGGTAATGTCGTAGAGCTCAAAGGACCTCCGAGTAGCTAACCGTTCCATCGAGCGGACCCCAACCTAACGCTCATGTCAATCCTCAAGTATGAGAAACTAACCTGCATGAAATTTCAAGCAATCCCGATATTCCGCATCTTTGATGAAGAGAAGGCCAAAGCTTTCTATTTAGGATTCCTCGGTATGAAGCTTGACTGGGAACACCGGTTCGAAGCAGATTCCCCAATCTATATGCAGCTATCCCGCGGCAGTTTGTTGTTCCACCTTAGCGAACATTCAGGCGACTGCACACCAGGATCAAAAGTGTTTGTAAATACCGACGAACTTGACGCGCTTTACGCAGAAATCACTTCAAAAGGGTACCGATATAGCCGTCCAGCAATCACAAGAGCACCCTGGGGAGATCGTGTTTTTGAGGTTATAGACCCATTTTCTAATAGGGTCTTATTCAACGAGCTAGCCAATAGCTAACAAAGCAGCAATTTCCGTTTCTCTTGGCATAAAGTGCATTACAAAGCCTGCGTAAACATTTCCGCCGAGAAGCCGAAAGAACCCAACCCGTTTGTTAAGCGACCTACATAACTAAATTCGCGCGACGCTAGCGGCACACGCGCAGCGATCGCTACGCGTCCTGAAGCGGTAAATGGCGGTATCAGCGACTATCTAATATCCCCCACTTTGTCTCGAATAGAGAGTTGCCGCGGACTCAGATTCGCGATGTTACTCTATCCGCGCGTAGGCCACCCCATTCGGCAAGGGAAGCCGAGTCCCAACCCAGATAATCAACAATTCGATTCCAACCCTGTATCATTCCATGGCAAATTTTGTGTCAATCCAAGATGTGACAAAGATCACAGTAGCTCCAAATACTTCGATCTATACATGGAGGAGCTGAACTCAAACTAACAAAGTTCAACTGAACTATAACTTTCGAACTGGGAGTAACCCATCGCGATGCATATAAGCCTTTTAACTCAACTGTTGCTTTACCGATGCGGCTCCATGCGTGCTTTTTTAGTCACTCTTTCATGTCCTGCGCATACCCTTTGGCACTCTCAATCTAACAGTTATTTGGCCATGAGTACGGCTTCGTGTAGGCCAATCAAGCGAAAAAAATCATGTTAAGGCCAATTTTTTAACGGCTCAACTATATCTCATCTATAATCGTTGAGAGGCAATGCTCGGTTGAGAGGCATTGATATTTCACTCGGGGGAATGCACATGTCACAAAAACTTCGGCTTATACTTGTCCCTATTATAGCTGTAGGGGCCTTTCTGTTTGAGATGCTGCAGAAGCCGGCTGAGGCAGCAGAGGAAGTTGATCACGACGCACTTTATGCGGGAAATGAGTTCCCGTCGGCAGCGCAATGCAAACAGTGTCATCCCAGGCAGTACCGAGAATGGTCCGTGTCCCCTCACGCCTATGCTCAAATTAGTCCCGTATTTAACGCTATGCATGGCGAGATCCTTAAGCGTACCAACGGGACTAACGGGGATTTCTGTATTCGTTGTCATAGCGAGGTGGGCATGTACCTTAAAGAACCACTATTTACTCCTAATAAAAATCGCAGTCCGGTTTCAAGGGAGGGTGTCACATGTATCGTCTGCCATCGTGTGAATAAAGCCTACGCCAAAATCAGTGGGCGGCAAGGAATCTTGGCGGGAGATATTACCCAACCAGTCTATGGACCGAATACCAATGAGCGATTTCAAAAAATTATCAAAAGCCTTCGATTACCGCCCCGCAAAAGTGAAATCCACGCTAGAACCGAACAATTTAACACGATTTCAAAACCAGGGTTTTGCGGTACATGTCATGACGTTACCTTAGTCAATGGTTTTAGGCTGGAGGAAGCTTTCAGCGAATATAAGATGACCCCGGCCGCAGACCGGGGTGAGACCTGCCAAGACTGCCACATGGGTCCGGAACCTGGGGTCGCGTCGCATTTTGAGGACGCGGCAGCAGCGATTGTGGGCAGGCAGGAGACGCCTGCACGTAAGCGTACTGATCATATGTTTGTGGGACCGGACTATGCAATTGTGCATCCAGCTATATTCCCGCATAACCCTGCAAGTGCCGAAATCGCAACCTGGGATGAATGGCTGCAATTTGATGTCAACGCCGGCTGGGGTACGCCTGAGTTTGAGGATTCCGTGGCTGATGATTATCCATTTCCAGAACGATGGGAGGACATCGCCGATCGGGAGGACGCCCGGGCATTTATTGAAGAACAGCAAGAATTACTTGATGAGATCGCGCAAAAACGCAAGCGGTTGCTGCAAAATGGCTATCAGCTAGGTCGCTTTGTGATTAAAGAGGCTGACCGAGATGGAATCGATTTTAAAGTCGAAGTAAAGAATGGAACGGATGGTCACAATGTCCCTACCGGATTCTCCGGTGAGCGCCTGGTGTATCTTAGAGTAAACATCACTGATAAAAATGGAAATGTTATCTTCAAGTCCGGCGACCCCGATCCTAATGGCGATGTCCGTGATCTGCATTCCTTGTATGTGCACAATGGAGAACTACCGCTGGATAAGTACTTGTTCAGCCTGCAGTCAAAGTTTCTAACACGCAATGTCAAGGGAGGCGAACGAGAACAAGTATTGGCGGTTAATTATTCAGTGAGTCCGTTGCCCTTCTTGCGGCCCGATACGCGCTCCACCGTGCTAACGGGACGGACCTTAGGGGCTAGATTGCATAAGATTGGCATCGAAACCAAAGGGCATCGCTGGACCGATTATGAGGTGGACGATGATGCCCTTACTAACCAGCCACCTTATAAAGCCAAAGTCAACCCGATTGTTGCATAAATTCGTGGTTGTGGACGTTAATCGCCGAGGGCCTTGAGTATTCCAAGGGAATGCAACAACTCGTTTTCCAGTTTTTTATTAGCATTCATAGACAGGATCAATTTGCCGGCGGGACGAATAATGCGCCCGGCGCGTTGAATAAGGGTTCGGCGTAGTGTTTCGATTTCGCGAAAACACCAAAGTGCGGCACGTTTGGCGGTGGTTCCACGGGCACGAGGAGTCAACTGAATCTGTAATTCGCGAGTGAGATTGTGCGCGAGAATGCCGGCGAACAGATACAGTTGATTCCCGACACGCGTGGTCACGGGGACGTAATCCATCTGGCAATGCGACTTGAGTTCAGCAAAGATACCCTCTTGTGATCCACGGCCCTCGTGGAAGGCAACGACCTTGCGCGCCGTGGTGTGTTTGTTGGTCACGATGACCTTGAATTCGTAGCCATACTCGATGGGCTTGAACAGATCGAGCTGAAGCGGCGCTTTGTCCTGGCAGCGGACCTGTTTGCGGATAAAGATAAAGCGGTAGGGCGTGCTCCAAGACTTGGGTTTCCAGCGGGTCTCGAAGAAGCTGAGCTCGCTGTTCAAACGACGCCATCGTTTCCTGCCCTCAATGAGGCCTTTGAGCTCAGTGAAACGCTCGAAGGGAACCGAAAGGGTGAATTCGACTCGCGATTGATCCAGCTGCTCCGCGAGGGTCTCATTGAAAAACGCGCTATCAATACGGGTCTCGATTTTGATCCGCGGCAACACCGAGCGCACGCTGTGTAGACAGTGGCCGATGAAGGCATCGGCCCCATTGGAGTCGTGGACATTACCGGGGCGATGGTGAACATCGAGGACTGGGTCGGTCTGCGCAACAGTACAAAACAGAGGGTAGTAGCTACGCGCGCCCTTCTTTTTCTTGTTGAAACCCACCGCCGTTCCTTCGGCGTGGCGTCCTGTGCTCAACACCGAACCGTCGAAGTCCAGCGTCACCCGCGAAAGCCCCTCGGCCGATAAGCGTTCAATGACCAGGTTTTTCGATTCACTGCGCACTTTCTCGACGCTGAGCTCATCGGCGCTGGCGAGCGAGCGACTGAGGGTGGACACATCGGGCAAACGCTTCAGGCCAAGCACTCGCTTGACCATCGCGTCATCGCGATAGTAGTCCACATCTCGCAACCGGCGGTGGCCAATGATCAGAGGCACGACCAACAGCATCATGATCACGTGATGGCTGTAAATCGCGCTCACCTTCAGGTGACGAAAACAGCTCCACAGTCGATCTTTGATACCGCTCAGGGAGAAAAACTGTTGCAAGAGGATCAGGCCCGAGTACGACGTCAGGTGCTGCGCTTCGAATCGAACAGCCAAAGCGGTCCTGGCTTTACCTCGAACCTCTGCCTTGCTAGGTTTCACGTCAGTGGTCTCCGTTTTGATTGGTCTGTCGTTTGGGTTAACGTTCATTGTACCAATCCGGAGACCACTTATTAGATTGGCTGCGCGCTTGTCTTACCCGTAGCCCATTGTGCTTCCGGGTATCTCAAGGCTATTTTCCTGTGTGGCTTAACCTCACCGCGAGTGAACTTAAGCCACATGCCGTTTTATGCTCAATATACCGTTATTTATAGAGCGAAAACGCTCCCGGGCAGATAATTTATGCAACTGACAGGTCAAGTTAGTTGCAGCCATGATTCCTGTAAACCTGGTTGATGATATCAAGAGCGTGGGATTTGATTACGGGCTATCCGCGCGCGAGGTTGCCAAGCGTGTTGTGGCGGGTCAGCAGGTATTGTGGGAATGCAACGTAGTGCTAGATAAAGAAGGAACGGTGGCGAACGCGTGCAAGCGTGGTGACTAACTTATCGCCGCATTTATCTTGTTCATTTTTGGTAAGACTGCGCTTTACTTGGATCGTGATGATTAATTCGTTTCCCCTGTGTTCAGTGGTGAGGTGTTGATTTTTACGATATCTCTACGTCATGCCTCGGTTTGAAAGAATGGGACACATATGCTTTTCACGATTTAGACGAGGCTGAGATAGAAGGGCTTAAGACAACAACAAAGCTTGTAATAAAAGGGAGGGCTATGTGAACCAAACAAAGTTCAACTGGTGTATGCGTTTTTTGGCGCTTCCGCAGTGGAGTGCATGGATGGGCCTGCTATACGTACTAATGGGGTCGATAGCTTGTGCAGCAGAGACTAGCAGCCGTATATCTGATGAATATATCCCTCCACAGAAATTGCCTGAACGCCCCTTTGCGCTCGAATTAGGGGATCCCTTTCTAGATACAGGCCCGATATCCCAAGGTTTTAGACTGCCAACGGGAGCCGTATGGCAACCCTCTTTATTGCTCTTTGGCACCCTGCGCAGTGCATTTCAATATTGTGATTCCTGCACGACGGGTATTGACAAGAGCAGTCAATGGGCTAACCGTCTCGACCTGTTTGGCCAGCTTCGTTTATCAGGTACCGAACGGATTTTAGTAGGATTGCGGCCACTGGATGAGGATGGTCAATTTACCCGTTACACCTTTAAACCGGAGGAGGATGAAGGATTTAAGAGTGAAGAAAATGGCAAGATTAACGTCTTGTATTTCGAGGGAGACTTTGGCGAGATTTTTCCAGGCTTGGATAAGTGGGATTCTCGTGCGTTCGACATCGGATTTGCAGTTGGCCGCCAACCCATACTTAAGCAAGATGGCATGTTAATTAACGATACCTTCGATTCAGTGGGGATTACACGCAATACCATCAGGCTGCCTTCGACTTCCAACGTACGGTTGACCGGGCTGTTTGGGTGGAACAAAATCAATCGATCAGACAACCGTGAAGATAAAGATGCGCTGCTATATGGGGTATTTTCCGAAATCGATTTTGCGTGTTGCACAATGGATGTGGATCTTGTTTATGTGGACTCCGATGAACAGAGAGGAAGTGGGTTCTTTGGCGGCATAAGCAGTGTACAGCGCCTAAGCCAAATCAACACGACAATTAGAGTCAATACCTCAGTGGCAACCGATGATGAAACGCCGCAAGTGAGTGATGGAACCCTAGTGTTCGGCGAACTATCGTGGACGCCTCATTATTCCCATGACCTGTTGTATATTAATGCTTTCTGTACCATCGACCAATTTACATCGGCCGCCCGTGATCCAGCAGCGGGAGTCGCCTTGGGACGTACCGGCATATTGTTCGAAGCTGTGGGCTTAGGTGGTGGATTTCCGTCACCCTTGAGTAATCAAACGAGTGATGCAGCTGGAGGTGCAATAGGCTATCAAATGTTTATTGGGGGAATCCGTAAACAGCTGATCTTTGAAGTGGGAGGACGATTGAACACCAAGAGTGATGCGGGCGATGAAAATGAAGGAGTTGCAGCGGGTGCCCGTTATCAACAGGCTTTCTTCCAACGCTTTATTGTACAACTTGATGGATTCTATGTTACCCACCAAGAAGATTCGCTCGATGATGCATTCGGGGGGCGGTTGGAATTACGCGTACAATATTAAGCCGCCGTTATCTGATCTTGTCTATTTGCATGCGTGGACGGGTTTCAGAAGAACAAACTATTCTAAGCTAATTTCGTTAAACCCTATTTCGATGGAAAGTTAGTGAGAAAACGTTCGAAGGTTTTCAATTAATGAGCTTAGCAATTCCTAGCATGCCTCTCTGCTGCACCTTCTTAGTCGAAGCGCTCCATATATATGACCCTATTATTTTATCCTTAAATGTAGGCATATGAAATTATGCCTGGAACTTTATCTTTGATAAAAGATTAGTACAGGGCTTCATATCGGTTTGTAAATAATACAGCTAACACCCGACTGTAAATCGTACTTCTGAGCTTGCACAATGCCGGACTTCCAATACCTTAGGTCATATAACACCGTATTGCATCGGAGGGATATATCCTGTTCATGAATATATCCACCACTCAGATGATTTATGCGCCATGAAATACGCTCGTTGGATTTATCGGTTTATTCTTGGGAGCATCCTGAGCATTGGCCCAGTTATTTCAGCGTGGGCTCAGCAAGACATAGTGATTGTCGTCGATAACTCTGGGAGCATGCGTCATCACGATCCAAATCGGTTAACGGTGGAGGCTGTAACATCGTTTTTAAATTCTGAAGTCGAGGATACGCGAGCAGCCATTATCGTCTTTGATAAACAAGCCAAACTCGTGGCCCCCCTGACTCGAATTACCGAGGTAACGCGGCCTGAACTCGTGGAAACTGCTAAGCGCATAGATTTCAGGGGAAAGTTTACCAATACGCCAGAGGCCATGGACCGGGCATTGACAGAATTGCGTAGACATGGGCGACCAAACGTCCAAAAGTCTATTTTATTTATCACGGATGGAATCGTAGATACGGGCGATCCAGCGAGCGATCGGTTAATGACGGAATGGATGCGTCAAGATCTCACCAAAGAGGCAGCGGCGGCACACATCAAGATCTACGGCATCGCCTTTACTGAATTCATGGATGATAAATTGGTGCAAGATATAACGGAGCGCACGAGGGGACAGTCTTTTGTCGTGCTGAGAGCCGAAGAGTTGTCGGGTGCATTCAAGCAGCTGACAACGGTTGCGACGGCTTCCCAACCTAATCTGACCCCATTGCAGCAAACTCCGAGCCCGTTGCAAACACCTACTAGCACGCCTCTAGTACAGGAACCATCCACTATAGCGATCCCTCGTGCGGAAGAGGCGATCTCCACCGGTGTGAAGAGCTTAACTCCGCAGCCGCCTGTCAGTACTCCAAATAAGCCAGAGCGTTCATCAGCAACGATCTGGATATGGTCTGCACTGGGTTTGATTGGAGGAATCTTGCTCTTCCTGATACTCGCCTTTGTGTTTTTTGTTACGAAGTATAAGCAAGTAAGTGGACAGCAAGCACACCCTAAGCGATTCGTCGATGAGCCACTGCAGATTAAGGCGGAGCTTAGGGACTTGTCCGGAGTAACCGAGAAGTCCAGCTACAATATCACGGGTCGATCCACTGTTATCGGACGTGCGTTTGGCGGCATTGTCATTCCAAAACAGACGATTGGTCGGCAGCATGCCGTGATTGAATATCGTGACTTCGCATATTGGTTGATCGATGAGCAAAGCGTGAACGGGACTTTTTTAAACGATCAGCGTTTAGAAGGTAAACAAAAGTTAAAGCACGGTGATCACATCCGGTTAGATCAGTATGAATTTGAGTTCATTTTGCCTGAAATGTCGGATGAACTGAGCACTGTAGCGATCGCTAAAGATTTGTTTAACGACCAAGAAAATACGATTGCTAAACATCGACCGATTCATACCCCAAATCGGGATGCTCGCACTGGAGTACGGCCGGTTTACAGATCGGGTAAGGAGATCGAAGATTTCGCCGAATCCACTAAGGAGGCATATAGGGGCCCATCTCGACCAGATCAGCGTCCTTTCCCCATAGGACTAACCGGCCGTTCGAACTCCAAATGGGTTATTTGGTTTGCTTCGGCGTTGGGAGCATTATTTCTCGTAGGTATTGGATTAGTGATTGGGATTTATTTTATTGGGTCAACTGCGCCACCAGAAAATAAAATGTCGCCCATGGCGCGGAATATCCCTGAATACGGAATGTCTGAACCGAGGCCTACTGAAGCTCGTGCCCACAACGACCAAAGTCCACAATCCATGACGCTTCAAGCAAACGCCGCAGTGCCGCACGTAGATAATATGCAGAAGGCACCTGTTGTACCGATGGTCTCGACGACCCCACCCAATGAGCCTGGCACCCCCAGCGGCTTGAAGAACGAGGGGGAAGAAGTTATGTCAAACCAAGAACAACCCAAGGCTCAACAACCAACCCCATCCCCCAAGCCATCTAAGCCGCAACTGATTCCTCCTCCACCGTCACCACCGGAGAAAAAAGTTACACCCAAACCGCCCGTTGCCAAACCTATTCCACCCGCTCCCAAACCGCTGGGAAAAAAAGTTTCACAAAAAAAAACCACAAGCGGTTCCGCATGTTCCTCAACCCGAGCCAATCGCAGCGGTAACCCCCTCGAAGCGGAAGCCTCACGGCTATGCCGTGGGAGCTAAGGAATGTAATGAATGCCAAAAACTCGAATATAAGGTCTGGCAGCAAACGGTGCACTACAAGTCTTATCGTGAAGTACATCGTAAGCCCGAAGCCAAAAAGATACTCAAAGCCGTCGGAGCCAAGAGTATGAAACGTGATGTTGCCTGTTATCTGTGTCATTACAGCCGAGATCAAAAGGATGCGCAAGACTCACCTCGAGTCAGTTCAGGACCGTCCTGCGAAAGCTGCCATAGTCCAGCCTCGGAGTGGATAACCATCCACAATGACTATGGTGGTAAAGATGTAAAACGGGAGCAGGAATCCCCTGAGCATAAGGCAAAACGCTTCAAATTTATTGAAGAAAAGGGACCTCTTTGGCACCATCAAGTGTATAAACTGGCTGCCAATTGCATGCAATGCCACGGCTTAGCCAATCCAGAGCTAGACTCCGATCTGCTAGGTAAGATGTTAGATGCTGATCATCCCATCGAACCCGATTTCGAGTTTATTCGGTATTCACAGGGTAGTGTGCGACACCGATATTATCCTTATGGGTCCGAAGTCAATCAGCCGTTGTCGAAAGCGGAGCTGGCACGGTTATTCATCATTGGACAGGCGGCTAAATTAATATCCGCCACACAAGCCAGCACAAAATCTAAGCATCCACGTTATACCAAGGCACAGAAGGAACGAGCTGATCAAGCGAAACAGGCATTAAATCGTGTAAAAGATATCGCCGCCGTTAAGACGTTACTTGTTACGCCTACTGAAAGCAATGCGATCAATTTGAGCGAGGCGATTGAAAAAATGGACCTTAGCGCAAAGGTGAGTGATCTGCTGCCCAATGAGAAGGACTACAAATAGGGCTCACGGGAACGGTAAGTTAAACCTTGATTGCGAAACCATTAGTTACATTACTAGCGGGCTTGGAACGATGCAGCAGGTTACACTAACCGCCCGTCCCAAACGGTGGGACGAACCTTTTGGTTCCAGGCTAACAAATGAAGAGCTGACGCAGCTGCAGCAGATATCGAAAATTGCAGCTATCGATGCTACACGCTTTCCAGCCAAGCTGCCATTAGCCGAGATTCTAAGGAACGATACACGCATTGTCTATTATCAAGCCGGTGAGGTTGTGGTGCGAGAAGGCGAGTATGGGAATTCGGCTTTTTTGGTACTATCTGGCACATTACACAGGGTCTTAAGTCCCGGCCTCCCGCCTGAGTCGTTGGGTCGTCAGCATTCGCAAAAGAGTATTTTGAAGACCCTTTTTGCAAATCTGAAGCAACACTCAAAATATCCAGAAACGCGCAATTTGAAGCGATATACCGAGAAAGAATCTAAGTCCAAGACAACAGTGGGTATGCAAGCGGGTGAGGCGATACCTGGACATTCAACGATAATCGGCACTGGAACGGCGCGCGCCGAAATTCGCTCACATGAAGACACGGTAAAGCTCATTCTGCATGATGTATCCGAGATAATTCGAACACACCGAACACTTAGATTAAAACGTGGCGATTTATTTGGAGAAGTTTCTGTATTCGAACGGGGTACCCGCAATGCTACTGTATTTACTGAAACAGACGCTATGCTGCTCGAAATACGTTGGCAGGGGTTAAGAGATATCTGCAAGTATGACAAAGACTGGCGTTTGCGGATTGAAGAGCAATATCGCAAACGAGCGTTAATCAATCATCTGCAAGCTAGTCTATTATTCCACGGCTTGGATGCGAGCGTTTTGCAAAAAATTGCCGATCAAACCCTGTTCGAAAACTATGGTGAGTTCGAATGGGGAACACAGTTTAAACGTTTTCGAGAAGTCGAAACAGAGCATCCCAACGTTGAATCCGTGATCGCTCATGAAGGGGAACACCCAAATGGTATTTTGCTCATAGCAGCGGGATTTGCCCGTGTCTGGACTACACTGGGTAGTGGGCGTAGAACGCTGACATACCTCCGGGTTGGCGATGTCTTTGGCCTTGATGAGGCCTACGCGAGTTGGCAAACCGGCAATATCGTACCACTGGAAACCTCATTGAGTGCGCTTGGCTATGTCAACGTTCTCCGAATACCCGCTAATCTTCTAGAACAATGGGTGTTCGGTGACCAGCTACCTGCTATTAAACGGCTGGCTAAGATTGGCACTCGACCGATGGAGCAGGATGGTTTATTGGAATGGGCTGTCGATGAACATTTCATTAACGGTACCCAAGCGATGCTAATTGACCTTGATCGCTGCGTGCGGTGTGATGACTGCGTGCGCGCCTGTGGTTCGACACACCGAGGTAATCCACGATTTATACGCCATGGCAAGGTGTTCGATCACTGGATGGTGGCCAATGCCTGCATGCATTGCGTAGATCCAGTGTGCATGGTGGGTTGTCCCACGGGAGCAATACACCGATCGATTAGAGGGGGCATGGTTGTCATCAACGATGCCACCTGTATCGGTTGCCAAACATGCGCTAATGCTTGCCCCTACGACAATATACGTATGGTAGAGGTAAGGGATAAAAAGGGCCATGCCCACTTTGATCCAGATACCCAAATGCCAATTTTGAAAGCGACTAAGTGCGATCTCTGCAGCGGTCTCCCCGGCGGACCGGCCTGTGTTCGGGCCTGTCCCCATGAGGCACTCCAGCGCGTCGATTTTCGGGATAGTTCGCTCATAACGCGCGGTTTATGACGACTCAGACACGTTATATCGTCCGAGCGCTCTGGTCGCCAGAAATCCGTGCATTTAGCATATATCTTGGGTTGGCGTTGAGCGTCATTGGCGCGCTAATGGCTGCTATATCGTGGAGCCGACTACATTTGGCAGTACCTACCATGATCAGTGGGTACACATTGTTTGTCGTTGTTATATTACTGGGAGTATTCAATATACGAAAAAGGCTGGCAGCCCTCCCATTGTTTTCCGCGTCACGGTGGGCACAACTTCACGTGGTTGGGGGATTGCTGGCATTGAATTTATATTGGTTGCATACGCATGCACTGTGGCCCAAAGGCGCGTACGAGCAATTTCTCACCGGTTTATTTTACTTGGTCATAGGTTCTGGGATCGGTGGTTATTTGCTCCAACGGATTTATCCTTCTCGCCTTACTCAGAGTGATGTGGAGATCATCTTCGAACGTATACCCATCGAACTCGTTGAACTAAGGGAAGAGGCACGAGATCTGATCTTCGAGTGCATCGAACAGTCAAAATCCAGCACGTTGGCGCGCTATTACGCCGAATCGTTGGATTGGTTCTTCTGTGAGCCTCATTTTGTGTTTAACCATCTTTTAGGTGGTCTTGCATCACAGCATTGGATCCAACAACATTTTGATACTGTAGCCCGTTACCTGAACAGTCAGGAGAAGGATTATCTCGAGCGCCTAAAGCAGCTTGCAGAACATAAGCATCGGATCGATTTGCATTATGCCGTGCAAGGTCTATTGAAAGTTTGGTTATTGGTCCACGTGCCGACTGCGGTCGCGTTGGTTACGCTGGCATTGTGGCATCTACTATTGGTAAATATCTATTGTCTTTAGATGATCCGCGCCGCTACCGGCACGACCGCAGTTCCTATGAACGCCCCATATTGCCTTACCGATGTGGTCGGAGCCCCCAATTGGGTAAACCCTGTTGGCAAGGGCCCAGTATTAAGGGGTATTGTCGAGGGGAAGCAGAATGTCAACCTGTGCTCAAGGACAGCCGCTATCACTGCCGCCGGCCAGTATGTGCAGGTGGGAGCTGCAAGGAGGGCCCATTACCGGATGGCCGATGTTCACAAACTCAACCTCCCTGTGTTCCAAAACCTACCCTGCGGAAATGGAGAGGACGGATCAGCTTCGTCGCAGCAGCTTCGGTCATTGCGCTGATCGCGGTTTTTTTCGGGCGCTCTAACGGTTCTAATGATACGCTCTTTGGGTATGCTCTTGACCCAGGTCCATTGTCTAGCCTACATGCACGGTTTACTCAGGAGCGGGGCTGCGTAACCTGTCATGAGCCCCATGGCCAAACTAAATTCGGTTGGCTTAAAGCGGCCTTCCAAAAGCGTGATCTAATGACGCGGTGTCTCAACTGTCACCGCTTCGATGGGCACTCTCGATTAGCCCATAACAAGATTTTCGAAAATAGGAAAGCGGAGGTACCAAAGCCGCAGTGTCATCGATGTCATATCGAGCACCAAGGTGCCAATCATGATCTGAAGCAGGTAGATGATATCCTGTGTCAACACTGCCATAAGACTCAAATCAATAATTTTGCGGCTGAGCATCCCCAGTTTGCTAAAAATTATCCACATGAAATACCGGGTACGATCTATTTCGATCACAACAGTCATATACACACGCATTTTCAAGAAGAACAATTCAAGGACAAGAGCCCCGATTGCGAAAATTGTCATCAGATATCTGGCGCCGGCCGATCGGTTATGGTAGATGAATTTTCCAAAGTCTGTGCGCAGTGTCACCGGGAAGAGATTTCCCAAAGCGATTTAATTGTATTCAGTCTGCCTGAGTTGCCAGCTGCATCAAGCAAGCAAGTAGCGCAATTTAAAAAAAGTTGCGGCTCCTATTTTAAGCTTGCAACGAATGCCGAGGACGAAGACTATGTGCCCGTTGGTGAGCATACCGATATGAATCCGCTTACGGCATTGCTTCTAGGGGTATCGCCCACATCCATAGATCTTGACGCAGAAACTTATAAATTGCTGCAGGTAATGGCGGAACAAGGCACGGAGGCGCTGATACAGCTCGGTAAGCATCAAGCCGGCGAATTCGAAACCAATCGGCTTTTTTCGGGGTTACACACTAATCTGCTGAGACGTGCTGCCTGCGCTTGGGGGGCAAACAGAGAGTTTTTCCTACCCGATTCGGATGAACCCTCTGCTGGTTGGCAGTTCGATGGCCAGAACTTACGCTACCGGGCCGCAAACCACGAAGATCCTATTATCAGGTCTTGGATACAATTCGCACGGCAGATAGCGAGCAGTAGCACAGACCCCAATAGCAAAATCGCCGCTGAGACTGCATTGGACTATCTATTAAATGTGGATAATAAAACTGAAGGCGCCGTGCCGGGTGCCTGCGGCAAGTGCCATGTTGCTGGATTGACACCTCACCACCAAAACATGAGATGGGGCTATAGCGATCCAGTTCAGCGCTATTTTACCAAATTTGCTCACTCCCCCCATATAAACCTATTAGGGACGAGTCATGGCTGTAATGCATGCCACCGGTTGGATAGAAAAGCCGATTTTGGAGAATATTTTAAATACGATACCAAGGAGAAGTATGTGAGTGACTTTAAGGCTATAAAATTGAAGGATTGTACGGTATGCCATTCAGAGGAAGGTGTCCGACACGGCTGCACCGTGTGCCACACCTATCATAGACAGCCTGGTTACAACGCCGATTTTCAGCAGCAGCGTCAGCGGCAATTGGATATCCAAGAATCGCAGAATAAAATTTCAGGGTAATTAATCTCTGAGAAAATCGTATTAAGGTCCGGATTAATGTTGGTCAACATCGTTATTGAAACTAGCGGACTACTGTTTCTTTTAGGTTTAACTGCATATGTAGGTTTGTTGCTAGTTATTCAGTTTCGAGAGAGTGTGCAACATAACCGAATTTATGAATTACAGCGTCAATTATTATGCGCCAAAGTGGAGGAAATCACCGATTCTCACAAACAACAGCAAACGCGCGAGCACTATGCTTGGTCCGGTTTTCGCAAGTTTTTAGTCCGAGGCAAAGTGCTCGAAGCCGAGGAAATATGCTCATTTTACCTCGTGCCTCACGACGGAAAACCGCTGCCATCCTTTTTACCGGGACAATACCTTACCTTTCAAATCCATCTTCCAGGTGTTACAAAACCTGTGATAAGGTGTTACTCACTGTCGGATTCCCCCGCGCATTTAGAGTACTACAGAGTGACAATCAAGCGGTTGCTCCCACCTAAGGAAATTACTTCAGCACCACCGGGTCAAATTTCGACCTTCTTCCATCACCATTTGCGGCAAACAGACATCATCGACGTGAAAGCCCCGGCAGGTCATTTTGTATTGGACACCCGTCAGCATCATCGACCCGTCGTATTAATTGGAGGAGGAATTGGTATTACTCCGGTACTAAGTATATTGAATAGTATTGCCGAGTCCGGTTCAAGTCGCGAGGCCTGGTTCTTTTACGGGGTACGTAACGGACGTGAGCACATCATGAAAAACCATTTGCAAAATTTAGCTAAGACTCATGCAAATATGCATTTGCATGTTTGTTACTCACAGCCTGATAGCAACGATGTGCAGGAACGAGATTATGATCATAGGGAACGTATCAGCCTTGAGCTATTGAAACGATTACTACCGAGCAGTAATTATGATTTTTTTGTATGCGGACCGCCGTCCATGATGGATTCCATGACTGAAGGCCTCTGTGATTGGGGTGTTCCCATGGACCACATTCACGCTGAGGCGTTTGGTGCAGCCACGGTCAAAAAAGTCTTTCACCCCGAGGCGCAGCAGGATTTCGAAGATGTTGAGGCTGTGAGTGTTACATTCGCGCGTTCAGAAAAAATTTGTAATTGGAATCAGTCAAACGTATCAATACTCGAATTGGCTGAACAAAATGGAGTTTCTCTTGAATATGGTTGTCGGGCTGGAAACTGCGGTAGTTGTCTAGTCGCGATTCGATCCGGTGAGGTGAAATATCTCAATGAACCGGGTGTTCCCATTGAAACGGGTTCGTGTCTTGCCTGCATAGCTGTCCCCCACACGAAGCTAGTAATTGATGCGTGAAAAAGTTTGACTGATATTGACACTCGGAGTGATTGAAATACTCAATCTTTTTGTGAACTGAAGCTAACACTCGTATGAAATTATCAGGTAGCCATAAGTTTAATTTGAGGAGACGTAAGGTAGCAGGAGCGTTCAAAGCCTAGCGATTCCACTATTTAGGTCCACGAAATTGGACTAAGTAATAGAAATCGCCAACTCACTAGATTTACACCAGAAACCTACCGGTGGAAGATCATAGCATTGCAAACTCTGATAAACCTGACTGATTTCGGAAAGTCCCAAGGATATGAGGGAGACATATGATGTTAACAGCGAGCAACCCCTTAGCAGTGATGATTGCCAATTTGCGTTTTAATACTAGACGAGACAATAACTGGACCAATTGGCAGACATTGCAACAGGTGGCACGATGCCAGTCCTTGTTATCAGAGATCGCCCACCAAAATCGCGGTGTTGTCGTACGGACTTTGAGCGACGGCTTGTTAATGACTTATAGCGACCCTAATTCTGCTATTAGATCCGCTTGCGCAATGCAAGAGGCTATTCACCAAAGCGTACAGGCTCAGACAAAAGAGCAGTCGCCAGATCTGCGCATTGGTATGAGTTTCGGCGCCGTAGATATAGAACAAGGTGATATGCGGGGTGCTTCAATCGATCTGGCCTACAAATTGGTCCGACATGCTCAATCGTTGCAGATACTTATAGACGAATCCACTTTTAATTCGTTAGGCAAAGAGACCGTTACTTTGTGTGAACCTTTTGATGAACTGAACCTACGCAATAGTGAGAAGCACACCAGGATTTATCAAATTTTCTGGTCTAAAGAATTAACAGAATTGATAAAAAGTCGTGAGCATTTGCGGACGTCTAATCCTGCTAGACAAAGGGATAGCAACCTACCCAGGAGTAAAGAATATGCTCTCGCACCTGACGCTGAGCTTATGCTTAAGTTTGGAAATCAATCAATCAAGCTGGATGCCAAGCATTCAGTTGTTACCATAGGGCGCGGCACCGACAATGATTTAGTTATAAATGATAGGTTAGTGTCGCGTCATCATGCCCGTATCGATTTTCATGGTGGAAATTTTATAGTTACTGATAATAGCGTTAATGGTACGTATATACGGTTCGATGACGGTGAGGAGGTGGTGGTTCAGAAAGATACCTGCAGTTTAAAAGATAATGGATTGATAAGCTTAGGATATACATTTGGCGAGCAACCCCCTGAGGTTATCCGATTTTTAATTATGTCCAAGGCAGATGCGTTTTTTGGGTAGTCTTAATTAACGCTGAGGATATGGATATTTTCATTTATACTATTGCGCTACCAAACTTAGCTTTTAGCGTAAGTATCGAGCAGGTTGTCAGCTACCTAACCGCTTCCCTTTTCCCACTAAAATAGGACAAAAAGCGGCGTTTTGCAGGTAAAACCGAACCAGGATACCCGCGAATGAAAATTATCCGCCAAATATTTTCTTCAGGTTATCAAAGCCTGCTTGATAGATACCCTTAATCGCTTCCATTGCATCAGCTTCCGGTGCACCGGCCGCACTGAATTCACTCGACCATTCCACGCTGGATTTGCCTCGACCGTTATCCTTAACTTTTATCTCTGCCTGATAATTTGACACGGGTAGCGGACTGTCCTCAATCGTATAGGAGTACACACGTTCATGCGGATCGCTCTTAACCAATTTTTCGATGATCGTTCCGCCACCTTTTAAACTCAGCTTTCTTATCTGTCCTTCCTCCTGTAATTCACTTTTTTCGACAGCGGGATGCCAGTCAGGTAAGGCGTTAAACCCTCCGATCAATTTCCACAATTCATCGGCTGCCACATCCAGATCAGTTGTCACGCTTACTATTGCCATTTCACTACTCCTTCTATAAATTGCATTTTTTCACACGATAACGTGATGCTATTCGTGTAATATTCCGTTCTCTAGTTCCCTTATAGATAGTTTTAACACTTCTATTAGTGCGTTCCAATACCTATTTTATTAAAGGCGCGGCCGGGGTTGGTGAAGAGAATCGGTGCCGCGCCATGTAAGGCTAAGATAAAGTCTAAACCCAATGGCCCCTACAAAGAGACGGGGGGGTGTCCTTCCTTACGTTTCGCAAGTGACTTCATGCGCCCATAGAGTCGTTTGTCTTGCGGAGCGAGCCTCTCGTAAGCGTCGAGCACTTCGTCTACGCGCATGCAGTGCACCGCCGCGGATTCCAGCGCCGAGAGATACTTGTAGTTCCCGGTATTGAGCGGCAGCCCGCTTAGAAAGAGTTGCATGGCAAGGTCATAAGCCTGTAATCGGTGGCATATCCAGGCTACGGAAGCCGCCTCTTTCGGGTCCCAGTCTGCGCCATGACGCGCTATGAATCGGCGCGCCTCCGCGCCTTGTCCGGTCTCCAGCAGGCGTTGTACATAAACGGACAGCATTTCGGCAGGGATCTCTTCGTCGAGTTCCAGCAAGGTATCCACTTCCACCACCAGTTCTTCCGCGCCCAGGCTCACCGAGCGCAGACGCCGGCGTTGCGTCTGTGCGAACTCGTCGTCCGGGCGAAAATCCAAATAGTCTTGCACGTATTTCAGTGCTTGCTGCGGCTGTTCCCGCCGTTCGTACAACCAGGCCAGATCCAGATTGACCTGCGGGTGTTCGGACAACAAACCGAGCAGCATGGCCTCGGCATACCCGTACTGACCGAGCTGGGTCTGGGTTTTGCCCAGCCACCGCCGGGTGAGCCAGTGTGGATGCAGCCGTTCGGATTCCCGGAAATGATGCAGGGCCTGGGAATAGCTTCTGTCGTGATAATGCACACGTGCCGCCAGATAGTGGATGCGTGCCGAGTCGGGGTGGAGATCGAGTAACTGCAAAGCCAAGCTGCGCGCCTGTTTCCACTGTCCAACGGCAATCAGATATTCCAGTTCTAGCCCGCGGGTCTGCAGCGCCAAAGGGTCTTCCTCTTTGAGCCGAGCGATGATGTCTGCGGCCTGTGAGGGACTTCCCTGGCGCAGGGCCGCCCTGAGATTGCTCCGCAATACCTTGATGAGTTTATCGTTACTGGAATTCATCGTGTTATGCGTTCCGTTTTTTCCGTTCCTGCACATCCATAGCGGCAAAGCATCGCGTATCGAGACCAGAGCCAGAACCCAAGTCTCACGAAATCAATGCCCAAGAGCCCCGTTGCTCAACAGCCTACTGTGTGGCAGGTATAATGGATTTTATAACAGTTTCACTGGTTTGAGGGCGTATAAGCTATCTATCGAATACTTCACCATCGAAGGGGCCTGCCGCTCTTTTTAGAAACGGATAGGGAAGCGCTATGACAAGCAATCAAGCGGATATCGGGAAATATGTGGCTGTTCGCAGCCATCCTACCGTCGTGCGCTTGCAGGATCTGGACGGCTATGGCGCCGACTGGCTCAGTGAGAGCTTTCTACTCACTCCGGAGGTCAAGAACCACCTGCAGGTCCTCACTCGGTTAATGGCGCAGAAAACAGGCACGGGCGTGTTCTTGATCGGCCATTACGGTTCGGGCAAATCCCATTTTCTGGCCTATCTCTCTCAGCAGCTGCGCTCCCGATCCTTATCCTCTGAGCCTCCGGCCGTGTTTCCCGTGTCGCTGGTCAATTACAGCGCCGCCAATCGCCTGGAGGATATCATCAGCGGTGTCCTGCAAATTCCTGTTTCTTCTGGGGACCGGCGCCCCGTTTGGGATACGATGCTTGAAAGTCATCCGCGGGGGGTGCTGCTCGTGGTGGACGAGCTGTCCGAATTCCTGCGCGCCAAGACCGATCCCCGTGCCTTCACGGAGGACGTGCGGTTTCTGCAGTTCATCGGCGAGTGGGCGCAGGATCGGCCTTGCTGGATCATCGCCGCCTTGCAGGAGGGCATCGAACACACCGGTGAGTTGGAATACGATCTCTACCGCAAGATAAAGGACCGTTATCCCTATCGGCTGCTGCTCAGCCCCGCCCACGTGAAGGCCCTCATCGCCGACAGCATCCTGATTAAAAAGAACGGATATGAGGCGGCCGTGGAGACCCTCATCCGCGAGCTGAGCGCGGTGTATCCATCCTCCGCTTTGGACTTCGACGTCCTGCGCGCCATCTACCCCGTGCATCCCAGTACCCTGGAGCTCCTGGAGGAGGTGCGGGATCGGTTCTCTCAGGCGCGCGGCATCGTGGACTTTACCGTCACCCGCCTGCGCGGGGAGCCGGCACGCGGGATGCCCGGCTTCGTCGAGCGACCCTTCGGGGAGCTGCTCACACCCGATGTCATCGTCGATCATTTTAAGGACCTGTTCGAGCTGCAGCCGGAGTTCTTGCCCCTGGCGCAACAGGTCTTTCCCTGGTATCGCAAACATCTCCCCGATTTGTTCGAACGCCCCGCCCTGCGCACGCTTGCCGAGCGCCTACTGAAGCTGCTGGTGCTGGTTCACCTCTCGCCACGGCGCGAGTGGCTCTCCGCACAGGAAGCCGCCACCTGGCTGTTGTTCAGCGCCACGCGGGTGGAGCCGCAGCGCAATCGCAAGATCATCGAGCGGATATTTTCCATCCTGTGCGAGCGGGGCCGTTACGTAAGCGCAAAGGCGGGACGTTTTCGGCTGGATCTGCGGGACGATGGCGGCGCCACCCTGGAGCGTGTCCTGCAGCGAGAGATTGCACAACTCGAGGGACAGCAGGCCGTCATCCTGGAGACGCTCGTCCCTCTGCTACCGACAACCGGATTCAATCCTTTCGTGCTACCTAGAGATCAGTGGCAGCACAGACAGCTGTCCTGGCACTTCCACGAACGCCGCTTTGCCGTGTGGCTAGGGCATCGAAGACCAGAACCGGTGGAAGGTATCGCGCTGTGTCTGCGTCTGCCCTGGGGCGAGGGAGGACCAATGCCAGGAGGGTACACCCTGCTACCGGCAGCCACCGAGATCAACGCCGATCTGGTGGAGCTCGCCGCGTTGACGAGGCTACGGGAAAGACCCGGCAATCCCGAGCTGCACGAGCGTATCCGCCAGCGCCTGGAGGCGCGCGCTCATCTTTTCACGCAAGCGGTGCGCAGCGCGTGGCAGGAGTCCAGGCTGATCAGTCCGGAAGGCAAGGCCGAAGCGGTGCCGCGGCTGGAGGCCAAGACGACCCTCGACGCCTGGCTGGACACCGTCGTGCTGTGGATCCTGCGCCGCCGCTATCCGGCCTTCGAGCGTTTCGCCCCGCAGCACGGCCCTCTGCCCAAAGTGGCTTGGCTGCGTCTCATGCGTTTTTGCAGCGAACACGACATCGGCAGCGCCGAGGCGGACGACTACGTGAAGCTCATACGCGAGGCCTATCTAATTCCCATGGGTCTTCTGCGCCGCAAGGGCAGAGAGTATCAGATCCCCGCCGGTCTCGATCGCCACGAACTGGTACGCCTCATTGCCCCCCTGCTCGAGCACAATCCTTCACCCAGGGCGGTCCATGATCACCTTTCCGAACCCATTTACGGCCTGGTGCCGGATCAGATCAACCTGTTGCTCATCTTTCTTCTGCTGCAGGGTGAAATCGATATCCTCAAAGGCCGCAGCTCCTACCGGGAGTGTTTCGAGACCTTGCCCAACCCCTTGCACTACGATCGCCTGGTCCCCGGCCATGCGCTGGGCATGGACAGGCTCAACGAGCTGCAAAGGCTCTGCGAAGGCCTCAATATCCGCATTCCTTCCCAGTGGAGCGTGATGCTGCAACGCCACTGCGCCAACAAGCTTTTGGAATGGCGCGGCCGGCAACGCGAAACGCTCCAACCCCTGATCCGTCAGCTCGGCAGGTTGGAACAAGGCAGAGGCCTGGCCGAACGCATACAGCGGCATCTGGATCTCTGGAACGCCCTGGACAAGGGCGAGCACCTGCTGCAAGGGCTGGAGCAGTTTCTGTTCGAGATCACTCCGGTGGACGGTTTTCTGGAGGAGCTCCGGGCTTATGCGCGCTTGCCTGAACGCCTGCAGCGGCTGCTCGACGAGACGCGCCGCTATATCCATCTGCTGCAACATCCCGGGCTGGCGAAGCTGCTGCCCGAGCTGGACACCCTGCGCGGCGAGGGTATCCCTACGCTGGAAGAACCCGAGCTCATGGAGGATTGGGTGCGGCGCGCCTCGCAGGCCTACGATAGCTACAAACGGCTCTACCGGCAGCGCCACGAGTTGTGGTGGAAGGAAATCAGCGAACATCCGCTTTGGGACTGGCGCAGTCCGGCGCTGGCCAGGAGCCGTCACCTGAATCTCACAGAAATCCTGGACGAGATCGAGCGCTGCCGACAGCAGGCCGCGAAGGCGCGCTGCCCCGGGCTCGCCAATCTCGACTACCAGGCGCAGTGCAGTTGCGGATTCGATGGTGAAACGGCGCCCATTGGCCCCCTGCTGGAGCGCTTCGACAGTCTAACGGAGACCTTGGAGACCCGGCTGCGCCTGTTCTTCCAGCAGGATGAGATCAAATCGCGGTTGCGTGACTGGCAACGCGAGGGCGTGGAGATGCACACCGATACGATCTCCTACCTGGAAGGGCGCCGGGCGATACCGAAGATCCGCGACGTGGAGAGCCTGGACCGTTATCTCAGCGGGGCAGAGCTCGCCACCGAGATGGAGGTCGCACCCGTGGTGGAGCTGCTCTGCCAGCGTCTGTGGCAACCCGCGGAGCTGTTGCAGGCCCTGGAACGCCTGCTGGTGAGTGACGGAAAGCAGCGTCTGCGCTTTACGGGAAACCGCGGCGGGGAGATCCCGAACGCGCTGGTCGAATGGTGTGCGAGACAGTCGCTGAGCTTCGGCGTGCCGCTGCCGGAGGGGCTTGGTCGTAAAACCCTCTCCACGGTCAGCCGGTCCCTGCGCGCCGAGTGGGTCAGTCCGCAAGCCCTGTTCAGGCTCGAAGAGCTCGGACTCGACCGGGAAGGCGTGCGGCGCGTCCTGCGCTGGCTGGTGGACGGGCATATCCCGCTGCCCGATTCGGTCCCGGAGGGTTCACTGCTGGATGCCGTCGCTGCCCTGTTACAACCGCCGGTGGTGCATAGTCCCGGACCTTAGCCGATCTCAGCGAACGGCTCTACCGCTTCCATGATCCGCTGCGCGATGCCGTGGGCGAGCGCTGGTTGGACTTCATGGAAGCCGTCGCCAACACCCCCTTGCACGGCCAGCCCGAATTACCCGAGGTGCTGCACCAGCACAGCCAGGCACAGTGGTTGGTGATCGACGCGCTGGGTCTTCCCCTGTCGGAGCCGATGCTGGTGGTGCTGTCCAAGGTCTTTTCTGAATGGGAAGCGGTCCAGACCGGTTTCGCCCAAGTCTCGACTACAACCACCACCGAGGCCTGCTACCAATCGCTGCTCGACGCCGGCGTCACGCACTCCTTCGAAAAGACCAATGTGATCGATGAACTGCTGCATAAGGGATTTCTCCCCTTTGACGATCTCATCTCGCTTGCGGAAGCTCAGCTCACCATCGCCTGCCGACACCTCAAACCCCGATTCGACCCGCAGCTGCCGCTGCTCATCTTCGCCGACCACGGGTTTCGCATCGCCACCAAGGGAAACACTTACACCCACGGTGGATCCTCTACGTTGGAACGCGTGGTGCCGGTGTGGTACCTGCCGCCGAAGAGGGTGTAGCGGGGGACTAGGCTGCATGCGCCTACCCATTTTAGTCGAGGGGATTTTCATGAGTTTGTACTATTGGTTCCTACCTTAGAATAATAGGGGCCAGACCACGATTAGCGCTGCCCTTCATTCATCTGCTCTAGCCGGGCGACCGGGAATTCCCCGCCAGGTTCGCCGTCCGAGCATTGTCCCGACTTCTTTCTGAAAGCGCTCCGACCCCAGAACAAATCCGCCATTAGTCGCTTTACGGATCTCGTCGACCCACCCGGGATCGAGTTCATAACGAAATAATTCGCGATACGCCTGGCGCCGGGATTCTGCGTCTCCGCCAAGTTGCTGATAGAGCAAATGGGGCTGGATGAACGAGGTTATCTCGCCCTGCGCGTTATGACCATAGCTGGACCAAGGATACTCACCGGGGTGGTCCGTCATCCCTGCCCGCACGGGGTTCAACTCGATGTAGCGGTGGCATCCGAGCAAGTAATTCTCCTCGCCAACCAAACATGATCGGAATCGCCCCTCCCAGAGAGTCCCCGAACGGCGGTAGGTGCGATTGACGTATTGCACATAACGTTGACCCAACTGTTTCATCAGCCAAGAAGGTCCGTCGCCATGCTCGGGCGTCAACAAAAGGTGAACATGATTGGTCATCAAAACATAGGCATGGAGGTCTATTTTGTGCGCTTTGCATGCCTTCCCAAGGTGATCGAGGTAAAATTGAAAATCATCATCAGCGAAGAAACACGCCCCTCGATTGTTTCCACGCTGAATAACGTGGACGGGCACGTTGGCAAGTTTGAGTCTCGGACGACGAGGCAGGCGTGAAAATGCAAGATTGAATTAAAGCGCTATTATACCAGAAGAAACGTGGTCTGTCCCCTGTTGGTTTCGTTCAGGAAAACAGGTGCGGTCATGCCTTGATGTCGGAGTTAACTTAAACCAGTTCATCACCCCCGTGAACAAATCAATGCTCGCATGCCATTTGATTCCCGCGGCCGTTCTCGTGCCCGGGAAGGCCGACTTAGCACCATCCCAAAGACTGATTGAACTGGAATCCACAAGCCATATCCCACAGACTCCTAACTGAGATAATAGGTGGGTACCGATTAATGCGGAGGTACTCAATTGAGTCATTAGCTCGGCCACCACCGCTTTTAAATAATTCTTCAGCCGTTGCCTTGAGAGCCTTTCCCAAAACGCGCTTCGGCTGATGTCCTCATTGACCTGCTCCTTCATATGTCGGCGTATCGCTTCGAGTGAAAAGGTCTTTGAGTCTCCTAAGTGACAAAATACCAAACTCACTACAAACTCTAGGGGACTTATATTCGTTCTTGTGTCTTGGCTGGGAACCACTTTTTCAAAGCATTGCTTGAGAAGCTCTAGAGGGCTAACTTTCACTGATGGCGAATACCTTTCTCTTGGATCATTTTTGCTTGTGACTCAGATTATTTTTGCTTGTGACTCAGCATATTAAATCATAGAGGTAGGGCTTTCACTATCATCAAACGAATATCCTACTGTAATATAAAGAAAAATATCCCGATCACCTATGACCATCGGGTATTGAGTCGAGCGCACTGGTCGGGGCTTCAGGGGGCGAAGATCTTGCTGGGTTTGCTGATCATGCGGGTGCCGCCGTGGTGTTCCGTGTTAATTGTGGTCGATGAAACCGTTGAACGGCGACAAGGAGGCAAGATCAAAGCGAAAGGGCAACAATTCCCACTCTGACACATCAACCTAAAATCCTCAGTTAGCCCTGCCAGATCTTAACGATCAGCATGTAATACCACCCCGATTCGCCAAATCGACCTTACAGTGGGTGGGGAAGTCTCGTTGGCGGACCTTTTCCCATAAACAACTCCATCGATTTCCTCACAATGACTTGCCAGCACTCGCTTGGGGTCAACTGCGGCGCAGTAGCTTTCAACCAAGAGAAGAAGGCGTGAACCCGCTGATAGGCACGTTGGATGGTGGTCGTCTCACCATGGGTCGAAGTGATGACCATGCGCCGTTGCCTGGCGCTTTCGGTGAGCCGCCCCACACTGCTCAGTAACAGCGGGCGACTCGTGATGGCTTCATGGTGCTTATGCGGAATGGCCAGACGGACAAACAGGTTCCACCCATTGTAGATTAAGGCCACCAGACGCGCCATGATCTGACTGGTTTGAAGCTTTCGGGTGACAAAGCCACCCCAGCCCCACTGGTTTTTCGCTTCATCGAAGTTGTTTTCGCAGTCGGCGCGGTCACGGTAGTGGCGCATCAGCGTGATCAACTCATCCTCCAGGTTGGTGACCAAGACACTGTATTCAAACAGCCGCAGATCTTCGGGACCCTCGACCAAGGCGAGTTCGCGTTGGCCACCGTGTTGGTATTCAAGACCGATCAGAGGATCTTTCGCCAAGCGTCGCCGCGCCACCACCACACGCCGTGCCCGTTGCCACCCCTGCAGTTGCAGGGTGCTTTCTTTCAATTCCCATTCCTCATTGAATCGGGTCCATACCCCCTGTCCATGCATCTGGGCGATCAGTGCCTTAACCCGCTCGGAACGTTTCAGTTTGAACAGATAATGCCGATCCATCGCTTCCAGTTCGCTCATCACCGGATCATTGCCCCATTCACAGTCACCCCGGATAAAGGCCGGCTGGCAGTCTTCGGGGAGGCGTTTCAGTAGATCGATCAATCCCGGCAGAGAGTGACAGGGATGGGACTCATCGCCCGGCAATACATTCACCTCCAGCACTAAGCGGGTATTGGCCATGATGTAGCTGTGGTACGTATGCGAAGGTCGCCCCGGTTTGTGCGGGTTGTAACCCACCTTGGCACCTTCCTGGTGACCGTAGAGGGGCTTCACCGTGACATCGACGTCCAGTATCCAGGGGGTACTCAGCAAGGGTTCGTAACAGGATTGAAGATGGTCGTTGTAACCATTGCACCGCTTCGGTTTCATCCATCCGCTTCAGCGCGCGAATGGCCGAATCGTCACTGATCACTTTGCTCATGCCCAACAGTTGGGTGTTGACGGTATCACCCCTCAATGCCGTGATATGCGCATAGCGATGATGACCCGATAAGATGGACAAAAATAGCGGACCTAACACATTGAGCTGCTGCGGGGCGTTATTACTGACGTAGGCGAGCGGACAGTCCTCTACCCAAGGATGGAAGCGGTGCCCCAGCTTTAAAAACTCGATAAAAACGGCAGCTGACCGATCGGCGTGACCGCGACTGTCGGATCCCATTCAACGTGCACTTTTCCCGCAAAGGTTTCCACTTCGATGGCCGTGGATAGCGGCCGTTTTTCGGACAAATTGGCTTCACCTTTTGGGTGAAGCAGTTTCGGGGGCAACACCATAGCTTTATCTCTGTGATTCAAAGGCTTGTTACTGTAGCTGCATTCTCAACTGAGGAGTCTAGGGTAATACATTGTGGGGCTGGATTCAAAATAGACACTTACGCCTCTTGGTATACACCCTCCAGAAAACCACAGCCGAGCTCGCGATGCACCGCCATCGCCGCTCCGCTAATCGAAAAGGTCTGTTCGTCCCTGTTATTCATAATCTGCGTCCATCTGCGTAATCTGCGGATTCACTCTTCTTCCCAGATTTGGTGTATGACTTCGCTGTAAGCGCGAAGCAATTCCGACCGCTGTTCATCAGGTATTTCATGAGCAGCGAGGCAGCGCTCAAATACATCGTTCACGTTCAGATCATCCAGCGTTTCTTGTATCTCGTTCTGCCCCAATACCCGATCGATGATCCGGTTATTCTTCACCCGCAGGATTTCCAATTTCGAGCCGGAGATGGCGGTATCCAAACGCTCGCGCAAATCACCAATCACATCAATGCCATCATAGACGACTTCGATCCAGGCTTGGGAGCCGGTGGCCGACAACTCATTAATCCGGCTTGCGATGTCATCCCAGTTTCCCTTGATGCGCTCAAGTGTCTGAAAGACAGGGATGGAGATCAGGTTGATTTTCTGATCAAAACCGTGAACATCCGCAGATTTCGCAGATTCACACAGATTATTGTCATCATCTATAAAATCTGCGTCCCTCTGCGTAATCTGCGGATAGTCTTTCTGCGTAATCTGCGGATAAAAATCGACAATCACCACGCTTTTCTGCTGTTTCGCCTCCCCAAAACCCATGGGCAACGGAGAACCGCTATAACGCATCACTTCAGAGCCATTCACCTTCTGCGGAACATGAAGGTGACCGAGCGCCACATAACTCAGATTTTCAGGGAAGATCCTAGCACTCACATGGGCCAGCGAGCCGACGTACAACTCCCGCACACCGTCGCCATCGATGGTTTGTCCCCCCGCGGTGAAAAGGTGTCCCATGGCAACGATGGGAATCTCCGTTCCGAGCTCCGTGCGCTTAAGTTCGGCCAAGGAGGCAACATCGGCATAATGGCTGCGGATGCCTTCGATCAGCTTGCGTTCTTTGTCCTCGATGCTTTCTCCGGCTTCCGCCACGCGAATATCCCGGTCCCGCAGGTAGGGCACGGCACAGACGATCAGCTCCGGTGCTCCGTGTTTAGCGGTAAGCACAAGCACCTCGCCTTCAAGGTTTTCAGATGCATTGCCGACCACATGGACATCGAGTGCTCTGAGCAGCTCTTTAGGCGCATTGAGAAACGAGGGTGAATCGTGGTTGCCCGCGACGACCACCACGTGGCGACAGCATGAAGCCGCCACCCGGCACAGGAAACGGTAATAAAGCTCCTGGGCGCGGTGGCTCGGGGCGCTGGTATCGAAGATATCGCCCGCGACCAGCAGGGCATCTATCTCATGCTGCTGAATCGTATCCGTCAGCCAGTTCAGAAACGCCTCGAACTCCTCGTAACGCCTTCTACCGTACAGAGTTCGTCCAAGATGCCAGTCAGAAGTGTGGAGAATTTTCATGACATTGGCACGTTTGCTATCGTTCCCAGTTGCCGGAAGCGACTCTGGTACCGCTGGAGACTCGTTCCATCCAGTATATCCATGCGGGAAGGACCGAGCGTCCGCAGCGGGCCGCCACCAGCACCCGAAGGTACATGCTGTGCCTGCCGGGCTGAAATTCTTCCAGCCGGTCGATGGGTGGCAGATCGCGAAGGGGATTGTTAAAGCCCACCAGTTCCCCCTGGATCAGGTCCCAGTCACCGGGCGGACGTACGAAGCGAAGGTCCTCGATCGTTTGTTGTCTTCGGGCGTCGGCCAGCGGATCACCGGTGCCATAGGCCAGGATGAGGCTTTCCGGCAGCTCCAGCCCAGGGTATCCGGCATCGAGATGATAAAGCCTGCCCCAAATGGTAGCCGGGGCGATGCTTAGCGCCTGGGCGCAATAGCGTCGGTGGTTTCGGTATCCCCGTTTAAGGGTGCCATAGACGAACAGCCGGAGGATGGCTACCGGGGTGTCTTCGGACACTGTGTTTGGCTTCGAGGGTTGAGTTGGAGCATTCTTCGATTGTACTCTAGGGACGTGTTCATTGCTGCCTCGAGCTCGAGAAGGCGCTCCACGCTTGCAGGGTTGCTGCCCACCGGCTGCAGGGTATGGGGATCGACGGGGATCTTTCCGCCGGTGACCGAGGCGATATGCTCGGTGGCACCTTAGCAATCCTGCAACTACCGGTCGCCCGGTTACCATCCATCGCGCCACCGCAGATCACGATCAGCGCAAGCTATCCCGGGGCGCCGGCCGAAGCGATGGACGCCGTCGGTAAACTTGCCGACAAACTTCCGAGCGTCCTCGGTGGTATGATCGCGGCAACGCTGCCCGGGATCTTTTATGTGCCGTTGTTTTTCGTGAGGGTCAGCAAATTCGCCGGACGGAGCCGCAGCATGGAGAGAAGCGTGGCTGAAAGCGCATTATCGCCTATTCGGTCGGGACCTATCGGAGCGGAGGCTCAGTATCGATGAAAAACGCCATTATGCCGAAACCATGCACCAGCAACATGCGTTTCTACGAGTTTGTGGGATTTATCGCCGCCTGTATGGCGCTCAATGCGCTGGCTATCGACATCATGCTGCCGGCACTGCCGGATGTTAATGCCGACTTCTTCCTCAGCGATCCCAACCGGAGCCAGGCGATCATCGCCACCTATCTGGTGGGCATGGGCTTGTCGCAGCTTATCTATGGCCCCCTGTCAGACCGTTACGGGCGCCGGCCGGTTCTCATCGGAGGGCTGGCCCTGTTCTCCCTCGCCGGACTGCTGTCGGCGCTCACGCAGAGCTTCAACATGCTGCTGGCGGCGCGCTTCGTCCAGGGCCTAGGCGCCGGCGCACCACGCGTTATCGCCGTCTCGCTGGCGCGTGACACCTACTCGGGCCCACAGCTGGGCCGGGTCATGTCGCTGGCCATGATGATGTTCATGGCCGTGCCCATTCTCGCCCCTTCCATCGGCCAGCTCATCCTGCTGGTAGCCCCGTGGCGCTGGGCGTTCGGCGCCCTTGTGCTCGGCGGTGGCGCCATGCTGGTCTGGACGCTGTTGCGTCTGCGGGAGTCCCTGCCGATGCACCGACGCCGGCCCATCTCGCCCGCAGCGGTGTTCGACAGCTTCCGCATTACCCTAACGACGCGCATTGCGATGGGCTACATGGTCGCGTTGGGCCTGGTCCTGGGCGCGCAGATGGGTTTCATCATCTCGGCCCAGCGCATCTTCGTGGATGTGTTCGGCGCTCGACGCAGCTTCACCCTGCTGTTCGCGCTGGTGGCTCTGGCTATGTCGGTAGCAGCTTTCACCAACTCCAAGCTGGTGATGCGATTCGGCATGCGCCACCTGGCCATCGTAGGACTGGGTGCGCTGATCATATTGAATACCGTACATCTGGCCCTGGTCTGGCACTGCGCCGAATCGCTGCCTATGTTCGTGCTCATGCAGGCGGGCAGCATGTTCTTATTCGGCTTCATGGGTGCCAACCTCAACACCCTGGCCATGGAACCCCTCGGCCATGTGGCCGGCACCGCCTCATCGGCCATCGGCTTTTTCACCACCGTCTGCGGCGCCCTGCTGGGTTTCTGTGTCGGCCAGCTGTTCGATGGCAGCGTGGTGCCATTGACCCTGGCCTATGTGATCTTCGGTCTGAGTGCCCTGACCGTCGTCATGCTTACCGCGCGTGCCGACGGGTCCACAGCCCGGGTCATGCCGGTTTGATCCGACAGTACAGGCGGTCGAAGCTTCCCGTTGCCGCCGGAGTGGCGAATACCTGCGTCCAATAGATTCCAAAGTCGGAGCCCGAGTCTTCGGCGAACGCCATGCCAAGCTCGGTAAAGCGCGAATTCATGATGTTTGAACAGTGTCCGGGACTGTTGAGCCATGTAGTGATCGCAGTATCTATACTTGTATAATCCGCGGCGATATTTTCTCCCCATGTGAGGGCTTGGTATCCCTGTGCATCGATGCGAAATCCCGGATCCATGCCGTTGGAACCGGTGTGACTGAAAAAGTTGTTCTGAGCCATGTCACTGGAATGGCCGGCCGCGGCTTGCGCGAGTTTGCAGTCCCAGTCGAGGGCAGTCGTGGATGGATATGGGGTCGAACCGCAGTTGCGTGCCTGTGAGCGGGCGGCGTTGACCTGCGCTAGCATTTGCGCTTCCGTCTCCGTCATCTGGCAGGCGGATCCGCTCGGGCTTCCTCCCTCTTCGCTGGGATCTCCGGATCCGCTGCTCTCGTTTGGTTCGGTAGTGTCGTCTGAGAGTGAATTGGTTCCCGAGCCATCGCCACAGGCAGTGCAATAGAGAATCAGCAGTAGAACGATCAGGTGCGATAAACAACGACTGAATTTCAAATTCGCAGTCTTGTGCTTTGTATGCATAGGTCAAATCCGGGGATAGTGTCGCCGCATTTGCCACGATAGCGATCATGGGTTCCCGGATTCAAGTCACTAGCTACGAGCCCCGGATATTTCTGACGGACGGTTGGTTCGGCGACTTTCATTTTATCAAACTACGGAGGAAAGGTGCTAGGATGACAAAATTCCGCACGTTTTCGCCGCAGTTAGGGCGAAAAAGCGAGGCGAACGGCTGTTCAATAACCGTGGACTTTAGCAAAGAGGACTTTTATTCTTTTTATACTGAGTTCCGCTTCGGGATTCTCAATATCTGTAGCCTCCAGGAGCCTAATTGTCCCACGCTCCCTTAGCTAGTCGCCATTCGCAATCAGGCTTACTCGGCAAGGTTCGACCGGACGTCCACAGCATGCGCACTGACCCGAAAATCGAGAAACTGGCCGGGCCATTAGGTCAACCCAACACGATCAAGCTATTAAAGGTCGTCACGACTTTATTCCTAATAACCGGGTTGGTTTTGTTGATGATACAACTCGGCACGGCCAGCCACGAGATCCGCCCGGGTGCCATA
>CAVSWL010000028.1:0-40537 GCA_963731655.1 uncultured Gammaproteobacteria bacterium | reverse complement strand
TAGTAATAATTAGGCGTCCTGGGCACTTGACCTTCCACTACGAGTAGAAACGATACGCGGCGTACATCGCCGTGAGCACTAGGGCCACGACGACTAGGCGACCGTAGCCGGTCTCTACATTTGGGCGACGCTCGCGTGATTAAATTTGGGTGCTCAGCAACATAGATTTCGACTAGATCTTTTGCCTCCTTGAGTCCGAGATTGCGCTGCTCACGTAAGAGCTTTATCGCCTCGATTTACGATTCCCATGGATTGCCGCGAGTACGTCTGAAGGCAGTTCGGATTCCAGATTCATGATAGGCTCGATTCACGCTTTAAAGGGGCGCATAATGTCTCCGATTTGAACGGCAACGCACAAAATCGTTCACTCCAACTGGTTGTATACTCCCGATATTTGCATAAGCCCATGGCGTGGAGTTCCGTGCGGCAACACCCGGGGATTCAGCCTCCAAGAAAGCCAATTTACAAGGGCTAGGGCCGTTTTCAGATGCACACTCACCTTTTTCTCACACTCAATCCTCGGAATTTCCGTGAGCTCGGGCTACGCCATTACCGTTCGGTTGCGCCAGCAGCATCCGACTTGGAAAACCAGCTATTGGCGGCGGGTTTTCCGCAACGGGTTCTCGTCGTTCCCAATGTGCGGACGAAGTGCCCGGCAGTGATAAACTAAGCGACAATGTCGCGCCACGCCCGACGAACCGGCCAAAACCAGTTCATGTTGAATAAAATTCAGGCCAATTGCCCACCGGGAAACGGGCGGGTGGAACCGGTTACCTATCTACAATAATCGCATGGCTCACCCATCGAACGGAGAAGAGTCCTCAGCTGCTGCCCGCGCCACGCGATCGAGCACCGCCGCATCCGTTCTGGTCGGTGCAGGAATCTTGATAAGCCGGATCGTGGGACTCGTGCGCGAGCGTGTTCTCGCCACCTATTTCGGCACCGAACTTCATGCGGATGTCTTCAGTGCGGGACTGCGCATGCCGAACCTGCTGCAGAACCTGCTCGGCGAAGGGACCCTCAGCGCTTCGTTCATTCCCGTTTATTCGGAGCTCATCGGACAAGGGAGAACTCAGGAAGCCGGTCGCGTCGCCGGAGCCATGTTCGCGCTACTGCTCGGCATCGCGGGCATCATCGCAATGCTGGGTATTCTGTTCGCTCCCCTCATCGTCAGCGTGTTCACTCCCGGCTTCGAAGGACAACGCCGCACCCTGGCGGTAGCCGTGGTAAAAATCATTTTCCCAATGACCGGAGTACTCGTGCTATCGGCTTGGGCCCTCGGCATTTTGAACAGTCATCGCAAGTTCTTCATCCCCTATTTCGCGCCGGTACTTTGGAACGCGGCGATCATCGCGGTGCTCGTCGGGTTTGGCGCCCGCTTGGAACTCGATGCATTGCTCATAGCCACGGCATGGGGCGCACTGCTCGGCGGTTTTCTCCAGTTCGGCATCCAAATCCCATGGGTCCTGCGCCTAGACCGCGAAATCCGAGTCAACAGCGGACGCCGCGAGCCCGGCTTCAAAGAAATCGTACGCAACGCCGGCCCAGCGATCCTCGGTCGGGGCATCGTGCAACTGAGCACCTACGTCGACCTGATTCTCGCAAGCCTCCTTGCGGTTGGCGCACTCGCGCGCCTGCGCTACGCGCAGACACTCTACCTTCTGCCGATCAGCCTTTTCGGCATGAGCATTGCCGCCGCGGAGCTACCGGAACTCGCTAGGGAGCGTAGCCGCCCGAACGAGGCACTGCGCGAACGCATGAGGACGGCTATTCAACGTGTTGCGTTCTATGTCGTACCGAGCTGCGTGGCCTACGTGTTGCTGGGGGATGTCCTGGTCGCAGGTCTATACCGAGCGGGAGCATTCGGAGCCACCGATGTCACGATCGTATGGTTTACCCTCGCCGCCTACAGTTTCGGACTCCTCGCGTCGACGAGCACGCGCATCTATCAATCGGCGTTCTTCGCATTGCATGACACGAAGACACCTGCCCGTGTCGCCGGTCTTCGCGTTCTGACGGCGGGGATTGCCGGTGCTTTTTTGATGGTGCAGTTTGAATCGGTCACCGTCGGGGGTATCACGGTATCGGCCGGTGTTTTCGAGCATCTGAGTGTCGCGGGGATTCCGCTTGGCCCCGTGGGCCTTGCCCTCGGCGCTTCGGGTGGCGCATGGATCGAGTGGTGGCTGTTGCGCGCTGCTCTCCGATCACACATCGGCACGGTCGATAGCAATTCCGGACTGCTGGCACGCCTGTTCGTCGCAGCGCTGGCCGCTGCCGCTGCCGGACACGGCACACGAATTCTCCTCGAAAATCTTCACCCTCTACTGCTAGCCCTACTCGTAACAGCAACTTTCGGTGTGGTTTATTTCTGCGCTGCTTGGGCACTCGGCCTTAGCGAAGCCCGGGTAGTGTTCGCCTCGGTACGGCGCCGCCGGCTTTGATAATAGCAACGGGCCAGCTTGGGAATGCCCGATTGCTGGCCCTCATTCAAGTCCCCATGCCATGCGCCGATAAATTTACATTGAGTCCTCGATTCGAGCTACACGGAGACCAGTTCAATGGGAATCTTTTCATACAACATGGGAAAACAACCGGGCGGGATAGTAACCCTGCAGACCACCTCGGCTGAGCTTGGGACACGACTCGCCGAATTGCATATCGATCCTACCTTCATCGTCGGTTTCGTTTCACCTCACGTGGACATCGACCAAATTGCCCGGGTATCGCGCTGCCGATTTCCGGCTGCGGCTATAGCCTTGTGTTCCACAGCCGGTGAGCTCTGCACGGAACAAGAGCATGTCTACTGCGCTACTGGGAATCGCTGGGATCGCATAGTACTGCAATGTTTCGATGCCTCCCTAATCGCGCGCGCCCAGGTGGTCACTCTCCCCTTGGGTTGCGAGGATCTGCGCCGAGGAACCGTGGAGCTGCCCTTGAAGGAGCGCGTGGCACGCCTAACGCGGGGTATCGAACGGTTACGGGTGAAGATGGACATCGATCACAGGGATACCCTGGCCTATGTGCTTTTCGACGGTCTATCGGCCTCGGAATCCTTCTTCATGGAAGCCTTGTATGATTCGGGCCGCTTTCCCTGCCTGTTCGTGGGCGGATCGGCCGGCGGGACTCTCGATTTCAAGGAAACCTGGCTTCACGACGGAACCCAGCGCCTGGAGAACCATGTCCTCGTCGCTTTCATGAAGTTGGCACCCGGAGTGCGCTTCGGCGTGCTCAAGAGCCAAAACTTCGAAGTAACCGATATCCGTTTCAATGTGCTGTCTTCATCTCCGGAACAACGCTACGTCAATCAGGTTTTCGACCAGCAGGGTCATGTAGAGACCCTGGTGAAGGCACTCTGCCAGAGCTTGCACTGCGATCCAAATGCCCTGGAAACCAAGCTCGCCGAGTATTCCTTCGCCATCCAGGTAGGTAAGGAACTTTATGTGCGATCGATCTCCCGCGTTGATCTGGAAAGCGATCGGGTGCACTTCCTTTGCGACATCGCGCCTGGAGAGGAACTCGTTATGGTGCGCCGAACCGGTTTGGTGACCACTTCTCAGCGAGATTTCAAACGCTTCATGGAGGGCAAGCCGGGACTGCCGGTGGCCGGTATTCTAAACGATTGTATCCTGCGCCGTCTGTATAACGAGGGCGAACTCGCCGCAATGGGCAAGGTGCTGGAAGGGATACCCAGCGCAGGTTTCTCCACTTTTGGTGAGATCCTCGGCCTCAACCTGAACCAGACCCTAACGGCCATCTTTTTTTTCCGTGTGGCGGCGGGCGTGACGTTCCGTGACGAGTATACGGACAATTTCGTTGCCCACTACGGCGAATTCAAGGCTTTTTTCCTGCGCCGACAGCTCGCTAAGCTGACGGGCTTGTCGCGGGTGATGGTACAGCAAATCGAGGATTTTGAAGCTGAGCGTTTCGACAGTAGCTTTGAAGTCGCCGGTCTGGAGGAATGTATGGCACGCGTCTTCACGGGTCTTAACGAACTCGGACAGGTACTGAAAAAGTCCCACGAACTCCGCGAGGACACAGCGCATCAGCTGGAGAATTGTGCTAGCGAACTTTATCGTTCGGTGGACGCTCTTTCGGCTCATGTCGGTGATCAGGGAACAGTCGTTACCGAAGCAGGAGAGACAGTTTCAAGACTCACCGGCCGCGCAAATGATGTGGCATCTAACGCCCGTAGCCTGGCTGACACGAGCAGCCGCATTCAGAATGTGGTAGATATAATCCAGCAGATTGCCGGTCAGACGAATCTCTTAGCCCTCAACGCGGCCATCGAAGCGGCGCGGGCCGGCGAATACGGCCGGGGTTTTGCGGTGGTGGCAGACGAAGTCCGCAAGCTGGCCAACAAGTCGCGCAACAGTGCTAGCGACATCGGCAAGGATATCTCGCACCTAGCGAGTGAAATTAACAGCGTCGCTAAGGAAATCGAAGATCAGTCGGAAGGCGTAGCAGATCTTGCTAAACTTCTGGCAGCCATTCAGGTATCCAGCCAGCGAACCGCGGAGACAGCTGGTCATACCAAGGCGGTGGCCGACACACTGAAAGAACTGACGGCAGTGCAGATTTCAAGAGCCTGATCGGACACCGCTTAGCTGCTAATACCAAGGAGAATAATCTGGGCGACGAGAGTCCGTGCCTCTCGTGGTCCTGGCAGCCTTCAAACAACTAAATGTTGCTTTTTCTCCCCAACCTTTTGCCAACCTAGCCTGTGTATGCTCTTCTCCAGAGCCGGGCTACAGATCAAAAATTTTCCGGCATATTCCCTATCATTTCAGAGGACAAGGACTATGCAATACACAAACCCGAATACCGCCGGTGCTGTGGTGTCTTTCAGAGAACGCTACGATAATTTCATTGGTGGTGAATGGATCGCCCCCGTTCGTGGAGCATATTTTGATAACGTGTCTCCGGTAAATGGAAAGTCATTCTGTGAGGTGGCCCGTTCCTCGGAAAAAGATGTTGAGTTGGCGCTGGATGCCGCCCATGCCGCAAAAGACGCATGGGGGAAAACTTCCGTAATCGCTCGTTCCAACATTCTGTTGAAAATTGCTGACCGCATCGATGCCAATCTGGAAAAACTCGCGGTGGCGGAGACCTGGGACAATGGCAAAGCGGTGCGTGAAACACTGAATGCGGACGTTCCCCTCTGCGCCGATCATTTTCGTTACTTTGCGGGTTGTATCCGTGCCCAGGAAGGTAGTATCGGCGAGATCGACGCACATACGGTGGCCTATCATTTCCATGAACCGCTCGGCGTTGTCGGTCAGATCATTCCCTGGAATTTCCCATTACTCATGGCGGCCTGGAAACTAGCTCCCGCTCTAGCCGCAGGCAACTGCGTGGTGCTCAAACCCGCCGAGCAGACCCCGGCCTCCATCATGGTACTTATGGAATTGATTGCCGATTTGTTACCTGCCGGCACTCTCAATATCGTCAATGGTTTTGGCACCGAAGTGGGCAAGGCGCTGGCAACCAGTAAGCGTATCGCTAAAATCGCCTTCACCGGTTCCACGCCGGTGGGCGCTCTCATCATGAAATACGCGGCGGACAATATCATTCCATCCACCGTGGAACTGGGCGGCAAATCCCCTAATATCTATTTTGCCGACATCTTGAATCAGGAAGAAGAGTTCATTAGTAAATGTGTCGAAGGCGCGGTGCTGGCCTTTTTCAACCAAGGGGAAGTGTGCACCTGTCCTTCTCGCCTACTCGTTCAGGAATCTATATACGAGAAGTTCATTGGTCTGGTCATCGAACGCACCGGCCGGATAAAGCGCGGCAACCCCTTGGATAGCGAGGTGATGGTCGGTGCGCAAGTCTCTCAGGAACAGTTCGATCAGATTCTAAACTATATCAAGATCGGCCAAAGCGAAGGTGCGCAAGTGCTCATAGGGGGCTCCCCTGAAGCGTTGAGTGGGGAACACGGCGAGGGTTTCTACATTCAACCGACCCTTTTGAAGGGTACCAATGATATGCGGGTCTTTCAGGAAGAAATCTTTGGCCCAGTGGTATCCGTTACCACTTTCAAAGACGAAGCCGAAGCTTTGGCTATCGCGAACGATACCGAATATGGCTTGGGCGCTGGGGTCTGGACACGGGACATGAACCTGGCTTACCGCATGGGCCGCGGTATTCAGGCGGGGCGGGTGTGGACCAACTGCTACCACCACTACCCGGCTCACGCGGCCTTCGGTGGGTATAAAAAATCCGGCGTAGGCCGTGAGAACCACAAGATGATGCTGGACCACTACCAGCAAACTAAGAACCTGTTGGTGAGCTACGACGTGAATCCATTGGGGTTCTTCTGAGCGCATTCTCTCTCATGGGCCGTAGCCATCCGGCCCATGTATTATTGCCAACGGCATGAAGACCCTGCATGAGTTAATCATCCACAATCGCTTCCATGAACTAGGACCGCACTTTTATTACGAAGTATCGCCTCAAGGCCTCAGCAATCCCATCTTGGTTCGAGCAAACCCACAGGGAGCAAAGTTATTAGGGCTGCATCCTGATGTCTTCTCCACGGATTTCTTCTTGCAGGTATTCAGCGGCAATGCGGTTCTGCCGGGCTCCCGACCACTAGCCCACGACTATGCCGGACATCAGTTCGGACGCTTCAATCCCTTTCTCGGGGATGGACGGGTCGTAGTACTGGGTACGGTGGAATCAGCCGAGGGCATCTGGGAAATCAGTCTTAAAGGAGCCGGTAAGACACCTTATGCACGTCAGGCCGATGGCCTCTCCGGATTGAGCGAATGCCTGCATGAGTACCGGATCAGTGAGCAACTGGCCGCCCTTGGCGTTCCCACCACGCGTTGTCTGTGTGTGACCGCCGGAGATCAGCAGGTCTTTAGGGAGGGTTTCGAACCGGCCGCCATACTGACGCGGCTGGCGCCTAGCCATATTCGTTTTGGCACCTTTGAGAACTATTATTTTCAGCGCAACGAGCCCGCGCTGCGTCAACTGGCGGACCATGTAATCAACCACCACTACCCGGAATACGCTCAGCAAGGTGAACGGCGTTATGCCAGTTTTTTCCGCGAGGTAGTTGCCCGAACAGCCCGTCTGATTGCACACTGGCAGGCAGTAGGCTTTGTCCACGGCATGATGAATACGGACAATCAATCTATCCTAGGTGTGACCCTAGACCTCGGTGCGTCTGGTTTTAACCCCGACCGTGATCCCGATTTTTTCAGCAGCCCGAGCGATGCCCATGGGCGCTACGCCTTCGGCCAGCAGCCCGTAATCGGCCTATGGAATTGTAACGTGCTGGCGCGAGCGCTTTCCCCATTGATAGCCGCCCATGATCTGCGCGGTATTCTGTTAACCTACGAGCCAGAGTACCTGCGACACTTCACGGACTTGGTTTCAGTAACTTCCAGCAGGCCCTGAAACCAGTTCCAGTAGCCGTTCACGCACCAGCTCACTGCCGGCCGTACAATGACACAGGGTCTTGATCAACAGCGTGGTATCCTGGCAAGTTTCCAGTTTTTGCTCCATCACGGCGTCAATGCAACATCGCCATTCCTCGAGCTCCGGCGAAGTGGACTGCGGCATAAAGGAACCGCGATACAGTGAAAACGCTTCGCTCATCTGGTGTTGACGCAACGCTTGCCAGACATGGATAAAATCCGCCCAGACGGGGACTTGAAGACGATAGGGTCGCGATCCGATCTGGCCGTCCAGCAGACGGCGTAAGCGCGACAACTCCGCTTTCAGCGTGGAGGTAGCCACCGACGCATCGCCATATAGCGCCGCGTGAAAACCTTCCAGACTCAGGCCTTGCTGATTTAGCGCCAGCAAGCAGAGCATTTCCACTTGGCGCATGGGTAAGCTAATGCGTTGGCACCTAAACTGGATACGGGGTTGCCCCAGTGCATGGATTTCCAGTTCCGCCCGTGGTAGATCCCGCGGTAAGTAACGAACAATTGAGCGCGCCAACTCCGTCACAGCGGCCTGTCCAAGGGGAGTATGGCGGGTCCAAGTATTGGATAGATTGAGAATGCCAACGACTTCGCCAGTTTGCGGATGCTCAATCGGCGCGGCGTAACTTACCCAATCATGCAAGAATGGCTGAAAATGCTCCGATGAGAATACAGTCACCGGACACCGCAGCTTTAATGACAGCCCGACCGCATTAGTGCCTATGGCATGTTCGTGCCAGTGCCCACCCGCAGTGAAATTGATAGCCCTGGCGCGTTCCCGCATGGGCTTGCTAGCGAAGGTCCATAACAACCGGCCACAAGGATCGGCGATAGCAATAGCCAGTTTGCCTTCGTTTGCTAGTTGAATCATCGGCTCCTGCTCACGCCGAGCCGCCGGATACAATAGCGACTCCTTCCAACGAAGGGTACTGGTATATTCGTCGTCCGCTGGAGCCTTCGTCTGATCCGGTTTGATGTACTGGGTACTGCGTTTCCAGGACTGAATAATGTCTCCCGGCACTCGGTTTACCCTGAGTAACGGTTCGCCTGTAACGAATTGCCTCCACTCGATTTCGGTGATGCGCCGCCGTTGGGACAGGGTGCCACTGGCCATTTTGTCCGATTCCATACATCATCTCCTGCGTAAAGGCTATCGTTAGAAAACGAGCCAATCTCGCTTGTAGCCTATCGCATCCTTCTCAAAGATCTCTACACAAAAGCGCTGGATGCCCGCAACTCAAAGATCTCGATCGACCAAACCCGATCGAAGAGGAGTCTGATTTCCAGTCGCTGAAATGCAACATTCCACTCTTCCAATACACCTTTGATTGGGGATGAATCTCAACAATGATAAATCTCCTTTTTTTCGTCATGCGTTCTCCAGTGAAACCGTATCGGTACAATCTATAATTACGACCGCGATGATTTGTAGTAGACTTTCTATTGCATAGCAAACACGAATCCTCACTGATAAACTGATTTCGTTCATTATGAAAATATATAGTAGTAAAGCCATTATTCTTTATTTCACTTTTCTTATATTTTCAACCAGTTCTGTTTTTGGCATTGATTCCTCTAAAGATAACGAGTTTATTTGGAAAGCAAACAAGAATGTCTTTTTTAAATATGCAGAACAAGACAGTTCCATTTTTGGATTAAATGATCATCCCGTCGAATTGAAATCTGAGGAAATAAAAGAGGCATTGAAATCTTTAAAACTACTGAAAGAGGATAATGCGCCTTCGAATAAGCAATCCACATCAGTCTTCACAGTTCAACAGATAAATTTATTGAGTCAATATCTTGCAAAAGGATTAATAAAAGCCAAACCCAATCAGGATATTATTTTTGCTTTAGAAAAAAGCCACAGTGGATTACTGGGTTTAAAAACAGAACGGTTTTTCGTTGCTGGTCGAGCATTTTATAAAAATAACAAACTTAATATTATTATTGGTAATTATGATCGGGCTCGAGATGAAGGCTTCGAAGCCGCTTATGATCCGACTCATGTCGGGATCGTATCTTATCAATTCGATTATGGTAGACGTTCAACAAACTCCGGCGGATTCAATAAAGCGATTATAAAATTTCAAGGTCTTGAGAATAAACTGTTAGACGGCCATCAACGGAATGATTGGCTGTTGATTGATCTGAAATTAGCGTCGAACACCTCCAATTTTAAGCCAGAAGCACAAGAAGAAACGGACAGAAAGCGTAATGAACAAGAAGAACTGTCGGGTAATGAAGGCGCACGTCGCAGCCGTCCCTCAGCGGAAACAAGGCCCACAACAGGTTCCATTGAGGAGCGACTAACCATCTTGAATAGACTGAAAGAGAAAGGCTTGATCACGGATAAGGAATACACAATGAAGCGAAAACAAATTTTGGATGATTTTTAGTCGTGAGTGCAAAGTTACCTATACCAAAGTTAGAATAACTTTATTGCTCTGCATTTTTCTTTATCGGATCTGACTTAGACGGTTAAACTTATTCTTATAAATGCAACTTCTTCCTAGCCATCCATAAGCAGACGAATAAAAAAGCCTCCGAGGAGGCTTTTTTATTCTACAACGAGATACTCAAATTTTTAAATAGACGTTTGTATGATACTTAGAAGAAATAAGTGAGACCTAGCGTAACCAAAGTAAGGTCTTCTGCCCCACCATATAGCGCCTTAGCTGTAGCATCTCCATCTACATCAAGACTGAGAAGTTCGTACTTGGCATAAATAATTAAATCTTTACTGAAATACTGTTCGGCGGCGGCCCCCCAACGTTCGACTTCAGAACCTGAAACACCGTCAACGTTACCACGCCCATATTGATCATTATAACGTCCGTATTCACCATACAGGGCGGAATCACCGAAACCAAGCCAATTCTTCTTAATACCTGCCTTGACGTAATAAGAATCGGTATCGTCACCCGTTCCCGAGGTAGCGTTATCAGCTTTCTCTTTTTCATAAGCAACCGTGGCGAACAACCCGGTATTCTTCTCCATCAGACCACCTTGTACTTGAAAAACCTTAGATTCCTCAGCGCCGACGTTGTCCCCGCCATTATGGTTATTGATCGCGTAGCCGAGCTGCAGGATCGTTTTCAAACTGCCGATTTCCCCATTGTACTTTGCAGCGATATCATAGACCTCCTTATTGGCATAACCTACCGCCACACTCACAGGGCCAAATTCCGGAAGATCATAACGCACACCGTTTCGATAGACACCGTTACAGTCAAGTCCGATGCCCAATCCAGGAACGGTCAGACATTGAAGAAACTGTCCCCACGTTGTGTTCGTTGCACCCGCCCCCAAACCCCGGATAAAGAAACCGTTTCCACGGAACACGGGAGAAATGCCAGACCAGATCGTCCCCGAAGGATCTCCCAGTACCGCGATATTGTCTGTGGGCATACTCTGTAGACCCACAGTGACCTTGCCCCAATTACCACCGACAAATAAGCTGCTACCCAGTAAACCGATATCGCCGCCGTTGAAGGTTTTTAGATTATCTTGGTTTGCAAACAGCAATGGCGTTTCGTGACGATTACCACCCGGAGCATCCACAAAGTTCGGCGTACCCGAAAAAGGTTCGACGATTACTTCGAAGCCCGCATTCATAGAGCCTTCAAGCAAATTCTTAGATCCGGAAAATGTGATACGGCTACCCAGAGTCGTACCATTATCAGAGAGCTGTGCGATATCTGATTCCTCTTCATCGTCATAGTATGTCAGGCCTTCATTAATCCAACCGGAGATTTTAAATCCGGAATCCGCAGCCCCTGCCGTCTGAAAAGGATTGAGTATGCCTGCCACCGCAACCAAACACGCTGCTTTCAAAGCAATAGACTTGTTCATCTGTCATAGCCTCCTATATAGAGCAGCAGCACAAGCTGTAGTCTACGTTGAAACTTCCCCCATAATTATTTTCCATATCACCTACTTGCAACGGGTCGAGAGTGTGTGCCGCACTACAGATTACCGTGCCAACAAACATACCCATTGGCGATATTAGTTGAGATTGATGATGAGCTTTTCCCATGGGCCATCCCCTCTTGTATGTTGATAGTTATTCGAACAGAACGCTCACTGTCGCACCCTTTCTCCCTGAATCTTCTGCATAGCCGAGAAATACGTCAACGAACGTTAAGGGCAAGGGGCAACTCTCATGCCAACGGCAAGCCCCCGCTTATCTCCGTCACACCTGGAGATAAGTTGTTGCTTTAATGGGTAATTATTAGATTCGCTCGGAATATTATGAGCGACTAGGAAGGTATTTTTTAAAACTAGATTAAGCAAATATGACATATGTGTAGCAATAATGCGACATCATTGATGGAGCATTCTGCTATTTGCTATCTAAGTTTCTAATTGAGATAGATTTATCACGCCCCAGTTCAATTCAGCGTTGTTGTTTCTTAACAACATTTTTCCCAACCCTGCTTGAGCAGGCATTAGGTGATAAAAAATCAATTCATCCAGGACGTCTAACGCGCTGCATCAAACCATTCTGTGGATCGTAACCGAGCACCGCTAGAATAAAAAACAGCGCCAAACTCCCGGTAACGACAACGAACGAGACCGCATTAAACTGTCCGTATAAAGCAAAGCGGATTAACTCTACCGCGTGCGTAAACGGATTGAACCGGGCAAGTTGATAAACTACTTCGGCGCCGGACTCCTGCAGCTTCCACAACGGATACAACGCCGAAGAAATGAAGAACATGGGAAATATCACAAAATTCATAGTTCCGGCAAAATTTTCCAGTTGTCGGATGTAGACGGAGAGTAGCAAGCCGACGGCACCCAACATCATACCCCCCAACACCAGCATCGGTAGCGCATACCACCAGCCGCTCCAGGGAATATCAACTTGAAATGCCACACATAGCGCGAGAAAGGCATAGGCCTGAAGCACAGACAATACAGTGCCTGCCATCAACTTGCTCAATAGCAAAAACCACCGCGGCATCGGCGCCGTTAACAACAACCGCATAATGCCCATTTCGCGATCGTAGACCATGGCCAAGGAAGACTGCATGCCATTAAACAACAGCACCATACCCAAGAGACCGGGGACGATATACACCTGATACTCGATATAGGTCTCGTAGGGCGGAATGATGGACACCCCGAACACATTCTGAAAGCCTACGGCAAATACGATCAACCACAGAGCCGGACGCACCAGCGCGGAAAACAGTCGTCCACGTTGATGCCAAAATTTAACGATTTCCCGACTGGATACGGCCAGCAGGGCTTGAGAGGCGCGGTAAACCGTCATCATAGAATCCCCCGCAATGAACTCTGCCAATACCCAATTATTTGCATTGGATCTCCCGCTCATCAAAACCCAGCGTATCCAGATCATTCGTTTGATGAAGAAAACCTTCCAGGGGAGCCCGCTCTATTACCCAGTTGGAAGTGGTCAGAAAAATCGGTTGCCTGAGCTGATTATCCCAACTTCTAAAATCAAGCCGGTATCCTTTGAACCCGTCCAAAACGATGTCTTTACCGTGTATAAACGCGTCCAATGTATGAAAGTCCGTCGTTTGAGTCCGCTGTACCGCCTCCACGATAACCTTCACCGCCATCCAAGCCGCCCAATCGTAACCCGTCATCCACCGGCCGGCTTGCTTAAAAAACCGCTTGTTGAGTTGGGGAGCGCCGTTGCGGTCCCAGGCCCAATGCCACCAATCCGGCACTAGACCCGCGCTGCCCACCACCGGACGTGGTTCCAGAATTTGATAGGGCACCGCACGGGCAAACTCACCCTCGGAGTCGGCAACGAACACAACATCGTAATCCGCCCCAGAGGTGAGCAGTGCGACGTTGTTCCGGCTCCGCTGTCGAGGATCACGCCCCAGTTTGAAAGGCCGAATATCCACCAGTTTAAGTCCAAACCGCTTCTCCGCACGCCGAAGCGCATCGACCAGCGCCTGGTCCTGTAGTTTCGGCCCCTGTAGCACCAGTACCTTGCGCCATTTCTGTGAGACGAGGTATTGCGTGAGCGCATCGATTAGCATGCTCTGGCTGGGGACGATATGGAGTAGATTCGGTTGGCACTCCACCTGCCGCAGCGCGTTATCCAACGCGGAAAGATTAAATAATAAGATATCCCGGCCCTTAAATCGACGCGCCAATGGTGCTATCACCTCCCCCGGAGCATCCACCAGAAAGAAATGCACGCCTTGGGTTAGAAGCTGGTTGACTTGCGAGGCTATCTCAGCGGGCCCCGGCCCTGTCATGTGCTCCAGTTTAAACTGCACGCCTATTGCGCTACCGATAAATCGGGCTTCTTTCAATGCGACCTCTGCGCCTGCGAAGGGGCGACCCCAAGGTTGGCCTTGGAACCGGGCTTCCATAGCGGCTTCCTTGTAGCGCGGATCCTTGTCCAGCTCGAGATAGCCGATGGTTAATATGGATTCCGCCGCTTGCGCTGAAGTCAACAACAACATTACCCAAAGCACGAGAAATGGTCCCACACTCAAGCTTACGCGGTCCTTGGCAGAAAGGAAGGCGAAAATCCTATCAGCGCCACGGCTTCGTGATTCCACCAAACCCCTGGTCTTACGGAGACATGTCGCGTCAGTCATCGATCACCACACCATAGGGTACGCGGCCTACAGGAACGGAGCGCCGCACTTTTAAGCTTGCTGTATCGATGATAGAAAGATCATCGCTCTTACCGTTGGTGACATACAAGTTCTTTTGATCTCGACTCAATGCCACACCCCACGCACGACGGCCCACGAGGATATAGTCTTTAATCACGCGGCTGGGCACGTCGACCACTGCGATATGATTGGCGCCGCCTAAAGTAACATACGCAGTCCGCCCGTCGGCGGTTATGATGAGACCGACGGGAGTAACGTTCTCCGGCCTAAAGCCCTTGGGTTGAAAGCGGATTTCCCCTTTTAGCTTATTTGACTCAGTATCGATGAGGGTGACCGAGCCACTCAACTCATTCGAAACCCAGAGTTCCTTCCCATCCGGCGTCAAAGCAAAGCGCCGGGGACGGTTACCCACCAGGATATTGGCTCGCACTTCCCAACTAGCCGTATCGATCACATGCACCATGTTCGCGACCTCGGAAGCCACATAAACGGTTTTACCGTCCGGACTAGCCAGCACCCCTTCAGGTTCTTCGCCCACATCGACAGTTGCAATGATGCGTTTGGAGCTAAGATCGATTGCGGTCAGTTGCGCATCGTCCTCATTAGCGACATAGAGCCGTTTTCCATCCGGACTGAGGTCGAACCTTTCCGGATCTTCCCCCACCTGGAGCTGGTCCACAACGCTCAGGGCGTTCACATCGATTACATCGATCGCGTTCCCATCACCGCAAGCCACATATAGATGCTGATGATCCGGGCTTAATTGCATGCCACGCGGCCGGTCTGCCGTGGCAATGTCGGTCACCTTTTGCAATGATCGGCCATCCAACACCGTGACCACGTTATCCTTCTCGCTACTGATGAAGAGATAACCGGTCTCTTTTGCCCAGCCCGATTGCATCAATATGAGTGCAACTAGCCACGTGACAATTCGAGTTTTATCGATCAAAAATTTTTTCATCAACTCGCACCTGCGTTTATTAGTCCTTTGTTTATCATTAATTATTTGAGTTTGGGGATTCATTAATTATCGTGTGCGATATGCGCGTAACAGTAAGGCCGATAGCGTTTCGCGACCGTCGGCGACAAGGATGCCGCCGTCGAGCTTACAGGGACGTATTAACAGCGTGTCTCGAAACGCTATCAGTCCTGCAGTCCTACAGAATATTTGGGTTAAACCCCAAAACGTGTATAGATCACCATCTAATTTGGCTGTGATCTATCTTCAGTCAAATGCAGAAAGGCATCGGCCAGATTGTCCCGTCCCGTCCGAGCCACCAACCCTGCCGGAGAGCCTTCAGCGATTAACCGGCCACGGTGCAACACGACCACACGGCTAGCGCGTTCCGCTTCATCGACCAGGTGGGTAGCCCAAAGTACGGCGATATGCCGCTGTATGCAAAGCTCGAGCACATCATCCACCAAGGCGCGCCGCGAGGCAGGATCCAGACCCACTGTGGCCTCATCCATCAGCAGGATGCGCGGTTCATGGAGCAATGCTCGAGCCAGCTCCACTTTACGCCGATTGCCGCCGCTTAACTGTCGGCACAGGAGTCCGGACTGGCTCTGCAGATCTAGGCGGCCCAATTCTTCGTTGATTCGCCGCGCGGCCCTAGCTTTCGCCATTCCATGTAGACGCGCATGAAACACCAGGTTGGCCCGTACGCTCAAATCCAAGTCCAAGGTCACTTGTTGGAACACCACACCAATATCCGCCAGCACCTTAACCGCGTGGTTGCGGATATCGAGATCTTCGACCCGTATCCGACCCTCATCCGCAACAAACAGGGCCGTCAATAATTGAAAGAGTGTGGTTTTCCCCGCCCCATTGGGTCCTAACAAGGCGACAAACTCCCCTGCCCCAAGCTCTAGGCTGACTTTATCCAGAGCTTTGGTGGCACCATACGATTTGCTAATCTCTTCGACAGCCAGCATCACGGTACCTAAACCCCGCTCGGAAGTTCGATTCACAACTTTGCTCCCTTCAGTTGGCTTCTGATGTCCCTGGGCTTGTGTGCCGGTTTAACGGCGGTGCTGACCAAACCGGACAGTAACTCGGGATGTTCGCCTAATAATCGATCATGAAGTCGGCCAACGTCGGCGTCTTCCAATGTTCGAGGCCTGGGTATCTCCACCGGCAGCGATAACACGGCGCGTCCCGGCCGGGCGGACATAAACAGCACCCGATCCGCCAATGCCAGCGCTTCGCGTAAATTGTGCGTAACGAACAGTACAGTGGGACGCAGCAACCTCCATAAGTCAAGCAACAAGGTGCGAAGTCGCTCGGCGGTTGGCGCATCCAAGGAGAGAAAGGGTTCGTCCATTAACAACAAAGTCGGCTGCACCGCGAATGCCCGGGCTAAGGCTACGCGGCGTTGCATCCCTCCAGAAAGTTGTCCCGGGTAAGCCTTGGCGAATTCATCAAGCCCCACTTGACACAACAAGTCTTGCGCTCTCGTCAAGCGCTCCTCCTCGTCATCCAATACGAGGAGTAGATTGTCCAGCACGGTTAACCACGGCATTAAGCGAGCGTCCTGGAACATAAACCCGATTCTTGATTGTAGCCTGTGGCCATTGATCATGGGATGTCCATCTAAGCGCACCCAACCCGCTACATCTTGGTCCAGGCCGGCCACAATATTGAGTAAGGTGCTCTTCCCGCTTCCCGATGGGCCGATAATCGCCAGAAACTCGCCCGGAGTAGCCTTAAAATGCATAGCCTCTAAGGCACAAACACCGGCTTTACTATATTCCTTGCGTTTAATGTCGACTTCCAAGCCGGTCATCACCGCCACCGCATAATCCGCCGTTCCAACGGACGCATCGCGACGGTTTCCACCGCCAGAATCACCAATGCAAACGCTAAGGTGTAGGCCAGAATCGCAGTGATATCGAAGAATTGGAAGAAAGTTCCCAACTCGAAACCCACCCCATTGCTGCGCCCCAATAACTCAACGACGAGCACGATCTTCCAGATCAGCGCTAATCCGTTGCGCGCCGCCGCCATTAAATAGGGGTAGAGTTGTGGTAAATACACCTTCGTGAATGTCTGAATGGGAGATAGACGATAGACTTCGGCTACTTCCATCAATCGGCGATCGACCGCACGCGCGCCTTCTCGAACCGTCACTACGACAGCCGGAATCTTATTGATTACTACGGCCGCGACCGCAGCCACTTCGCTCAGGCCGAACCAAATATAACATAGGATAATCGTCACCAGAGCCGGTATATTGAGTCCTAAGATAAGCATGCCATCGAAGATGATGTCCCAGTGGTGACTTCGGCCCATGAGCAAACCAACGGCAGTCCCAATGGCCATCGCAATCAGAAAACTGACTGCGACTCGCCCCAACGTAAAAACTAAGCTGCTGAGCAAATTGCCGTCGATCAGATGATCCCAGAGGCTCAACAAGACGGTCGTTGGGGGCGGCAGAACGGGACTGGCGAGAAACATTGACACAACTTGCCATACCACCAAGAAACCCAGCAACGATAGGCTCCGAACCCAAGATTCGGAAATAGAAATCTTATAGATCGAAATGTTAGCGATCACTGTGGGCACGGATAGAGTTGGTCCTCCAGCCAGAACGTGCCGTCACTCAGAGTGGGACTGGAGCCCACCAGCTCACGCCCTCCTTCCTGCGCTAGAATGTGGTAAACCCGTTTCGCCGCTTTAAGCTCCGTTGTCCCAAAACACTTCGGAATCCCGTCACGGTAGGCTTTGCGCAGGGCCTTAAAAGTAGCCTCATCCGATACTTTAAGCAGTGGCTTCAGGCGATCCCATTCGGCATTCGATTGTGCCAACCGGTTTTTGGCTTCTATCGAAGCACGTAAAAAATCTGTGAGTAGCTGTTTATGTGAATTCGCCCATTGCCCCTGGAAAACCCAGCCGATCATGGGTAGTTCCGTTTCAACCCCTAAGTTTTTCAGTATTTCAGATACGGAAATGAGCGGTTTCATGCCGGCGGCCTCAAGCCGGGCCGCATAGTGCCAGTAATTGAGTACTGCCGGAAGTTCCCCCCTCAGGGCCAGCTCGTTAAGCAAAGGAGGCGCTGCAAAGCTGGGGCTTACCACTTTCGCCATGTCCGCGTCCAGAACGCGCCGGCCATAGGCGCGCAACAATAACCAACTTTTGTCCAGTGGGCCACCGGCCACACCCAAGCGTTTGCCTCGTAAATCTGCAAGCGTGCGGATGCCGGAATCCGGATTGACCATTAAGGCTCCAACCGCAGTCGAATAGGGCGCGAACACATAGTCACGTTTTTCCGCCCGCTGCCGGGACACCCAAACCCAATCGCTGACGATCACATCCACTGCTTTGCCCTGCAATGCCACCTGCGTCGCGCTATTGGACGCCAAGGGAACGACGACCACGTCAACTCCCCGCTTCGCCGCCAAACCATGGGTGAGCATTACATCCAGTTCCCAACCCACTGTACCGAATTTAAGGACGCCCACACGAATCCGGTTCGCCTCATCCGCCCCCGCCAAGACCGGCAACGCCAATAGGCTACATAACAGCAGCAGGTACGAATAGAATGGACGTCCGCGCCGCATTTCAGTTCGAACAGGTCCGAAAAAGCAATATATAACTTTAAGATCCAGTGCGAAGCGCATACCAGCCTCTCGAGCTCAATAAAATGTTTGCAAGTCTTGCAGAAATCGATTTTGCCGGATGACCAAGCTTACGATGCTAAGCTATTGGAACATCCGCTTAATAGAATATCTTTTAGCATTTGTGCCGAGTCAGTTCAAAATATCCAGTTTCGCCCAATCTCATGGATTGCTAATGGCGAACTTCAATCAGGCTGGCTGCCCGCCAAGGGTACCGGTTGGGTTTCCTGCGTGGGAAGACCATGGGCTGCCCAGCCATCAGCGCCTTCTGGATACCAATAGAGGCGACGATAGCCAAAACTTGCGGCCCGCCGTATGGCATTCCAGGACATCCAGCAATCGATCACGCAGTAGATCACGATGGGACGATCGAGATCTCCTCCGGTCAGGCGATGCAGCTGATTGCGAAAATATTCCTCCATGCGCTTATCCAGTTTACCGTAGCCCACGTTGGGTAGCCAGACACTGCCCGGCAGATCGAATCTCGGTTGATCCGGCAGCCACGATAAACCGAATTCCTCGATCTCGGGCCGCACCGTCACGGCCAGCACATCCACCAGTATTGGCGCTTGACGGCGCATCAACTCCTGCAAGCGCGGCGTCGTAACGGTAATTGCCTGCGGGACATCGGTAGGCGTGGGCGCCCGATAATGACGTATTCTGTAGCCATCGGCGCTGAAATAGCCTGATGTTTCCATCCCAGATGAAGTATCCGCATGGATGGGAACCCACAATAGCTGCCACACCAATGGAGCCAACACTAGCGCTGCCTTGCGCCACATAATAATTTATTGCATTTTTTGGATCGTGGGTTGTAAGACTTGTCTTTCCAGTTTAGGGTACAAGTGGCTTACCGAGCGTTGATATTCGGCGGGCATCACCGCTAGGGCTGCGAATTCAGAAGGTAATTGTGAAATCAACACCTCGGCCATGTCTTTTCCCCTATCGGCCTGTTTTTTTAGCGTATTATCCAGCCAACTCAGATAGCGAGCCGTCTGCGCAAGAGGCTCCGCGCTGTTGGCGACAGCACCGTGTCCTGGAACGACAATCCGAAAATGCAAAGCCTCGAGCTTTTTTAAAGACGCAATCCATTGGCGGATATCCGCATGCGGCGTGGTTGGCGCCCGGTGGTTAAATACCAAGTCTCCCGCGAATAATACGCCTGTCGTATGATCGAACACAGCAAGATCGGCTTGCGTATGTCCTTGCAGTCCAATGAAACTCAGACGGTGACCACCAATCTCCATGATCCCGGGTTTGATGACCTCGGTTGGCAATAGCGCCGCTGTACCCGCCATCCAGCGGCCGACGAGCCGGTACATATTATCGGTAAATCCTTCTGCTTGCTGTCGCATCCCCGCGATGGTACCGGCCAACGCTGCAATCGGCACATCGGCGAAAGCCTGGTTACCTAGAAAATGATCCGGATGGAGGTGGGTATTGTAAACCCGCAGGATTCGCCTGCTGGAGATTTCACCGATGGCCTTACGTAGCTGCTCGCCGTATAGTCGCGAAGGTCCTGTATCGATAACTAACACCCCTTTTGTAGTAACAATAAATCCGCTATTAAGAATATTGCCACCATTTTGAAAAGTAAAATCTTCATTGACACCTTCCACCACATAGGTATCCGGCGCGATCTTTCTGGGTTTCAGATGATAATCGTTAGAATAAGAATAACAAGGCTGAACATACATTCCAGCAGACAGCACAACCACAAGCGGAACGGTTAGATACACGGAGGACTTTCGGTTCACGGTGTTATTTCCGCCCCAAAGGTATTGCCGTCGTTATCCCGCCCGTAAAGTTTGAGCCGTGTTATTCGCGGCAGATCTAGGGTAAATAGGGGATTTTCGGCAATGGGTTCATGGGGCTTAATCCTTGCCAAACGTTTTCCCCGAACGTCGAAAAGATCAATCGACTCCGCATAAAAAGCGGGAATTCCCGGCGCAAGCCCCGTATCCATCGGATGCAGGAGAGTAAAACGCAAGCGCTGGCCACCGCGTTCCCTCGGCCATAACCTGGCTTTGATCTCCCCAAGGTGTGACTCCCACCGCGGATTCGAGCTACCCATGCTGGGTAAGGTGCAGCCTCCACCAGCGGCATCGATCCACACACCGCCTATGTGCCAGCGTCCATCGCCAGTGCGGGCAGCCGCACGTAAAGGGCTCGCCTGCTGCAACTTAATGCGGAAACCGATACGTGGAGCAACGTCCTCAGGAAAGAATTCCAAGACCTTCGGGAAGGGATTAAGATCCGCGATGACGAGGATTTGCTGAACGTCATTAAGGTTTGTGATGTCTACCAGTATCGGCACTTCGAGCGAATTTTCCGCTGTTTGTGGTGCCAGCACCTTGACGCGTCCGTCGAACTCGACGGGAGCCCCCTTAAAATACAGCTTATACATCGTTTCCCACTGAGAAGAACGCAATGGATCATTGGGAATATCTGCCGCGCTGGACCCTAGTGCGATACCAGACGCGGCGATGACACTAAAGATGCAAGCAAAGGTACGACTCTTCAAGAGTGTACACTTGCGCCTTCTCTTGGTAACGACACGTATGATTTCTATTGAAGTTCCACCCATTGCATCCCCGTTGTGGGATTAGACGTTCGCGTCAACTCGCTTCCCGCGAACCCATGCCGACCCACCATTGCAAGATGCTCGCGAACCCTGCGATCCGCGGTCCGAGCACCGCTGATTTAAACGATTTACTGCGTTTACTGTGAAAGCGGTGCAGCTGCTGAACCCGTCTTGACGATCGTCTGTTGCCCTCGATTGGCAACCTCTGCCGCAGAGGGTGGACGGTAGGTAAGCCCAGATCGGGCAAAAATGCGCATGATGGTACCGTCTGCGCGAAGTTCCGACATCGCCTTGGCTATCGCCCCGGCCAGTTGATCGTTCTCCGACTTGATCGCCAGGCCGAGATCCCAACGCGTGCGATACACACCCGGCATGGGCATGGGCCCGATATGGAAATTCCCGATATCTGAACCCAATGCCCCCTCGATCTCTCCACGGGGTCCCAGCACCGCCGCAACCTCATTTTTTTTGAGGGCCTCAACCGCATAGCCGATGCTCTTGAAGTGCACGGTATTTTCACGCAGACCGCCACCGAAGGCACTTAATAAAAAATAGCTCGGTAAAGTGAGTTGTTCCACGCCGATCTTATCCTTCATAAAAGCGTCCAAGGTGCGGGCATTCTTTAGACGCTGGCTTCGTGCCACAACGAGTTCTTCTTCGAAGTAGGGCGCTAAAATTCGGACTTTATCGTTACGCTGAGCAAACTCTGGATCAGCCGGCGCATGCATCATCACGTCGGCTGTGCCTCCTCCCAAATAGTGCCCCTTCCAAATGTGATTTCGAAAGTCATCTTCCACAGTTTCATCGGCCAAGAATACTTTAAACGTCGGAGTAACACCGAGCTTTTCCGCCAGGGCGCGCCCGATCTCAATATCGATTCCCTCGGGTTGACCACTCGCCTTAGCGGAATAAGGAGGAAACTTCGCGTACACCGCAATCTCAATATTCCCACGCTCTTTAATCTTTTCCAAATCCGTTTTGTCTACATCGTCATCCGCTCCGAAGAGGGCCGTGGCGTACAGCACCGATAGCGCGGCGATGAGGGTGATGCAGGTACTATTCTTCCACATGGATCGTCTCCAACCAGCTTCTTATTGCCCACATCGCCTCCTGATTCAGAATTCCCTCAAAAGCCGGCATATAGGTAACCCCATTACGCACCACGCCCTTGCGGGTTACAGGCAGAAAATACTCATCGCCCTCATCACCGGGTGGCAGCATACGCAGATCTGGCGACATCCCACCGGATATCGCTTCTAACCCATGACAACGAGCACAGTTCTGGGTGTAGGCCGACTCACCGATCTCAATTGCCTTTGGATTGCCTCGAAAGGGATTGGTATCAAGCCACTCTTTGCCCAAAGGCTTGAGTCCAGTAGTATCTACGGCCTGCGGTTGGACGTTCCCATGGGCAAAAACCGCATTGCCAAAGCTCACGACAACGGCGAATGTGATCGTACGAACGCAAAGGGAAGGGTTCAGGTGGGGCATAATTCGACTCCTTAGCTCAGATAGTTCCAATTAAAATACTTCTGCCACGGATGTTGGCGCTGTCACCAAGCATAGTTGATATTATAGATCTAAATCGGCTCTCTGCGAGATCGCAGTAACTATAACACGCAGCCGGCCCCCACTCCTTGGGAAGCCGGCTGCCGTTAACCCGCTTGCAAGCTTTTAATCTGTTCCACTCTCTCAAGTTTTATGCAGCTTAAAGACCCACAGACTGCCGCCTTGATTGAGATGCTTGATTCGCTTGGCTACTTCACCACCCCATAGAGGCACCGCACCGCCCCAACCCGATGGTACGGCGATGTACTGTTCGCCATCCTCCTCCCAAGTAATGGGGGAACCCACGATGCCGGAACCGGTTTGGAATTTCCAGAGTTCCTCGCCCGTCTTGGCGTCGAAGGCTTTCAGATAGCCTTCGGGTGTGCCGGTGAACACAAGTCCGCCTGCCGTAGCCAATACACCTGCCCACAGCGGCGCATTATTCGTTTGTTCCCAAACGATCTTGCCCGTATTAGGATCGATAGCCCTTAAGGCACCGATATAATCCTCGAATACGGGTTTGATGGTAAATCCGGCACCTAGGTAAGCCGCGCCCTTTTTATAGGTGATCGGCTCGTTCCATATATCCATACCCCACTCGTTGGCGGGCACATAGAATAGACCTGTGTCCGGATCGTAAGCCATCGGATTCCAGTTTTTGCCTCCCAAAAACGAAGGGATAGCAAACACTACTTTGCCCTTTTTATTGCCGATTGGTGCACCGGGCCGGTTACCGGTTTCGATGGGTCGCCCAGTCTTCTTATCCACGCCTTTCGCCCAATTTAATTTCTTTACAAAGGGAAACACATCCAGCAGTTTCCCATTGCTTCGGTCGACGATATAAAAGAACCCGTTTTTAGCTGCATGGGCGCCTGCCTTGATGGTTTTGCCATTCTTCTTGTAATCGAACAGCAAGAATTCACTCACACTGTCAAAGTCCCAGGCGTCATTGGGTACGGTCTGCAAGTGCCAGACGATCTTACCCGTATCGGCATCGATGGCGATAATAGAGGCAGTGTATAGGTTATCACCGGGACGATTATGGGAATTCCATGGCGCAGGATTGCCTGTACCAAAATAAACGTAGTTCAGATCAGGATCATAACTTCCCTGCACCCAGGGAGCCCCGCCGCCGGTCTTCCACAGATCGCCTGGCCAAGTTGCATTGGTCTTGCCCGTGATACCATTCGGCTTGCCGTTGAGATATCCCATATGGCCTTCAATGGTGGGCCGATGCCAGATGGGCTTGCCGGTCTTAGCGTCATAAGCCTGCACCCAACCAACAGCTCCGAACTCGCTACCGGCGTTGCTTACGATCACTTTCCCGCCCTTGGTGATAAATGGCGCCATGGTAATGGAGTGCCCTGCCTTGTATTTGTCCGTCTTGACCTTCCAAACCACTTTACCCGTGTCCCGATTTAGCGCCACAAGTTGAGCATCCAAGGTGCCAAAGATCACTAAATTATCATACAGGGCGGCGCCCCGATTGATGACGTCACAACACGGGAGGATACCTTCCGGGAGACGATGATTATATTCCCAGCGCTCTTCGCCCGTCTTGACATCTACCGCAAACACCCGTGAATAGGACGCGGTGACAAATATTGTCCCATCGCTTACTACGGGTTGAGCCTCCTGCCCCCGTTGCTTCTCGGCGCCATACGAAAAGGACCAAGCGGGCACCAGGTCCTTTACCGTCGATTTGTTGATTTGCTTTAACTCGCTGAATCGTTGAACGTGGGGACCCATCCCGTAGCTGACAACGTCCTCAGGGGTGGCTTCATCATTTAGGGCATCATCCACACTCACCCCTTTCGCGAAAGCCGCTGTCCCTCCCAGAAACGTAGCCATACCTAGGAATAGGGCCGTTGCCGAACTCGTTTTCCAAACACCCTTGATTGGTTTTTTATTCATCAATTGACTATCCTCCTCTACCGAAGGTTGCCTATAACACGCAATTTGCCATAAATCTATTGCATTGGTGTATTACTTAAGTTTAGCTTATCTGACTCGAAAATTTATATCGCAGTCATCCGTGGGGAGGGGGGGCAATAACGATGCCAAGGATTAATAAGGTGTCAGACTAAGCGCGATCTGTAGCTTGCGCGAGGCCATTGAGCGACAAGAATTCCTCTCTCATTAGCGGATCAGAGACGATAATAATACCTATATTTCAATAACATAGTATCCACACGCAAAGTAAGCGTTAGTCGTAACTCAATGTAAGTCAGAAATATTGATAATCGGTTAAACCTAGCGATCGATGGTTGATGGCAATCCTAGAAAAATCTGGCGTATCTCAGCATTGCAACAAACCTGTAACGCCAGTGAGTGAAAAGACACTATAATATTATGAGGATGCTGGTGATGGAGTAATGAATTACGAGAAATAATTAATTTGAATCAAAAGCAATCTGTCTAACATTTCATAATGTGTGACCAGGTGGTTCCTTGGCTTTTAAGAATTATTGCTAAGGTAAAGCCAAGTATACAGTGGAATACCGACGCCAAATTATCTTCAAAAAGAACACAACACGGGGCGTCCCTTAAGTAGGAGAATGGAGGGTATGCATACCGATCGTTTCGCAAGTCATATAAATCGCATTACCGAGTCGCTCCAAGGTGGGAAGGCGCTGCGACCAGAATCAGAACATGAGTTTCCGCTGGTTATCGACTCGTGGCAACGTTGTCTCAAAGCTTATGGTCTCGACCCGGCGGAACCTCATTCCACTTCTGTGGTGGATACCCCCACACTGAAAGAACGTCAAGAAAAGTCCGGCTCGCTACTCGACATCGCGCGGCAAGAGATGGAGTGCTTGTTTAAAATGATTGCCGGTTCCGGGTTTTCCATATTGCTCACAGATGCTGAGGGCATCATTATCGACAACCTTTGTGACACTGCGATAACGAATGAATTTCGCAATGCAGGTCTGTGGCTAGGTGCCAACTGGAACGAAAAAAGCGAAGGGACCAACGGCATCGGTACTTGTATCGTCGAAGGAAGAGCGCTAACCATCCATGGCCACGAGCATTTCCGCGGCCGAAACATTGGCCTGAGCTGCACAGCCTCCCCAATCTTTGATCCACAAGGAGCACTTTTAGGAGTACTTGATTTCTCCTCTGTCAATTGCAGAGAATCGAAGCTCAGCCAGCTACATACCCGTGCCTTAGTCAGGCTTTCCGCGAACTTGATTGAGCGGCATCTGTTCTCAGCCGAGTACCAGAATGAATTCCTTCTGCATTTTAATCCCCATCCCGAATGCGCAGGATTATCCAATGATGGCATACTGGCTTTGAGCGAAGGCGGGGATATTCTGGCTGCTAATCAATCGGCTCTAGAACTCTTGGGAAATCTCCGCCGCCCGTACTTAATCAGTCGTTCGATTAACGAGGTTTTCGATACCTCACCAACCTCGTTACAACTTCGAGTCCGAAAACGAACAAGGGATTACTGGTGCATTCGCGAACGGCAACGTGGCCAGCAATTCTTCGCTTTCCTATCACGCAAGGAAAAACCGTCACGTTGGAACTCTTCACCGTCTGCACCGTCCGCTCAGGACACGTCGGATCGAAGCCTTTATCGTGGATTCTCGATAGCAGCGATTCCCGGCGAAGACCCAAAAATGATCCACAATAAAGAGCGCGCACATCGGGTAATCGACAAAGGAATTCCCATTCTTCTCTGCGGAGATACGGGAACAGGCAAGGAAGAGTTTGCCAGGGCTATTCATGCAAGTAGTCAGCGCAAGGGCCAGAATTTCGTAGCCATCAACTGCGCATCGATCCCCGAATCTTTGATTGAAAGCGAATTATTCGGTTACGCACACGGCGCCTTCACCGGGGCCAGGCGTCAGGGGATGAAAGGAAAGATTATCCAAGCAAATGGCGGGACGCTATTCTTGGACGAAATTGGCGATATGCCGATGCATTTGCAATCACGTCTGCTACGCGTTCTTGAGGAGAAGGAGGTCTGTCCACTAGGGTGCGAAAGACCCGTAGCTGTAGATTTCAACGTGATCAGCGCTACCCACCGAGACCTTTGCCAGTTTGTCGATCAAGATAGATTTCGAGAAGACCTCTACTACCGTTTAAACGGTCTTCACCTAACGCTACCACGCTTACGCGATCGGGAGGACAAAGAGCGACTCATCTACGAATTGTTGGCATCGGAAAACGATTCAAATGAGCGCATTACAATCGACGATACGGCACTAGAGCAATTACTAGCCTATCCTTGGCCAGGAAACATACGCCAACTTAAAAATGCGTTACGAGTAGCTATCGCGTTATGCCGCAGAGGGATCGTGAAACTTACTGACCTGCCACCGCCGATAGCCGATTGGACACCTGAGAATGCTTCCCGGAGCAGCATCTATTCTGATCCAGAACTAACCATCGAAGAACAGTATGCAACTGCAGACCCCGAATCGCCGGAGGAAAGCAGCAATATGCTTGAAAGTGCCGAACGCGAAGCCTTGCTCATGGCTCTGGCTAGCCATTGCTGGAACATTACTGACACCGCCACTAAGCTCGGAATCAGCCGTGCCACGCTCTATCGAAAACTAAAAAAATATGGCTTACCCCCTTCTAAACCTACAATGATGAGCGCAGTCAGCCATCGATTGCAAAGGCGATTGGCAAAGAGGACTATTTGCCAATAAACAAAACCACAGAGCGGGGGCCAACCTCATAACTCAACTGGTTAGCGAGTGGTTCTTCCCCACCAGGCTCCACAATATCATTGGGCGCCATTAAACTGGTGTCCATGACCCGGTGCCAGAGCCCATCTTCGAGTATGGGCAACTCGAAAGTCAAGCTATCCCAGTAGGCGTTCATGGCCAGATAGAGGACATCGGCAGTGCCATCGGGGCCAATGGCACGCAAGCATTTCGCCAGTGCCCGGGAATGATACGACCAGTCTGGATGATACGTCTTAACCCCATGCCATTCGACCGATACAGTCGCGCCATTGGTATCCGGTAAAAACGATTCACGTCGCAGCACGGCATGCTGTCGACGGAATTGAATCAATAGACGGAAGAACCGCACCAAATCTTCATGGTGATGAGCCTGCTCCCAGTCCAACCAACTGATATCATTGTCTTGGCAATACGCATTGTTGTTACCCTTTTGAGAGTTCCCCATTTCATCCCCTGCGAGAAGCATCGGCACACCATGCGACAGCAGTAACAAAGCCGCCAGATTCTTGGTTTGCCGAGCACGCAAACGTTTAATCTCAGGATCATCCGTAGGGCCTTCCACTCCACAGTTCCAAGACAAGTTATCATTGTGGCCGTCGCGATCATTTTCGCCGTTTTCCAGATTGTGTTTCTCGTTATAGGCGACGACATCGGCCAATGTGAAGCCATCATGGCACGTTATAAAATTGATGCTGTGATAGGGATGCCTATCACTGGCTTGGTATAAATCCGCGCTACCCGTCAGGCGCATGGCCAAAGCTGGGACTGTGCCAGGATCCCCCCGCACAAATCGGCGCACATCATCGCGGAATTTTCCATTCCACTCTGCCCAACGGCTCCAGGCAGGGAAACTGCCGACCTGGTAGAGTCCGGCTGCATCCCAAGCCTCGGCAATGATTTTCGTGTTAGCGAGTACGGGGTCCTCTGCAATATGTTCCAACAGTGGAGGATCTGGCAATACCGAGCCGTCCCGGCCACGGCCGAGGATGGAGGCGAGATCGAACCGAAAGCCATCCACATGCATCTCGGTAACCCAGTAATGCAGGCTGTCCATGATCAAGTTGCGCACGACAGGATGATTGCAGTTGACGGTATTCCCACAACCTGAGTAATTATGATAGCGGCCATCGGAGGAGTCTATAATGTAATATACCGAATTATCGATCCCCCGGTACGACAATGTAGGGCCACGCTCATCGCCTTCCGCCGTGTGGTTGAAAACGACATCCAGGATTACCTCGATCCCCGCTTTATGGAACGCCTTGATCATTTCCCTGAATTCGCGGATCTCATTGTACAGCGATTGCTGAGTTGCATAGGAAGCCTTCGGCGCAAAGAACGAGATAGGATGATAGCCCCAGTAGTTCACTAAGCGCTCGCCGGTAACGGGGTTTATACGGTCGCTGTTGGCTTCTTCGAATTCGTATATGGGTAATAGTTCGACCGCAGTGACGCCCAGTGACACGAGGTATGGGATCTTCTCTGTCAGTCCCAGGAAAGTTCCCGGGTGTTGGACGTCCGAGGTAGTATGCTGCGTAAAGCCTCGCACATGTAACTCATAGATAATGGAATCTGCAAGCGGAATATTGAGGGGTTGATCGTCCCCCCAGTCAAAGTCATCGCCGACGACCACCGAGCGTCGTGGGAAGTATTGCACTGGGCTCTCCCCCTCCCTCTCCATATCAACACCCCATCGGGGACGCCCAGCGATAGCACGTGCATAAGGATCTAACAGTATCTGCTTCGGGTCAAATCGGTGGATTAAAGGTTGATCATTCTCTGAACGATCTAGTCGATAGCCGTAGTGCACTCCCACCTCGAGGCGAGGGATGAGTACATGCCATATATTTCCTGTCTTGTTGATATGTGGGTCCAAACGGATCTCGATTGTAGATTCTGGAGCATCCGGCAGGAAAAGCACTAATACGACGTCGGTGGCGTGCTTTGAAAACAGTGAGAAATTAATTCCTTCACGCTGTACGGAAGCGCCCAAAGGAAGCGCTGAACCACGGCACACAGCCAAACGTTGAGCGCCAAACTCGATATAATCGTGACAGGAATGGGATACGGCGGAAACTGTTCTTCCATCCACATTATTAGCATCTGATATCATTTAATTTCCTCAGCCGAGCCCGTCGGATAGCGAGTCACCATTTCCACCATAAAGTGCACGCCGGAGCTGGCTTATATAGCTTATTGATTATAGTTATACATCCACGATACATTAGTATAGTAGGTACAATAGACTCGATTGCGAGTACCCTGGATGTTTAATTTCACTATAGCAGGTTTTCACTTTTCCCCATAACTTCATCGCGTCAGGAGCACCGAACCCGTTTTTGTGCACTCACAATTTCCGCTGAGTCGTCTTTTGGGCCAAAGTCTTGCTGGAATGCCATCACTTGAGCAAGAAGAACTAGATTTGAGACCGTTTCCCAACCATTTTCGTGAGAGTTTGAACCAAATTCAACTTTCCTTTGTTACAATCGTCCGATCCAACAAATTCTCATGACTCAACGACTTGAGACGCAAACTTCGAACATTTACATGAATAATGATCTTGCTGGCCTCTTAAAGACCTACCGTCAGCTGATGACTGAAGGATGCGAAATAGTACTGGCAACGCTTATCGAGGCCAAGGGATCGACCTATCGCAGAGCCGGAGCGCGGATGCTCATCACCCCACTTCAAGGAAGCTATGGCCTAATAGGCGGCGGTTGTTTTGAAGATGAACTTCTTGAAGAGGCGGCAACGGTTTTTCGTACTGGCCAACCAGCCGTATTGTTCTACGATCTCCGTGAAACCGAGGATGCCGTGTGGGGATGGGGTCTTGGCTGCAATGGAGCCGTACGTATATTCTTGCAGAAATTGTCGCCTAAGGACTCAGAACAGCCGATGAATTGCATCGCACGCGCGCTATCGAAAGGCGAGCAAAGTGTGATCGCCACGGTGATCAACTCGGGTCATCCAGGTGTGACTAGCGGAACCACTTGGGAACTGACCGAAGCCAATATTCATGGGAATCCCCTGCCCTCCGGTCTACCTGAAGAGCTCATTGAAGTGGCTCGTTCGATTCAGGAGTCGACCTCTTCAGTGCTCCACACCCATGTGATTGAAAACGCTGAGATCGAGTTTTTTTATGCGCCAGTCATCCCGCCCAATCATTTAGTCATTGCCGGAGCCGGAGCCGATGCTATGCCTCTTGCACGGCTGGCCAAGCTACTCGGCTGGACAGTCACGGTAACCGACGACCGCCCCTCTCTAGCGCAACCACATCGTTTTCCTGAAGCCGATCGAGTTCTCCCCCTCCCACCTGAGCATTTACTTCTGGAGCTCGAAGGCCACACCATTACCGCAGCGGTCATCATGAGTCATAATTTTAATAAGGATGAAGCCTATCTGCGGCAGCTTTCGGCTACTAGTGTCTCCTATATTGGCTTGCTCGGTCCGCGTGAAAGAGGGGACAAATTGATAGCGGCAAGTGGGGAAACAATCAAGCAAATATATAGCCGCATCTATTCTCCTGTAGGCCTCGACATCGGCGCCGAATTACCGGAAGAAATCGCAATGTCGATACTGGCCGAGATCCAGGCTGCATTGAAAGATCGAGATGGGCAACCACTCAGCAAGAAATCGGGGCCGATACATGACCGATGCCATTTCTAACAACATGCGGCCGTGGAAAACGCCCGGCCCGCATATAGCTATATTGGATCTGGGAAGCACTCATCCGGAGAGGACACCAATAGTTCCGATCTGTTTAACTTTATATTAATATGTAAAGAATATTACTTCGTGTATCGAACACTACGCCTTAGAAATTGAAAACCAGAAGTCTTGTTCTTTGTGGATATCGCTGCCACTTCTTTCTCCGCCCCCGTGCAACGGCGATCTGATAGCACGCGCCTATCTATTTTACGGCGGCATTGAGCAATACCCTCTGCACCGGACTGGCTTAAGATGCCTATATTTTTTCTACGATCGACCCCCAAACGTCGGGGCGATGTACGACTACGACGGCATATATCCCTACCAAGGAACTTCAAGGTACTCCAAGTGCGAACCATCAATAAGAAATATATCGTGAAAAGGCCAAGGAATGCATAAAACATAATGTATTCTGGGATGCCAAGATAAAGGCCAGCAATTCCAGTCAATGCAAATATAAATGCGATTGACGTAAGAATGGTTACGGTTTGACTCACAGAAAAGCCCGCTAATAGAAACACATGATGTAGATGCTCACGGTCCGCATCAAATGGTGAACGCCCTTGAACTATTCGCCTTAACATAGTGGCTGTCATATCAAACAGTGGCAATGCTATAAACCAAAGCGGGGTTACTGGTGTCATAACCGCACGATTACCTTGTGTTAGTCTGACCGTAAACCATGTAAGTGCAAACCCAAGAAACATACTTCCAGCATCCCCCATGAATACAGCAGCCCGTTTACGCCACGGAAAACGCGCATTAAATCCAAGGAAAGCGACTAAACAACAGGCCAATATTAAAAGGATGTGAAATGGTACTTGCTGTTTCCCTATATACGTTACGACGGCAAGGCTTACTAAAGCTACAAGTGCTAACATACCCGCCAAACCATCCATACCATCTGCCATATTTACCGCATTAACAACACCTACTAGACATATAATCGTGAAAGGAGTAGCAAGTACGTGGAGCGTTAACACGCTATCTTCAAAGACCAGGTTACCTAAGTCAGTCACAACGACCCCACTCCAGAAGGTCATTAAAATCCCAACGATAATTTGACTAATAAAACGAAGCTTATACGATAGCGTTTGCATATCATCAATCAAACCTACGACGATCAGCAACAGCGCGGGTAAGATAAATCGCTGGAACCCTTCAACGGCAAGATTTAGACTCAGAAGGGCCAGAACAAAACCGCAGAAGATAGCGATGCCACCGATTGTAGGAATATCCCCTTTATGGATTTTTCGACCAGAAGGACGGTCTACCAAGCCGAAAAACTCTGCTCTTGGTAGTGCAAAATAGATCACTAGGGTCGTTGCCATAAAGGCAATCACCTCACTATTGAACGCGCTCATATCCCCCCTATTAACGCAAATTAGCATAATCTATCTAGTATTACCCCATTTAATAGATTAAGCTTTTGTGAAGCCTTGAAAATCAATTCATGACAATGACACCATAATACTAAATTATTGGGGATATAGTCTACTCGAATTCATAATCATAAGTACAGAACGTCTGTAACTGCCTGAAAGCCATAGGATATCAATTTACGATATGACTTGGTCACCAAGTAAACAGTTACCCAGCCATTGACTGAGGCTCGCCATGTGCTGTAAATATCTTAGTATTGGTGCAAGACTGCCTATCGAGATTGAGCTAATAGCGATCACTACCAAGTTCTATAAATAAACCAACTCAGCAGCCTACAGCCTACATGATGATGGGGTAGTTCAAAGGCATAATCGTCCTCTATGTGGGTCAGCCGCGTTACTTGGCGCATGCTCTGTCTCCGACTCAGAACGCCTTCCTAAAGGCCTTGCAGGTACCCAAGATCTGTTTTACCCAAATACCTTGTGCCAATTGATAAGCGTGACAAAAATCTTGTGATTTCCGCGACGGATGGATACTGAATGTACGTCAGATCATCCGCAATGTTGCCGTTTGCCAAGCATCTCGATTAGGGCCATTGTTTTTAGAAACCGTGTCATCCGTTCTGGAGGCTTCGGTTGGCTAACGGTGGAGCCCGTCTTCTTCCTCATGGGCATATAGTTGTTCGACGATACCTCTTTTCACGTTTGATATAGAGATAGATGCCCGTGCAGGTCAAGCTCTTCGAACTCGGCTTCTAGCGCACGGGCCAGTGCGGCCATGTGTTCGAAGGGATTGGGGGTGGGGGTGATGATGACGATGGATATCTCGCCGAGAAGGTAAGTGACGTTGCCGCCTTGAATGGTGGGACCAAATTTTTCGCGGAAGATGGAAATGACGTATGTCAGAAGGGAGTCATCGGTGATAAAACGATTACTCGGTTTCAGGCTGAGCTAAACATGACATCGCTAGGGTAGCGAAGAGGACTTTAAATCGCTTTCTATACCGAAAATCTCAAATTTACCCATCAACCTCTCACTGATTCTCGAGAAACCAACGATAAGTACGCTCGACTCCCTCCCTCAGACCAATCCGTGGGCGCCAACCCAACGCCTGGATGCGGCTGATGTCCAACAGCTTCCTCGGAGTCCCATCTGGCTTATCGAGGTTATAGACGATCTCGCCCGGATAACCGACCACGTCGCATACCAATCCGGCGAGCTCCGCGATGGTAATGTCTTCACCATAGCCTACATTGAGATGGGACAACATCGGCTGCGTATGCTTCTCATAGACCGCATCGTCCAAACCCATCACGAACACACAGGCGGCAGCCAGATCATCCACATGCAAAAATTCGCGCCTTGGGGTACCACTTCCCCAGACCTCCACAGTAGAATCACCGCGTGTCTTGGCCTCATGGAACTTGCGTATTAAGGCCGGTAGCACATGGCTATTCTCGAGATCAAAGTTATCCCCTGGTCCGTAGAGATTCGTGGGCATCACGCTGCGATAATGGGTGCCATACTGGCGGTTATACGACTCGCACAATTTGATACCCGCAATCTTGGCGATGGCGTACGGCTCATTGGTGGACTCTAGAACACCGGTCAACAATGCATCCTCTCGCATCGGTTGCTCGGCTAAACGAGGATAAATACACGAACTACCCAGAAACAACAGGCGATCAACGCCCTGTTGAAACGCCGCATTAATAACATTGGCTTCCATCATCAGATTGGCGTAGATGAATTCAGCCGGATAGGTGTTATTGGCATGAATCCCGCCCACCTTAGCCGCCGCCAACACCACATAATCCGGCCGCTCTGAAGCAAAAAACCCTCTCACTGCCTCCTGCTCCGTTAGATCCAGCTCGGCATGTGTGCGGAAGACGAGATTCGAATACCCTTCCGCCTGAAGCTTACGCACAATCGCAGAGCCCACCATGCCCCGATGGCCCGCAACATAGATTTTGGTCCCTGCCGTGAGCGGCGAAGCTGATTGATTACTCAAGGTTATTCCCCGTTTAATTGTCTTATTCTCAGACTCATCTTCCCCCATACACAAGCTACCGAGCACATGCAACACACTGATAAATATTAATTTACACCAAAATAAGGCAATGATTTACTGGCTACAAATTGAGGTGTTGCGAGGTAGCTAATCAGGTGCCTTGAGCGTTACTTTTAACGCAGACAGGATGCTTTGTTGGCGCGCATCGGGGCGGGGCAAACCGACGACCTGTTCGTCGCCCAATCGATAATGCTGGAGTGATAAGCGCGATAAGGCCGCCAAGGCACTCTCGAGTGTATCGGCCGCCGCGTGAGTATCCGGGGTGCCAAAGGCGGCGTGCAGCCGTTGTTCGATTTGGCGAACGATTTTCAAACTCAACAGGGCGATAAAAACGTGCGCACGGGTGCGTTCGGCCTTACGCAGAAAGATCGGACGCACTTCGAGCCATTCGGTTTTCAGGCACCGGAAGTTCTGTTCGACTTGTTGTAGGTCTTTGTACCGATCATGCACCTGTTGTGAAGTGAGGTGATCGGCCGGCACATCGGATTCGATACAATAACACCCATCCAATAATGCGTCGGCCTGCGGTGCGGCCTCATCAATGTGCAGCTCGAGGGTGCGCTCTACCAACGTGAGTTCAATAAATCCGGACAACTGATAACGGCGTGCCCAGGCGTTCAGCGACTTCAAGCCGGCTTCGGGTTTGGCCCGTTTGGATTGGCTGACGAAGGCGTTGCGCTCGACCACCCGCTGTTTGAGTTGCGTCAGCTTATCCTCACGTCGATGGTGCTCTTTACGTTGGGTCGCCGGATCACAACGCAGCACCAATCGCTTGCCCTCGTGCACCACCTCGACGACCTGCTCATCGAATAGGTCAGGCTGGATGGCGGATTGGTCGATCAGCTTGCGGATCTGTGGATCGGTCAGTGCGGTGATGTAGCGAAAATCGGCGTGCTTTAACGCCTCCTTGCCCTTGGCCTTAATCATCCCACGATCGCCGACCATGACCACCTCGTGGATCGCGAAACGCGCAACGAGCTTATCAATCTGTGCTTTCATGGTTTGTGGATCGGTGGTATTGCCACGAAAGACCTCGACACTTAACGGCTCGCCATCCGGCGCCGTCAACAACCCAATGACAATCTGCTTCTTGCCCTTTTTGCCATCTCGGTTATAGCCGTATTCAGCCAGTTCATTGTTCTCACCCTCGAAATAGGAGGAGGTCACATCGTAGAGTACTAAGGTGGGCGGCTGGCCGACCCGTTTCAGGTAGTCACGATACAGCCGTTGCTCTATCTGTGCTTGTTGGGTATCCAGCCAATCCAAGGCATCGTACAGGTCATCCTCATCAAAACGGCCCAAGCCCAATACGGCTTCGACGGCATGATCTTGCGCCCAGCGCACCGCCGATAGACGTGAGCCTTGGTGAGCAATGCGCGCCAGCACTAAGAACAACACCAATCGCCCGGCCCGAGAGCTTCCTAAAACGTGCGCAACGCCACACTGACGAGCCACGGCATGCAGCACGCACAACACACCATAAATCGCGCCGCACACCGTTTCGGCCGCGGCGACGACAGGTCCGGCTAACACTTGGCGGATACGCTCAATGAGCTCGGCTGACAGTTTGCTGAGGTTGGCCAAGGTGCGCTTTTTGACTTTGCCTTTCTCGCGGTAGGACTCGCGCAAGAGGACGGCGGGGGGTGAGGAGCGATTGGGGACGATATCGACATACATGTCCACGTATACAGCACATTATAGCGAATAATTAAAGCCATAAATTAATATTAATGGCCGTATTACATGGGCACATTTTTATTAGAAAAAACCAGCAACCATTTGTATTGATTTGATTTTAAGGAATTTGGGAAATTAGATTAGGGGGAAGATGAGTCTGACCTTGACACTGATCATTCAAACCGCCGAATCGTACGATACCCCTCTCGCTGGCACAACGCTTCTTTCTCGGCTTCCTTGAGATCCTCTCGAACCATCTCGCTCACCATCGTTTCGAAGCTTGTCTTCGCTTCCCAACCTAATCGCTCTTTGGCTTTCGTCGGATCACCCAGCAATGTCTCGACCTCGGTCGGTCTAAAGTATCGTGGATCCACTTCGACCAGAATCTCACCCGTCTTAGTATGGCGCCCTTTTTCTTCTAGTCCATGACCTTTCCAATCGAGGTGGATATCGACTTCAGCGAACGCCGCGCTGACAAAATCCCGCACCGACAACTGCCGGCCGGTCGCGATAACATAGTCATCCGGTGTGTCCTGCTGAAGCATCAACCACTGCGCCTCCACATAGTCTCTGGCATAGCCCCAGTCCCGTTTGGAATCCAGATTGCCGAGATAAAGCCGATTCTGCTGCCCTAGTTTAATACGTGCAGCTGCACGAGTGATTTTTCGTGTAACAAAGGTTTCGCCCCGTATTGGGGATTCGTGATTGAACAGGATCCCATTACATGCAAACATACCGTACGCTTCTCTGTAGTTCACGCAGATCCAATAGGCATAGACTTTCGCGGCCCCATACGGACTGCGTGGATAAAAAGGGGTCGTCTCTTTTTGGGGAATCTCTTGCACCTTGCCGAACATTTCACTGGTTGAAGCCTGGTAGAATCGGGTCTTTTTTCCAAGCCTCAGAATCCGTATCGCCTCCAACAGACGCAAAGTTCCCAACGCATCCGAATTGGCGGTGTACTCCGGGGTTTCAAATGATACCGCCACATGGCTCTGCGCCGCCAAATTGTAGATCTCATCCGGCTGCACTTCCTGAATAATACGGATCAGATTGGTGGCATCGGTGAGATCGCCGTAGTGCAAGATAAAACGCAATTCCTTTTCATGCGGATCTTGATACAGGTGATCGATACGGTCGGTATTAAACGATGATGCACGCCGCTTGATCCCATGCACCTCGTAACCTCTCGCCAATAAGAATTCCGCCAGATACGCGCCATCTTGGCCGGTAACCCCCGTAATCAATGCTTTCTTCGCCATTTAAACCACCTTTTTCAGTTTGTCTTGTTTTTCACATCCAATTGACAATACTAAGCACTACTGATGATCGTAGTTTTGAGCCGCGCATCTAAAGCTTAAAACTATCAAGAAAAGAAGCGATGGGATGAATTGACGGTACCCCAAGCAACAAGTATATTTCACATATCATGTGCACACTTGATATGTGCGCACATGATATGTGTTAAGCTTTGAACGAGATAAACGTACTATGAACATTACGCTTTCGGTAGACGAGATCACCCTGAAAAAAGCACGCTTGGTGGCCCAGAGCATGGACAAAAGCCTCAATCAGCTCATTCGCGAATATCTTGAACAACTGACCACACCACAGGACACCGAACAAGATATCGCTGAGCTACGCCAGCTAAGCGCCGAGAGTCTTGGTCGCTCCCAAGGGTGGCACTTCAACCGTGAGGAACTACATGAACGAGCGTAGCTTTCTAGATACCAATATTCTGATTTATACTGATGATCAGGACGCACCTAAAAAACAACAACAAGCTTTGAATCTGATCGAGCAAGTGAGGCGGCAAAACGTCGGTGTACTTTCCACTCAAGTACTACAGGAATATTATGCCGCTACTACGTGCAAACTGGGAGTTTCCGCCCCTATTGCTCGGCGCAAGGTAGAATTGTTTTCCCGTTTCAATTTAGTGCAAATTAACTTGGTCAAAATACTCGGTGCGATCGATCTGCACCGTTTACACAATTTTTCGTTTTGGGACGCATTGATCATCCGTACTGCCCTCGATAGTGGTTGCGTACGCTTATTCACTGAAGATTTGCAGCACGGCCAACGAATAGAGAATCTTGAAATCGTCAATCCATTTAGTTAATAATTTAGGTAACTGCCCAGGTAACTGGGGGAAAAAGGACTTGACATTGGATGAGGCTTTGGGTTTAAAAGCGTTCCATGAATGTGGTCCGAGGTACCCTTGATGATCCTCTCGCGGAGGGGTCTGCCAGCCCAGCAGCGAAGCTGATTGCACGTTTACAAACTGAAAACGCGGCACTGCAAGAGACCTTGGCCGCCTCGCAAGAGGCCCTGACGACTTTGCACGAGACCATTGCCCAGTTGCGGGCGCGCATCGCGGACCTGGAGCGCCGAGTGGGGCTGAACAGTGGGAACAGTGGAAAGCCGCCTTCCAGCGATGGCCTGAAAAAACCACCCCGGACGCTGAGCGTGCGGGAACCCTCCGGCAAGAAACCGGGTGGTCAACCCGGTCATCCAGGCGAGACCCTGCGCCAAGTGGCCGAACCGACCGTCACCATTGATCATTACCCGGACCGCTGCGAATACTGCGGTTCGCCCTTGACCCAGGACATGGTCACGGATTACCACGCTCGGCAGGTCTTTGACCTGCCCGAGCCCCAACCGCTCGTCGTCACCGAGCATCGTGCCCACCGGTGCCGCTGTGGGCAGTGTGGGACCTCCACCCGGGCAGCATTTCCGGAGGGTGTCACCGCGCCTGTGCAATACGGTACTCGGATCGCCGCCTTCGTGGTGTATCTGCTCCAGTATCAGTTCCTCCCCGAGGATCGGCTGGTCGAGCTGATGGCCGACCTGTTCGGGATCAAGCTGGCCGCCGCCACCATCGCGCGCATGAGCACCCGGTGTGCCCAGCGGTTCCAAGGGGTTGTGACCGTCATATGCCAGGCCATCAAGACCGCCGCCGTCAAACATCTGGACGAGACCGGCTTCCGAATAGGTGGTAAGACCCAATGGCTACACGTCGCCGTGACCGAGGGGCTCAGCTTCTATCGGGTCTCCCCCAAGCGGGGCAGCCTACTGGATGGTCTGATCGGCATTGTCGTGCATGACCACTGGAAACCTTATTACACCCTCAAAGAGGTGATCCATGCCCTGTGCAATGCCCACCATCTGCGAGAACTCAAGGCCCTGATCGAGATCGAGCAGGAACGCTGGGCGGCTCGACTGTACCGCCTGCTACGCCGTGCCTGTCACGCGACCAACCTAGCCCGGGCGCGTGGCGAGCCGCTGAAACCGAGCCTTGTGGAGCGCTTCCAGCGGCGGTATGACGCCCTCGTGGCCGAGGGGCTGGCGTTTCATGAGGCCCAACCACCGCTGCCGGCCAAGACGACGGGCTCGGGTAAACGCCGCGGTCGTCAGAGACGTCGGACTGGCCATAACCTTTTGCTGCGCTTGCAGACCCGCCGGGATGACGTATTGCGGTTCTTGACCGATCCTCGTGTGCCGTTCACCAATAATTTGGCCGAGCAGGCGGCCCGTATGATGAAGCTCAGACAGAAGATCTCTGGTGGGTTTCGTTCCGAGCAGGGCGCCAACGACTTTACCATGATCCGGTCTCTGATCGCGACCGCCAAGAAGCAGGGTTGGAATGTGCTCGAAACCCTCACTCAATCTCCTGACAGGCTCCTTGCGAAACTCCGGGTTGCGTGATGACTGTGTCTGGTTGTAGCTGGGCAGTTACTAATTTAGTTAATAAACAAAAGAACAGGATATCACTGAAGAGCCTCCGCTTTTTGGGCTTTGGAATCGGTGTGATGAATTCGGCACGCCGGCGGGTTGCAATGATCCTCTGAGTGGGTTGACCCGAAACGTCGAGTTCCCAGTGTCTGCTCGGATGCTCGTAGGGCGAGTTGAGTATCGGTTTCTCAAAAAACGGGTTAGTCACGCTTGTCCATCCCTGGGCTGCTAATCAAAGAGATCGTGTTTGCGGCACCCTTGAGAGTCGTGCTTACAGATGACCCTTCTATTTTTGGCCCCCGTTACCAACGCCATTCGCAGATTAAATCCATTGATCCGCTTCATCTCTATTAAATTTCCGCAATCACTCGGGCTTTGTCAGCATTGAGCTTGCGATCAAGTCACTACCGGGAATCACAATAATTTGGCGTAGTAACAATGCGCTTCAATTCCGACTCATCGGTATTC
>CAVSWL010000027.1:0-91177 GCA_963731655.1 uncultured Gammaproteobacteria bacterium | reverse complement strand
ATTAACTATATCCCTATCACTGCTAAACGTCATTGGCACCAACGCACAGGCTGCCTTCCTGCAAGGCTGTGGTGGATTAGTGTCGATAGAGTCGGAGAGTTTTCACGGCAACGTGTCACAGGGAGGGATCGACTGGGTGGTGGACACCTCGAAGTCCGGTTTCTCGGGCTCCAGCGCGATGCGCGCGTTGCCCGATACTCGCAAAAACATCACGGTAAATTATGCTGCCAACAGCCCGCGGCTGGATTATCAGGTGAATTTTGTCAGCACCGGCCTACATTACGTGTGGGTGCGGGGCCTGGGTCCTGGGGGAGGCAATTCGGTGCACGTGGGACTGGACGGGCAGGAGGTTGCGAGCAGCAGCAATATCGACATTCCGAGCAATAGCGGTTGGGCGTGGAGCAACGGGACGCACGCGATCAATGTGACCTCCACGGGAGAGCACGCTATCAACGTATGGATGCGCGAGGACGGAACGCGTTTCGACAAACTCGTATTAACCACCGATCCCGATTTCGCCCCCAGCGGCGCGAGACCTGCGGAGAGTGGGACAAATCTGTGTCAGTCCACGCCATCGGTAACCCTAATCTCGCCCGAGGCGCTGCACATACAAAGTTCCTCGAACTTGACAATCAGAGCAACGACTTGTCTTGATTCAACACAGCACTCCGGCTGGGGCGTGAGATTCGTACTCGACGAAAATTCACCACAGGAACAGGAGGTCATCGACCACAGCGAACCCTTCGAGGTGACGATCTCCAATGTGGGGAAAGGTGAGCATGTCGTAAAGGCTCAGTTGGTTAATGTAAATAACGTACCGCAAGCGGGCAGCAACAGCGTGGATGAAGTGCAATCTGTGGGCGTTGGCGAGTATGTAGTGGCCATGGGAGACAGCATTACTGCGGGCATAGGCGATGACAATCCTTCGGACAACACCTGTCCCGATGGCCGGGTCACGGGAGGCGGGTATCCGCCCATTTTATGCACCGAGCTTAATAGCCGTGATCTTACCGCAAGTGGTGGCACATTTCCGCATTTCATCGCCAATGAGGGAGTTGGAGGGGACAAATCTGCGGATGGCTTAGCATTGATCTCCACTGTGCTCGCCAAGCATCCCGAGGCACAGCGGGTCATTCTCTGGTACGGTATGAATGATGCCAGGCCAGGTAATCCGACACCAAGCGGCCTGGGGCTCAATCCCGGCAACGGCGGTTATCCCGGCTCGTTCAAACACAACATGCAGCAAATGATCGATGCCGTAGTCAACGCCGGAAAAGAACCAGTGCTCGCTGAGATTAATGTCGCCCTGGGCGACTGCTCCAAACTGACACAGTGCGCCACCTATTCCGATCCAGACCAAGGGGCACGCAGCGTCAATATCCGGGAGTTCAATGCGGTCATTCACGAGCTCAGGAGCGAATTGAATTCGGACGGGAATCCTTCTAACAATATCCCGGTAGTGCCGCCACCATTTTACGATATGTTCAACCCCAACAATCCCCAAGGACACACAGGCGAATATGCCGATCATATCCATCCGAACGGGCAAGGGTACAGAACAACTGTAATCGAACAAGGTGGATGGATAGACGCACTTTGTCCCTCTTGCCCCTAGGAGAAACGGATATGAGAAGTCTATTGCTAGTGTTCACGCTCATTGCTGCCGTAGCGTCAGCAGTACTCAAAGCCGGGGAGTTAAGCGAGACAGATCAGCGGTACAGCGAGATCCGCGACCTAACCGTGCTACCCTATTACGAAGCTTTGCAGACTGGCAAAGTCGCTTCACTGCACCGCTATCTCAGCGCCAAGCGCTATGCGACCAATCGTGTGTTGATGGAACACAATACCGAATATCCTGATTATTTGAGGAAGCACTTTGAAGGGGCAGGCTTTGAGCTGCTCAAGCTGACCGAAGATGAAAAAAGCAAAAGAGCGACCGCTTTGGTGAGGATATATTGGCCAGACGGGAGAGAAACCCAGGAAGCGCTTGGTTTGGTTGAAGAACCGTCCGATAACAGCGATATTAGCTGGAAGATCGATCGTGATTAGCGGTACAAAGGGCTCTTTGGAAAATGGTGGTTTCTGCGCTAACCTCACAATTAACCTCAGCTTAAAATCACCTGCAATGAATTGTAAACTGAGGCGTTCTTGTTTAGGCTAGTCTTGAATCGACAAAACTGCGTTCGAGATAATCCGGCCAAAATTTAGGAGCTGATTCCGTTAGAAACCGTGTATAGTCAGCATGTGAATAGGAGCGCTTAGCTAAGCGTTCCTTTTTTACTTTCTGTTCTACCTTTTAGCGTATTCTGGTTTTAAATTTCAGCCTGCATAAAACCCTTTTTCTTTTATGTTCCGGCAGCTAAACAAGATATTTAGCCAAATTAGACATCCCTGTTTTTCCAACTGGCTTTCTACGATCCACTACATTGCATCTCGCACACATTCTTCCTCTCGCAATAAACGACCGAAGTGTTTTAATCTTGTACGCTATTGAGCGGTGTCCACGCCTATTCTGCTGAGGATTGATGCAAACAACGGATTTCGGCGTGTCGCACCTGCGCAATTTGGCCAAGAACTCGGGGCTTTAGAGCATTTTTGGAGAATGTGGACCGAGTGAGAGAGTTGGTTATAGACCAACCGGTGCAAGCCGGCAGTGATTCGGAATCAGGCGGGTTCGAAAAGCTCAATAGAAACGCGTAACAACATGCGAGAACTCGGGAAGGCGTCCCGGTAAGCGAGCTGGGCTGTTTAACGGATCTTGGTGGTCACCTCGTGTCTCTCAATGGCGGAGATGGATTTCAATTGCCCCCCACAGGCGAGAATAGGGTCGGAAAGGCTAGGGGTACTCATTAGCCTACGACATTGAATTAGCAGCCGAAGCGTAAGGAAACTCACCTCCCCTGATTCCCGATATTTCGTGACGCTACCGAGATCAAGTAGCTCAGCGCGAGCAAGGGCGCCGGTTGAAGTCCAGTGTATCAACACTCTTCAATGGCCGTATTCTCTTGGATCAAGTCCCGTCTACAGTTTCCTCCGGCAAAGGGTCATGATGGTTTATCCTAGATTCCTCAGTTGAGAATACAGGTACAATAGCAAGCTGTTGAATCACTGAGATAAAGCTATGGTGTTGCCCCCGAAAGTGCTTCACCCAACAGGTGAAGCCATTTTGTCCGAAATACGGCCGCTATCCACGGCCATCGAAGTGGAAACCTTTGCAGGAAAAGTCCACGTTGAATGGGATCCGACGGCTGCGGTCACGCCGATCGGTCAGCTGCCGTTTTTCATCGAGTTTCTAAAACTGGGTCACCGCTTCAACCCCTGGGTAGAGGACTGCCCAGTGCACTACGTCAGTCACAACGCCCCGCAGAAGATCGATGTGTTGGGTTCGCTATTTTTGTCCATCTTATCGGGCCACAATCGCTATGCTCATATGACAGCCTTAAGGGGAGACAGCGTAAATACCAAGCTCTTGGGCATGAGCAAAGTGATCAGTGACGATTCGGCCATTCGCGCGCTGAAGCGGATGGATGAAACCGCCGCGATCCAGTGGCTACAACGCCATCTGCAATCCGGTTACGAACCCTTGCTGAGCACGCCCTGGATATTGGATGTCGATGTCACGGTGAAGCCCCTCTACGGTCACCAGGAAGGTGCCAAGGTGGGTTACAACCCGCACAAACCGGGGCGACCTTCGCATACGTACCACAGCTACATTATGGCCAATACCCGCTTAGTGCTGGAGGTAAATGTATTGCCGGGCGATGAGTCCCATCCCTGTCACTCTCTGCCGGGATTGATCGATCTACTGAAACGCCTCCCCGAAGACTGCCAGCCGGCCTTTATCCGGGGTGACTGTGAATGGGGCAATGATCCGGTGATGAGCGAACTGGAAGCGATGGATCGGCGTTATCTGTTCAAACTGAAACGTTCCGAGCGGGTTAAGGCACTGATCGCCCAGGTGCATGGACAGGGGGTATGGACCCGATTCAATGAGGAATGGGAATTGAAAGAAAGCACCCTGCAACTGCAGGGGTGGCAACGGGCACGGCGTGTGGTGGTGGCGCGGCGACGCTTGGCGAAAGATCCTCTGATCGGTCTTGAATACCCGCAGGGTGGCCAACGTGAGCTCGCCTTGGTCGAGGGTCCCGAAGATCTGCGGCTGTTTGAATACAGTGTCTTGGTCACCAACCTGGAGGATGAGTTGATCACGCTGATGCGCCACTACCGTGACCGCGCCGACTGCGAAAACAACTTCGATGAAGCGAAAAACCAGTGGGGCTGGGGTGGCTTTGTCACCCGAAAGCTTCAAACCAGTCAGATCATGGCGCGCCTGGTGGCCTTAATCTACAATGGGTGGAACCTGTTTGTCCGTCTGGCGATTCCGCATAAGCACCATGAAGCCATCACGAGTCGCCCGCTGTTACTGAGCAGTGTGGGGCGGCTCACCGAAAGCGCCAGGCAACGGCGCATGGTCATTACCTCGACCCATGGTGAGACGACCACCATCCAACGTGCCTATCAGCGGGTTCACGCCTTCTTCTCTTGGTTGAAAGCTACTGCGCCGCAGTTGACCCCAAGCGAGTGCTGGCAAGTCATTGTGAGGAAATCGATGGAGTTGTTTATGGGAAAGGGTCCGCCAACGAGACTTCCCCAGCCACTGTAAGATCGGTTCGGCGAATCGGGGTGGTATTACATGCTGATCGTTAAGATCTGGCAGGGCTAACTGAGGATTTTAGGTTTATCGGGCCCTGTGCCGGCACAACCTCGTTGGACCGTTCTCCGACCTAGTCACGCCTGTCTAACCGCTCGCCTCGATTCATGGAAGTCGAAGTCTTCACTCCGATCACCTCCCCACGTCACGACATACTGGGCATCTGCTAATCTCGGATTCAAAAGTTCTGGCATGCGGTAAATAGAACACCTCATAGTTGGTATGTTAACCTGACCCCGTTTCTCGTTCCCTATAGCGTTGTACTTTCTGATTATCTAGCTAGAATTTAACTTAGTAAGTACCTTTGCCTCGAAATTCAGAATAGATATCTGTAACATCTTGAACATGAGTACTTTAAACATGAGTGTAATGCATACGACTGAAACAACTACTATGGATCAATTTTTACCACAGAAGATTGAATCGATATTACTTAGCGAGCCAAACATTGCTGACTGCTCGGTACTGGTTAGGCATACGGTAAAAGCCGCTGATGAATTGATTATTTTCTACGTCCCACTAGGGCCAATTAGCCAATCACAGTTGCGCACTGATTTACAGGAATTGGAGCTGCAAGAAGAACTCGATATTCAATTTGTACGGTTGTTTAAAATACCTCTAACTGCTGAGGGTTTACCTGACTATCAGGCATTAGCAGCAATACCAATACTCGATGATAATTTTCTCTATCAGAGTGAACAGACACTCCAAAAGCAGGCTGAATTGCAAAAAATCGCAATGGTCCGCGTCGAACACGAACCTGCCGAAGACGCACGTTACCACCTTACTGATTTATTACCTGCTGATCACCGAGAGCATCCGTTAGACGAACCACAACAAGCCACTACGGCTGAATTCGTCAGGTCGACCGAAGCACGTCAATCGTCCCTCATTAGTGGAGGTGAATTGGATGCTAGCGAAATTGTTCAACATGCAACGCTGTTAGATGTTTTACGCAATGTAGTCCGAGACAACCGAAACCAAACCATTCGCTTTGTATCATCCGATGGCGAAGTCATTGAATGGTGTTATGCGGATCTATGGAATCGTGCCGAACGCATTCTAGCTGGGTTAGTAGCCGAAGGCGTTCAGGCCGGTGATAAATTGGTCTTTCAGATGCACGGTAACCCAGATATTTTATCTACTTTCTGGGCCTGTCAGATGGGAGGTTTTATCCCGGTCATTGTTGAGGTACCCACAAGTTATGAGATCGGAAATCAAGCGCTTGAACGTGTAATCGGATTAATGCAGCTGTTGAACAACCCGTTGATAGTGGCGGACCACGCCGCCGCTAATGAATGGACAATCATGACCCGGATGTCGCACGATTGGGAGTTTCGGCTTTGTCGTGTGGAAGAACTGAAAAATTCCGACCCCTGTCCCTCGGATTACACACCTGAGCCCGACGACATCGCCTTTTTCAATCTAAGTTCCGGCAGCACGGGTACTCCGAAATGTATAATGCTGACACATCGGAACCTAGTAGCGCGAGCGTATGGCACGAATCAATTGTGTGGCTATTCAAGCAGCGATGTGATTCTGAATTGGTTGCCTTTCGACCATATCGGTAGTATTTCCGATTGGCATATACGCTGTGTTTTGCTGGGATGTCAACTGATCTACGTTGACAGGGATTATGTGCTGGAACAGCCGGTCAATTGGTTGCATTTGATCGACCGGTTTAGAGTAACTCATAGCTGGTCTCCTAACTTCGCGTTTGCGTTAATTTACAAACAATTGGATTCAATCGACACGCCAAACTGGGATCTGTCCTGCGTCAAAGGACTACTTACCGCCGGTGAAGCAGTCTCGGATAGCTCCGTGCACGGTTTCATCCAAACCCTAGGCAACTATGGACTGAAACCGTTCTCTGTACAGCCGGCTTTCGGTATGGCGGAATTGGGTTCGGGAATCACTTATTTCGTGCCTACTGAAACCAACCCAGCGCGTTTTCATATAGTGCATAAGCCGTCAATGGGCAGCGCTATCGAATGGGTGGCAGAGGATTCTCCCAGTGCGACACATTTTGCCGATTTGGGACCGCCGATACCCGGTGTGTCGTTACGAATTGTCGATAACGACAATCGGGTTTTGCCTATGGAAACTGTAGGCCGTCTTCAAGTGAAAGGCGACGCCGTGTTCCGAGGTTATTTTGAAAACCCCACTGAGAATGCCGCCTCGTTTCAGGCGGATGGCTGGTTTAACACCGGAGACCTTGGCTTCTTGACGCAAGGAAACCTGGTTCTCACCGGGCGAGAGAAAGACACTATTATTATAAAAGGCTCAAACTATTACAGCCATGAGATTGAAGAAATGGCGACGCATGTCATCGGCGTTGAGCCTTCGTTTACCGCTGCCTGCGGAGTTCGCCGAATTCAGGATGCCGAAGAAAAACTCGCTATCTTCTTCGTCCCGAAAACGGGCTATAAAGAGGCTGCACTGGTTCGTTCAATACGCTCACAAATAGCGAATCATCTCGGCATCAGCCCCTCTTATCTAGTCCCGTTAGAAAAACAAGAAATCCCGAAAACCGCCATCGGAAAAATTCAACGCACTCAGTTAAAACAGCGATTGGAGGCGGGTGAATTTGATGCGATTGTGAAACGTGTTGACTTGATTCTCGGGAATAGTAACACGTTGCCAGCATGGTTCTATCGGACTTGTTGGATACCGAAGCAACTCCCGCGCTGTGAACGGCCAGCAGTAGCGGGAAGTCTCTTGATCCTTATGGGTGATATAGAGCTTGGTGAGGCATTAGCCAGTCAGCTTCAAAAGCTTAACAAGCCCATAATCTTTGTTCGTTCTGGCGATCAATTCAAGAGTACCGATAACTCTAGTTATCAGATTAATCTGTATTCCAAGGCTGATTATGTTGCTTTATTTCGTCATCTGCAAAAAGAACAAATCGCGGTTTCACAAGTTGTCAGTCTGATCGATTACCAGAGTGATGGGGCTGAATCCGTAGGAGAACAAGCTGCTGAAGCCGAAACTCCGTTGAACGTTTCAGTTTTTCTAAATCTGTTTCATGCCGTTTCCGAGACAGACGTTGATAAACAGCTAAAGCGATTATGTTGGGTTGCCAATAGTAGTCAATCCATTGCACAAGATGAATTGGGTTCAGCCAGCAAAGCGATGATGACAGCTTTTATAAAAACGCTTGGTTTGGAACACCCTGCACTAGAATGCAGCCATATAGATTTACCTCTTACTAACGCCGCCGATAATGCTGATCGATTGGCATTGGAGTTGAACAATTTTTCAAAAGAGGCTTCGATCGCTTATAGACAGGATAGGCGTTATGTTTCACGACTTAAAAAGTTAGAGATAACACAAGCTGGACGTCCTATTCATAAATTCGAACGAGGCGGTCACTATTTAATTACCGGTGGATTAGGTGCCTTAGGATTTGAGTTGTGTCGGAAACTTGGTCGCGCTTTTAGTGCCAAGCTACTCATAATTGGGCGCAGCGCCCTTGTTCAAGATTCCAAGAATCAACACCTGCACCATTTCCAAACCTTAGTCAATGAAAAAATAGAGTGTACGTATGCTCAAGCGGATGTTAGCGACCGTGGTGAGATAGAAAAAGTAGTTGCGCAAGCAGAACGCACGTGGGGGCACGCACTTGACGGGATTTTTCACCTTGCAGGCGCGGCACACGAGCATTCTCTAGAGGAGGAAACAATTGAAGGTTTTGTTAGTTTAGCCAAGTCAAAATGCCATGGAACTGCCGTGTTAGGTAATCTGTTGAGGTCACGCAAAGATACTTTTTTAGTTGCGTTTTCATCGGTCAATGCTTTTTTTGGTGGGTCGAACACCGGCAGTTACGCTGCTGCAAATGCCTATATGGATGCTCATTGTCGTTATCTTTTCCGTTCCGGGTATCCTGCATATTGTTATGCCTGGAGTCTTTGGGATGGATTGGGGATGAGTGCAAATACGCTAACCAATACTGTCGCCGCTGCAAAAGGTTTTTATCCACTATCATTGGATGAAGGTCTTAATTCACTGAGCGCAGTTCTGCATTCCGGCCAACCGGAAGCATTGATTGGCCTAGATGCCAGCAAGAAATCCATACGAAGTTTGGTTGCGGACGGTGCTTACGAAATGGAATCCGTGGTGGGTGTTGTTGAAAGGAAAGACGCGGCATCATCTGCAGAGTTTACGCAGACAATTCCCCTTCAGGATCGGTTTGGCAATGAGCTTGACTGCCCTATCAAATCTATAAGCGAACTCCCGCTGACCGAGGATGGACTAGTCGATAAAAACCAATTGATTTCACTGATCGCTCAGGGTGGTAAAACAAAGAAAAGACCTGAAAATCCAGTCGAGACAAAACTCGTAGAACTCTGGCATGATCTATTAAAAGTATCTGATATCGGTACGCAAGATAATTTCTTTGAATTAGGTGGCGATTCATTACTTGTTGTTCAATTAGTCGCCCTAATAAGCAAAGCGTTCCAGCAGCAAATTCCGGCAAGCACCGTCTTTCATGCCCCGACGATAGAGCAACTGGCGGAAGTGCTAAATCAAAATCAAATAACTCCAGAATATTTTTCTTTGGTTCCGATTAAATCTGGAGGCTCCAAAACACCCTTATATATCGTTCAATCGGACAGCTGGGAATTTGTTCGCTATCTAGACCCTGATCAACCGGTTTATGGCTTGAACTATGGTGTCGGCGCTAAAACGACAGAGGATAAGTTGAATCTGCCCGATAGTTTAGAAGAGTTAGCCACTCACTTTATCGGGGAAATCCTCCAAGTTCAGCCTAAAGGTCCGTATTTTATAGTCGGTCATTCCAATGCCGGTTTACTGGCTTACGAGATGGCTCAGCAATTGGCTACACGACAAAAAACGATAGGGTTAGTGGGCCTAATCGACACTTGGTATCTTAATGAGATGCAATCTGTCCCTGCAATATCAAAATTTAACAAATTGCTTCATTTGATGAAACTACCGGTTCGAGAGCAACTGACTAATATTCAACGCTGGGTTGATTATTCTATAAAACAAATAAAGCTAAAGTTGTTTACGGCAGACCATGAGATTCCCTTTCTGGATAGAGCAATGCATTTATACGAATGCTATGAACCGAAACCTTACCCAGGCAAAGTCTCCTATTTTAAATGTGTTGAACCGTCTCGCTTGGAACCTGTCGGAAACCATGAAAAGAAATGGGAAGAATTAGCTCAAGATGGAATTTCAGTTCATTCGATTCCTTGTTCTCATGACGTAGTTTTGAAGGAACCGCATGTCAGGTATTTAGCTGAGAGTATGGCGCAATACTTGTAATAGAGTGGTCTCTAGTATTTGATCCATTAATTTTGTTTGGGTTATGCATAAAAACAGGGTCGGAGGAGAATAAGGTCAGAGAGCTGAGTAAGTTTTGACATTCCAACATTAGTTATCGAGGTGTTTTATATCCGTCAGCGCCATCATTCGACTAAGGGTAACATTGCCTCTCGGCTCTATGGATAGGTCCATAAGTCCGCTTAATTTGTTATATGGGGAAATGTTGACACATCAGTTTCTAAAACATGGGTTATATTCAGATGATGAATATGGATCCAGCGCGGTCGTGGTCGGTGAGGCCGAGTTTCGGTTATCTTTTAGCTGCTGCGGCTACGCTGATCTGGTCGGGTAATTTCATCATCGCCCGTGGGTTAGCCGATACTATCCCGCCTGTGTTACTCGCTTTTCTGCGTTGGAGTGTGGCCGCACTGGTAGTGCTGCCCATTGGCGCGCCTTCGTTGTGGCGGCAGCGGCGAGTGTTGCGACAGCATCTGGGTTACCTGCTGCTTACCTCTTTTTGCGGCGTCACTTTGTTTAATACCTTGATCTACACCGCGGGTGAGACGACCAGCGCACTTAACATGTCCCTGCTTGCTATCGGTACATCGATATTCATTATCGTGTTGGCGCGGATCGTATTGGGTGAACGGTTATCGGCAGCCAAAATCGCAGGGGTGATACTCGCTACCTTCGGAGTGCTGCTATTGGTCACCCGGGGGGATCTGTTTCGCCTGCAAGGCCTTGTATTCGCGGAAGGCGACTTGTGGATGATTATGGCGGCACTCGTGTGGGCTGTGTATACGATCCTGGTTCATAAGAAACCGTCTGAAATCAACCAGCGTACATTTCTTATAGCCAGCTTTTGGCTGGGCTTGGCACTGTTAGCGCCGTGGGCAGCATGGGTGTATCTCGACACTGCCGAGCTGAAAATGGGCCCGGCGATAATGGGGGTGGCGCTCTACCTCGGTGTGGGCACATCAGTGGTGGCCTACTTGCTATGGAACAGGGCTGTCTCTATAGTAGGCGCTAGCAATGTCGCATTAATCTATTATACGTTGCCTTTGTTTAGCGGGTTCGAGGCTTTTCTGATTTTAAGCGAACCGGCGACAATAGTGCATCTATTTAGCGGTGCCTTAATTATTGGCGGTGTAATTTTAGCTACCCTCCTCCCAATAGACCAAAGCTCGTTGTAAGGCGTAGCTCGTGCCTCGCGTCAAAGGGCCAGAATCCAAAGGTTTCAAGCTGGAATTCTCCAAAACTTGGGCGCTCTGAATACCAGATCTACATTTTTATGCGCTTTTAAAAAATTCGTTTATTGTCCCTATAATCTTCTATACTCCTCTAACAAAGGCTAGAGGATCTTGCGTGTGTCTTTCAGCTATAAACTGCTTATGATGTTCTATTGATATCCTATCTCTGACACCTGATTTCAGTATTAGAAAGGTTTCTGCATCGGAAAGCCTCGCTCAAAGCTAGGAACAGTAAACAAGTTCTATAAGAGCAAAAGAATCAGATGTTCCATAAGGCTGGAAAATCGGAAATGAGCTTCGGCTCCAGAATCGGTTTCATCATAGGACGAATTGCCTGGGGGCGGTGTGTTGGCTATTTCGTCTTATGCACCTTTGCCCTTGGCTTGTTCACGCACGGTGTCAATGCGCAGGCTCCTTGCCGGGAACCTGTTGGAAGGTTCGCGAACATCGAAGGTAAGGTCGATATCCAGGATAGCGGCGGAAACCAGCGAACTGCGCAACTCAATGCGCAACTGTGTGAGGGTGACACCATCCACCTTGGGGACCGTAGTAGAGCTGCCGTTCAGTTGATTAATAATGCGATGTTACGCATCGACCAAAACACGACTGTTCGCCTTGTGAATATTAGGAGTAGATCCGAGCAGCAGTCTTGGATTGAGCTTATTAGTGGTGCCATCGAATCGTTCAGCCACCGTCCCTGGCTGTTGAAAGTGACCACACCCCACCTCAGAGGCCATATTGATGGTACAGAGTTCTACGTGCGAGCGGAGAAAAAACGCTCGTTATTCCTTGTCCTGGAAGGTCGAGTGCTGGTTTCGAATGATAACGGACGGATTCTACTGGCCGCTTCTCAAGCCGCCATTGCGGAAGCTGGAAAGGCTCCGGAGCGGCATACCCTTGTTCGTCCGCGAGATGCTGTGCTTTGGGCCTTATATTACCCGCCGGTATATTTTCTTCACGTTGATGAAATTCCACCCGGATCGGGCTGGCAGGAAAGGCTTCGGCAATCAATCAGGTTTTACTTTAGCGGACAACTCCAGAAAGCATTCGAGAGTATTGCGACTGTTCCGGAAACGATTCGCGAACCACGCTTTTTTACCTATCGGGCCTCACTACTACTCTCTGTAGGCCGTGCAGATGAAGCCAATGCGGATCTCAGGCGGGCGCTCAGATTAGCCCCGCAGAATGGGGACGCTTTGGCGCTACAATCGATCATAGCAGTGGTACAGAATAACAGAGACAATGCGCTCAAGCTCGCAAAACGCGCCGTCGATGTAGCACCTGACTCCACCACGGCCTTGATCGCTCTGTCCTATGTCCAGCAGGCTATGTTCGAGCTTGAAGATGCGCGCACGACTCTTGAAAAAGCAGTGCAACTCGATTCTAAAAATGCCTTGGCCTGGGCTCGACTGGCAGAGCTTTGGGCGTCATTCGGCGAATTCAATCGAGCGCTCAAAGCGGCACAGAAAGCGGTCGTTCTGGAGCCCAATCTCTCACGGACACAGACTGTGCTGGGTTTCGTTTATCTAACGCAGGTTAAAATATCACGGGCCAAAGAGGTTTTTACCAAAGCGATAGAGTTCGATCAAGCGGATCCCCTCCCCAGACTGGGACTCGGCTTGGCTAAAATACGGCAAGGTGATCTACGTGAGGGACGCCGAGAGATCGAGGTGGCCGCGAGTCTGGATCCTAATTACTCCATTGTGCGGAGCTATTTGGGGAAGACCTATTATGAGGAGAAACGTAGCCCCTTGGATGAACGCGAGTATGCGGTTGCCAAGACACTGGACCCGAAGGATCCCACGCCATGGTTTTACGATGCGATCGCGAAACAGACGTCAAATCGACCGGTAGAAGCGCTGCATGACCTGGAAAAAGCGGTCCAATTAAACCAAAACCGAGCTGTTTACCGTTCGCGTCTACTGCTCGATTCGGATCTGGCAGCACGCAATGCAAGCTTGGGCCGGATCTACAGTGATCTGGGCTTCCAGCCACTCGCCCTAATGGAAGGCTGGAAGTCGGTTGATACCGATCCAAGCAACTTCTCCGCCCACAGGTTTCTGGCTGACTCGTACGCAGTGTTGCCGCGCCACGAGATCGCCCGGGTTAGCGAATTACTTCAGTCCCAATTGTTGCAACCCCTCAACATCACCCCCATTCAGCCTCGCGTTGCCGAGAGCAACTTATTCCTCGTCAGCGCCCAAGGGCCTACGGCCTTGTCTTTTAATGAGTTTAATCCTATATTTAACCGAGATAGGGTCACACTACAGATGAACAGTCTTGTTGGTGAAAACAGTACGTATGCTGGAGAAGGTATGCTTTCCGGCCTCTACAACAACCTTGCCTTCAGCCTTGGTGGGTTTCGCTTTAGCACCGATGGGTTTCGCGAAAACGCCGAGCAGCGGGATGAGATCGCTAATGCTTTCGTACAATGGGAACTCTCACCCCAATCCAGTATACAAGTTGAATATCGACACAGAAACATCGAACATGGTGATCTTCAACAGAGATTTTTCCCTCAGGACTTCGACTCCGATCTGACAGACGAGCTTGAGAGTAACACTGTTCGCCTCGGTGGACGGCATACCTTTTCACCGCAGTCTATTCTCCTCGGATCAGTCATTTATCAAGATGTCGATTATCGTTTGACAGACAAGGATTTCCCAGTTCCGGGGGATTTTTTCGAATTCAAAATTCCGGAAAACGCGGTCAGTACCGAACTCCAACACCTATTCCGCTCGCCGTATCTTAATTTGCGGGCTGGCGCCGGATACTTCAATCGAGATAGCAAGAGGTACACGACCCTCCGCTCTCCCGAACCCGATCCGATTGAGAGCCGGTCGGTGACCGATCGAGATCGAAAGCACCTCAACGCATACGCATACGCGAACGTCAACCCCGTGAAGAACCTGACCACCACTCTGGGACTCAGTTTCGACTCCGTGAACAGCGATGAAGATATCGATAGGCACCAGCTCAACCCAAAGTTTGGAATCACTTGGACCCCCTTCGTGGGGACCACCCTTCGTGCAGCGCTGTTCAGAACCTTAAAGAGAACGCTGATCAACGACCAGACGCTGGAGCCCACCGAGGTTGCCGGCTTCAATCAATTCTTCGACGATGCTGACCTGACCGAGACCTGGCGCTATGGTGGGGCTATCGATCAGAAACTCACAGAGGATCTGTTCATAGGTTTGGAAGGGTCAAAAAGAGATCTAAAGGTGCCATTTCTCTTCGTGCCAGAGAATAGCGCTAGCTTGGTTAGAAGCAAAGTGAATTGGGACGAGTACTTAGGTCGTGCCTACTTGTACTGGACTCCGCACCCGCGGCTGGCGCTGAGTACGGACTATAGATTTGAGCGTTTTCGCCGGCCTGATCGATTCGAGGCGGGTGTCAGGGAGTTGGATACGCAGCGAGTCCTTGTCGGTATGAACTGGTTCCACCCTTCTGGTTTGAGTGCCACTCTCACTCCCACGTACTGGCATCAAGATGGAACGTTTGAGGGATTCACCGATGAGGACGCACACTCAGGTCGCGATAACTTCTGGACCGTCGATGCGGCGGTCGGTTACCGTCTACCGAAACGGTACGGATTTATTTCTGTCGGAGCGACAAACCTTCTCGATAAGGATTTCAAGTTCTTCGACATCGATGTGGAGAATTCATTGATTCAACCGGTCAGGACGTTTTTTTTGAGACTCACCTTGGCGTTCCCGTAGGGATTGGGGTCCTGCCCGTGGCGAGTGCTCATTGCGTCCCGGTTCAACAAGGCCTTCGCGAGAGTGAAGGTTCCCTTCCCCCCTCAACCTAATCCGCACAAATGAACTGGAGGCTGATATGATCAAGAGAGTCACAAAGATCGGTTTGCTGGGCATCGCATTACTCGCGATGTTTGGAACCAAGGCCGAAGCGCACTATATGTATGCACACGGCGACTGGGTCTATCATAGTGTCGGTTGTCAGGTGACAATCGGATCTTTGGCAACTCCCCCAGATCCCTTAGTCGTCAACTGTCTGGTGGTTACAGCCATGGTGGAATCGCTGTGCCCGGATCAGTCCATTGTAAGCTTGGCGCTCCAGGTAAACTTAGTTGCCCAGGTTCAAACAACACCGGGCCAGACACAGGTGGAAGTGCCCGTTTCCGATAGCCCTCTGCTGAATCCTGGATTGAACAATGCTTGTGGCAGCGTGGCTCCGGTCGCCGTTTTGATCCGCAATATGGCCTCCACCGTCACGATCTCTAAGTGTGTCGGCGTGGGCTGTTTGGTTCAGCTCGTGACGAGTACCGCAGTAGCCACGTGCACGCTACCACCGGGCTATAGTCTAGCCAACTATCCCGCGAACGTTCCGCCTGACGGAACGCCATTTACTTGTACCACTCCCGTGGTTGTGCATGTCCTATGAGGCGCCACTCAGGGTGAAGAGACGGACATAAGAACCCTAAGGAGAGCGATCGTAGGGAGATCTACTTGACGACGTAATCGATGTTAAACTCGGTAGATTAGGTCGGGTGGTTTGGTCTCAGAATTTGCTACCTACGGTCTTCCATCCTCTCCGAGCAGCTTGAGCATCACCCAGGAGGAGTCTAAGGAGAAACTGTTAACGTGCCTTTTTTCGGGTCGCAGTCGTGGCCAATTATTTTCAATTCACAGCTCTTATCCTCTCCCTTCGCAACGATGAGGTACGTGTAAGGGGCACCCTATTACCGATCGCGTAGTAATATTTACTCCGTGGCTTAGCTCGGGGAATGAGTGGTTCCCAGTATGCCAATTGGAAGGGTTTGAGTTGATTCACGCAATCTCGAATACCGGCTGATATCGCTCGAGTTTCATTTGGTTCATATTACGAAACACCGTGCGTAAATTTCCGATGTAACTTCTACGGGAAGTTCGCGTGTCTACGCAAACCTGCCCTATGCTGTCGGTTTAGTTATCTATTTGGGATCGCACAGTCCTCGCGGAAAGTGGCCTATTCGACTGATTGGCGCTGAATTTGCCAATTTTCTCACAGTTAGACCCTATAATGAGCAATCTACGCCGGGGTCATTGTGAATTTTTAACGTTGATAAAAATCGAAACAAGGTGACTACATTAGTTGAGGTCTTCTCAAATAGGTTGATTAGGCGCGTTAGTTACGCTGTAATTCCATGATCCCTTACCCGGGCAGAAGAGAGATTCCCAATGTCCTTACGCTATGGCATCCCGCTTCTCATCGTCGTGTTCACGGCTGTTCTCGCGGTGTATACGGTGCAGAAGGAGTGGGATGCGGCAAAAGCCTTTGTCGGGGGAGAAGCTGTTTCGGACATGCTGGATCGCATGACTTTGCTCCAAAAGCAGTTCAACCATGCCCTTGGTAATAATCAACACGAGCGCATTACACAAACGCTGTCACTCCTCAGAAGCGGGCCGGATCCACTCATTGCGATGCTGGCTGATGATGCGTCCGTTGTACTCGATTCGACGAAGCATGAGTGGATTGGCCGGTCGCTAATCGAGATATCCCGTTCGCAATGGCCCGACTGGTCCGGTGAGTCGTTAGAAACAATTGTCGGTCGGGTACGAGCACAGTTTGCGGAAGAACTTTACCTTATTGCCGCCGGCCGATATGTATTGGGAATATACCCAGTTAGATTGGATACCCGCGTCGGCTCACTTACAACGAAGAGGGTGGGTGTGTTGCTTGTGCAAAGAGACCTCTCTCGACAGCTAGCCCATGCCCGACGCACGGTCGGGGAGCATTGGTTGGAGATGATCGGTGTGCTCGCTAGCTTAGCGGTAATTCTCGGAATCCTGATTCATCTCTTAGTGACGCGTCGACTGAATACTTTGCTCAAAGTAACGCAACGATTTGCCTCTGGCAACCTGGAGGCGAGTTCAAAACTCCATGGAAATGATGAGGTCGCGACTTTAGGTCGAGCTTTTGACCGCATGGCGGAGCAAGTTGCAGATACCCAGAGACACCTCGAGAGCCGTGTGCAGCAAAGGACTGTGGAACTAGGCGAAACAGTTTCTAAGCTGCGAAAGGAAATCGCGGAACGGCGGCGTACCGAGGAAATATTGTTCAGTGAAAAGGAACGGTTCCGAGTTACTTTGGCATCGATAGGCGATGCCGTTATCACGACCGATATCACCGGTGGTGTCGATTATCTAAACCCCAGCGCTGAGCGACTGACCGGTTGGTCGAAAGACGAGGGCGCTGGTCAATTCCTTTGCCAAGTATTTAATATCATTGACGAAAACTCGCGAGATCCCGTTAGGCATCCTGTGCAACGGTGCCTCAAGGATGGCCAGAACGTCGGACTTGTAAATAACACGCTATTGCTCTGCCGTGATGGACAAGAGCGTTGCATCGACTACTCAGCGTCTCCCATCCACGATTACGAAGGCATAGGTGTTGGGGCCGTGTTAGTCTTTCGCGATGTTACGGAGGCACGCCGGGTGGCGCGCCAATTGAGCTATTATGCTTCCCATGATGCGCTGACTGGGCTCGTCAATCGTCGGGAATTCGAGCACCGGCTGGAACGCATTCTTTCCACAGCGAAGCCAAGCGAATTCCATACCGTCGTCTATCTGGATCTCGATCAGTTTAAGATTGTCAACGACACCTGCGGGCATGTCGCAGGGGACGCACTACTGCGCCAGGTCGGGGGACTCCTCGCTACCCAGGTGCGTAAACGGGATACGGTCGCACGCCTCGGTGGCGACGAATTTGCAGCCCTCATTGAACATTGTCAACACAAACAGGTGCTGCGAATCGCCCATAAGGTGCTCGAGACCTTGCAGGATTACCGCTTTGTGTGGCAGGGCCGTGGCTTTACGATAGGCGCCAGTATTGGCTTTGTGCCGATCGAGCCAGGCGTCGATACCCTCGCTAGCGTCTTCAGGGCGGCGGATGACGCGTGTTACGCGGCGAAGGAGCAAGGACGCAATCGCATACACGTCTACAAGCGTGATGACCAAGAGCTTGCTCAACGTCGTGGTGAGATGCAATGGGTGCTGCGTATTCAGGAAGCGCTAGCGGACAACCGGTTTACACTGTTCTATCAGCCCATTGTTTCTCTCGATCGGAGCGATCGGGATCATGGCGAGGTGTTGTTGCGCCTGCGTAACCACGACGGTAGCCTGGTTTCACCCGAAGTTTTTATCCCAGCAGCGGAACGCTACAATCAGATGCAAACTATCGATCGCTGGGTGATTCGTACCGTTTTTTCCTCACTGCGTGACACAGACGTCATCCCGCCAGCGACCTGCGTAGCCATCAATCTATCCGGACAATCCTTGGGTGATTGGCACTTTCTGGAATTCGTTGAACAACAACTCGAAGAATTGGCTGTTCCGATTGATCGGGTCTGCTTCGAGGTCACCGAGACGGCCGCAATTAGTAATCTTAGTCATGCCATGCGCTTTTTCTCTGCGCTCAAGCAGCAGGGGTGTCACTTTGCTCTGGACGATTTTGGCAGCGGTCTGTCTTCGTTCGCTTATCTGAAGTCTTTACCCGTCGACTTCTTGAAGATCGATGGTCGTTTCGTCAAAGATATGGTTCAGGATCCAATCGACCATGCCATGGTGGAGGCGATCCACCGTATCGGCCAAGTGATGGGTCTTAAAACGATCGCGGAGTCTGTCGAGAATGCGTCCATCCTCGCGCAACTTAGCGCGATAGGCGTGAACTATGCCCAGGGGTACGAAGTAGGAAAACCCAGACCATTATTGAAACGAGTAGCTTGATGGTCGCCAAATCCATAATGCTTAGCTTTCTCAAGGCCTGAATTCAAGTAACCCGATTCCGGTTCTTTATTGCACAAAAATTCGTTGGGCTTCGATGTGATGTAGTTTGTCGCTAGGCCTGTGCCGAACGAGACACGATAACGGCGGTGCGCAGACGTTGCTGGCCGAATACGGAGATACTTACAAAGTCCTCACGCGCAATCGGCAGGTACTGGCAATCGAGCGCGCTCTGGCTGATTTCCTCCGGATCGGGGTCGTGTACGTACAAACAGTCGCTGTCGTAGCCGCTGACGGCGACCCAGTGCGGCGCCTTCTTGCCGTCTAAGCGCCAGGTACTGATCATGACCAGCGGGATAGCGCTGTTGTTCAATGCGCTGATCAACTCGTCCTGCTTGATGTCGGAGAAATGGATCTTGGTTCCCGTTGTCTTCGTCTGTTGGAGATAGTCATTGTGGACCAGTTCGATAATCTGTTTTTTACGAGTGTCGCGCACGCTGTCCACAAATAGGGGCTGATGTGTATTGATCCAAACTTCGGCATTGAATCCGCGCTGCTGCGCGGCCAGCGCGAGACCGAGCGGATGACAACCACCGTGACCGGAGGTCATGAAGATGGTGGTAGCCTCGCGCCAGATCTGCAGTTCCTCGTGCTGTGAGGGGATGTATTGTTTCGATACCCCCGCCATGGCCATCATCAGGGCTGCCGGTCCGCAGCTAAACGGAGTACTTTGGCGTAACCACGGCATCTCGACATGCCGTTCGCGTACACGGTACTGGTGAACACGCTTTTGCATGCGGATGGCGTCGCTGTGATCGTCGTAGTAGTCGCGGTAGATACCGAAGGGCGTGTAGCCGAGCGACTCATAGAGTCCGATTGCCACCTTGTTCTCGATGCCGACTTCCAATCTCATAATGAAGCGCTCTGCTGTCGCTGGCGGCTTGTTCTCCAGCCTCGATCAAACGTCGGGCGATGCCACGGCCGCGAAAGCGCGGGTCCGTGGCGACCGAGTAGAGTCGCGCCAGGCGCGTCCCATTGTGGTAGATGACCAGGATATAGCCGGCCAACCTATCATCGATAGTAGCCACAAGAAATGCGCGGCTGTCGCTGTTTATCCAGTGACGGAAGCGGCGACGGCTGAGTCGGTCGGTGCTGAACACGGCTTTTTCCAAAGCCACTAAGGCGTCCAGGTCACCGGCCTCGACTTCGCGCAATTCAATCTTGTTCTCTGTCATGACTGCAGTCCCTCCAACGCCCAATCAATGACTTGGCGGGCACGCAATAGGACTTCCCTGCGCCACTGAGGATCATCCGGACAGAAGTGCGCGCGGAGTGTGGCGATCAGCGTTAAATACGCCGGATGCAGGATGGGTTCGTTGCCGTGTCGGGCGCGGAAGCGATGATCCTGCAACAGGACATCGAATAGGTTAGCGGTTGCTAGGGTGCCGTATTCCAGGGTGATGAAGCAGCTGGTTGCCCCCATTATTGAATGCCAAGCGTAATCAAGCAAACCGAACTTGGGTACAGAACTGGAGGCACCAAGCGCGGGGAATTTGCATTCGTCACCGTACCAGGCATGTGCAGTGCGTGCGCCAGCGCTGTCCGGTAAGTGGTCGCAGATAATCTCGCCATATCCATGGGGACCCAACCCGGTATGTACATCGATGACTGCTAAGCGCCGTTCCGCCAAACGGTGTTTTGCCATAACCGCTTCGACGGTGTGGCGACCCTGTGCCGGATGGGTGCCACCATAAAACGGTCCGAGTGGGTCGATGTATTGACCACCGCTGACTGCGATCTCGTACGCCGCTTGGCCATGGGAGCGCCGGTATTCGTCCAGCGCCTGCTGTCGCCTTAAGGGGTCGTCGTCGAATAATGCCGAACGCAATTCACGATATCCCGGGTTGTCCGGCAAGGGTTGGTCAAAGTCAATGAAATTGCGGTTCAGGTCGATCCCCTCGGCGTCGCAGCGTCGGTGCCATGCGTAACCCCAGGGATTGAGTGCATGGATGCAGAGGATCGCGAGTTCATTGGGTAGTCGCCGTGGCAGACGAGCCAGTAGGTCACACATCACCGCTGTGCCGGCATAGCCCTCGATGCCGTGCGTGCCACCGATCAGGACTAGGGCTCGGCTTGCTGTTGGGGAACCCAGCCAGGCCGTGCACACCGCAAGTTCCAAGCCTTCCGGTGAGCGGCCGGCGACAGAATATTCATTTACCGCTGTGGCCAGAGCGCAGCTTCCCAGGTGCGCTTCCCACAGTCCGCACGCCTGCATATAACTATCGGGAAAAACATCCAATGAAATGCCGGTACTGGAAGAGGAGGATTGCATGGGTTTAATGGGTACAATATGGCGCAGCATAAACCGGACACCGGGGGTTGCAAACAAATATTTAGGTCAGTACATCGGAAACCTACTGGAAGCTTCCTGCCTCTATATAGACAATCGAACTATCTCAAGTTGAAATGAGGACATACGATAATCGATGTCACAAACACTGATCGTAGTCGATGATTTGGCGGATTGGGCACCATTCTATCCCAGTGACCAGGTCATGAGTTTCAAGGACTACCTTGATGGTGGTCATTTCGATCATCTCCTACGTACACGCATCATCAACCTTTGCAAAGGTTTTCGCTATCTGGCCGATGGCTATTACTGTTCGTTGCTAGCCGAGGCGCGCGGTCATCATGTCATCCCGTCCGTACAGGTGATTAACGATCTCGGCAGACGCGCCCTTTACCAGCTACAACTGGGTGATCTGGCTGAATCGTTGGAACGCACGCTTGCCGATCAAGACCGGGCCGGACGGTTGCGGGTACGGAGCTACTTCGGATCCACGCCAGAACCGGTTTATCGCGACCTGGTACGCAAACTGTTCGATCTGTTTCCCTGTCCCGTAGTGGAGATCGAGTTGCGCTACCGGCGGCAGTGGGAAGTGGAGTCGCTCAAGGCGTTGTCACCACACGATTTGGATGATGCGGCGCAAACCGCATTCGCCGAAGCGCTCGACCGGTATAGCCGGCAAGTCTGGCGTGGCGCACGCAAACGTAAGCGCTATCGATACGACCTTGCTATTCTGGTGGATCCGGAGGAGCAAATGCCGCCCAGTAATGGCGCGGCGCTGAAACAATTTATTCGCGCCGGCCGTGAACTGGGTATTGACGTGGAGTTGATCAAACCGCGTGATTTCCCGAGGCTGAGCGAATTCGATGCGTTGTTCATCCGTGAGACCACGGCGATCGATCACCACACTTACCGGTTCGCGCGCAAGGCTGTCGCGGAGGGGCTGGTCGTGGTGGATGACCCCGATTCGATCCTGCGTTGCACGAATAAAGTCTATCTCGCCGATTTGTTCCACACCCGAAAGGTACCGACACCGCGCACCCAGATTCTGCACAAGGGCAACCCCGGACTGGTCGAGAAACTGGAGACGGAATTCGGTTATCCGCTGGTGGTGAAGGTCCCGGATGGTTCGTTTTCCCGCGGAGTGGTCAAAGTGCGAGACGCTAAGGAACTAATGGACACCTTGAAGGATCTGTTTAAAAAATCGGCCTTGTTGTTGGCGCAGGAGTTTTTCTACACTGATTTCGACTGGCGCATTGGCATATTCAATAACAAGCCGTTGTATGCCTGCCGCTACTACATGGTGAAAAATCACTGGCAGATCTATCGTCATGGTGGGGTGCGCCCCACCGCAGGTAACTTCGATACATTACCGACCTTCGAGGTGCCGCGCGACGTGCTGCGCACGGCACTGGCCGCGACACAACCGATCGGGGACGGTCTTTATGGCGTGGACGTCAAACAGAAGGACGGCAAGGGTTACGTTATCGAGGTGAATGACAATCCCAATATCGACCGTGGCGTCGAGGACAAATATCTGGGTGAGGAGCTCTATCGCCTGATCATGAGCGAGTTCGCACGCCGTATCGAAGAGGGCGGCGTCTGAAACCGCTTACCGGTCACTCATCCGCGCTTGGTTAGTAAAACGCAGGCTATCGTGTCGATGAATAGGCGATAGCACGGGCGGCTACGTGTTATTCTGAAAGGAGATGTTCTTTGTTTCATGCTTTCTTTCCGCGACCGAGATTGTTTTTTCTCTGCGTTCTTGCCTGGTCGGCGCTGGCGGTGGTTATTTGGTATGCATTCGGCGAAGCCTTAGGTGCCCGATTCGGTTTTCCACCGCCGGCTGCAGATGCCGAATCGGTGATCGGTATCGCTTATTTCTACACGCCTCAATTCATCTGGTTTTATATCTACTATGCGGTGGCTACGGCGTTGTTTGCCGGGGTTTGGTTCCGTGTTTTTCCACATCCCTGGCAGTGGTGGTCCGTGGTCGGTTCCTCTGCTATCTTGTTTTCTACGTATTTTTCCGTGCAGGTCTCGGTAGCGATCAACGAATGGCGCCGCCCGTTCTTCGATGAGGTGCAGGATGCCCTGTCGGGCAAGTCTGGGGTAACGGCGGGAAATTTGTATGGTCTGCTGGTGGACTTCGCCGCGATCGCTTTCGTGGCGATCCTCGTCACTGTGGCGACCAGTTTTTTCGTGAGCCACTATGTATTTCGTTGGCGCACCGCGATGAATGATTATTATGTCGGGCGCTGGCGTGAAGTGCGGCGGATTGAAGGCGCTTCTCAACGAATACAGGAAGACACCATGCGCTTCGCCGACATTGTCGAGACGCTTGGCGTGCGGATTGTCGATGCGATAATGACCCTCTTTGCCTTTCTTCCAGTGCTATTTGCATTGTCGGCATACGTATCCGAACTGCCCGTGGTCGGTGCTATAGCTGCGCCGTTATTCACCGCAGCATTAATATGGTCGGTGTTGGGTACCGGAATGCTCGCGGTGGCGGGTATCAAATTACCGGGCTTGTATTTTCGCAATCAACGCGTCGAGGCCGCTTATCGAAAAGAACTCGTCTATGGCGAGGACAATGTGGACCGGGCTCAGCCACCAACACTTAAGACGCTGTTCGGCAATGTCCGGGAAAATTATTTCCGGCTGTATTTTCATTACTTCTATTTCAACATCGTTCGCTACAGCTATCTCCAGGCCGACAATATCTTCGTCTACCTGATCTTGGTTCCCACCATTGCTGCGGGCAAGATCACCTTCGGCATATTGCAGCAGATTCTCACCGCCTTTGGGCAGGTGTCCTCATCTTTTCAATATTTGGTCAATTCCTGGACCACCATCGTCGAATTACAATCGATCTACAAACGGCTCGCCGCCTTCGAGGCGGCTTTCGAGCACCAGCCTTTACCTAAGTTGGATCAGGCCTATCTAGCCGGTGAAGTCGGGGCCGGGGAGTAGCGCTAAAATAATGCTAGAGGGGATTGGTTAATTCTCACTCTAACTGGAGAAAGAGGCCATTGAGTCATGAGGCCCAAGATTCTACAAAACCAAATATCGTGATCAACGCTACAATGGTAACATATATCTCGAATGAACTTAGAAGATTGCCCAAACCCGCTGATAACTACAATTTAGACTAACACCCAACCCTTGGAGTCATTCATGTCTATGAGCCGAGCTATTTTAGGTACGTGTTTTGGGGTAGCGTCCGTTTCCGCTATGGCCTATTCGCCGACGACTAACCTTGGTAGCTATGGCCAAACGGAGAACCAGCAGCGCACGGGTGATGCGGTGCAGAAAGTATGCGGACAGTTCGTGGTTTTCGGCACCAATACTGCGGAGGAGCAAGATCTGTTCGAGCGCTGTGGCAACATGGTGCAGAATGCTAATCAATTAAATGGATCTAACAACACCCCAAATAGCCTTGGCCTGGACGCAGACGGCCTGGCCAAGGCGGTACAGACGGTTGCCACCGAAGAATTGTCTACAACTAAAACGACGGGAGTGGAACTATCGGACCAACAGGTCTCAACCGGTATCGCCCGGTTGCAGACCGTCCGTAGCGGGATACAGTTTGGAATTAGCAGTAATCTTTCTCGTCCATTAGAGCTCTTCGCGGCTACCGATTCCAGTGACAACAATAAATATTCGGGTAACGGCGGTGGAGCGGCTGGAGATGCTTATAGAGGAAAATGGGGTGGTTTTCTCAACGTGAACGCGGGCTTCGGGAACCGGGATGAATCCAACTACGAAGACGCTTTCGATTATGACAGCTGGGGTGTCACGAGTGGCGCCGATTACCGGCTAAGTGACAATTTTGTAATTGGGGCATTAGTCAGTTATCAGAGCATCGACAGCGATTTCGATGCCACTACTGCGGTACCAGGCGGTGGACTGGATGCCGATAGCTGGGGGGGTGGTGTATACGAGACCTATTACACCGGTAATTTTTATATCGACGGCCTTATCAACTACGCACATGTTGATTATGACTTGACCAGAAAGATCTTGCTCCCTGTCGGTACCAACCCGGGGAGCGCGGCTACAGTGGTCACGACGGATCGGACTGCACGGGGTGATACCGATAGCGATAACTGGACCTTGAGTATTGGCGGAGGGCTTGATCTGGCTAATGGCAGCCTCACCTACGGCCCTTATACGCAGGTGACTTATCAACACAATGCGGTTGATGGTTATGCCGAATCGGGTGCCTCTGGCCTCAATCTGACGGTCGACGGACAGGATTGGGAATCGCTGACGACCGTCATCGGTGGACGTGTCGGCTATACCACAAGCCAATCCTGGGGGGTGTTGATGCCGCAGGCAAATTTTGGCTGGGTGCATGAATTCATGAATGATTCGGAGGAGATCACGGCATTCTATACCCATGATCCCCGCCGCAATCCGCTGGTTGCGCTAACCGATGATCCGGATCGGAATTATTTCGAGCTGGGCGCGGGTATCTCGGCGGTCATGCGCGGTGGTCTGCAGGCCTTCTTCAACTACCAAACGTTGCTCGGTCACCAGTACATCACCGACCATAGCTTCACAGTCGGCGTCCGAGGTGAATTCTGATTTTGTATCGCAACCACCATCGAGTTCAATGGTGGGTGACAGTCGTTATTTCTTTACTCCACGGATGGTGCCGGGCGACCACGCTGGCTAAATCTTAAGATAAGCGTTGGTGGATCCCAGATCCTCGTATGTACCATGCATCTGGGGTCATATTCTGCACTTTGCGTATGGTTCTATGTGGTATATGAACAAACGTCGTACCCAGTTATCGATCCGAATGCCCAAGGGCTTTTTCCGGAGCTACCCGATCTCGAACCCGCTGTTTCAATTCCTTGGATTCGGGAAAGCGTCCTTCAGTCTTACGCGACCAGATCAACTCATCGTTAACGCGCACGTCGAAAATGCCTCCGGTGCCAGGCACCAGCGCCACTTCGCCCAGCTCGGTTCCAAAGGTTGTGAGCAACTCCTGAGCCATCCAACCGGCGCGCAACAGCCAGCGGCATTGAGTGCAGTAGGTGATTTCGACTCGAGGTTGATGTTCCATCGCGAATTCCTATGGTTTAAATCGGTTAAACATAATGACAATGCGCCGGGGACATGGGCCGTGTAGACCCAGAAGCGCTTTACACTGATGATCGCTTATCGTTAGATTAAGCGGGTTCGATGCGATTATGGGTTATTGTTCTAAAACTCCCTAAGCGTGACGCTCGACTCTGGTGACCACGGAGCGCGTTAACCTGAATGAAAAGCCGCCTGACAGATCGCGGCCATCGGCTAGATACTAAATAGAGAGTCCTATGACACAAATCAATATTGAACATGATCCATCTCCAGCTAAATTAGAGGCCATGGGGGTTTTCGACTGGCCCATCTGGGAAAAAGAGAGTTCCAAGTTTGCGTGGAATTATACAAGCAATGAGACCTGCTACATCCTGGAGGGCGAGTTTTATGTCACTCCTGAGGATGGAGAGCCGGTGCACGTCAAAGCAGGGGATCTGGCTCATTTCCCAACCGGTATGTTCTGCACATGGGAAGTGCTCAAACCAGTGAGAAAGCATTACCTGTTGGGATAAATTCCCGCGGCTCATCGCTTCCAGAACCGTGTCCAACCCCAAATCTACGCCGAGCCCACAATGAGGGAGCCCGTTGGTCGCGAGGTCGGTGCTTTGCTGGAGGCTAAAGGCTTACATTGGAAATCTTCGAGTCTGACACTCGACGGCGTGCGGGCTCTGTTGCATACTACACGCAACCTGTTCTGTTTGCAGGGCTTTATTACCATAGCCCCTGGTCGGCCCGGTATTTGAGTTCATTAATGAGTCTGTTCGACGAAAGTGATCGTTGCAAGGAAAAGTCGGTATAAGACGAAATTTCTGATCGTTATGAGCGAATCCCGTTGCTTTTTAACGAAACGGATCGAGAGTTCTGACTAAATCCGGCATCTCCGTGGCAAACCCCCATTGTCAGAAGACTCCTAACACAAACTCTATTCTGGTAATTCAGCGTCTAGTTGTCGGCGCTGCGGGTTGTTGCGATTCAGGGATTCTTCCGAAACCTTAACAGGAGTGATTGAAGCCGTGCATTCGGTTGTAAGCACGGGCTAGAAATCAGTCCGTTGTCCACTAATAGGTAACCATTTTTATGAGCGCCCGAGCCATAATGGATCCCAATCCAACCGTACTGTATTCATCGGATCAAATCTCGACCGCCATGCAATATATTATGGAGCACCGTTATCGCAATCTCCCGGTTGTGGATAATGATAGGCGATTCCAGGGAATCGTCGGCATTAACTGCCTGCTGCGCTTGGCGTTACCGAAAGCCGTGATTATGGAGTATGGGTTGGATAGTGACCCCTTTATCAAAGAATCCCTTGCCGATCTACACCGCCGTTTTGAAGCGGTAAAGAATGAGTCCATCAGTATTTGTCTGGAGCGTGAGCTTACCGTAGTCCGGCCTGATACCCCATTGCTAGAAACCTTGTTGATCTTGTATAGAACGCACGCCAGCTTACCGGTGGTCGAACCACAAACCCATAGATTGGCGGGTATGATTTCCTATTGGGATGCAAGTCAGAAGATTCTGGAGGCTCCCATCTAATCAGGGACTCAGCCGATTACTCGGAGGGGTGAGCTTTAAACCTAAGTCAAACGCAAACCTAAGCTAAGACGCGGCTAAAGATACACGATCACCTCCGCAGGAAAGGTTTCAATGGTGGCCTTCGAGGACGTGAAACTGGAGATGGGTTTGCCATTAACCAGGACTTGCCGCAACGGTTCCTCTCCGGGCGGTACAAACACGAGCTTACCCGGCGGCATCCTGAGCTCGCCGGTGAGCTTTAAATGCACTGGACCACTCCCCGCACGATGCAGCTGATAATTTAAGAGTCCATACCAAGTCGGCATGCCTCGTATCTCGATACCGTCCTCGGCGGCCAACCAAGCGGCAGGGATACCCGCTCCGATCACCAGCGCTTGATCCGCATCCCGTTCGAAAACAAACAGGCTGCGGAATGCCAGGACGTATTCGGCGGCAATCCAAGTGTGCGGAAGATCACCCATATGACCCGGTGCTCGAGGATCGCGCCAGGTAATTTCCGGCCATTGATTCCATGCAACCGGTCGCCGGTCGCTCAGAAAGAATTCGAGCAGTTCGTGAGCTTTTTCCCGCCAACCGAGGCGTATCAAGGCCCCGATAATGCGAATCTCGTAGGCGGTGTAGTTGAGCCAGTCGACTTCACCGCGACAACGCTTGCGGAAATGCCGGAAATATTCTCCAAAGGTCGCATCAAGGACATCTCGTGGCAGATTGTGCGCTTCATCCAGCAGAGCGATCGCGTTAGCCGTGGCCGTAGCATCGAAATCCGCCCATTCCACGGAACCTGGAATAAAGTCGAGCTGACGGTCCACGATGGTGGTTCTGATGGATGCATAGAGCGTTCTTTGGAAGGAGTCCCGCAGCGCCTTAAAGCGCTGAGCCGGAGCCTGTTCTCCTAAGATGTCCGCCATGGAAACCGCATCCTTCAAGCCGCGCAGGGCCCAGAAATCGTCCCAGTACGCGTGCACCGGATGGGCTAGATAACCTTCATGACTGGCCGATTCAGGCAGCAACCCGTAGCAAGCCCGCTTTTCTGGGGTCTGGTATTCGGCGCCAAGTCGCCTGTTACGCAGGGTTTCTAAGTAGTCGATGGCTTTCAGGACCATAGGCCACATCTCGGATAGGAATGCCTGATCCCGAGTAAAGCGATAGTATTCCATAACGGTGTACACAAATTCACCCTGACTATCGTATTCGGGCAGCCAATCCGGCCCATCACGATCCACGCAACAGGGAACGAAGCCATCGTCGCGCAGAAACCCGCTGTACCAGCGCAGATAAGATTTAATTTCATCTCGGCGTCCGGCGCGGAGCAAGGCCGCAGCCATGGTGGCGCCATCCCTTATCCAGGAGCGGGTATAACGCCGTGGACCGGGCTGCAATGCTGGGCCTTCTCGGTTGACGAGAATATGACCTACCGCGGTTTTAAACGCCGCAGCGCCATCACACGCCATGGCAGGCAGCCGCAACTCGACCTGATTGAGCCGGCTTTCCCATTGCTGCACTGCCATCTGGAATTGCTCGGCCCCGGAAACGTTCTGCGGTAACAAGTCGAGCGGTTCAGACATCTTCCGATCGGCTGAACCGAACGGTACGGCGATGTAAATGTCCTGAGCTGTGTGCGGCTCAAGGGTAAGTTCATATTCCAATGCGCCCGAGGCGTAACCAAACTCGTCGCGTACTTCGCGCTGTGCCGGCAGTATCCCGGTTTCGAGATAATCGGTGATGGCGCCTTGCTCGAAGGCAACGGCGCCAAAGCGGGGTGTTGAATCAAGCGGTATGATCATTTTATTTCGATTGACCCAAATCGCGCCGCTGTTTGTGGCCGCTAACTCCCGGATTGGACTGACCCCTCCGAGATTACGAAAACTTTGCCAGGGGGGTGTGACTTGGAATGGACGAAGCGCTATAAAAAACTTGGCGTGCTTGGCTTGATCCCCTGTATTTTTGATCTGGTAACGCAGATATAAAACCGATGCGCCGGCATCGCCCGTAGCGAACACTGTCGTGTTGAGCTCAAGGTCTTGGCATCGCCAGAGGGACGAAGGGATGGGAAGATAATTTTGTTCCAGAGTCTGCTGCGTATCCACATCCGCCCAGGTGATGAGCCGTCCGTCGAGATAGAGAAAAGGCTCGAGTGAGAATGCGCCTTCATCAACTTCCACCAGCCCTTCTTCGTTTATGATCGCTCGGGTCGTGGCTTCTGGAATCCCTGCTGGTGTCCAGTAGGTCTGTTCGGCATAGAGATATTTTGGATAGTGCCCTTTACGTTGCCGTCTGGCGATAGCCTGAAAAAAATCGTTGAGGGAGCGGGAAAAGTCATAAGGCTTAATGTCGATATCGACGACGCCCGATACCGGTTCTCGCGAACTCGGATGCAGGTAGAGCCGAAGATAACGCGAGGAGCTCTTAGGACAATAGATATAATCGTCGGCTCCGCTGGCCCGAGTTGCCGAGTAGACCTTTTCCCATTGGTGACTGTCGCTGGAGATTTCCACATCGAAGCATCTCGCTTGATCCGCCGGTTCCCAACGAATGATCATTCCTCCGTACTCCCGTTCCTCGCCGAAATCCATCTGCAGCCATTGCGGTTGGTCGGCAGACTCGCCGCGCCAACTGGTTTCGGCGCATCGATCGAATAGCGCATCGGGCCTCATGTCCCACACGTTCGCTTGATGCTTGAATCTTGGGCGGGGTGCGAAAACTGCGGTCTTCCCAGCATAAATCGTCGATCCAAATGGAGCCTTCGCCGCCCGGACCGGCGGCAATCACAAACTCGATCGCACCGACCTGCCGCGCGGGGCCACCTCCCGCGGGTCCCCAGCCGAAATCGATTTGACTGCTGTCGACTTTGAGGGCACGCCAGTCGGGGAGCAAAATCAAATGGATCTTGCTGATAGCGCCATACGTTTTGCCCTGTGGGATCAATCAATTTGAACTCGAGTTTGTTGGGGGGTGCCGAGCCCCGAATATTAAAATGAAAGGCATAGGTCTCCGGTAGCTCAAATGAAAATAACTTGCGTGCCACTACAAATCCACCGCCGCCCCTAAAATCAAAATCCAGACGCATGGCTTGAGTTTCAATCCCCTGATCCGCCGAAATTTTGATTTGCGCCTGTCCTGAGGCCACGGTAGCCCAACCTGTGAGATCCGCAAAATTATCTAAGAGGATTTTTTCCATAATTTATCGCTACCCGGTTGCTGTAAATCGGAGATGAGAGATACAAGGAACGCTGATACTGCGATCGCCTCAGCCCGGCAGACTCGTACAACACCGCTGCGGATGACGCCACAAAACGTCCGCGGAACGCCTCATGAACAGGCGCTTACATCTTCTAATAAACCCAACACCGGCGCAACCACCATCGGCGCGGGGTCGATTTCGGATATTGTGAGTGTGTCACCCAACGAGTATCCTTGTGAAGGCCTCTAGAAGAGGTTTCGTGTTATCGGGAACGTTTTAGGACTGGTGTATGCGCACACAAGCACCCCAAATCCCTGGGGAATCGGTATTCATGGCTTATATCTTCGTAGCATTGACGCTTACCGTGGGTGCTGGCTCGTTGATCGTTTTCACTTTTTTCCTTTACCTGGGCCCGTTTAATCTTAATCAACTCGACCTTAATCGTGTTGAAGCACTGCTGTTCGACGCGGGCCTATGCTTCGCGTTTTTCCTGCAACACAGTGGGATGGTTCGGAAAACCATCCGGAACCGGCTGTCCCGCATTATTTCGGAGCGATTTACCGGCGCGATTTACTCTATAATTTCCGGAATCGTGCTGCTCGCCTTGGTCATTGTTATGGCAAGCGACACTAGCCTGTGCTGGCGTCCGCAGAGGGATTCTCCCGGGGATTAATGAGAGCCTTGTTTTTCATGGCTATCGCCGCGCAGGCTTGGGGAATCTGGTCGCTCAAGGCCGCCGATCTATTTGGGGCCGAAGCTCTACTGAAGACTCGTAACGATATAGAGCCCTCCACATCCTTGGTCATTCGGGGGCCTTACCGCTGGGTTCGTCATCCCTTGTACATCACCACTTTGCTGATGATCTGGTCGTATCCAGATCTGACGGCCGACCGGTTGCTTTTCAACCTGCTTTTTACCGTCTGGATATACACCGGCGCCGTACTCGAAGAACGGGATCTCGTCGAGATCTATGGGGATGATTACCGTCAATACCAGCGTACCGTACCTATGCTGATCCCGTATCAAAAGCCGAGACCTGCTCCCTAGTGCTGATTAAGAAGCGCTAGGGATCGGCCATCATTTCAACTTGAGTGATGTATGGCGTCAGGTGCTGCCAAATCGGCTTATCACTCCTTATCTGGATTTTATTTCTTCTTCTTCGCGAGTCTCGGCGCTTTTCTTCCCTATTGGGGACTCTATCTTAAATCCCTAGGATTTAATCCGCAGGCGATTGGCGAACTCATGGCCGTAATCCTGATTACCAAGGTTATTGGCCCCAATATCTGGGGTTGGGTTGCGGATCATACGGGTAGGTGCCTGCTGATTATCCGAGTGACGGCTTTACTCGCCTGGCTGGCTTTTTCTGCGTTGCTTTGGCTAGTGGATTATGGGCGGATCATGGCCGCGCTCGCGGTATTCAGCTTTTTCTGGAATGCGACCTTGCCACTGTTTGAAATGAATACGCTGAATCATCTCGGTGATCGCGTGCACCATTACAGCAAGATCCGCCTGTGGGGCTCCATTGGCTTTATCGTCAGCGTCATGGTATTAGCGCCGGTATTCGATGTGTATGGCATCCGTATCCTGCCTCATATCGTGTTAGCTCTGCTAATCGGTATCTGGCTAAATTCCATGTGGGTCCGTGAAGGTGTGAATCGAATGGCTAAAACCCGCCGGCCCCAACTGATGGGCACGTTAAAGCAACCGGCTGTGATCTGCCTGCTCGCTGCGTGCATGCTAGCTCAAGCAAGCCATGGCCCTTATTACACATTTTTCTCTATTTACCTCGACGACCTAGGCTATTCGCGCGGTTTGATTGGAATGTTATGGTCCTTGGGTGTGATAGCGGAGATTGTAGTTTTTTTATTTATGCCTCGTTGGTTGCCACGATATGGAGCCCGCAAACTCTTCCTCACCGCTCTGCTATTGACGGTGGTTCGTTGGTTGCTGATTGCCGCTCAAGCTCAAACGATCGCGGTTTTATTGATTGCGCAAGTGCTGCATGCGGCCAGTTTTGGGCTGTACCATGCGACCGCAATTCACATGATCTATCGATTTTTTCCAGGACAGCTACAGGGTCGAGGGCAGGCCCTCTATTCGAGTTTGAGTTTCGGGTTGGGAGGTGCTATCGGCAGTCTTTTAAGCGGTTATGTGTGGACGAGTCTGGGAGGGGTATGGATTTACTACATGGCAGCTCTCTTAGCCGGGCTGGGTTATCTCATTGCGTGGTGGGGTATTCGTGGGGTAGTTGAGTCTAGCGATCCGATTTTTTAGCCCTTTGCCCGTGAGCTTCTCCAGCACATTGATGAATCCTTCGTCTCCTAGCCCATCTTTAACACCTCCCTATATTATTATTCGCAAAAATAACGAGTTAAGATTTTTTGAAAGCCGTTATGGCACTACACGGTCGAAGCGGGTGTCGTTCTCAGATAATCGTTTTCTGCGTTTTCCTCGGGCGGTCCGAGATACCGAGAGCGTCATAAATTCGCTGCTGTCGCGGTTCGGCACGGGAGGTTTTTCTGATGTGTAGGGTTTTGCCGTCGGCACGCTTGAGCTCGACGGTGGCGCGGTCCTGACCCTCAAGCTCCCGGCGCAGCCCCTCCCAACTGAGGTGAATGCCGCAAGCCTTGAGCTGAATGCGGATCGTGTGGACCAGGTGATAGGCCAGTACCGAGATGAACAGGTGTCCAGTGACGCGGTCGGTTTTGCTGTGAAAGATTGGCCGTAGACCGAGTTCGGATTTCAGAGACCTAAAGACCGCCTCCAGGTCGGTCAGCAGGGTATAGGTACGCCACAACGTAGCCTCGTCCCATTGTTCTTGATTGGTACGCAGACAATAGACACCGGGCAGCATCTCTTCGGGGGTTTGAGTACGCTGCCAATGGATAGCACTGGCCTTGCCGGTGGCTTCGTCGTGCACCACGCTCACGTCATAGTATTGGGCGGCGCGGGAATACTTTTGTTTCAGACGCCCCACGCGTTCGAGCACTTTGTCGTATCGTTTCATCGTGCCCTTTTTATTGAGACCGCTGGCGAGTTTCTCAAGGGCGTTCTCAAAGCGTTTGGTAAACAGTTCCTGAATGCCTTGCTCTTTCTTCTCACGCTGTGAAGAATGACAGTAGAGTTCAACCTCGCCAGTGTCCGCGTTGACCACTCGCTGCGCCTGAATGCGTGATACGCCGCCGTCTTTAATCGTGAGCGCCTCGGCTTCGTTGAATTCTCGGTGACGCTTGCGGCTGACCCCCACATAGGGGTACTGATTCTCGATCAGCCAGGCGATGTTCTCCTCGGTCGCAAAGCCGGCGTCGAGCACCACGGTGGGTGTTGGGCTTGCGTCCTTTTCCACCAGCGTGCCGACCATCTGCGCCAGCGTTTTCGGTTCACTGACATTGCCGGCGAAGACCTCGCTGCGTTTGGGAAATCCGCTGCCATCGAGCACCAGGGCCAAGGTCACCAACGGACAGTCCGTACGCTTCTCCTTCGAGTGGCCCAATTCCGCGTTGGTGTTACCACGGCCGGTGCCTTCAATAAAGGTGTTGGTTAGATCATAGAGCGTGATCACCTCGTCGAACTCAAACAACACGCGCTCGCGCGCATATAAAAAGGCTTCCAAGGCTTCTTTATGCTTGAGCAGTCGGTCTGAAGCGCGATACAACTGCATCAGGCTATCCACTTAAGCCGGGACACCTTTCTTCGTTTTAAGGTCCAGAAAGGCATGAAAACCCGGAAAATTGGGCATAGACTAACAGATTGATTTTAATGCTTGTCCCGCCTTAAGTGGGAAGCCCTGCATCAGATTGAGCGCCTCAAAATCATAGTCGATAAGCTCGCCCAGGCCACTGTGTTTGCCCAGCCAGCCATGCGTGAATAACTCACTACCGGGTGCGACCATGCGCGCGATACTTGTCCCGATCGCGGCGGTTCGTTGCGGGCCGGTCAAGCCGAGTTGTTCTAGCTTCCCGTCCAGTCCCACTTGCCGTAACGCCTCCAGGGCGACATGTTCGACCGCCACACTGCGGGGGCGAACCCGATCCAGGCTGTCCACATCGACCGACTGGTAATCCGTCGCCTGGGGCGATCCGCCTTGTTCGTCAGTTTCATCAATATTCAACCCACTCGAGGTACCTCAATAAAGCGATTTTTGACAGCAGACTCATCTCATTGACAACTCAACGAGCTTTCGATACTTTTTCATATGGCAAAAAGAGGTGTTTACAATATTTATTCTCTGCGACGAGGCCATCGAAGTTTACTGTTAGGGGCGAAGTCGCCTTGTGGTTCTCAACCTGGTGCGCAGGCGATCTGTAAACCGGAACAATGGGGAAAAAATTAGATAGGGCGCGAGGGCAATCATGACAAGACTAAGTGTCGAGGCACTGGAAAAAGCGCTCGCGCGGCTAGAGGAAGGATTCGCTGAAGCCGAGCAATATCCGCAGTTGCTGACCGTACGGGATGGCGTCATTCAGCGTTTTGAGATTGCTATGGACTTGGCGTGGAAACTGATGCTGCGCGCGTTAAAAAACATCTATCAGGTCGAAGAGGGGGGCCTGTTTTCTAAGAAAGACATTTTCCGCCAGGCCGCCAAATACCACTTACTCGAAGATACCGAAACCTGGTTCGGACACTACGAAGCGCGTAACAAAACCTCCCATATATACGATAGCGACGAAGCAGAGCGGGCGTTTGAGCGGGCGCGGGATTTTCTTGCCGACGCTAAGGTCACGCTAGAGCGGCTGCGCGATGCAGCTTGACGTGAGTCCCGATCACCTGGAAATGGTGCGGGCCATCTTGCGGCGTCATGTGCCCGATCGCGAAGTGTGGGCTTTCGGCTCTCGCGCACTAGGCATCGCCGGGAAAAACTCCGACCTCGATTTATGCGTGATCGGGAAAACGCCAATGTCCTATGAAACCTCAGCCCGGCTTCGGTTTGATTTTAGTGAATCCGATATTCCCTATTCGGTAGATGTAGTAGATTGGGCAACAGCCAGTGCGTCGTTCCGTGAAATTATTCGGCGAGATAAGATCGTACTGCAAGAGGCTTCTTCATAAGAATGCTGAGCGGTTTTGGAACGCTGGGTTAACCGGGTTAAGTTGTGAATTAATGTAATCCCATGTTTCTCGACTTTGGCCATTTCAGGCAGTGGAAGCCAGTTGATTAAGCACCACTTCCCAGTCATCGCGATGAATTATCACCTGATCAGCGCGAAACGTAGACTTGTTGAAATACTTTCCGGCCCAGATTGCCCGGCGTATGAACGCCAGGACATCGGAGAACGTCGCTTGGGTCTTGCCGTACCAGGCCGTCGAACGGGGCAACAGCGGTTCGGCCGTGGTCAGCCGGTGGGCCATCAGACAAATCAGGGAATATAGCCCCAATAAAGCCGGAGTGGTGCGGGCGATCGCCTGATCAGACCACTGGCGTTGGCTCTCCAGTCCGAGGTGCCGGCGCCCTTCTTCGAAAGTGACCTCAATGTTCCAGCGTAGCACGTAGTACTCGACAATCTTCTCCGGGGTTAAGCGGCGATCGGTGCTGAAAAACGCTTCGGGGCGACTCTTGCCGGTGGGGTCAACCACCAACACCCAGCGAATCGGCACCGGCGCAAAGCCAGAGGTGTGCCACAGACACTGCCCACTGAGTAGACGCACCCGCTTGCGTTTGCCCCCATACCACATCACCGTGGTCTCTTTCCCATGGTGCTTGGCTTGTTCAATGCGCCCCTTCAAAGCTTGGCGTTTCTTGCGGCCCTTTTGCGGCTGGGGTCCCCGGCGCCCGGGTTGTTGCAGGGGCGGAAAATCATACAACTGCGCATCCAGGCGCAACCGCGAGATCAGCGTGACTGGGGCCACGCTATTCACACACGTCAAGGCCAGACGTACACAGGCAAAACCCCCGTCGCCAATCAACACCCAGCGCCGCTGCCCCAGCCAGCGCGCGACCTGCTTGACCATTTGCTCGGTCCAATCGATACTGCTCTTATGCCGCTTGCCCGCCGCCTCATTAGCCCGCTTCGAAGGAGCCAGCACCGTTAAAAAGGGTAACGCCCAGGGCCGCGCACTCCAGGGCAGCGGCACCAACACCATCATGCTGATCCACTTCAGGCCATAACACTTGACCACGACTTTCTGGGTGGAACGGACCGCATCGCGATAGCGCCCCTTCGCTTTGATCTTGCGTCCTTGTCGCCGTTCAACGGTTTCATCGACCACGATCAGCACCGGCCACCACGGCGGCACCAGCTCAATCAGAAACCCCAGCAAGATCTTCGCCCCCTGCAGCCCCGACCAGCGCGCTCGGCTCAATACCCGATGGTACTTCTCAAAACGCCTGGCCTGACCTAATCCCAGCACGCACAACGCCGCGGCCACCGTTCTCGGACCTTGACACAGCAGCGCTCCGACTAACAGCACCTGGGCGTGCGTCCAGACCGCACGTGAAAACATCGGAGCAAAGGCGCTCAGAACGGCTATAATCGCCCCTGGCAGGGGTGGCATCGTGATCTCCTAGCAAGTTTGACACTTATTAGGATACATCACCGCTACCTCTGCTGTTTACTTCTTCCTTTAAAGCTCCAAATGGCCAAAGTCCAGATGTTTACTGTCCCCGGAATCTCCTCATGTACTCGAGCTTCTCTTGATCGTGCTAAACCATAATATCAGTCGATTGAATCATCTCCAGTAAAGCCCGAGCGGCGTTGCTGAGTGTGCGTGATTTATTGCACATCACACCCAGGACTCTGCTTAAGTTTAATGGGCGGACCGTTAAACAGCACAGGTCTTTGTCGACCATGGTTCTGGGCAGGGCGCTCCATCCTAGTCCTATTGTTACCATCATTTTGTTTGTTTCGAGGTAATTGGTCTCTAGGTTCACATTCAAATCCAATTGGCATTCAGCAAAAGGTCCAACGATAATATCGCGAGTAAAGGTGCCCTTGGCAGGCAATATGGCGGGTTGAGCGGCTAGGTCTTCCAGTGTAATGATATTCTTCTGCGCCAATGGATGACCGGGGGCAACCACGATATCCAGAGGATCATCCCATAATTTCCTCACCGTAACCGTAGGCGCAGGTTTAGGGGGCAGTGTCACAATCACCAGATCTAACTGCCCCCGCTCGATTGCCTCGCAGCCGGTTTCTGAATCCAAAAAATGAAGATCGAGTTCTACTTCGGGATATCGATTGGTGAACGCACGCAAAATGGTCGGCAAGCGATGCAGACCAATGTGATGAGAAGTCCCCAGGCTTAGCCGTCCACGGACTTGGCCCGAGAGATTCGCGATCATCTGCCGGCTTTCGTCGATTTCCTTAAGGATTACACGCGCCTTAGCTAAGAGTACTTCACCGGCTTGAGTCAAAAGCACCTTCCTTCCGAGCCGATCGAAAAGTTTAGTATTCAGATCTTCCTCGAGCGCCGTCACTCGTTTGCTGACCGCGGGTTGGGTAAGGTAGAGTTGTTTCGCGGCCATCGAGAAGGAGGCATGCTTCGCTACCGAAACAAAGGTCTTGAGTTCATTGATTTCCATCGTTCAAGCTGCTATTCCGAAGAATTATGAAATATATGAAAATTATGAATTTGAGTTATTTATACGCGATGGATTATGCTTTTTCAAACACCGTTCGATCCTACTTGTTCGATCACGATGTTCAATGACACACTCGATGGCTGGAGAACCCAAAATGACTGCTCAAACACTCTATGACAAATTGTGGAAAGATCATGTAGTACGTACCGGGAAGGATGGCACGGCGCTTCTCTACATCGATCGGCATCTCATTCACGAAGTGACCTCGCCGCAGGCGTTTGAGTCCTTGCGTATCGCGGGGCGTTCCCTGTGGCGGCCTCAGTCCATTTTGGCCGTACCCGATCACAATGTGCCCACCACCGATCGCCATCAAGGTATCATTGACCCTGTTTCCCGATTGCAAGTCGAGACCCTGGAGCGCAATTGCCGCGAATTCCATATCACGGAATTTGCAATGCACGATATCCGTCAAGGCATCGTGCATGTCATTGGTCCCGAGCAAGGCGCTACGCTTCCCGGGATGACGGTGGTTTGTGGAGATTCACATACCTCAACTCATGGCGCTTTCGGGGCACTCGCCTTCGGCATTGGGACTTCTGAGGTTGAACATGTTTTAGCAACTCAGTGTCTGGTGCAGAAGAAATCCAAAAACATGCTGATCAGAGTGGATGGGCCATTGGGGCCGGGCATTACCGCCAAGGACATCATACTAGCCATAATCGGCAAGATCGGTACCGCCGGGGGAACTGGCCATGCGGCAGAATTTGCCGGTGAGGCCATAAGCGCGTTGTCGATGGAAGGGCGCATGACGTTGTGCAATATGGCGATCGAAGCCGGCGCGCGCGCCGGAATGGTAGCCGTGGATGAAAAGACGATTGACTATATTCGTGCACGCCCCTATGCACCACAGGGTGAGTTATGGCATCAAGCCGTGGAGGACTGGACAAGATTTCGCTCGGATCCACAGGCAAGCTTTGATCGGGTTGTAAAGATGAATACCTCAGAGATCGGTCCACAGGTTACCTGGGGAACCTCTCCGGAAATGGTCGTCGCCGTGGATGGATGCGTACCGGATCCGCTGGATGTGGGTGATCCAATACAGGCTCAAGGCATGGGCCGGGCCTTAGACTACATGGGCTTGCGGCCTGGGATGCCCATTGAGTCCATTGTTCTGGACAAGGTATTTATCGGCTCTTGCACCAATTCTCGCATTGAAGACTTGCGCGCTGCGGCTCAGGTCGTCAATGGGCGAAAGGTGGCGGACAATATTCGATTGGCCATGGTGGTCCCCGGTTCGGGGTTAATCAAGCGTCAAGCTGAACGAGAGGGGTTGGCGGACATTTTCCTGCAAGCCGGTTTTGAGTGGCGCGAGCCCGGCTGCTCCATGTGCTTGGCAATGAACGCCGATCGGCTAGAGCCCGGTGAGCGCTGCGCCTCCACCTCTAATCGGAATTTTGAGGGCCGCCAAGGCCAGGGTGGGCGTACCCATTTAGTCAGTCCTGCAATGGCAGCGGCTGCCGCGGTGGCTGGACATTTTGTTGACGTACGCCGTTTATTAGCGGCGCCTTAGCATCACTAATCCCTACGTAACCGGATTGCAAATAAATAGCGTCAGATTGATTGCTATTGTATCACAACGCTTACCCCACTGAATGAGTTGAACGATGAAAGCCTTACAAACACTCTCTGCTGTCGTCATTCCCATGGATTGCGCCAATGTGGATACCGACGCCATCATTCCTAAACAATATCTCAAGTCGGTCCAACGGGCTGGTTTTGGAGTCACTCTATTCGATAACTGGCGTTATCTCGATCCCGGCGAGCCGGGGCAGGATCATCATTTACGCCGGCTCAATCCCGAGTTTGTGCTCAACCAACCACGCTATCAGCAGGCTCAGATCTTATTGGCCAGAAAAAACTTCGGTTGTGGATCTTCCCGAGAACATGCCGTATGGGCCCTCATGGATTATGGAATTCGTGTCGTAATTGCACCGAGTTTCGCCGACATCTTCACTACGAACTGTTTTAAGAATGGTCTGTTACCTATCGTTCTAGAAGAACGTGCCATTGATCGGCTGTTCGGTGCGGTAGCAGAGCACGAGGGCTACACTTTAACAATAAATGTGGGGGAACAGACAGTGACGGCGCCGGATAATGAAGTCTATCGGTTTGAGATTGACCCCTATCGCAAACATTGTCTTGTCAATGGGTTGGATGATATTGGATTGACCCTTGAGCATGCACTTGAGATTCGTAAGTATGAAGCTCGACGGAAGCAACAGGCTCCCTGGTTGTTTGGCGAACTATAATACTTGGTTCTTGTTGAAAAGACGCGCATCTACCCGTTAGATTATTCGTTGAATTGGAGCGCCGATTCGCTCCGTTTTCAGGGTAGAGCCGAGTGCATGCGATTTGGGGGCGATAAGATGACATACAAACTATTGGTGTTGCCCGGCGATGGTATTGGTCCTGAAATTGTCGCCGAAGCGCAGAAGCTTTTAAAGGTGCTCATTAGCGATTATGGACTGGATGTTGAGCTGATGCGGGGGACGGTAGGCGGCGCTGCATACGACAGTGAAGGGCATCCATTGCCGACGTCTACGTTGCAAATGGCCGAAGAGTGCGATGCGATTTTACTCGGCGCAGTGGGTGGACCGCAGTATGAGGCGTTGCCGCGCGAGCTGCGCCCTGAACGAGGATTGTTGGGCTTGCGTTCTCAGTTAGGACTGTTCGCAAACCTACGGCCCGCCGTGCTCTATCCCCAGTTGGCGGACGCTTCCGCTTTGAAACCGGAACTGGTGGCCGGCTTGGATATCATGATTGTGCGCGAGCTGACCGGCGGCATTTATTTTGGATCTCCGCGGGGCATTCGGGAATTGGCGGACGGTGAGCGAGAAGGTTTCAACACGTTGCTTTATCGTGAATCCGAGATCGAGCGCATCGTTCGCTCAGCTTGTGATGTTGCCATGAAGCGATCCAAGCGCGTGTGCTCGGTGGATAAGGCTAATGTACTCGAAGTGTCGGAATTGTGGCGGGACGTGACCACTCGTGTCGCCAGCGAATACCCGCAGATTCAGCTAAGTCATCTATATGTGGACAATGCGGCGATGCAATTGGTCCGCGCGCCGAAACAGTTCGATGTGATTGTCACCGGTAATATGTTTGGCGATATCTTATCGGATATCGCCGCCATGCTAACCGGTTCGATCGGCATGCTGCCTTCTGCATCGCTCGATGCGAAGAGCAAGGGGATGTATGAGCCGATACATGGGTCTGCACCCGATATCGCGGGGCAGGGGATTGCGAATCCACTGGCGACGATTCTGTCGGTGGCGATGATGCTGCGCTATAGCTTCGATTACCCGGAGCTTGCAGCGAAGGTGGAAACTGCCGTGGGAAGGGTGCTCGATATGGGCTGGCGCACACCCGATATTTACACCGAAGGGGCTCGGCGCGCTAGCACAACACAGATAGGTGATGCGGTTATAGGCGCACTGCGGACATAGCATAATCAGGGAGGGTACGCCCAGGGGATGTAACAGGGTTTGATGCGGGTATGCCATGTACGCAATGCGGCTATGAATTGGAAAATGTCTTTGCAACTGTTTTGAAGAGGGCGATAGCAGTGAGAAAACTGGCCCAGGGTTTAGCCCTGTTGTTTGCGATCTTGCCAGGCATATCTTTGCCATTGGGTTTAGGAGATATTGAAGTCAATACCTTCCTCAACCAGCCGTTGCGGGCGGAGATTAAGTTGTTCTCTGTGCGAGCCAGTGAGGTGGCCGACGTGCGGGTTATACTAGCGCCAGCGGAAGCCTTCAATCGCGCGGGTATCGGTCGGCCTTATGTGTTAAATCAATTAGATTTTACCCCCATGGTCAGGAAAGATGGCCAAGTCGTCATCGCCGTCACTAGTAAGAAACCTATTCGAGAGCCCTTCTTAAATTTTTTAGTTAGGGTTGAGTGGCCCAAGGGGCGGCTCATGCGGGAATACACTCTGCTACTGGATCCGCCCAGTTTTTCCAATCAGCCTAAATGGGCTGGATCGACCGCTGCTTCCCCCGATATCCCTAATGCGACACCCCATGCGATATCGGGTCGGAACGAGTCCACTATGCAGCCCTTGGCCAGTCGGCAAAAATCAACCGAAGACAGCGCACAGACGTATAGGACGCAACGTGGAGATACCTTATCCGCAATCGTGAGAGAGCGCATGTCCCATGATGGAATGAGCCTGCAGCAATCCATGATCGCGACACTACGCGCCAACCCTCAGGCTTTTGTTGGAGACAACATCAATAATTTGAAGACAGGGCAATTGTTGAGGCTCCCGGCTCGGTCGGAAGTCGAGGTACTGAGTCGTGAGGAGGCTCGCGCCGTGGTTTCGAGACAATACGCTACTTGGAGGGAATCTCGCGCCAAAACCGTGGTCGGCGACGCGACCCAAAGCGCAAATAAGCAAGCGACTCAAGATTCAGCGAAATCTTCGCAGCAATCAACCCAAGCCGGGAAGAGTCCGGAAATCAAATCCGGAACGTCTTCGCAAGGCAATCTTGAAATCTTAGCTTCGGATAACGAGGATGCTCAGTCAGCTAACCGCTCGGCCGGTGAATCGGATAGTTTGAGCAAACTGCAAAAAAAGGTCGCCCTTATTCAAGAACTCGCCGAGTCCCGGCAGAAAGAAAACGAGGAACTGGGTTCTAGAATAAAAGAACTCGAAGCGATCGTAGCGCAACAGGATCATTTGATTAATCTTCAGAGCGAAGAAATGGCGAAGTTGCGTCAAGATATGAGTGGTCCGCAACAAGACACAACTCAAACTACGGCGACTAGCACGCCAGCACCCTCTGATCGTTCAATATCCGCGGAAGAATCCGTTCAGAACACTGAGGCAAAAACATCGGAAAACGAACCACCGGTGTCAACGTCTACACCGGAAGGTAGCCATGCAAGGGCGGAAAATACGCCAACAGCGGCTAATTCCCAGGATGCAGCGCCTGAAAAAAGTAATTGGTTTGAGAGCGTAGCGAAAAGTGCGTTACCACTTGGCCTTGCTGGACTCGGCGTAGTGTTGGCTGTGCTTGCGTGGTGGGTTTTCAGAGGTTCTAAGTCTCCTCGACCGGAAACTTCTGCTGTAATCAGTGGACGCGAATTTCAATCTGAAAGCGTTTCTGCCGCCTCTGTTGCGGGGGAACAATCCGTTCAGCCGGGTAAACAGCGAAGTACGATACCCTTGGTAGCCGAGGTGCGCGCGGGCCAGAAAGATGTGGTTTCATCGGCATCTGAAACCAGGCTTCAAACTGAGGGCACCGGGGAGACTGAGCCTAGCTCGGCGGCATCGGACAGCGTGATTACCGATGCGGATGTTTACATCGCATACGGTATGTATCAGGAAGCCGAACAGGGCCTTAAAGAGGCTATCGCACGGCATCCGGAACGTCAGGACTATCAGGTGAAATTGCTCGAAGTTTATCATGGAGCACAAGATCTACTAGCCTTCGACGCCCTGGCGGGAAAACTTCATGATCAAGGCGGAATCGGCGCTGAGCTATGGGAACGCGTGGTTGCGATGGGCAGAGAAATCAGCCCCGCAAATTCTCTGTATGCGGATGGCCGATTGGAGAAAGGCCGACCCACACCAGCTCAAGCCACTGAGGAGGGGTTGGATGAACAGCGCGATCATGATGTACTGGATCTCACTCCCGATTTGCGATGGGATGATCAGCCCAAATCTACACCTGAGGGCGAGCCTGAGACCGTCGATGCGCGCACGGGTTCCGATGTTCCAGCAATGGATACCGGCCTAGAATTTGACGTGGGTGACCTAGATTTCGAAACGGAACAAGGTTTCAGTCCGCATGCAGATTCAAGCGAACAGAAAGTTCAGGAATCAGATGCCTCAAGCGATGAATTATTGGAGTTCAATCTTTCCGATTCGGAGTTACAAACCCTTTCCAGTTCTGAGTTAGATGCCGATTTAATCGATACCACGATTAAGGAGCGCCCCTCTAGTGAGCCAGAACTGGACATTGACAAAGAGGCATCAGCGAAAGAACTGGATCAGATTTCAGCTGAACAGGAATCGGTAGAAGATCGGCCAACGGAGATTCTTCAGCCCTTCGCGGATATTGAGGCTTTTGCCCCATTAACGGATCAAGATACCGATTATTTGGACACGAAGGCGTCGGATTTATTGCAATCCGATCTGGATGAGCTAAGCGTTGAGTCGAGTGAAATTGAGTCCATGCTTGGAGAGGGACTAGAAGCGGATCTAGCCGATAGCCATAAGGCTACGAAAGAGTTTGATATTGGAGATCGAGATACGGCTATTCTAGAGCCCGAAGATGAAGTCAACACCAAACTCGAGTTAGCTCAAGCTTTTCTGGATTTCGGAGACTCTGACGGAGCTCGCAGCACCTTGGAGGAAGTACTAGAGGAAGGCGATACGGAACAATGCCGGCGAGCGCAAGAAATACTCAAACAGATCGCCTGAGTGGGTTTTCCACTGATCGACTTAGAGTGACAGAAGCTATTTTTAGGGCTCTCCCAGTGTGGCAAGCCCGTTGGTCAGTGAGAGAAATTCATCTGATGTGCCTCCGCGTACCTTATTCAGACCCACGTGGTTCCGATAGTTGATCGGGTACGCCTAAAACGCGCGCCTTCAACCGATCCGACAGCCGCCGCAAAGCCGTTGAGGTTTCGTCGGGGCGCAAGCGAACGTTAATCACCGACGGCCCAGCATCGAAAGACAATGCCTGTTGCAGCGCTTGTTCGAACGCCTCTTCGGTTGGGGCGTCGAAGCCCATCAATGGACCGAATAGCTCACCGAGTCGGTGGAAGCGCCACTCACCAATGTCGTTGAACGGTCCATCCAAGATAAATCGCTCCGTTGTGTAACCCTCGTTATTGAAAATCACGACAATCGGGTTCAGACCTAACCGGGCTGCTGTGACAAGCTCGGTGCCTGTCATCTGAAAAGCGCCGTCCCCAACCAGTACCAGAGGTCGATGCTCGGGCCGGGCCACTTGAGCTCCCAAAGCAGCCGGTACGGCAAATCCCATGGAGGTGTAAAAAGCGGATGCGAGAAACTCGCTCCGTTCGTGCACGCGTAAGTCCAACGCTGCGAACAAACAGTCGCCGGTATCCGCCACAACTTGCATATTCGGCATCAATGCGTCGTTGAGGCGGGCTGTTAGCCGATCTATTGTCATGGGTTGGTCAGGAACTGGAAAGTCCGGTGCGGTGACCGGTGCGGATAGCTTAGGCAGAGGTTCGGAACGTGTTCTGACCGATGACGTGAGCGCTTCGAGAAAGTCTTGCAGATGAATCTGGGGGTAGCGATGATGGCGTACACAGACTTCTTCTTGGCCTGCTCGAAGCATGCGGGAAGGGTCCAAGTGAGCGGTGTAGATTCCCAGGTCGACGTCGTTGAGGGTTACGCCGAGTAGCAACAAGAGGTCAGCCTGTTCAATCACGCAACGGGCGGTTTCCGGTCCCATCGCGCCTTCATAGACCCCCATATACGCAGGATGGCGCTCGCCGACCACCGATTTACCCGTCAAGGTTGCAGCCACCGGGAGGCGCGCTTTGAGTACAAATCGCGTCAGTAGATCCTGTAGGCCTCGGCGATGCACTTCGACGCCGGCGAGCACTGCAGGGGATTTTGCCCGACGTAATAGGGATAGTGTCTCGGCCACGGCCTCTTTCAATGCAGCCGGGTCGCTGGGCGAAACATCTTCGGGCTCGTTAGGAAAGGGGTAGGCGAGGGTGTCCACGCGGTCTCGTGGAAGTTCGATGTAGACTGGCCGACTGTAGCGGCGAGCTGCGGTCAATACACGGTCGATCTGGCGCAGCGCCGTGTAGGGATCATCGAGTACCGCGCTGGCGCAAGTGATGCGGTCGAAGATTTCTCGTTGGAAGCTGAAGGGACCGAAACGGTGATGGATTTGGGGATCGTCGCGTTGCTCGACTATGCCTGGAGCCCCGCTGATTACGACTACCGGCGAGTTCTCTGCATTGGCACCCGCGACGGCATTGACCGTGTTGAGGGCGCCAACGCCGTAAGTTACGGCCAGGGCACCCAACCCACGACAGCGGGCGTATCCGTCGGCTGCAAACGCTGCGGTATCTTCCCGCGTTGTACCTATGTGCTGCAGTTCGCTGTGACACAAGCGATCGTAGAAGCGCAGGATGTAGTCACCGGGAACGCCAAAGACATGACCCACACCGGCTTGCTGCAGGCTTTTGAGCAGATAATCGCCGATGGGCAGCCAATTGGCTTGGCTAGGCTGAGAACTGGTATCCAGTATCGTCATCGTGGATCCCCTAATCGTGGGCTCAGGCTAATGAGCATTAGACTTGACAGTAAACACGGATGCGGCTCTAGTGATAATTTCGCGTCCAGTCTAGGATTATAGGTTAATCGTGCCAGGGTTGACGCCATGCGACCACGACCAATGGGAGTAAAAAAGCCGTGAGTATCAATGGCACAAGGTAAATTATGCCGATAACTAAATGATCATGGTCAATTACCCGCACGACAAACACTGAGCCTGCGTGCACGATCAGTAGAATCAAACCGGCGACAATCGTAATCGTACGTCGAAACAGCGTCACCGGTATTCCATAGGCCAAGTAGGGCAACAATCCCATGGAAAACACACTGAATCGCAAGTGGTAGCCGGCCGTGTAGAACGGCTCGAGTGCGGCGAAGAGCGAAACCAATGTTCCGGCCGCAATCATCCCATAGCATAGTGTATTAAATCGAGTCGAAGTAATCATGATCAGGCTAGTTGGTTGAATGTCTAAGACATTCGACAATCAGTAGGCAGAATTTCTTCCCTATTACGGAATTAGCCGGGGGAGTTTATCAAGCGAACCGTGGATTACCCAATGATTAGCGTACGCTCAGCAGGAAATCCTGCGTTAAAATAACTCCAAATGGAAAGCCTACTCTAAATAGCACAGCCGGTTTAATTGTGGCGAATACCATATCATTCAAAATCCAAAGTGGGGAGTTCTATGCGTGCGCATTATTTTCAACATGTTCCATTCGAAGGGCTTGGTAGCATCGATCCTTGGCTTAGAGCGGCCGGATACGAGCTATCAAATACCCAGTTCTTTGAGTCAGCGCAGTTGCCGGAACTAGACGAGGTCGAGCTGCTCGTGGTGATGGGCGGTCCCATGAGTGTCAATGATGAAGCTAACTATCCATGGCTTGTCCGAGAGCGGCAGTATATCGGCGAGTTTATCAAAACGGGCAAACCGGTATTGGGGGTTTGTCTGGGTGCGCAGCTTATCGCCAAGACTCTGGGCGCCGAAGTATACCCGAATACGGACAAGGAAATCGGCTGGTTTCCGCTGCAAAGGAATTTAAAAAATAACCGTTCGACCTTCCACTTCCCAGAAGTAGCGGAAGTGTTTCACTGGCACGGGGAGACTTTCTCGCTCCCTTCAGAGGCCGTCCACCTTGCGCGAAGTGAAGGGTGTGAAAACCAAGCATTTCAATTCGGCAGTTCGGTGATTGGTTTGCAATTTCACCTTGAAACCACACCCGAGTCGGCGCGAGCGCTCGTTACCAACTGCCGGGCAGAATTGGTGCCGTCAAGATATGTGCAGCTCGAATCAACCATCCTTGCCGCACCGCCTGAAAAATACCGTGCGATTAACCAGCTGATGGATAATCTGCTAACCTATCTGACAGACTCAGATCGGTAAGGAGCGAGATTCAGCAAGAGTGCATAGTGAGTGCCTCGACCTAAGAAGCTGAAAACTTTCAATTATCGACTGAGATCGAAAACGGGTTGACTCGTAGTACAAATAAAGTTCTCATATTCTGATGAGAATTGCTGCAGGTGTGGAATACGATGGCAGTGATTTCTGCGGTTGGCAAAGTCAGCGTGGCGTTCGTACGGTTCAAGAGTGCGTAGAACAAGCGATTTCGCGCGTAGCTGATCATCCTGTGCGGGTCGTCTGTGCCGGACGTACCGATACGGGGGTTCACGCGCTAGGGCAGGTTATCCATTTCGATACTCGCGTGGAGCGCAGCATGCGTTCCTGGGTGTTAGGTTCTAACGTTCGCCTTCCTTCTGATGTGAGTTTGCTCTGGGCGCGGCCAGTCGATGAGCGATTTCATGCCCGTTTTTCCGCGATCTCTCGCCGCTACCGATATGTTATTTTCGACCGATGGGTGCGCCCGACCGGTCTGCGGACCCTGGTCACTTGGCAGAAGAAACCGCTGAACGAATCGTTGATGCAACAGGCTGGTAAGCGGCTGGAAGGGGAACATGATTTTTCAACATTCCGGGCGCTGGCTTGTCAAGCAAAATCACCGGTGCGCACCGTCTTTGAACTCGTTGTCTCCCGTTGCGGTGATTGTGTTTATATCGATATCCATGCCAACGCATTTTTGTACCACATGGTGCGTAATATCGCGGGCGTATTAATGACCGTTGGCCGAGGCGAGCAGCCCGTTGAATGGGTATCCCACTTGCTCTCGCTGCGCGATCGCAATCAGGGGGGAGTGACTGCTCCCGCGGCGGGTTTGCATCTGGTAGGCGTCGAGTACGAAGCGTCATTTAGCCTGCAGCGGAACATACGCCTACCTGTATTCGCTTGATTCTTACTTCGAAAGATTTCGAATGGATCACTGCTTAACCACTGATCAGGGATTCAACACCTCCGTTCGGTATCGGTTGGAACACCGCTTGGAGGGCCGGTCCATTCTTACAAATATGTTATCCTTTTAGCTTTTAATAAGGTTCTAATGCGAACGCGGGTCAAAATATGTGGCATCACGCGGGTTGAGGACGCGGTGCGTGCCGTGGCGCTGGGGGTAGATGCCCTTGGTTTAGTCTTCTATTCAGGGAGCGCTCGAGCCGTTTCCCCGGAAGCCGCTGTTAAGATCATCGCGGCTACGGCCCCGTTCGTGACGATCGTTGGCCTATTTTTAAACGCCGATACCCCCTATGTGAAGCACATCATGGATAGCGTTCGTTTGGATTTATTGCAATTTCATGGGACTGAGACACCCGAAGCGTGTGCTGCCCATCGTAAACCCTTCATCAAGGCGGTGCCGATGAGCGGGCCTGTCGATGTTCAGGAGTATATGGCGGCCTATCCCGAGGCCGCAGGATTTCTATTCGATAGCCATTCTCCAGGTAAACGGGGGGGGTTGGGGAGATGCTTTGATTGGAAGCGGATCCCGGGCGATTTAGGCAAACCGCTGATCCTCGCCGGTGGTTTAACCCCGCAAAATGTCGGCGACGCGATTCGCGGAACTAAGCCCTATGCCGTAGATGTCAGTAGTGGGGTCGAAGCAAACAAAGGTATTAAAGATCCCGTCAAAATGGCGGCTTTTATGCGAGAGGTTCATCGTGTCGACTGTAACACAAACTAATATACCCGATCTTAAACTTGAGGAGATGCCTGACGCCAGAGGGCATTTTGGCCCTTATGGCGGCCGTTTTGTGGCGGAAACCTTAATGGAGCCTTTGGAAGAATTGACTCAAACCTATGAAAGGTTCCGCAATGACCCGGATTTCCTCGCTGAGCTGGAGGCCGATCTTTGCCACTATGTTGGAAGGCCAAGTCCTTTGTACCACGCGAAACGATGGAGCCGCAAACTGGGGGGAGCGAAGATCTATCTAAAGCGCGAAGATCTCAACCATACAGGGGCTCACAAAATCAACAATACGGTAGGGCAAGCCTTGCTAGCTAAGCGCATGGGTAAGACCCGGATCATCGCCGAGACCGGCGCCGGTCAACACGGTGTGGCGGCCGCCACCGTGGCCGCCAGATTAGGGCTGAAATGCGTGGTCTATATGGGGGCGGAAGACATCCAACGCCAGGCGCCGAATGTCTACCGAATGCGTCTGTTAGGGGCCGAGGTCGTCCCGGTGACTTCCGGTTCCCGCACACTCAAAGACGCTTTAAACGAAGCATTGCGAGACTGGGTGACCCACGTGGATGATACTTTCTATATCATCGGTACGGTTGCTGGTCCCCATCCTTATCCGGCGATGGTGCGCGATTTTCAAGCGGTGATCGGGCGGGAGGCGCGAGAGCAAATTTTAGCGCAGTCGGGGCAGTTGCCGAGTGCCTTGGTGGCCTGCGTGGGAGGGGGCTCCAATGCCATGGGGTTATTCTATCCTTTTCTTGGAGAACGAAGTATCCAACTCTACGGCGTGGAAGCGGCAGGCGATGGCCTTGAGACGGGTAAGCACGCCGCACCCCTCTGCGCGGGTAGTCCTGGTGTGTTGCATGGTAATCGGACCTACCTAATGGAGGACGCCGATGGGCAGATACTCGCGACCCATTCTATATCCGCCGGGTTGGATTATCCCGGGGTGGGGCCCGAGCATGCGTTGCTCAAGGATATTAGGCGAGTAACCTATGTGGCCGTTACCGATAACGAGGCTTTAGCCGGATTTCACGAGCTAACCCAGATCGAAGGGATAATTCCCGCGCTTGAAAGCAGCCACGCGTTGGCCTACACCCAAAAGCTTGCACCGCAGCTCGCCGACGATGAGATAGTGATTGTCAACCTCTCCGGACGCGGAGATAAGGATATCAACACGGTAGCCCGCCTGGAGGGAATCACGCTATGAGCCGCATCGAGAACCGATTTGCTGAACTGCGGGCACGAAAACGCAAGGCGTTGATTCCCTATATTACCGCGGGGGATCCTGCACTTTCGACCAGCCTATCATTGATGCACGTGATGGTGGATGCCGGCGCCGACATCCTAGAGCTGGGTGTCCCTTTCTCGGATCCCATGGCGGACGGTCCAGTCATTCAAGCCGGCTATGAGCGGGCGCTCAAGCACCATGTGTCTCTTGCACACGTATTGGCGTTGGTGGCCGAGTTTCGTAAAACGGATACGACGACTCCCGTGGTATTGATGGGATATTTGAACCCAATCGAAATCATGGGGTATCAGCGCTTCGCTCACGAAGCGGCAGAAGCGGGCGTGGACGGAGTCCTCACCGTCGATTTACCCCCAGAAGAAGCCCATGAACTCATCGCCGCGCTGCAACCTGTTCAACTCGATCCAATATTTCTAATCGCACCGACCAGCCACGCCCGACGGATCGCGTTGGTTTCTCAGGTGGCGAGCGGGTTTGTTTACTATGTGTCGTTAAAAGGCGTAACCGGGGCTCATTCTCTGGACGTGACATCGGTGGCCGATAAATTGGCCGAAATCCGCCAGCATACGGCGCTGCCTATCGGAGTGGGATTTGGTATCAAAGACGCCGCAACGGCGGCCCGCATCGCGCGGATTGCCGACGCCGTCGTTGTGGGCAGTGCCCTAGTCCGCTGCATAGAACTCAATATCGAGCAGGAGGCTCGTATGCAGAGCGATATAGCCGGGTTGTTAAACGCCATGCGCGAGGCGATGGACGAATCACGATGAGTTGGTTCGAGCGGTTGATGCCTTCGCGCATCCGTATCGAGGGCGTTTCCAAACGGAAAATACCCGAGGGCGTGTGGAGCAAGTGCCCGGCCTGTAACGCTGTTTTGTACCGTGCCGAATTGGAGCGTAATCTGGAAGTATGCACTAAGTGCGCTCATCACATGCGTATTACGGCCCGTAAACGCCTCGATGCCTTTTTTGATAAAGAGCCATCGCATGAAATCGGGGAAGAGTTGGAACCGCAAGACACGCTTAAATTTAAAGACTCTAAAAAATATAAAGATCGATTAACCGCGGCACAGAAATCTACGAATGAGAAAGATGCTTTGATTGTCCTGCAAGGCAAAGTCAAGGGTTTTGCACTGATCGCGGCCGCATTCGAGTTCAACTTCATGGGCGGATCAATGGGTGCCGTTGTGGGGGAGCGGTTTGTACGCGCGGTCAAACTCTGTTTAGAGGAACACATTCCTTTCGTTTGTTTTGCGGCGAGTGGAGGCGCGCGCATGCAAGAAGCTTTGATCTCTTTGATGCAAATGGCGAAGACGAGCGCTATACTTGCCCGCCTCGCAAATCAGGGTATTCCGTATATCTCGGTACTGACTAATCCGACGATGGGTGGGGTATCCGCCAGCTTTGCGATGCTCGGCGACATCAATATTGCCGAGCCCAATGCCTTGATTGGGTTTGCGGGTCCTCGCGTTATCGAGCAAACGGTACGTGAGACATTGCCTGAAGGGTTTCAACGTAGTGAATTCTTGCTGGAACATGGTGCTATCGACATGATCGTGGACCGCCGTGATATGCGGGATCGGATCGCTGAACTGTTAGCGATCTTGACTCATAGGAATACCGCAATAACCAGCTAAGCTTGGAAGTGGATTAGTCCCACTCCCACAAATTTTGATCCAACCATCTTAGGGAACGCCCGGTGATTCCCACCCGTTCGTAATTTCTTATGTCCACGTCTGCTTTAACAACCCTAGACCAGTGGCTCGCTTATCAAGAAACACTGCATAAGCCAGCTATTGATTTAGGCTTACAACGCGTCAGCGAGGTTGCGAATCGATTGGGGTTACTCCGGAAAAACTGTTCGGTAATCACCATCGCCGGTACCAATGGTAAAGGTTCGTGTGTCGCGCTATTGGAATCGATCTTGATAGAAGCTGGATATTCGATAGGAAGTTATACCTCGCCCCATTTGTTGCGCTATAACGAACGCGTCCGAATCAATCTCAAGGAAGTTACCGATGACGCTTTGTGTGAAGTATTTGCGCAGATAGATCGAGTACGGGGAGAGACGAGTCTGAGTTACTTTGAATTCGGAACCTTGGCTGCGTTGAGCTTATTCGAGCGGGTTAGGCTTGATGCCATTATCCTTGAGGTTGGCCTTGGGGGGCGATTGGACGCCGTCAATATCCTCGATCCGGATCTGGCGATCATAACGAGTATCGGTCTCGATCATACGGAATGGCTGGGCAAGGATCGGGAATCCATCGGTTTTGAGAAGGCTGGTATCGTGCGCCCACGAGTTCCCGCCGTGTGCGGAGATGCAAATACCCCTCGTAGTATCATTTCGCATGCGGCCAGATTGGGTGCTCCTCTCTATACCTTCGGTACTGACTTCAGCTATCGTCGGCACGGCGCAGGTTGGGATTGGTATGCACCAAGCAGTCGCTGGGAAGATTTAAATTTACCCGCTTTGAAAGGTGAAATACAGCTCCAGAATGCTTCGAGCGTATTGATGGGGTTGATGTTGCTGCGCGACCGGTTCCCAGTAGACTTGGGAGCGATTAATAGGGGCCTTGCTAAGGTCTCCTTAGCGGGGCGTTATCAGTGTATTCAGGGCGAAGTGGAGATCCTATTGGATATTGCTCACAATTCTGAAAGTGCTCAGGCCTTAGCTGCGACCCTAAAGAATCATCCTCTCAGTGGCCGTACACACGCTGTACTAGCGGTTTTATCTGATAAAGACGCGAGTGGCATTGTCGAACGCTTACGAACCTGTGTAGATTTCTGGTACTTGAGTGAAGTAGACTCGGCTAGAGCGTTACCCGCCGCGAAACTAGCAGAATGGGTCGAAGTCCAGGCGCCGAACTCAGTGAGGCGAAGTTTTTCGTCGATCGAACCGGCCTACCGGGCGGCTTGTCAACAAGCCCTTGCTGGAGACCGAATATTGGTCTGTGGATCTGTGCTTACTGTGAGTGCAGTATTGTCGTTGATCAATCAGCAAGAAGCTGAACAAACGGGGAGATCCTAAGTGACTATCGGGCTCAACTTGTCGTCAGCATAAACCAATAACCTCGGGTAATACACGGTGATGGTGAGAAATTAGTCCCCAGTCTGGGTGGGCGAGACAGCTCACGACAGTCGCGCAATCGATGTCCTTTCCAAAACCCTCTATAGAAGTCTTGTATAGAAAGTCTTGTGGATAAATCGCTTAAACAACGATTAATTGGCGCTTCGGTGCTCATTGCATTGGCCATTATCTTTATTCCTATGTTTTTTGATGGTTCAGGCCAGGAGGAACGGGCTGCGAAACGGGATCTTGCGCTGCCTGAACCGGAGTTTAAGTTCGAGGAACAGCTGCCCCGCATGCAGGATTTGAATTCAGGTACTTTACCGCCATCACTATCCCCGCCGGAAGCCAGTCATGAATCCTCAGCGCCTCGGAGTGAGAGCGTTCCGTTGCCCCAAACTTCCAAACCGGTTCGAACTCCGAGCGAGCGGCCAGTGGAGATTGTTCCGCCGCAGGTCTCTGAACCGCCTGTAGCCAGGGCGCAGAAGCCAAACACCCAAACCGCCACCGATCTCAGGACTAGACAAAAGTCCCCAGCTAAGGTGGCCAGGTTGGGTTGGGTGGTGCAGGTTGGAAGTTTTAGGCAGAGAGCGAATGCAATTAATTTACGCAATAGACTGCGCCATTTGGGTTATACCGTATTCGAGAATAAAATCGGTTCATTCTACCGAGTTCATGTGGGACCCGAATCTAAACGAGATCAAGCCCAGGTCCTACAAGCAAAGCTGCTCGCTCAACAAAAGCTTAAAGGAATTGTTGTTCAGTTGCGTTGACTTCAGATCCTAATTTATATTTAGGATATAAATGGAATAACTGAATCAATTGCAAAATCTATAAAAGGCCTCGGCTCTGAGCAATTCCGGTGCGTTGTAACGCGTTTTCAGATCAAGCGATGCCCTCCTGGCTGATATCAGAAAAAAAGCTCGAAACATATCGTTCAATGTCAACACGTTGGCAGGACTTATGAGCGATCGGTGTATAATGTGACTGATCCGCACAGGTTGTGATGGTGCGGTTAGGTAAATTGGCGGACAGCTGCGTGTGCGAGTGATCTGCAGCCCGTAGTTAAGGAAACTGATTTATATGGCTTAGCTCGGGGATGGGCGTCATTCTTATGTCAGCGTAGACAAGAATCGTTCGGACGAAAACACCATTTTGAGGTCGGGGTGATATGTGTGGCATTATTGGAATCGTCGGTCATAGTCCGATCAATCAGTCACTCTATGATGGGCTGACCGTCCTTCAGCATCGTGGGCAGGATTCAGCGGGCATTGTCACCTTCGATGAAGGACGCTTGTATTTGCGCAAAGCGAAAGGGCTTGTGCGCGACGTTTTTCAGGCCAAGCATATGCATCGACTAAGGGGCAATATGGGTATCGGTCATGTGCGTTACCCCACCGCGGGCATTTCCGCATCCGCAGAATCACAGCCATTTTATGTCAATTCGCCCTTCGGTATTACCCTGGGTCACAATGGCAATCTAACCAATGCAGCAGAACTTAAAAAAGAGCTCTTCCTAGCGGACCGCCGCCACATTAATACCGATTCTGACTCTGAAATTCTGCTCAATGTGTTTGCTCAAGAATTGCAGAAGCAGGATAAGCTCAGGCTCAGCCCGGATGATATTTTTGCGGCGGTTGCCGGTGTTCATCGCCGTTGTTGCGGTGCCTATGCGGTGGTGGCCCTGATCGCTGATTATGGGATAGTCGCTTTCCGCGATCCGCACGGGATTCGGCCGGTCGTCTACGGCGGTCGCGAAACCAATGATGGACTCGAATACATGGTTGCTTCCGAAAGCGTGGCCCTGGATATGCTCGGTTTTAGTTTAATTCGTGATTTAGAGCCTGGCGAAGCCGTCTATATCGATGCTAACAACCAACTCCATACTCGACACTGTGCACCCAATTCCAGCTATTCTCCCTGTATTTTTGAATATGTCTACTTTTCGCGGCCTGACTCCATATTAGATAACGTATCGGTGCACAAGGCGCGCATGCGAATGGGGCAGTCTTTGGCCAGTAAAATGTTTAGGCTGTGGCCTCACCACGACATCGATGTGGTGATCCCTATTCCAGATACGAGTCGCACCGCCGCCCAAGAATTGGGGTTCAATCTAGGAGTGAAATTTCGGGAAGGGTTTATCAAAAACCGCTATATCGGTCGAACATTTATCATGCCTGGTCAAAAGCAACGGAGGAACTCGGTACGCCAAAAGTTAAACCCGATCGGATTGGAATTTCAAGGGAAGAATGTCATGCTAGTGGATGATTCCATTGTGAGAGGTACCACTTCCAAGGAAATCGTGCAGATGGCGCGAGATGCCGGTGCAAAAAAGGTCTATTTTGCGTCCGCGTCACCCCCGGTTCGTTATCCGAACGTTTATGGCATCGATATGCCCGCGGCGGCCGAATTGATTGCCCACAATCGTACGGAACATGAAATCTGCGAGGCAATTGGAGCCGACCGTTTGATTTATCAGGATTTGGAGGATCTTATAGACTCTGTGCGAACGGGTAACCCGAGGCTAACTCGGTTTGATTGTTCGGTTTTCACTGGAAAATATGTTACCGACGTGAGTAGAGATTACTTAATGCTGCTGGAACAGGAACGCAATGAGAGCGCAAAATTCAATCGTGAGAGGGAATACGCCGGGATTGATCTCTACAATAGTGTGTAATTACGGATTGCTAATCTTCATTCTATTTATCCTCCAATTCTTTCTCCAATCACCTGTGAGTCAGGCGGGAACCCAAGTGACGTCGATATCAAAACACGAGCCTTTCTCAATAATGGTAAGGTCGCTGAAATACAGCCATCCAGAAGCCAATAAGGAGTATGTTTCGATTGTCAGTATTCATGACCAGCGGTTATATCTGTATAAAAATGGCGAACCCTATCGAGAGTATCCTGTCTCGACATCCCGATTTGGCATAGGCAATCAGGATGGGAGTCACCAAACTCCCCTGGGCCTGCATCGCATTGTCGGCAAAATAGGGGAGGGTGAGCCGTTAGGCGCCATATTCAAAGCTCGCAAGCCCACAGGGGAAATCGCAAGAATATTTAAGTCAAAGATCACTATGCCTTATGATCAGGTGACCAGCCGTATTCTACGTCTGGAGGGACTCGAACCGGGGATTAACAAGGGCACGGGAATCGATACCTTTGAACGCTACATCTATATTCACGGCACCCACGAAGAGGGTTTGATTGGGCAGCCGGCTTCCATCGGCTGCGTGCGCATGACCAATCGGGATGTAATTGAATTGTTTGGGGAGATTCCTGAAAATTCTCTAGTACTGATCATCGAAGGCGCTAAAGATCAGGCTGTGCTTGCCGGGGATCATCGGGATCAGAGCGCCACAAACTAAGGCGCACTTAATCCGCATAGACTTGAGGAAGAGCCGTAGCGTCTCCTCATACTCCTATAAGATGAGAGAATTCGGCTGTTATTCTCGCTTCATTGACTGCGCTAGTATTTCTGGGATTGAGAAAATATTTTGAGCATTTTCGAATGATCCATCCTGCCGATCGCCGCGATATTTTGCAATAAGCTTTTAGAAATCTCAGACTGATAGTGGTTATCGCCCCGTTCACATCGGTTTGAGCCTTCCACACAATAGCTGTCTATTCCTTAGTTTTTATCAGTATCTGTTTGTGCCGAGTCGTCGAATCGGCTTATAGGTATTTCACACCTTAGGCTAGTCGAGTCGCTGTTCTGCTTTGCGACGGCAAGTGTTTTGCATTGTTCACGAGATGCGGTGCAGAAGTGCTTGGCTAGACTTGTCGCATCGAATTAACTCATTGTTTTTTTTGAATTGATTCAATTTTACTCCCTCGACCTGTCGAGGTTGCTACACGACATCTACAAGCCTTAGTAATAAAGACAACAAACTGCGAGGAACAATGCTATGGATTTAGACAGTCTGGAACCTGGAGATATGCTTCTAGCAGTAACTACCATCTACAACGACGGTAGCATTCCTGATCTAGCGGAAAATGCGGTCATTGCCGAACCGGGTACCCGGGGCGTATTAGTTAACACAGGCTATCTTGAGGAAGATCCTAGTAGAACGCTTTATCTGGTGCGTTTCGAAAGTACCGACGGGGACTTGGGACCGCCTACCGGTTGTTGGCCCGATGAACTCCAGGTCGCCGAGTAATTATTCCCTGTTTAAACTGAGCTTAGAGGTCAACTATGAGGGTTGCAGTCAGCAGCGACGATTTCATTCAAATTACACCTAAACCCGGTAAGGCCAGACGATTTTTGATTTTTAATGTTTCGCAGACAGGGGAACCTGTGCTGGAAGACAAGCTAGTGTTAGCGGAAGATGTGCCTTGCTTTCATGACTTGCATCTTGATGATGTGACACCCCATCCCATCGACGGGATGACACTGATTACCGGTGATGCCGGCGAGGGTTTTCAAGAACGACTTGCCCGCCGGAGTATCGATGTGCATATCACCAGCGAATCGGATCCAGTTACAGCAATAAAAGCGCTATTAGCCGGCGAACTGGCGGAATTGCCCCCGTCACCTCATAAAGGGGGGGACAGTCATTGCTAAAGCGTTATCCAACTTATTGGATTAGAATACTTAGCTGAGTGATGGCCGGCGCGGTGATCAATAGACTCGTAGAGACAGAACCCGAAAACGTGTCACAATCAATGGACCACTAAAAATCGATTACAATGGCTCAGCACCAGCCTTGGTCCTTTGAGAAAGCCTAACATGTTAAAATGATTAAGGCGGGATTGCGTGCGAATTCCTGTTGTTGGAAATTAAGACTATACTTTAATTTGGTGGGCTTGATCGCCACGCTAGTGTAGCGTTTTGCTACGGGAGGCAGTTTGACCGGTTCTGAGTTGGTGGATTCTACGGGCGTAGGTCGATTAGCTTTAGAACATTAGGTTTTACATGCTTGCTTTCCGTGTGCTTTAGGCGCCTGCTGGATTAAGCCAATCTACACTAGATGAAGACAGCGGCGAGCTGTGAATTAAAACAGCTTCTCAGGTTCATTGTCGTGCTCAACAAAGGCTTACTCAATGTTTCAAATACGTATTCATGGCCGCGGTGGTCAAGGAGTGGTGTCTGCGGCAGAGATGCTATCGGTGGCGGCTTTTCTGGAAGGCAAACACGCCCAAGCTGTGCCCAGTTTCGGTTCGGAGCGCATGGGCGCACCGGTGGTGGCTTTCTGCCGCATTAACGAGAAGGAAATCCGCCTGCGCGAACCCGTGCTGGAACCGGACGCCTTGGTCGTCCTAGATCCTACTTTGTTCTCGGCCATCGATGTATTCAACGGGCTGCATCCGGGGGGCTATTTGCTAATTAATACCGGCCGCACAGTTGAAAGTCTTGGCATCACCGAGGCGATAAAAGATCTGCCACCACCTCATGTCTGCTGTGTCCCGGCAACGGAGTTGGCGCTAAAATACGTGCACCGGCCGGTACCTAACGCGGCTTTACTCGGCGCCATGGCGGCCATCACCGGCATTATTCACCTGGAGGCCGTCCTTCAAGCCATCTCCACGAAGTTCCCCGGTCCCGTGGGTGAGGCGAATTGCACGGCGGCGAAAGCGGCCTACGAGCGGGTCTAATTAGTGATATTTGATAGAGAGAGGTAACGCGTATGCTGCAACAGATTGAGGGGTCCCACGGCGTAGCTCAGGCGGTGGCCTTATGCCGTCCCGAGATTATCTGTGCCTATCCGATTACCCCGCAAACGCATATCGTCGAAGATCTGGGGGCCATGGTCAAGAACGACCAGCTTCAACGTTGCGAATTTATCAACGTGGAATCGGAATTCGCGGCTCTCAGTGTAGCGATTGGCTCCTCGGCGGCGGGGGCGCGTAGTTACACAGCCACCGCTAGTCAAGGCATCTTGTTCATGGCCGAGGCGGTTTATAACGCGTCAGGGCTGGGTTTGCCCATCGTCATGACGGTCGGTAACCGAGCGATCGGGGCACCGATAAATATTTGGAATGATCAATCCGACTCGATGGCGTTGCGTGACGCTGGCTGGATTCAGTTATATGCGGAAACCAACCAGCAAGCTGTGGACATGCACATTCAGGCGTTTCGTATTGCCGAAGCCACTAGTCTGCCGGTGATGGTGTGTATGGATGGCTTTATTTTAACGCATGCCTATGAACGTATTGATATCCCGTCGCAGGAGCAAGTGGATGAATTCTTACCGCCATTTGAACCACGTCAAGTTCTGGATCCCGAAGATCCTAAGTCCATCGGTGCCATGGTTGGCCCGGAAGCCTTCACCGAAGTGCGTTATCTCGCCCACCACAAACAGATGGAAGCCTTGGAATTCATTCCGGACGTGGCCGATGAGTTTAAGCGGATCTTTGGGCGGGATTCAGGTGGTTTGATTGCCCCTTACCGGATCGAGGATGCCGAGACTATTGTGGTTACCCTTGGTTCTGTCATCGGTACGATGCAGGAAGTCATCGATGAAATGCGCGAGACGGGCCATCGCATCGGTGCGCTCGCCATTCGGTGCTTTCGGCCCTTCCCGCTAGGACCGTTACGGCAATTCTTGGAGAAGACTAAGCGCGTGTTGGTATTCGAGAAATGTCTCGCTGTGGGGATGGGGGGAATCCTTGCGAGTAACGTGCGCATGGCGTTGCACGGTTTGCCAACCTCCGTGTGCTCGGTCATCGGCGGTCTCGGTGGGCGGCAGATCACGCGCGCTTCATTACACAATATGTTCAGTCAGGCTAGGCAGGGCACTTTAGAAGGCTTGCACTTCCTCGATCTAAACGAAGAAGTCGTCAATCGCGAGCTGGCACGCATCAAGCAATCGCGCCGCTCGGGATCCACTGCCGAAAACATCCTGCGCGATATCGGTATCGTGGCAGCGGCCAAAACCACGTAAGGACAGACCAGCATGTCATTTCAACAAGTCAAGTTCTATCAAACCGGCACGCTTACCGTGGGCAATCGGTTGTTGAATGAAGAGTTGCGCACAGTGCAAGCCACATTGGATCGCTCTAATTCCCTCGACTCGGGGCACCGGGCTTGCCAAGGGTGTGGCGAGGCGCTCGGTGCACGTTATGCCATCGACGCCGCCATGCGCACAACAAACCGCCAATTGATCGCCGCCAACGCCACGGGGTGTTTGGAAGTGTTTACCACACCCTACCCGGAATCCGCCTGGCGCATTCCCTGGATGCATTCATTGTTCGGTAATGCGGCGGCGGTCGCTACGGGTATCGCTGCCGCTATGAAGGTCAAAGGCCGCCCTGAGGTGCGCGTCATTGCCCAAGGAGGTGACGGCGGCACCACCGACATCGGCTTTGGCTGCCTGTCCGGTATGTTTGAACGGAATGACGATGTGCTCTATATCTGCTATGACAACCAAGCTTATATGAATACCGGTGTGCAGCGCTCCAGCGCCACTCCGGGGGGAGCGCGAACAGCCACCACCATGGCGTTGGGTGCTCAGCCGGGGGCGGCGTTTAGCCAAGGAAAAAATCTTCCGCTGATTGCCATGGCCCACTATATACCCTACGTAGCCACCGCCAGCGTGCATGCGCTTCATGACTTGGAGGCTAAGGTGGTCAAGGCTATGGGTATTCATGGCGCTCGCTACATCCAGATCTTTGTCCCCTGCCCCTTGGGGTGGGGATCCAAACCGGCCGATACTTTGAAGGTGGCGCGGTTGGCGGTGGAATCCGGTTTATTTCCATTGTTCGAGGCGGAGCATGGGGAAATCACCGAAGTTACTAAGATTCGCCGGCGGGTTGATGTGGCGGACTATCTCAAGCTGCAACGGCGCTTTGCCCATGTGTTCAAGACGCCGGACCAATTGGAACAGATCCGCGCGATTGCTGAGACCAATATCCGTAAATTTGGCCTGCTAGATGGCGAAGGAGAAGCGTTATTATGAAGACACCGTTTGCCATTACGCTAGACGTCGGGACCAGCTTGCTGAACAAGACCGGCACGTGGCGCACCGAGCGCCCGGTTTATGTGGATCGGTTACCGCCTTGCAATCACGCCTGTCCGGCGGGTGAGAACATTCAAGCCTGGCTCAGCCATGCCGAGGAAGGCGATTACGAGACCGCATGGCGTACGATCATGGAGGAAAATCCCTTTCCAGCCATTATGGGCCGTGTCTGCTACCATCCCTGCGAGACGGCTTGCAACCGCGCCCATGTGGATACGTCGGTGGGCATTAATGCCGTGGAGCGATTCCTTGGAGATCAGGGGCTTAAATACGGCTGGACGGTGAATGCGGGCAAACCCACCGGCAAGCACGTGAGGGTGGTGGGGGCCGGTCCTGGCGGATTGACGGTCGCCTACCACTTGCGGCGCATTGGCCACGAAGTCACAGTGTTTGAGTCGGCCTCCAAGGCCGGCGGGATGCTTCGCTGGGGTATTCCCAAATACCGGCTGCCACGCGAGAAACTCAATGCGGAAATTCACCGTATCGAAGATATGGGCGTCAAGATCCTGCTGAACACTCCGGTCGAAGACCTCCACGCAGATGAGTTCGATGCCACCTTTATGGCCGTTGGCGCGAATGTGCCACGCGCGCTGGAGATTCCCACCAGTGGGGATATCCGGATTCTTCAAGGGCTTTCCGTATTGCGCGACCTCGAACTCGAACGGCCCACCGGGTTGCGCGGCCAGGTGGTTGTGTATGGGGGTGGCAATACGGCGATGGATGTGGCACGCACGGCCACACGTTTGACAGGTTTTAGACCGAAGATCATCGTACGCCGGGATCGCAACCGGATGGCGGCCCACGAGGTCGAAATCGATGAAGCCTTAGTCGAGCAGGTCGACATCCTCAATTTGCACACCATCAAGGAACTTCAGGGACGAACCATCGTGCTGGAAATCATGGTGGCCGGAGACGATGGCTGGCCTCACCCGACGGGTGAGACAGAGACTCTCGAAGCCGATGTGCTGGTGCTGGCCTTGGGCCAGGACGTGGATCAAAGTCTGCTGGACCAGGTCCCGGACATGACGATCAACCGGGGTGTCGTGAGGATTGATGCGGATATGATGACCGGTCATCCCGGTATTTTCGCCGGGGGCGACATGGTGCCTTCGGAACGCACCGTAACCACAGCCATCGGGCATGGCAAGAAGGCAGCCCGCTGCATCGACGCCTATCTGCGTGGTGGGAGTTATCTGTCGCCGGAGAAACACGAGGTAGCGAGCTATGATAAGCTCAATACCTGGTATTACACGGATGCCCCAAGGGTTGTGCAGCCCACGCTCGAGCTGATTCGCCGCCAATCGGGATTCGCCGAGGTCGTCGGCGATTTGGATGAAAGTAACGCTCTGTTCGAGGCCCGCCGGTGCATGTCCTGCGGCAATTGTTTCGAATGCGATAACTGTTACGGTGTATGTCCGGATAATGCCATCACCAAGCTGGGACCCGGCAAACGCTTCGAATTCAAGTACGACTACTGCAAAGGTTGCGGCTTGTGCGTAGCGGAATGTCCCTGCGGAGCAATCAAGACCGTACCGGAGCAAATCTGAACTGTCTGTTGACGATGCGAGCGGGAGCGCATCCAGCCTTAGGACTCGTAGGTGGAAGGAGTCCTAATAAGCTTTTTATTTCACTTCTAGTAATTCTACATCGAAGATCAAGCTGGCATTGGGCGGGATAACGCCACCGGCGCCGCGGGCTCCATAGCCCAAATCAGGCGGAATCATCAAGGTCCGCTTGCCGCCCACTTTCATCCCGGCAACCCCTTCATCCCACCCCTTAATGACCCGGCCGGCCCCGAGCGGGAACGAAAAGGGGGCACCCCTATCGACAGAGCTATCGAATTTATTTCCTTTGTGTCCCTGCTCATCTAGCCAACCGGTATAGTGGACATCAACCGTTTTTCCACTCACCGCTTCGGCACCTGTTCCCACCTTCACATCTTCATAACGAAGTCCAGAGTCCAAGGTAATCACCTCCGCGTTCACTGTTGCTATAGAAATTAAAAACGTTAAAAGCACTAAGCTAATTTTTTCCATCGCTCATTTTTTATCGCTGATTGTAGCTCAATTGGTAACCACTCATCCGGTTGCCGCTTGATGGCCGTCTTGTAAGCTTCGTAGCGACCATACAATCAGCCTTTCACGCGTAGAGAGCGGGTCCGAGTGGAGCCACCGGTTAATCACAGACCGTTATAGGGTACGGGGCTTGAGAAGACGATGCAATCAGAATTCACCATGCGGCCTATCGCCTGTTGGAGCCGATTATGCTGCGCGACTGGTTTATGCGTTGATCCGCTTTTCGCCGGTCCACTGACAGAATCACGTTATATTCATGAAATTATCTGGCGTTGGGCTATAGTGGTCCTATGGTCGTTGTTATTGTGTAGGAAAAGTTGATGACGAAGAAAGCAGAGCTGAGAAATACGATTCTTGATACCGCCATGCAACTGGCTGAAACCACATCCTGGGAAATGCTGCATTTGCATGACATCGCCGCAGAACTCAAGATTTCGCTGGAGCAAATACGTCAGTGTTATCCTCAAAAGGACGATCTGGTTGAAGCCTGGTATGATCGTGCGGATGCTCGCGCACTGCAAGTAACTGAAGATCCAGAATTTTTGGAACTAAGTATGAGCGACCGGCTGCACAAAATCATTATGGCTTGGCTGGATACCTTGGCGGTACACAAAACCGTCTCCCGAGACATGTTGTTCTATAAAATGGAACCCGGGCATGTTCATTTACAGGTGCTCGGTTTGCTACGAATTAGCCGCACGGTGCAATGGTTTCGCGAAGCCGTACAACAGGATTCGACACATTTACAACGAGTTTTCGACGAGATCGGCCTCACGGCAATTTATCTCATGAGCTTTGTTTACTGGATGTATGATAATTCTGAACATCAAACCCTTACTTCTGAATTTCTACAACGCAGACTCGAACGGACAGTTCCCTTTCTAGATTATTTCCAGAGTAGGTTTACTGGTCGAATTTGACACGCGCTAAAACAACCGCAATAACGTCGCCCAACTGAAGCCATTGCAATGGATACGTTCACACATGCGATCGTCGGAGCAGCGCTTGCACGAGCTACGGCGGGAAAGGCCGATGATGAAAATACGCTACCCATTAAGGTCCGCGTGTGGGTGGGCGGGTTAGCGGCAGCCTTCCCGGATATTGATTTTATAACCGCTTTCATTAATCCACTGCGCTATATTAGCGATTGGCACCGGGCTGAGACCCACTCGCTGGTGATGTTACCCCTTTGGTCGCTGTTGTTGGGGTATCTCGTTTCGATTGTCGTAAAACGTCCACAACACTGGCCTGGGTTAGCGTTGATTTGTGGTATCGGTATTCTGAGTCACATCGTTACCGACCTGATTACGAGTTGGGGCACGGCAATATTCGCACCCTTATCGAATTACCGCCCCAGTTGGGGGATCACCTTTATTATCGATCCCTATTTCACATTGATTGTACTCACGGGTTTAGCCTTTGCATTGCTAAAAAATTCGCGTTGGATCGCGCAAGCGGCTGTCGTCTTGCTCATTACCTACGTCGGCTTCCAGGCGCTGTTGAAATTTCAGGCACACAGCATCGCTGAGCATTATGTCATTGAACATCGACTGCAATCCGCTCGTGTGGATGCCCTACCGCAGCCTTTCTCACCCTTTTACTGGAAGCTTATCGTCGATATCGGCGATTCTTATCGCGTCGCGTTCCTGGACTTAATCGGGAGCGAACACAAGCCATTACCGACGAAGCAACCAGCGACATTATTGCGCAGCGTCTATTATTACCGGCCAAGGCAGCAACTCGTTTGGTCAAGGTATTCACATTATGGGGTGGGCGATGACCGAGTTTTGGCGAAACAGATTTGGTTGCAGCCGCAGCTCAAGCATTACCGGCAGTTTGCCGCCTATCCCGCCCTCTACCGTATAGACGCTACGGCGCGTAACCACTGTGTTTGGTTTATGGATTTGCGTTTCCTCATCCCACAGCTTAAGGCGCCTTTTCGGTATGGGCTGTGCGGCACAAGCGATAATTGGCGGCTCTATCGTTTAAGTGGTGGAGACAAGAACGAAAAGCAACTGATTGATTAAAGCATAAAACAGCTAGCGTAGCGGCTTCGTTCCGCTTGCAATTATTTCATCAGCGCTCAGTCGAGCTGATGACCCGTTTGACCTGGTTCTTGGAGAGAACGCGGTTTCTTGCAAGGAACCTACGGGCCAATCAACTTGTTGATACTTCTTATTACCCTTTCGGATGCTATCGCATCTGTTCTACCGATACCCTTACTTCCTGCGGCACGATCAAAGCCCAACCACTGCTGGGCTTCAGGAATACCGCAGTGGTGGCTTGGGTAGCTGAGAAATGGTTTGGTGACGTTCTGCCGGCCTTGGCCTCAGCCCGTTGATGAGTCCGTTCTCCTTCTCCTATGCCTGTAGGCTAGTCTCGAGTGACCGTTCATGGGCCCTCAATACTCCCTGCAAATGGCCGATACTCTATAAGTCTGTTCGGAAGAGCTGGCTAGCTCGCTTAATTTAATCCCGGCTGTGGATTCTGTATAGTGCAGCTCCCGCGCAAATCGCCATTTTTTAAAAACTGATGGGATAGTGGCCCGAACAATCGAATGAGCGCTGCACGAATGGAATTTCGGTAGATTATCACGGCGCGGATAACCAATGAAAAATGATTTGAATATCCTGTTCGTCGGCAACGACGAGACCAATTTTTTGGCGATCGAGCATTTTCTTCGCCAGCAATACCTGCGGGTTCGCTGCCACCGGGTAGCCAGCGGCGCGGAATTAGCAACCGCCCTGAAAGAGGAAACCTGGGATGCGGTGCTGACCGACTTTGTTCTTCCCAATCTGCCCTTCCATCAGACCCTTGTATCGATCCGGATACGCTTTCCCGACCTTCCCATAATTCTAGTTACGAATGCCATAGGTGAGGCAACCGCGGTCGATCTACTCAAGGAAGGGGTATGGGACATCGTTCGCAAGGATGACCTCGTACGACTCGCGTCTGTCCTCAGACGTGCTCTGCGCGACGCGAAGGCACGGCGTGCCGGACAGGGGTCCGAGATTAGCTATCGCGACCTATTCGACAGCATTGCCGATGCCATCTACGTCCAGGACGAATCGGGCCGTTTTCTGGATGTCAATCCGGGCGCCGTTGCCATGTACGGCTACCCGCGCGAGTTCTTTATCGGTAACACGCCGGAGGTGCTGGCCGCAGCGGGTATGAATGATATGAATGCGCTGTCCAGTCTAATGCGTAAGGCGTTTTCCGGCGAGAAACAAAGTTTGGAGTTCTGGGGCCAGCGTGCCAACGGTGAGCTTTTCGCGCAGGAAGTGCGTCTTGTGCCGACTCACTACAAGGGGCAACGGGCGGTCATCGCGATGGCTCGAGAGATGGCTCAACTCAAGCGAGCGGAAGAAGATTTGGCTATCAAGGAGACTTGGCGGCGCATCTTGATCGAGCAGTCACGGGACGGATTCGTCATTCTCGACTTGGACGGAAAGGTTCATGACGCAAACCAAACCTTTGCCGACATGCTTGGCTATGCTCTGGAGGAAGTTTATCAGCTCCACGTTTGGGACTGGGATGTGTTCTGGAACCGCGAACGGGTGTTGGCAGGACTACGGGCGAGCGACGCGGCGGGGGGTAGCCTAGAGACCGTTTGGAAGCGCAGGGATGGCACCACCCTGGACGTAGAGATCAGCACCAATGGAGCCGTATTCGCGGGACAACAGCGGATCTTCTGTGTATGCCGTGATATCTCTCAACGCAAATGGGCGGAGCAGCGACTGACCGAGCAGCACGCCTTGTTACAAACCATCTTGGACAGCCTCCCCATGCGCGTGTTTTGGAAAGACCGCGAGCTTCGTTATGTGGGCTGTAACACAACATTCGCGGTCGACGCCGGAGCCTCCAGTCCAGCGGAGGTTATCGGCAAGGATGACCACCAGCTCGTTTGGCGTGAGCAGGCCGAACTGTATCGTGCGGACGACGGGCAGGTTATGGCATTCGGACAGGCCAAACTCGCTTATGATGAGCCCCAGTCCACACCCGATGGGCGCCGGGTTTGGCTCCGAACTTCAAAGGTGCCGCTGCGGGATGCTTCGGGTCAAAGTATCGGTGTGCTCGGCCTCTACGAAGACATCACCGAACGCAAGATAGCGGAGGAAAAACTTCAACTGCAGCAGGCGGCGTTGGAAGCGGCGGCGAACGCCATGGTCATTACCGATTGCGAAGGGAAAATCGAGTGGGTCAATCCAGCGTTCACTATCCTTACCGGTTATACCTTTGACGAGGCGGTCGGCCATAAGCAAGGCGAACTCGTGGATTCCGTTATGCACGATCCGGAGTTTTCCGAGGCCATATTGCAAAACGTCCTCGCCGGCCGGGTGTGGCATGGGGAGATTCTTAAGCGTCGCAAGGACGGAACCCCCTTCGAGGAGGAGTTAACCGTCACTCCCGTGCCGGATGCGAACGGTATAATCCGGCACTTAGTAGCAGTGAAGCAGGACATCACCGAGCGTAAGCAGGCCGAGGCACGAATCCGCCAGCTCAATCGGCTGTATGCGGTATTGAGCGGCATCAACGAGGCCAGTGTTCGTTGCCGCGATATCCCCCACCTTTTTGCAGAAAGCTGTCGCATCGCGATGGAGGAAGGTGATTTCCCCATGGCGTGGGTTGGTCTGCTTGATCCGGAAACCCAAAGGGTCGATCCGGCGGCCTATAGTGGCACGGCGGGTGGATCGCTCGAACGCCTGCGCATCGCTCTGACGGACGAAATCTGCAGCCGTGGGCCTAAAGCCCAAGCTTTGCGCGAGGGAAGGATCATCGTCTGCCGCAACAGCGGTAACGATGCGTGCATGCATCCCAGGAACGAGGAGGCACTATGCCTGGGGTACCGCTCCTTTGCCGCACTGCCAATCCGGATCAAGGGAATAGTGCACGGCACATTCAATCTGTATTCCGCAACGGAGAGTTCCTTCGATACGGAGGAAATCCGCCTTTTAGAACGGTTGTCGGAAAATATCGGGTTCGCCATGGAGGCCATCGAGACCGAGTCGCGGCGCAAAGCGGCGGAGCTCGCCTTGGCCGAGCATCAGCAGCACTTGGAGGAATTGGTGGCGGCGCGTACCGCCGAATTAGAAAGCGCCGAGGAAAAGACTCGGCTTATTCTGGAATCCAGCGCGGACGGAGTATTCGGTCTGGACGTAGAAGGCTGCTTTAGCTTCGTCAACCCCGCCGCTTGCCAAATGATGGGCTATGCCTTAGAGGATCTGGTAGGCCGATCGGCACATGCACTTATCCATCATTCTCGTACGGGTGACACTTCCCATTCGGATGAGAATTGCCCCATGCAAAGAGTTCGGCAACAGGCTTGTTTGGTCCGAGTGGAGGAAGATGTATTTTGGCGCCAGGATGGTCAGCCCGTGTTGGTGGAATACGCAGCCAACCCAATCCATAAAGCAGGCCAGGTCATCGGCGAGGTGGTGAGTTTTCGCGACATCACCGAGCGAAAAAGGATGCAGGATGCCCTGCGCGAAAGCGAGGCTAATCTGGCCCATGCGCAAGCGATCGCTCATGTGGGAAGCTGGCACCTGGATATCGTCAACGAGGCGCTCACTTGGTCGGCGGAAACCTATCGCATTTTCGGTGTATCCCCGGAGACAGACGTCAATCCGGGCTTGTCCGCTGCTAGGCTTCATCCCGAGGACTCAGAGCGGGTGTCGGTAGCTTGGAAGGCGGCGCTGCGAGGTGAAGTCTACGATATCGTATACCGAGTCGTCGTGGAGGGTAACATTCGCTGGGTACGTGAACAGGCGCAAATAGGTTTTGACGTTGGCGGGAATCCGCTCGTCGCTATTGGGGCGGTACAGGATATCACCGAGATTAAGCTGGCGGAAGCTGCACGGGAGCAAGCGTTGGCGGAGGCCGAACGCCTGGCGCGAGTCAGAAGCGAATTTTTGGCCAACATGAGCCACGAAATCCGGACACCGCTCAGCGCCGTGCTGGGACTAGCACAGATCGGCATGCGTGAAAATACAGGGCGCAAGACGCGAGATACCTGCGCCCGCATCCTCGAGGCTGGCCGCCACCTTCTCGGTGTCATCAACGATATCTTAGATTTCTCCAAGATTGAGGCTGGCAAGCTCAGTCTCGGAATCCAGCCGTTCCGACTGGCCGACACGGTCAATGAAGCCATGGACTTGGTTATTGGGCGTGCCGAAGCTAGGGGTTTGGAGCTGAGCAAGGAAGTGTCAAATAGCTTGCCAGAATGGGTAAGCGGCGATTCCCTGAGGCTGCAGCAGATCCTGGTCAATTTGCTCTCCAACGCGATCAAATTTACCGAACGGGGGAAGGTTTCAGTGAGTGTGGTTCGCACGGCTGAAAACACGTTGTTTCGAGTGGCTGATACGGGCATCGGCATGGACGAAGGGCAGATGACGCGGCTGTTCAGGCCCTTCGTACAGGCCGATAGTTCCACCACTCGTAAATATGGGGGCAGCGGTTTGGGTCTGGCGATTAGTCGCGATCTCGCCCGGTTAATGGGCGGGGATATCGGCGTGGAAAGCAAGCCGGGCCAGGGCAGCGTGTTTACGCTGTGTCTTCCTTTGCTTGAGACGGCGCCGGCTAGCAAACCTCGGGCTGAGCAACCGGGTGTGACCGGGCGGCGTTTAGACGGCCTACGAGTGCTGGCGGCGGAAGACATGGAGGTTAATCGGCTCATCCTAGAGGATATTCTTGAGCACGAAGGAGCTCAGGTTCACTTTGCTGAAAATGGCCGGCAAGCACTGGAAGCGCTACAGAATAGGGATGCAAGTGCATTTGATGTGGTGCTCATGGATGTGCAGATGCCGGTGATGGACGGCTATACGGCCAGCCGGCGCATCCGGGAATTAGCCCCAGCTTTGCCGGTAATCGGCTTAACCGCTCATGCGATGCCGGAGGAACGTGAGCGCTGTCTGGCCGCTGGTATGGTGGAACGCGTCACCAAGCCCATTAATTTGGATGCACTGGTAGCCGCGATCCTTAGGCAGGTAGGGAAGCCGGGCGCCCTGGCAACCCGTTCCATCACCGCGGGTAAGATCGCAGATCAAATGGCCCAGCAGCAGTTGCAAGATGACAACCGGCCGGTAGCTTCGCAAAGTGAACTGCAGGCAAAAATCTCCGATGGATTGATCGATTGGCCTGCTTTATTGCGACGCTTCAATGGCCGCAAGACATTCATCGATAAATTGTCGGCCACAGTGCAAGCGAATCATGCCGATAGCCCGGCGAAGTTGCGGGCAGCCGTGCAAAGCAAAGAGTTGGATACCTTGGCCTTCGTCGCCCATAGCCTGAAGGGAATGGGCGGCAATCTGCAAGCCCATCGATTGTGGGAGCTCGCGAAGGAGACCGAAGATGCGGCACGGGCTGGCCAGGATGCTGCATTCAAGCTGGGCGCCGACTTGGCCGATGTTATGGATAGCTTGCTGGCGGAACTGTCAGCGTAGAATTTTGATCGACGATATTATTAGATAAAGGAGTGCGTGATGGCTTGCCTATTGGTAGTGGACGACGATGCGATTAACTTGGAGATTATCGCCGAGTTCCTGGGTGAGATGTCCGCTGAACTGATATTCGCCAGTAACGGCCTGCAAGCTTGGGAACAGCTGGAAGTGACGTCAGAACGGTTCGATGCGGTCATTCTCGACCGGGTGATGCCACAGATGGACGGCATGGAAGTGTTAAGACGCATCAAGGCGGATGCGCGTTTCGAGTCTTTGCCGGTAATCATGCAGACTGCATCGAGTGCTCCGGCCGAAGTAGCCGAGGGATTAGCCGCCGGAGCTTGGTACTACCTTGCTAAACCCTATAGCGAGTTGGCGTTGAAAAGTATCGTACGTGCCGCCCTTGCCGATCGACAAAATCGCATGGAACTGGCACGTATGGGTGTAGAGATGCAGGGGGTATTGGGTCTGACTCACCAAGCCATGTTCCGTTTTCGGTTACCTCGGGAAGCGCGTTTGCTGGCCGCGGTGTTGGCTAAGCTCTGTCCCAATGAGGCCTCAGTGGCTATGGGGTTGTCGGAGTTGATGCTTAACGCTATCGAGCATGGCAATTTAAGTATCGGCTACCAAGAAAAGAGTCAACTCGTGGAAAGTGGAGCCTGGCAGGAGGAGGTTGATCGTCGTCTCGCCAGTCCGGAGCAAGCTTTGCGCTGGGCGGTGCTGGAATATACTCGTGAGGCCGATCGTCTGTGCTTTATCATCCGCGATCAAGGCAATGGATTCAACTGGGAGAGTTATCTCGAGCTCGATCCGGCCCGCGCCTTTGACAGTCACGGCCGCGGTATCGCTTTGGCCCGTCAATTCTGTTTTTCATCCGTGGAATATCTGGGACAGGGTAACGTGGTGAGAACGACGGTATCGTTACATGATCAGGCTTATGTGTAACGAGTTTTAACTACTGCGAGCAGGCATTGTTCTTCAGGTAATCAGCGCCTCTGTCCGCGAAAGAATTACACACCCAGATTCCCTCCTCCAGATACATCGAAAGAGTTATTGCACTCGTTGCGTATTCCTGTGACTATTCTCCCTTCAAAGTCGCGTTCAATTCCTTCCCGGTTTGATTAATGTCCCAACTATCGAATGAATACCTAACTACGAGGGAACTCGCCGCGTTGTTAAGGATAAAGGAGCGCAAGGTTTATGATCTTGTCGCTGCGGGTGAAGTCCCGTGCTCACGGGCGACGGGGAAGCTGCTGTTTCCCCGCGCCGCCGTAGATGCCTGGGTCGCTAGCAAGAGTGCTGGAATCGATCCTGAGTCGTCCGTAGTCGCCCGTCCAAATGTCTTGCTAGGAAGCCACGATCCGTTGCTTGATTGGGCATTGCGGGAATCGGGTGCGGGTATCGCAACCTTTTTCGATGGCAGTGTCGACGGCTTAGAGCGTTTCGTAAAGGCTGAAGGTATTGCCAGTGGGTTACACCTGTTCGAGCCGGAAACGCACAGTTGGAACGAATCGGCTGTGCAGGCTCGCTTTGCCGATGCGCCCGTGGTATTGGCGGAATTTGCGTGGCGCGAGCGGGGTTTGATTACCGCAATGGACCGCAGCCCGAGTATTCGCGGAATCAAGGATCTAAAAGGACGGCGCGTGGTACCGCGTCAAATCGGCGCTGGTAGCCAGATGTTATTGGAAAATCTGCTCGCCCAGGAGGGTTTGCAGACCACCGATGTCTTGTTCACCCTGTCGGCACGTACGGAAACCGACGCCGCCTTAGCCGTGTTGGAAGGCCAGGCGGATGCGGCATTCGGTCTGCTCAGTGTAGCGCGCCAATTTCGCCTCACTTTCGTACCGATTTTACGTGAACGTTACGACCTGCTGGTTGATCGTCGTGCTTGGTTCGAACCACCGATGCAATGTTTCGTACAGTTTTGCGGTACGGAAGCCTTTACCAAGAAAGCCGATGATTTGCAGGGTTACGACATCGGTGGCTTTGGACAAATCCATTTCAATGGCCGTTGAATAGGAGCAATATTCCATTTCTCCCATCTTGGCCGGTAAACGCTCATTGGCTGGCGTTGGGGAAAAATAACTGTTGGCCGCCGAGCTTGTAGCTGGCGATGGCGGACTGGCCCTCTTTACTGAGCATCCAATCGATAAAGGCTTGACCCTCGGCCACCTTGACGTGCGGGTACTTTTTCGGGTTCACTAGCATGATACCGTATTGATTGAACAGGTTCTTGTCCCCTTCAACCTCGATCTTTAGGTCCCCTTTGTTTTTGAAACTGATCCAGGTGGCGCGATCCGTCAGGGTGTAGGCTTCCATACCGGCGGCGGCATTGAGGGTGGCTCCCATACCGGATCCGGTTTCGCGGTACCACTTGCCGCTTCCCGCCGATGGGTCGATTCCAGCCGCCTGCCACAAACTCTTTTCTTTTTTATGCGTGCCGGAATTGTCGCCTCGGGAGGCAAATGTGGCCTTAGTTTTCGCGATCTTCTTTAGTGCCGCCGTTGCGCTTCGCATTCCACTGATTCCGGCAGGATCTGTTGACGGGCCCACGATGATGAAATCGTTATACATCAAATCAAATCGCTTTACGCCGTAGCCTTCGGCGACAAACTTTTCCTCGGCCGATTTTGCATGCACCAGCAGCACATCGCCATCACCATTCTGCGCATTTTTAATGGCCTGACCGGTACCCACGGCAACCACGTTCACCTGTATGCCCGACTTTTTAGTGAACAGGGGCAGAATGTAATCGTACAGCCCGGAGTTGGCTGTAGATGTCGTAGACTGAACGAGAATGGACTTGCCGCCAGCCCAGGATGTTGCTGCACACATTATGCTGGCAAGACAAATCAGTAATGCAAGCTTGGCTGAAACTCGTTTTAGCATTGTTTTCTCCTTTATTATTGAGGCATTATTTATACTCATGATCCGCCATAAGCTGTGAATCGCTATTGCAGCTATTCTGTCTAAAAGCAGGGCGGCGCGATGCGTCATGGTTGGGCTCAAAGCGTGTCAGCATACTCTGTCGTTAGTGGAAAAAGGCACCGTGCGGGAATTCACAGTTTATGGCGAAGTTGAGTATAGAGGTGACTGCCGCAGGACCAAGCGGCCAGCGACATACTCGCGTGCTGCACGCGAATCCGGGTTGGTAAAGAACTGGTTGGCCGGGGTATGCTCGGTGAGTCGACCGTGGTCGAGAAACACAATATCATCCGCCAGACGCCGCGCCTGGCCGAGGTCGTGGGTGACGAAGATGATCTTGGTTCCGCGATCATGAGCCTTCCTTACGATCGCTTCGATTGCCGCGGTGGAAGCAGGATCCAAGCTGGCCGTAGGTTCGTCTAAAAATAAAACCTCGGGTTCCAGCACCAGGGCGCGGGCGAGACTCAGGCGTTGCTGCTCACCGCCGGACAACCGCCGAGCCGGTTGTCCGGCAAGTGCTGCTAGCCCCACCTCGTGCAGTATCTCTGCGGTTCGCTCGCGCACGACTCCTTTACGCAGCTTGAGTACAAAGCGGATGTTAGCTGCCACCGAACGACGCAGTAGCACCGGCCGCTGCAATACCATCGCTTGGCGCCGGCGCAAGTCTTCATTCATCCGTTGACCTCCCCAGAGGACTTGCCCCGAGGTGGGTGTGAGCAGTCCATGCAGCAACCGCAATAGCAAGCTCTTGCCGGCTCCGTTTGCGCCCATCACTACGGTTAAGGTCCCCGCCGGAATAGTGAGGTCGATCCCGTTGATAAGCGACTTCCCATTGACCCGATATTCCAGGCCGTGAACCGCTCCCAGAACCGACGGTATCCCGTCTGTCGGTTCCGGTATGTAGGATTGTTTCGCCGCTGTGACGGTATTAAGCATAGGCGTACCTCGTCGCCGTCAGACGTAAACTCATCACCACCGCGTTAACCGTGACGGCGAGGGTGATCAGTACTATACCGAGGGCGAGTGCCAGAGAGAGGTCGCCCTTCGATGTCTCCAATGCGATGGCTGTAGTCATGACACGGGTGAGGTGGTCGATGTTGCCACCGACGATAATCACCGCACCAACCTCGGCTACGGCACGCCCGAATCCGGCCAGGGCTACGGTCAACAGGCTGTACCGGGCGTCCCAAAGCAGGGCAATCACCGCGGTGGAGGGGGGGACACACAGCGAACGGAACTGTTCGGCATACTCGTCGTGCAGTTGCTCCACAACCTCTCGTGAAAGTGCGGCGACGATGGGTGTGATCAGTACAGCCTGCGCAATAATCATTGCGGTTGGGGTGTAAAGCAGCCGTAGCCCGCCCAGAGGCCCGGCATTGGAAAGCAACAGATAAATCAAGAGACCAACTACGACGGGTGGCAGCCCCATCAGCGCATTGAGTGCAACGAGTAGAATTGCGCGACCGCGGAAACGGCTTATTCCGAGGGCGGCGCCTAGGGGTAGGCCGATGAAGCAGGCAACGGCCACGGCCGAAAGGCTGACCTTGAGGGAGAGAGCTACGATCTCAAGCAGGTCTGAATCGGCCGTGAGGACTAATTGGAAAGCTAGCTTGAAGGCGTGACTGAAATCCTGCATGTTTTGCATTCCTTCGCAGAATGTTGCCAAATTTCCGGAAAGCATGCACTATTTTCGATGTCCATGCAACCGCCACAAGCCCAGTTAGAATGCGGCGCGGAACAACTCTCGGCAAATTTACGGCGCCTTGCCGCGAATTAGTAGGAGGCCTCTAACTCTGGTATGTGCAGTAAAGGTCAAGACATGCCTATGCGGCTGACGTAGAATCCGATACCGATCGTTCTGTCAACACAGTTGGAAGATCAGAGCGAGGGGGAAAGCCGTATCTAGACGCATTTGTCGCGCTTCCAGCGTCGCTCACGGCCCGTAGGACGGACTGGTTGTACACATTATTGTCTATAATAATGACATGTTACACAGGTGTTGCAATACTGAAACAGAGACGGTATTGGATAGTGCGTTGAACTCGATTTCTTTTTGAAAATCAAATATATTATTCACTGGCATATGTATTGCTCCATACAAACGGCAAATGGCGGTACTGCCGGCTGAAATTGCAAGAGCAGATTGCAAGCCATGAGCCTTATAGGAGAATACAAGCCTAGGGAAAACAGGGATGATTGGCGCGTCTTTGTCGAGGCGCGTCGAAGAGGCAAGTGCAGCTAAGTGGCTTGTTTTTGCCTGAGCGATTTCCCGACCTAGTACACCGCGGTGGCGGCGGTATTGAATCCAGACATTGAGGAGATCAAAATGCAGAAATCGCTGCATATCGACCCGAATAAATGCACCGGCTGTTTGCAGTGCGAGATGGCCTGTTCATTCGAGAATTACGGCATTTTTAATAACTCGAAATCGCGAATCAAGGTTTTCGAGTTTCATGAGAGTGGACGCAAAGTTCCTTATACGTGCACCCAGTGTGATGAAGCCTGGTGTCTGCATGCCTGTCCCGTTGAAGCCATCCGACTTGACTCTGTTACCGGCGCCAAGATCGTGCTCGAAGATGTCTGTGTGGGCTGCAAGGTTTGCACGATCGCTTGCCCTTTCGGCACCATCAACTATGTCGCCGATATCGGCAAGGTGCAGAAGTGCGATCTCTGCGGCGGCCAGCCAGCTTGCGCCGAGGCTTGTCCTACCGGTGCCATTACCTATATCGATGCCGATTGGACCGGGCTGGATCGTATGCGCCAATGGGCGGATAAGCTTGGCAAACAGCCGGCGGCGTAAACTCTCAGAAAATTAGGAGGAGACATCATGGCATGGGCCCGTAACGTTTTGCGCGTCAATCTGACGCAAGGTACCTGCACCCCGGAGCCGCTCAATATGGAGTGGGCGCAGGAATATTTGGGCCAGCGCGGTCTGGCTACCAAGTACCTCGTTGCTGAAATCGACCCGAAGGTCGATCCGTTTTCACCCGACAACAAAATGATCTGGGCCACCGGCCCCCTCACCGGCACCATGGCTTCCACCGGTGGGCGCTACTCGGTGATTACCAAAGGGGCACTCACCGGTGCGATCGCTTGTTCTAATTCCGGCGGTTACTTTGGTGCCGAGTTGAGGATGGCCGGCTGGGATATGGTGATCTTCGAGGGCAAATCACCGAAACCGGTGTATCTATGGATTCAGAATGAGCAAGCCGAATTACGCGACGCTAGCCACCTCTGGGGCACCAGCGTCTGGCACACCGAGGAGACAATCAAGCAACAACACCAGGATCCTCTGGTTCGAGTCTCCAGCATTGGGCGTGCCGGTGAAAATCAGGTGATGTTCGCCTGCATCGTTAACGATCTGCACCGCGCCGCCGGGCGCTCTGGTGTGGGTGCGGTCATGGGGTCAAAGAATCTTAAGGCGATCGCCGTGCGCGGCACCAAGGGAACGACGGGAATCGCCAATCCCAAGGAATTCATGAAAGTCACCTTCGAAAAGAAAAAGATCTTGGCGGAAAATGCGGTAACGGGCCAAGGTCTGCCGAAATACGGCACTCAAGTGCTGATGAATGTGATCAATGAGATGGGAGCCCTCCCGACAAACAATCATCGCGATGTGCAATTCGAGGGAGCGTCCAAGATCTCCGGTGAGGCCATGCACGAAAAACGCCCGAGTGACGGCAAGTCCCACTTGGTTACCAATCAAGCGTGTTTCGGTTGCACGATTGCCTGTGGGCGGATTTCTAAGCTCGACGAAAAGCATTTTAGCGTCGCTACTAAACCGGAATACTGGGGCGCTTCGGGCGGCTTGGAATATGAGGCAGCCTGGGCCTTAGGTTCGGCCAATGGGGTGGATGACCTGGAAGCCTTACAGTACGCGAACATGATCTGTAATGAAGATGGTATGGACCCCATCTCCTTCGGCGCAACGGTGGGTGCGGCTATGGAGTTATACGAAATGGGAGTGATTACAGAATCGGACGTCGGAATGAAGACCCCATTTGGCTCGGCGATGGCAGTTACGAAATTTGCCGAAATGACCGCTCGCGGAGAAGGCTTCGGCAAAATCCTCGGCCTGGGTTCCAAGCGCATGTGCGAGAAGTATGGTTATCCCGAGCTGTCTATGTCGGTTAAGGGCCAAGAGTTTCCGGCTTATGATTCCCGCGGTATTCAGGGTATGGGCCTCACCTATGCGACATCTAACCGCGGTGCCTGCCATTTGCGCAGCTACACCGTAGCTTCCGAAGTGCTGGGCATTCCGGTAAAGACCGATCCGTTGACCACCGATGGGAAGCCGGAGTTGGTAAAGGCTTTTCAGGATGCCACCGCGGTGTTCGATTCAGCCGGCATCTGCGTCTTTACGTCCTTTGCTTGGACGCTGGCGGACGTCCAGCCTCAGCTCCAAGCCGCCTGCGAGGGCGATTGGTCCTTGGACAAGCTTAACCTGATGGGCGAGCGTATCTGGAATATGGAACGTCAGTTCAATCTGGCAGCGGGATTCACCGCCAAGGACGACACCCTGCCGCCGCGCCTGCTCAATGAACCGGCCAAGACAGGACCGGCCAAGGGCTTGGTGAACGGCCTGCCGAAGATGTTGCCGGAGTACTACCAGATCCGCGGATGGACGCCCGAGGGGGTCCCTACCACCGAGACGCTGGAGCGACTCGGACTCTAAGCCGCCTATCTAACCGTGTCGGTATGGAGAGTTGTTTCTCTGACTCTCCATACCGTTGCGTCTTTGTTATTCAACACTGGGACTGAAGCATGAGGCATGTCATCTTGGGCAATGGTCCGGCGGGAGTTGTGGCTGCAGAGGCGATCCGCAAAACGGATCCCGAAGCAGAAATCACAATGATTGGTGATGAGTTGGAACCACCCTATGCGCGCATGGCGCTCCCCTATCTACTTCAAGACGATATTCAAGAAGATGGCACTTATCTGCGCAAAGACGCCGGACATTTTGATCGTCTACGTATCAATCTGATGACGGCGCATGCCGAGAGCGTCGATACAAAAGCACAGCAGGTTAAGCTGAATACTGACGCAGTGCTGTCCTATGATCGGTTGTTGATTGCCACGGGTGCGCGACCAACGAAGCCACCCATCTCCGGCATCGATGCAGCCTGCGTGCAAACGTGCTGGACTTTAGAGGATGCCCGCAAGATTGCTCCACTCGCCAAACCAAGATCGCGTGTGGTCCAGATCGGGGCCGGTTTCATTGGCTGCATTATCCTGCAAGCCTTGGTGAACCGGGGCGTACGTCTAACGGTGGTTGAGGCGGGAGACCGCATGGTGCCGCGTATGATGACGCCCGTGGCCGGTGGCTTGATTAAGAAATGGTGTCAAAAAAAGGGTATCCAAGTTCACACCGAGCGACGCGTGCGGTCGATTACTCCGGATATGAAACGTGCAGGCTCGGTGTTTGTTGAGCTGGATAGCGGTGACGACCTGCCAGCCGATCTGGTGATCTGCGCCGCCGGTGTGCAGCCCAATATTGTTTTTCTGGCTGGGAGTGGAATTGCTACCGAGAAGGGTGTGTTGGTGGACGAACGACTTGAGACCAACGTACCTGGGGTCTATGCGGCTGGGGATGTGGCCGAGGCCTTCGACTTTAGCACAGGGGAGCGTACCATTAATGCCATCCAGCCAGATGCGGTAGAGCAGGGGCGCGTGGCGGGTCTCAATATGGCCGGCAAGGCAACACACTGTGTAGGAAGTCTGAGCTTTAACGTGCTCGACACACTCGGGTTAATTTCATCCTCGTTTGGTAAGTGGTGGGGCGTGATCGATGGCGAGTCGGCTGAACTGGTGGATGAACAAAACTATCGCTATCTCAGCTTGCAGTTCAAGGATGACGTTCTGATCGGAGCTACCAGTGTCGGGCACACGGCGAATGTCGGTGTGTTGCGCGGGCTCATCCAGACTAAAAAACACCTGGGCGAGTGGAAGGATCACCTGCTTCGCGATCCAACGCTCATCATGCAAGCTTCTCTCGCAGGTGCGGTAGCGTTTGGCGCAACACCACCGGGAGAGGCTTATCGTCGATAGATTGCATACCCGCGAAAGATGAATATCAAGTTAAAGCTTTATGCCACACTCTCGGATTACCTACCGGATGAGGCGCGCGGTACGAACGAGCTTGTACTCAACGTACCGGAGGACATGACGGTGGGGAAACTCATTGAACAGCACCACCTGCCGAGGAAGGCGGTTCACTTAGTATTGCTCAACGGCCATTTTGTGCCGCCGGCGGCGCGCGAAGCTCACGAGTTGAGCGAAGGAGACGTACTGGCCATCTGGCCTCCCGTCGCGGGTGGCTAACCACACAACGGCCCGGTTCACCGTGAGCTGGGATATGGCCATCACGCGGGAGGAGTTTCTGCGATCGCTCCCCGCTGCTGTCGACTTTGCCACTTATGAGATCGTGGGTGAACGGATAGAGCATCGTGAACCTGACCGTTACTGGCGCATTGAGCTCCAAAAGCTCCCAGATCGCACCATCGGCTTACTCAGGCTTGTGCGTCATCGGGTCGATTTCCTGTTCGAAGGTTACTCGCCTGAGGAGCTTAGTCGCCATATGGCGCGGTTCGAGCTCTACTACCGGCGGGGTGGAGGTTGAATTTGCGTACGGGCACTACGCTGCACCGATCGAAGTAAAGCAACAAAGAATGATATTAGTTTAGATATTGTGTTTTATTATGACATGGCTGTAGGGAGATTCTAAGAATGAAATACGTCATTATCGGCGCCGGCCCCGCGGGCGTCAGAGCGGCCGAGGCGTTGCGGCAAGAAGACCCGAACGGTGAGATCACCCTCGTCAGCGGTGAACCGGGCGAGCCTTATGCCCGCATGGCGGTCCCCTATATTCTTTCGGGACGTATCGATGAAGAGGGCGCTCAGCAGCGTAAAACCTTCGGTCATTTCGACACGTTGCGGATTCGTTACCTTAACAACAAGGCGCTTAAAGTTCGCGCTGAAAAAGACGGTGGAACCGTCGAACTGGATGACGGCGTCACACTCGATTATGATCGGCTTCTGGTGGCTACCGGCTCTTCGCCGACGCTGCCCCCCATTCCCGGTACCGATCTTGAAGGCTGTATCACGTGTTGGACGCTGGATGATGCACGCATCATCGCCAGCAACATCAAGCCTGGGGCTAAGGTGGTGATTATGGGCGCGGGCTTTGTTGCCGGCGTCATCATGAAACCCTTGGTGGAGGCTGGAGTGGATCTCTCGATCATCGCCGGTCGGTCAGGTCAGATTCTACGATCTATGATGACTCCCGTAGGTAGTAAGATGCTGCAGCGCTGGCTGGAGATTAAGGGCGTTAATGTCATCACGAAGGGGCGCAGCGAGCGTATTGATCCAGGGCCAAGCCTGGTCATGGATAATCAGACTCTTGATGCCGACCTGATTATTCTCGCCACTGGTGTGCGTCCAAATGTGTCCTTCCTAGAAGGGACCGGCGCCGAGATCGATGATGGCATTGTCATCGATGATCACATGCAGACATCGGTGCCCTGCATCTATGCGGCCGGGGACGTTGCTCAGGGCCGTGACTTCTCTACCGGGGAATGGATCGTTCATGCCCTCCAACCTACGGCTACCGAGCACGGCCGAGTGGCCGGCTTAAATATGGCCGGTAAGAAAGTAGACTATCGAGGCAGTCTTGGCATGAATGTGCTCGACACAGTCGGACTCATCTCTTATACCTTTGGGCTTTGGAAGGGCCGGGAAGGTGAGGACACCGTGGAATCCATTGATGAAGAACATTTTCTCTACACGCGTCTATGCTTCGAAGCCGATACCCTTATCGGTGCCATTACCATTGGCAATACCCGGCATGTGGGCGCGATCCGCGGGCTGATTCAAACCCGCCGCCATCTGGGAGAATGGAAGGACAAGCTGATGCAACACCCCGAACAGCTTATGGAAGCCTTCGTCGATCTTAGTAAGACCGCGACCGTCTTCTAGTCTGAAGATTCCGCCGTTAACGCTCTGTGTTCGTTAGCTTGGATTCAAATTGAAATGCCCGGTGGGGTAGGCCCTGTCAGCGAAGATATTGTTCTGGCTTGCGGACGGCTGGAGCGTGAGATCGCGCAGATCCAGAATACCAATGAAGTCTTCTATCATCTGAATAGCCGGCAGGTGTTTTTCGACACAGACCAGGGATACCTGTATTTCGCCGATTCGCCTCAGGGCTCGATCAGACGAACGATTCGAGCCGCGCTAACCAGCTTGAATGGCCACGTCGCTATCGAGCAACTCCATCTCGATCAAAACAAAGTTTTTGCCGCAGCGTGTCGGGTTCGGCTAACCCCGGAACACGCGGACACGGTCCTGGTTGCGTTGCGATTAACCGGTATCCGCGCCAGATTTACTCGAGTGCAGCACGCGCCTGCTCTTCCAGATGGTCAATCCCAGGATAGCTCGCTGCACTCAGTTGATACTTGCGACCCGCACGGCCCCACGATTCACCCCGATTGAGGTGTTCGAGCAGGCATCGATTGTCGGCAAAGCTGATACCGCCCACCGAGGCCACGCCGCGGGCGAATAAGGGGTCGGGTAAGCCGCTGCCGCTGGGACCGATGAGTTCGAACCGTGTATCAGCGGAGACCGCCGCTAGCAATTCCCCCAGAGTGTCGTTGATCAATGTGGAGGCGGTACACAGTACCCATTTGCAATCCTGTAGGTCACGCGGTTCGCGGGTGACTGAGACATCGACTCGCGGTGTGACGCGTTCTGGGCACTGTTCGAGAATCAGGACCTCGCAACCTTGCTCGGTCAGTTTATCCACGAGTGGGCAAAAGTAACCCACCATGCCCACCCGTGATCCTGGTGGTGCTTCATTGAGGCCGGATTCGGGTGCGCGATTGGGCGGTGTATAACCTGAGGCCCGGAATAGCGTGGCACTCAAGGCATTATAGGCACCCACCGCCAACGCGCGTGCCGCCAGATCCTGTTCCAGAAAGCCTTGTAACAGGTCCTGCGCGTTTCCCCGGTAGTCTTGCGGCTGCGGAAAGCGCATCCATAAAGTCTGCAGTATGTCGCCCATGCTGACGTAGAACGGGCCGACGCTACCGTCGGATTGAAACACGAACCCGAATTCGTCCCGAAAGGTCTCGTCGGGAACCGGCGCGGGGAGGTAGAGGCCGCAAATCGTCGGGTTTCCCAAGGCAGTCGCCATCCTTTCGCCGATCTGAAGGTATTCCTTATTCATGATTCATGAAAAAACAACTAGAATTAATTTGAGCTCGGCATGGCAAGGATTGATTTACGAAAGACACCTTAGCTTTCTCTTTCCTGATAACATCCACCTCGGGTAATCTTTAGCTGAGTCGTTGGGTTTGCCATTGCCGGTCTGAAACCGGCGTGTTGATACAACGCTGAACAGAAGTCGGCGGAAGCATTGCCTGTCTTCTTCCTTGATCGATTCCACTGAGAAAATTTTTGGAAAGCCTGGTATGTCAATTCCTCTGATCTTTCTGGTCTATTCCTTCCATACGGAGTGAGAAAACAGACGCTACGATGCCCTTTTCCTAGCTCTGGTGCCAACCTCCTCCAGAGTAGATCTGACTCGAGGCTCTTGTTGGTCACAACAGTAAACCGGTAACCCATCGTGAAATACCTCTAATCGATTTAAAGGGCAGTGTTCCCACTGTTCATTATCGGTGAGCGGCTTTGTGGCAATGATGGTCACGATATCATTTGGGGTAGTCTCCGCACTGAAATCAACTGTAAAATCAATATCGGATAAGCGTGCAGGCCCGAAGGGAGACCGTCGGGTTTTCCAGGAAAGGTGTGTACTGCGAAAGGCATAGAGGTAACGCGAATCGCTCAATAGCATGTTGAATACACCCTAGGGTATTTAATCCTTCGCAGATGGATTGGATCAGTCGCCAAAGCTGGGAATGGCCGGCGAGGGGGGTTCGGGAAAGGACTTTCGAATCTGATCCAATAACCAACAGAAGGCATATTCACTGTCGGTAGTTCCGACTGGCCTATAGAAATCGAGAGCGTATTTTTTTATTCCCTTTCAATTGACCGTTATGGGCGAAAGTCCAATATCGACCCCATAGCTCACGCACAAAGGGATGGGTATTTGCCAAGCAGACGCGGCCGCGATTGGCTTTGCGAATGTGGCTGACGACGATATAGCTTTTAATTGAATAATGGCGGATGAGTTGTGCGATTTCAGATTCTGCACTGGGGTGCGTATCGTGGAACGTACGGCAACCTCCCCCCTCATAGAACGCGATTCCCCACCCATCGCGATGATATCCGGTGCGGCCCCCACGTTGCATCAGCCCAGTGAAGCTGAAGCATATGTCGGTGGGGACATTCGCACTCATACCCAGAAGTTCGCACATGAAAAACTCCCCGTGATTTTCCCTCACTCCGAGTCGCGGTCTGAGAACCCGAATCAATGGCAAAGTACCGAAAGAAGGCTGCATTGTCAATTTACGTTGCCAACTAGTGAAGCTTCGAATTCCAATCGGTTCTTAACATTTAAGGCAAGGTGTGGACTATCGTCTGTAACGTGTTTTCTGGGGTTTGAGTGTACCGCTAATCCGGACGCAGTTTTCCGCTATAATGCTTGCGAAGAACCGCACGGCACTCGCCCCGATGATCTCGTCGCCGTTTCTGTAATCGTTGAATTTCGGGGATAAGGCTTTTATTCTTCCCTGTCTTTCTCAATCATTTGAATGAAGTTGCGAGTATTTGAACCCCGCCGTCCCGAAGAAGCACTGAGCTGGATAGCACGTTGGCCGCTATCGCGCCAGGCGGAACTTGTGCCGCTCAATGCCGCGGCGGGCCGTGTGATCGCACAGGAATACATTGCGTCAGCCGATATCCCGGCCGAAGTTCGTAGTGCGCGCGATGGCTATGCACTCAAGGCCGCCGAAACCGTAGGAGCCAGCGACTATAATCCCTTGCCACTACGGTTGCAGTCCACGGCTGGGTCAATCAAGCGAGGTTACGCGGTTTGCATTTCCTGTGGTGATCCACTTCCAACCGGTGCGGATGCCGTGTTGCCCGCGGAACTGCGCCGAGTTACAAGATCGATTTCTAGAGGTGATGAGTAGTCTGGCTCCCGGTGAGGGAGTCGCTGATCGCGGAGAGGAATCTCGTGCGGGTACTGTACTGTTTACGGCTGGCAGGAGACTGCGTCCACAGGATCTAGCGCTGTTGGCGCTGGCTGGTGTGCGTGAGATCAGTGTGCAGTCCCGACCACGGATCCGGCTCGTTCTGGCGAATCACTCGGGTGTTGATACCGTCAAGCCCATGTTGCAAGCGCTCATTGGGCGGGATGGAGGTGTCCTGAGCGAAATGTGTGAGACCGGAGATGAAGGCGGTATAGTCCATGAATTGCTGCGAGCGAATGCGGATTTGATTCTAGTGGCGGGTGGCACCGGGTACGAGGAACACGACGCGTCGCTTCGAGCGTTAAACAGCATTGGCGAGATCGATATCGATGGCGTCGCCATTCATCCCGGCACTGGCCTAGTGCTCGGTAGAGTTAAGTCCGTACCGGTGACGTTGTTACCAGGTTCTCCGCTTGCCTGCTTATGTGCCTACGATATCGTCGTTGCGCCGTTGTTGCGCCGGCTAAGCGGCAAACTCGCTGCTTTACCGTACCGTCGGCGTCGAATGACACTGACCCGTAAGATTTCCTCGAGTATTGGGCGTTTGGAGTTGGCGAGGGTTACCGTAGACGGTGACAAAGCAGAACCGATCGCTATAGCAGAAGGCCGCATCTTGAACACCGCAGTTCAGGCGGACGGTTTTTTGTTGGTGCCGGAGCAGAGTGAAGGTTACGCGCAGGATAGCTTGATAGACGTGTATCTGTACGATGAATACGACTAACAGCACATGGAGATAACGCATGGTTGATGCAAAATCCCTCATGGCGAAACGCTCTGCGGCCAGCCAACGGCAGTTTCTGAAAGTAAAGACTGCCGAGGAAGCATTACGGCTGTTCCGCGAAGCTTTGCAGCCGAAACCACTCGGTGTTGAATCAATCCTGCTTGGTCAGGCATTAGGCCGGGTAGTGGCAAAAAACATCGAATCGCCGGTGGACGTGCCGGGTTTTGACCGGGCCAATGTGGATGGTTTCGCGCTGCGCGCAGAGGATACGGTGGGTGCGCGGGAAAGTTCGCCGCGGCGATTGCAACTCACCGCTGAGGTGATTACGCCGGGGCATGCGCCGGCGGTTACGGTCACAGCGGACCATGCCACAGTCATTGCAACCGGTGGCATGATACCGCGTGGCGCCGATGCCGTGGTGCTGGTGGAGCATACCGAGTTGGTTGACCAGGACGACCAACAGCGGGTGCAGATCAGCAAGGCAGTGCCCGCCGGCAGTTTTATTAGCTTCGCGGGCACCGATATCGGCCGTGGTGAAACCGTACTGCGCGTGGGACAAGTGCTGACCTCGCGCGAGATTGGTTTACTGGCCGCTGTCGGTCTGGCCGAGGTTCCGGTCTATTGCCGGCCCCGCGTCGCCGTGATTTCCACCGGTGATGAGCTGGTGCAGCCGGGTCAGCCGCCGAGAACGGGAGGAGTCTACGATTCCAACAATGCGATTGTCGCCGCGGCGGTGGAAGAACTCGGATGCGAAGCGGTACGTCTCGGTGCGGTAACCGACGACAGGGCAGAGCAGCACGAACGGCTTAGCCAAGCTCTGGAATACGATGCGGTGATCCTGTCAGGTGGCACATCCAAAGGTGTAGGGGACATTTGCTACGAGGTGGTGAATGCCCTGTCCGATCCGGGCATTGTGGTGCACGGTGTCGCCATCAAGCCCGGTAAGCCGCTGTGCTTGGCGGTCACGGGAACCAAGCCCGTAGTGATCTTACCCGGTTTCCCGACCTCGGCCATATTCACTTTCCACCAATTTGTCGCGCCGATGTTACGGTTGATGGCCGGCATGCCCGAGGAAGCCCACGAGTGGGTTCAGGCTGAACTCCCTATGCGAGTCAGCTCCGAATCCGGGCGAACCGAATACCTGATGGTCGGTTTGATGCGTACCGACCATGGCTATGCCGCGTATCCGATCGGCAAGACTTCGGGCGCCGTCACCTCCTTTAGTCATGCCGATGGTTTTATCCGCATCGAGGCCCAATCCGAGCAACTCGCCGCAGGTACGCCGGTGACCGTGCAATTGCTATCGAGGCGTTTGGCTCCCGCGAACCTGGTTACCATCGGTTCGCACTGCGTTGGTCTTGAATACTTATTGCAACGCCTGCAGGCCGAAGGCCTCACGACCAAGTCGATGCATGTGGGCAGCCAAGGCGGTTTGGCGGCGGCGCGCCGGGGAGAATGCGATCTTGCCGGTATTCATCTGATGGATCCGGAAACCGGTGAGTACAATCGGCCCTATCTCAGCGAAGGCCTGCGATTGTTGCAAGGTTACCGACGGATGCAGGGTTTCGTATTCCGCCGTGGTGACCCACGTTTCAGCCAAGCCGCTACGCCTCAGGGCGCAGTAAGTACTGCATTGGCAGATCCAGACTGCATCATGGTCAATCGCAATGCCGGCAGTGGTACGCGCGTGCTGATCGATGAGCTTCTGGATGGCGCGCAACCGCCTGGATACGCCGTACAAACTAAATCGCACAACGCCGTAGCTACCGCCATCGCCCAAGGACGTGCCGACTGGGGGGTCGCGATCGACACGGTAGCGCGACTCTACGACCTCGAATTCCTACCACTGAAAGAAGAACATTATGACTTCGTCATTCCGGAATCCCGCTGGCTCCTACCGGCTACGCAGCGGTTCGCGGCCTTGATTCAGGAAGCCGAGACGAGACACGGGTTAGAGCAAATGGGGTTTCGTGTTCCGCAACTTTCATAATCGTGTTGGCTGCCCGAGAATGTCTTACGGTTTTTCAGCTAAGGTTTTATCTCTTTGAGCTTGGTTCGCTTCGAAGAATGGAAACCGACGACGTAGACCGTATTTCCCTCAGCAGCCAGCCCTTCGATATCCATCTCCTTGCTCTCTGTTTTATCACATTCGGATAGCCAGACCGCTTCTAAGTTACCATGGCCGCGAGGCTGCCGCATACGGTCATGATGAACAGGAACCATTTGAGCTGCTTGGGTTGGGCTTTGATAGCCAGTTTAACCCCATAATGCGCGCCTGCCATCATGCTGGCCGCAAGGATCAATCCAGGAATCCATGCGACCTGATCGCGCAGAATAAATATCGACAAAGCAATGGTCGTAAATCCAAGGGTACAGAGTAGTTTCAAAGCGTTTGATTTCACCAGGTCGTAGCGCAGTGAACCGGCAAGGGTTATGATCAATACGAAGCCGACGCCGGCCTGCACGAAGCTGCCGTAAAATCCACTGATAAATAGCCAGAACCAAGAGGATGGGGTTTCTCGGACGGCGTTTATAGGGGTACCGGGTTTAGGCATCACCACCGAGGGACGGATTAGAATAATAAGGGACATAGAGACCATGGTGATCAATAAGACCGGTTTAAGATAAACCACGGGTGCATAGGAGGCGGCCAAGGCGCCGAAAATTCCGCCGATGGACAAGGGAATGAAGATGTCTTTAATATCATCGAGTGGCAGTTCGCCATGCTGGAAGAAGGCCTTAGACCCCCAAAGTGACTGAAGAAATATGCCAACCCGGTTACTGGCATTGGCCATGTCCGCGGGCATTCCCATCACCATCAAAGCCGGCAGAGTGAGATTTGAACCCCCTCCGGCCAAGGTATTAATGATGCCCGCCATAAATCCCAGCGCTAGCAGCAGGATAGAGTAGCTCGGTTCAAATTCCATTCGTTCTTACCGTGTGACAGGTTGGGCGGTGATGGCTGTTTTACGCGAAGCTTAAAAACTTTAACGGCTAAGCGAGTCAAACTAATTTTGTGCGCGATATGCACTACACAAGCAGCCAAGGTGGAGTTTTGCCGTAATTTCTGTAAGAAAAAGTCAACTCAAGCAATAGTAATCGATCAATGAAATCCTATATACACATCTTCGCCATCTTTCTCGGTTCCATGTTGTTTACGGTGGCCTATGCTGGAAAATATAACGCTGTGATAGAGATTGGGGATCCAATGCCATCGTTTACCGATCTGCCAACGGTCGATGGCCGGTCCTTATCCTCACAAGAGCTCAAGGAATCCGTTGTCGTGCTCGTCTCGCTTGCCAACCATTGCCCGTGGGTGCGTGGTATGGATCATGATCTTATAAAACTGGTCAATCAATTCAGTGCTCAGGATGTGCGGATCGTCGGCTTTAGTGTTAGCCACCGTGAAGCGGACCGTTTGGCAGCCATGAAAAAACATGCCGAGAAAGTGGGCTACAATTTCGCGTATTTGTATGATGAAAGCCAAGCACTTGGGCGAAAGCTAGGTGCTACCCGCACCCCAGAATATTTTGTTTTCGATCATGCACGCAAACTGGTGTATATGGGTTTGTTGTACAACTCCCCGGCTAGAATGATTGAAGACGGCAGAATTCATTATCTTGAGGGGCCACCCACCCGGTTTTATGTGCAGGATGCGATTCAAGCCGCCCTTGATGGCAAACCGGTAGCTATCGCCGAGACTCGCGCACACGGTTGCACCGTGAAATACGAGAACTAACTGTGATTTCGCGCGTACTCTTTTTTACCGCTTTGGTCTTTATTCTCTCGACCAGTCATTCAGAAGAGCTCGATTCTGGAAAGGAGCTCCGCCCGGTTACGCTTGAGCCCATCACTTACTCACAATGGCGTGATCGCTTAGCCAGTTATCCTCCCGATATCGTCGTTGTGGATCTCTGGGCTACGTGGTGTTCCTCATGCATTGAACGCTTCCCGAAAATGGTCGATCTGTACAACCGCTATTACCGTCACGATGTGCGTTTTGTTTCGATGCTCTTGGAAGATCGAGCAGATACCGACGCGATAGCACGAGCCAAGCCGTTTCTAATCAAAACCGGAGCCCGTTTCGAGAATTACAACATGGATGAAAAGTTGCTGGACTCGTTCGAGAAGTTCGGCTTAATGGGGATTCCCGCCGTTATCATCTATGATCGACAGCATCGAGAGCGATATCGACTTACGGGCGACGATCCCAATAATCAATTCGATGATGAGGATGTGGAAGCCGCTATCACGGATTTGCTGAAGTAAGCTATCCAGGGATGCGCAATGTTTTAGAACAACCCGTAGGGAACTAGAGTCTTAAAGCTGTAGGGTATATTAACGCCTACAAAGAAATCCGTCGCGTCTTCGGTAAGACCAAAGCCCACTTGGGGTTCAACGAAAAGGCGCCTTGCTAGTTGTATGGTGACCCCGAATTGCAACGTGTCGATGTCCGATTTGGAACCTGGGACGGTTTTCCCATCGACCTCATCCTGCATTATAAATGTGCCGGCCAGTGACATAGACCAGCTAGTCCGGTCGTTGAGCGAGAACCCC
>CAVSWL010000026.1:0-75290 GCA_963731655.1 uncultured Gammaproteobacteria bacterium | reverse complement strand
GGCAATCCCACAACGAACCACACATCACGTGAACCGAATAGGAAGAACCGAGCGGCCGACAGCCAGTTAATCTCCGGTTTGTTGGAGAACACTTGGGTGAATTTGGGCTTCGAGCTCAACTGGCCAACGCCTTGTGGCAGTAATGCCAGGGTCAGCAGCAACACCGCTGTTAGCATTCCAGCCAATACTAACAACGCGTCACGAAATCCAATCGCTTCAAGCAATGCAGCTCCGACGAAAAAGCCAGCTCCCTTGAGGGCATTTTTGGAGCCCGTGAGTACCGCCACCCAGCGAAACAGTTTCGATTCCCCACCGCCTTTGACGAGCGTCTTCACGCTCGCTTTGGCCGACATCTTGTTTAGGTCTTTGGCAATACCTGACAACGCTTGCGCGCTCATCACATAGGGCACCGATAGCCAGGTTTCGGGAACGGCGAGCATGGATAGCGCTATCACTTGTAATCCCATGCCGATATTCATGGTTCGGTTGAGTCCGATGCGTGCCCCCAACCAACCGCCCACCATATTGGTGACGATGCCGAAAAATTCATAGAATAGAAAGAGCATGGCCACTTCGAAGGGTGAATAACCCAGCAGGTCAAAGTACAGCACTACCAGCATGCGGATGGCGCCGTCGGTGACGGTAAAAGCCCAGTAGCCACCGGTGACGACTAAATAGTTGCGTTGGTTACTGTCCATGATCGCGTTATCTCAACAGGGTCCATACACCGATGATGATGAAAAGCGCACCGGCGCTCAGGCGCAACCCGCGTTCACTGATGAAATTAGCCATGACTGATCCCGCTACAACCCCAATAGCTGAGGTTGCAATCAGCGCGAGGGATGCACCGACAAAAATAAGCCATTTGTTCGCCGCTTTATCGGTAGCGAACAGTAGGGTGGCCAATTGCGTTTTATCGCCTAGCTCCGCGACAAAGACGGTTCCAAAGACAAGACTCAACACCTTCCAGTCCATTCTTAACTCCCCCATAGTTAAGGCTTCGCGTTCTGATGCGCTTCAAGTAATTTGCGTTGTTGTGTTCGAGCAGTATCTTCTCTATTTCCTCAGCAGTTAGGGCATGCGGCGTGTTCTAGAATTTACGCTCGCTTGGCCGGTCGAATTTCTTTTACAAGGCTGCGTGAACTGTCGTTCTAAATGCCGCTTTGGTTGGACCGGCTGCCCAGTACTCGGATTGATCAGTTACAACAGGTCCCTTCCGGTCGATTGGGCATGTCTATTAGCGACTGGCGATCCTCTTTAAAAGGGGAATGTAATACGATGCCCTCCGCCATTGCCACGAGTACTTCCCGAGCCCACGTCGGCAAGTTTGGATTGATGCGGTAGTAGACCCATTGCCCCTGACGCCGGTCCAGCACCACACTGCTTTCCCGCAGTTGCGCCAGATGACGGGAAGTCTTTGGCTGACTTGCGCCGAGCGCATGAGTCAATTCACACACGCACAGTTCTCCCTCGCGCACGAGCATCACCAGCATACGCAAGCGAGTGAGGTCACTCAGAGCTTTGAAAAATTGCTCAGCTTCCATGAAAAAAGTTAACTCATTTCGGTGGCTTACGATCACACCCTACGCCATGTGAGCGGCTTAGTGTTTTGCTTAGGACAACAAAGTCTACGACCGAGAGCTTCCAAGGATACACAGGGACTCGAATAATTACGGTTTCGTATATATATACTCATGCATATATCCGGTCAAGCTTATTAATCTAATTAAACGGAGATTAATGCGCCGGTCGCAGAAGGACTTAGAAATAGCCGAAAGACGCGCGAATCTGCTAGCCGGTATGGCAAGTTAGTACTTCCACCCCTCTAAGATTAGGCTAGCCTCATTTTTATAAAAGGGTCAGAGTCATATTAGAATTATAACTTTTGCAACATGGCGTATTCCAACACCAGCCATTTAATTCCACCACCCTCAAATCTGATTTGAACACGTGTATGTTGCCCCGCTCCCTCATAAGCGAGGACAATACCTTCTCCGAAGGTTGGGTGCTTGACGCGTTGACCAAGTTTTAACGCATGCTCTTCTGCAGCAATATGGAGTCTATCCTGAGTTTTGCTAATGGGTTGATTCAGAGTGATGCGTGGCCTCACTTCCGCAAGGTATTGTGAGGGAATCTCCCTGATGAATCGGGAAGGTGGGTTCATGGTGATCGAACCAAAATGACGTCTGGATTCCGCATAGCTCAATATGAGCCGCTCCCGCGCCCGTGTTATACCCACATAGCACAATCGACGTTCTTCTTCCATGCGTCCCGGCTCGTGCATCGACATCGCATGAGGGAACAGGCCCTCTTCTAAACCCACGAGCATAACGAACGGAAATTCCAGGCCTTTCGCCGAATGTAGCGTCATAAGCTGAGCATACTCATTACCCGTTGCGGTGCGTCCCTCACCGGCTTCGAGCGCTGCGTGGGACAAAAAAGCGTCCAACCGGTTCATATCGCCATGTAGGCTGGGGTCAAAATTAAAGCTGCGGGCGGCGTTGATTAACTCTTCGAGATTTTCGATGCGATCCAGACCCTTGTTGTCCGTTTCACGCTCGTAGTGTGATTTAAGCCCGCTGAGCAAGATCGCCTGGGTGACTTGATCAGGTAAAGCTGCGTCTTGCATAGCCTTGGCTAGGCTCGTGATCAGCGTTATAAAACGTGTGAGGGCTTTCGCGGCACGTGCATTCAAATCTCCGGGTGTTGTGGTTAACATGCAGGCGGCTTCCCACTGTGTCGACCGGTGATGTCGTGCTGTTTCTCTGATTATGGCTTGAGTACGGTGACCGATTCCGCGTGGTGGTAGATTGACGATCCGATCGAATGAGGGGTCGTCACCGCGATGGGTTGCAAGCCGTATATAGGCTAAGGCATCTTTAATCTCAGCCCGTTCAAAAAACCGCAATCCGCCATACACACGGTAGGGAATGCCCTGGACAAATAATGCCTCTTCAATGACCCGGGACTGCGCGTTGGAGCGATACAAGACCGCCGCTGTACTGAGATTTCGGCCTTGCTTTTTCCAACCGCGCAATTGATCGGTTATAAATCGGGCTTCATCCTGCTCATTGTAGGCGGCAAATAATTGAACGAGGTCGCCTGCGCTGTCATGAGTCCAGAGCCGCTTACCCAAACGTCCTGCATTATGTTCAATGAGATGATTAGCCACCGCTAAGATGGTGCCCGTGGAACGGTAGTTCTGCTCTAATCGATACGTTGCTGCTGCCTTAAAATCCTCGCAGAATCGGTGAATGTTCTCCACTCGCGCACCCCGCCACCCATAAATGGATTGATCGTCATCGCCTACGGCGAATACTGGGATGTGCTCCGAGGCCAAAAGTTTTAACCAGTCGTATTGAATGGCGTTGGTATCTTGGAATTCATCGACTAATAGTTGACCGAATCGGTTGCGATAGTGTGCGAGTAGTTCAGGATGATTTTTAAAAAGTTCCAACGAGCGCAATAACAATTCCGCGAAATCTACCAAGCCCGCTCGTTCACACGCCTGTTCGTAAACCGCGTAAATTCGGATCAGTTGTCGGGTGACCGGATCTGCTTGATCTTGCAGATCCCTTGCTCGTAATGATTCGTCCTTGCGGGCATTGATAAACCATTGGGATTGACGGGGAGGCCAGCGGGATTCATCGAGTTCCAGTCCCTTGAGAATACGTCGGATGAGGCGGTATTGGTCCTCTGAATCCAATATCTGAAAAGCCTGGGGAAGCTTTGCATCCTGCCAATGGGTGCGTAGTAATCGGTGAGAAAGACCGTGAAATGTACCCACCCACATGCCTGTGGCCGCGTTGCCTAACAGCGATTCAACCCGCGCGCGCATCTCCGCGGCGGCTTTATTTGTAAAGGTTACCGCTAAGACGCCATAAGGCGAAAGGCCTTCTACCCGGCATACCCAAGCGATGCGGTGGACCAGCACCCGCGTTTTGCCACTGCCTGCACCCGCGAGCACCAGGGCATTGCCTTCTGTGGCTGTTACTGCGGCACGCTGCGCATCATTGAGCGGTTCTAGAATCTGAGTTACATCCATCATGATATGGATTGCCGCGAGGCCTTATGTCCGCTCATGATCCAGGTTCATTTAAGCAGCATAAAACCTAACACTATTAACAAGGCACTGCTAAAAATGGCCAATAAAGTGCGGCGATTGGCCAGTCTTATTTCATCTCGAATGGCTTTAATTTCTGCTCTCTCCGTGTGGAGTCGTAATGGCCACTTTTCGGCTTGATTGATTGCTGCGTAAACCAAATCCGGTAATTCAGGTAGTTTCTCCGCCATTGCCGGTAGGGATTTTCTGAATCTCAGTAGCGCTGCCCGCATACCAATCTGTTCCTGCATCCAATCCTCCAGAAAGGGTTTTGCGGTTTCCCAAAGATCTAGTTCTGGATCGAGTTGACGCCCCAACCCTTCGATATTGAGCAGCGTTTTCTGCAATAATACCAACTGCGGTTGGACCTCCATATTGAAACGGCGCGCGGTCTGAAATAGCCGCAGCAATAAATGTCCCAATGAGATTTCGTTTAGAGGTTTTTGGAAAATTGGTTCGCATACGGTGCGTATCGCGGATTCGAATTCATCCACCCGAGTAGACGGGGGCACCCACCCGGATTCCAAATGCAACTCGGCGACACGTTGGTAATCCCGATTGAAAAAAGCTACGAAATTGGCGGCGAGATAGCGCCGATCGCTGGGTGAGAGCGTTCCCACAATGCCAAAATCCACGGCGAGATATTGTGGGTCTTGGGGATGCTCATAAGACACAAAGATGTTTCCTGGATGCATATCCGCATGGAAAAAGTTATGCCGAAACACCTGGGTAAAAAATATTTTCACGCCACGTGCCGAAAGCTTTTTCATGTCGACGCCATGCGCTCGCAACCTACTGATATCGCTGACCGGAATACCACTGATACGTTCCATGACCAAAATATTGCGGCGTGTGTAGGGCCAGTAGATTTCGGGAATATATAAATCTGGCGAGTCCAGGAAATTTCGCCGTAGTTGGCTGGCGTTGGCGGCTTCACGCATCAGGTCGAGTTCATCCAGGATGGTTTTTTCATATTCGCTGACGATCTCTCTCGGTCGCAGACGACGACCATCCGGCCAATAGCGATAAGCGAGTTCGGCGATAACTCGAAGCAAGCTGATATCTCGGCGTATGATGCGCTCAATGCCGGGGCGCAGAACCTTCACCACCACATCGGTATCGTCCACTAACAAGGCTTTATGTACCTGAGCAATGGATGCGGAGGCCATCGGCACCTCATCAAAGGCCTTGAATATCTCGGTAATGGATTTTCCAAAAGCCTTTTCTACCATCTGCCGCGCTTGTATCCCGGGAAACGGTGGAACGCGATCCTGCAGTTTGGCGAGTTCGTCAGCCAGGTCGTCGGGCAGGAGATCTCGCCGAGTAGACAACATCTGCCCAAATTTAACAAAAATAGGGCCCAAATCCTCTAAGGCTCTGCGAATACGCACCGCGTGGGATAGTTGACTATGCCGTAACCAATGCCAAGGCAATAAATAGAGGATAAAGCGTATGGGTCGGAATAAATGAATAGCGAAAACAACTTCATCCAGACCGTGGCGTACGAGCACGATATTGATGTGAATGAGGCGCAGAATTTGGGAGAATGTGAGCATACAAAAAAGGGTTGCTGACCCTTGATAATACTTTAGAGAGGCTTACTTCACGTTATGGGTCGAGTTTTCTGCGGCCAGATAATTTGCCAATCGTTCCATCCGGACAACCAGACGGTCTAGGTCACTTCGCAGCGCATCGACCTCATCCATAAATGCTTCGACTTCGAGCCGGGTGGGAACGATTCGAGTTTCCTCCTGTAGATATTCTGTGACGTCCATGCGCAGGGCGCTTTGAGTCTGCTTGACCCACGCCCCGATGTTCCGTGTGATGCGTCCGATCTGGTACGCCGGGATATCGCCGATTGCGCCAGCGAGTAGTTCCTCCCAATCGATCCGAGCGCTTCGCAGGAGATCATAAAAGGCATGGCCTACATCTAAATCCCCACTGATTTCCACGGTGCCTTGCGCCATTATGTTTTGCGGGTTTGTGCTGGTTCCCATTAATACGAAAGCGATCACTGAACCTTTGATCACGGCGTCGGGTTTACCCTCGTAATCTGCGAACACATTCACTTTGTCGGCGGTGGGCATGCAGAACAACGCCAGGTTTAAACCCGTCACCTCAAAACCGATGACTCGCCCTGCTAATAGTTCCGGAGCGGCACTCGTCCCGGAGGCCAGACGAAGATAGGTATTGAGCGCAGATTCCAGAGAAAAAGCCACTAGAGTTTTCAGGTTCACTTTTCACCTATTTAGCGATAGCTCGATACCGACCCCCGCGAAAATGCCGGAATAAATTTAAAATTAGGCTCGCTTTTCGGCGCCTTCACGATTCTAATCAAGCGTTAGAATTAGCCCTGGTTTCCTGATTCGAGCTATATCAGTTGAATTGGTTATAGGGATTACTGATTAATGTACAGAAGGTTGATATGGCGACAAGTATTTTTGTTTATGCAATGGTTAATGCCGCCTCGAATATCTGCACAATCATTATAGTTGACGTCATCGGATGCCAGAAGACCTGGGCTTGGACTACGGTGGGCTATTGCAAATCGGTTCAGCTTAATGATTGGTCGTCGTGTTGGCGAGTCACCAATAGACCAAGCTGGAGAGTTGCCGTAATAAAATCTTTAATAAATTATTGCAATTTATAACCTCGATGCACCGAGACGATTCCTGCGCTCAGATCAAAGTAATCGCAACGCGCAAACCCAGCGGACATCATCATCTCTTTGAGGGTTTCTTGATCTGGGTGCATGCGTATGGATTCGGCGAGATAACTGTAGCTGGCAGAATCTCCAGCCACCAGTTTTCCCAGCACGGGTAATACCTTGAAAGAGTAAAGGTCATAGGCTGGAGCTATCCAATCTTGCGGGTTAGAAAATTCCAGTACCACCGAACGCCCACCTGGCTTAAGAGAGCGAAGCATGGAGGCAAGAGCCTTCTCCTTCTCGGTGACATTGCGCAGACCAAACGCCATCGTGATGCAATCAAACTGGTCTTCCTCAAATGGGAGTGATTCCGCATTGCCCCGGACGTAATAGATATTGCCGACCAAACCTTTATCCGTGAGACGGTCGCGGCCGTGATTCAACATGGCCTCGTTGATGTCGCAAAGCACGACAACCCCCTCTGCGCCTACCCTAGGTAAGATCAAAGCGGCCATATCACCTGTCCCCCCCGCCAGGTCAAGTATCTTCTGGCCGGCTCTAATGCCACTGGCGGCAATGGCGTAGCGTTTCCAGAGCCTGTGCATGCCAAATGACATCAAATCGTTCATGATATCATAGCGGTGAGCTACCGATGTAAATACGTTCGCGACCCGACGGGCCTTGTCGTCTGCCGGCACACGTTGAAATCCAAAGTGGGTGGTTTTTTTATTCACTGGATCTATTCTACCGCTTTCATTACAGCGCCGTGATTAATCAGTCGTCTAGGGTAGATTGGTTGAAAACCTTCGGAAACTCGTGGCGAGATGTCGCGAGGCAAAGACCAGCGAATCGCTACCCCCGTCAAACCGTGGCCATTTGTAGAGCTCAATTTGGATGGCATAACGAGGCAAGCAAAGTGTTGGCCCCTATCGAGTGTACATGATGGACTAACAATGGCTTCGTCTAGAGCGGTTATTGCACCTTACGCTGATAACCGGCTGCAGTCATTCGGTCGAGATAGCGCTGCCATTTCTCGGATTGGTGGGCGCCGAGTTCATAGAGAAAATCCCAAACATAGATACCGGTGTCATGCCCATCATCAAACACCAGTTTTACTCCATAGTGCCCAACCGGTTCCACGGCTGTAATATTGACGTCTTCTTTGCCGATCTGCAGCACTTCTTGTCCGGGGCCGTGACCTTGCACTTCGGCTGAAGGCGAATAAACACGCAGATATTCGCAGGGCAGTTCGAAGCGGGCGCCATCCTCGTAGGCGATTTCTAAGATCTTCGATTGCTGATGCAATTTGATTTCGGTTGGTCTTACTTGAGCCATGATCTGTTCCCCTTTAATGTCATAAAATATAACGGCTTAAATCCTCATTTTTTACCAGCTCGCCGAGATATTTATCGACATAGACTGCATCGATTATTGTTTTCTCTCCTGACTTATCGGGTGCGGAGTAGGAGAGTTCTTCCAATAGACGCTCCATGACGGTATGTAATCGACGGGCACCGATGTTTTCCGTGCGCTCGTTGACGTCAAAGGCGACTTTAGCGATACGTTCCACGCCTTCCTGGGTGAAGGCGACCGTCAGTCCTTCTGTCGCCATTAAGGCTGAGTACTGTTCGGTGAGTGAAGCGTCCGGTTCAGTGAGAATGCGAACGAAATCCTCGGTCGTGAGTGCCCCTAATTCCACTCGGATGGGCAGTCGTCCCTGGAGTTCCGGGATGAGGTCGGAAGGCTTCGATAGATGAAACGCACCGGAAGCGATAAACAAGATATGATCGGTTTTTACCATGCCATGTTTAGTGCTTATCGTACAACCTTCCACCAGCGGGAGCAGATCTCGCTGCACGCCTTCGCGCGATACATCACTGCCGGTGTATTCCCCTCGTCTAGCCACCTTGTCGATCTCGTCGAGAAACACGATACCGTTCTGTTCCACGTTGAGCACTGCTCGAGCTTTCAAGTCCTCCTCATTCACCATCTTATAAGCTTCTTCGTCGGTGATGACTTTCATAGCGTCCTTGACGCGCATTTTACGTTGCCGTGTTCGGCCTGTGCCCAGATGCTGAAACATGTGCTGAAGTTGACTCGCCATTTCCTCCATTCCTGGCGGTGTCATAATTTCGATTCCGAGCGCCGTGGCCGAGACTTCAACTTCGATCTCAGTGTCATCCAGATTGCCTTCACGGAGTTTTTTACGGAATTTTTGCCGAGTAGCCGAATCGTCCCGAGTCTCGTGATCAGCACTAAAACCAACGGCGCGAGGGCGGGGCAATAGGGCATCGAGAACCCGCTCCTCGGCCGTGTCTTCAGCCCGATGCCGTACTTTCTTTAACTCGGCTTCGCGAATCATCTTGATAGAAGCGTCCACTAGATCGCGAATGATGGATTCCACATCCCGTCCCACATAACCAACTTCGGTAAATTTAGTCGCTTCGACCTTAATAAAGGGTGCGTCGGCAAGGTGGGCTAAGCGTCGGGCAATTTCTGTTTTGCCCACACCCGTTGGACCGATCATCAGAATATTTTTGGGCGTGACTTCCGAGCGCAGCGGCTCTGGAAGTTGCAATCGTCGCCAGCGGTTGCGCAGGGCGATGGCGACGGCACGCTTGGCGTTGTCTTGACCGATGATGTGTTTATCAAGTTCCTGTACGATTTCTCTGGGAGTCAGTTCAGGCATGGCTAGCGATAAATGCGTTCGTAAAGAGGTAGATCGTAAAAGTGAAATTCCGGTTTGGCGAATGCCCGCAGCTTAGGAGAATACTGGAGGTTAAAAACTTATCTGCAAGCGGCTTTGGCACTAGGCCGCTCAGCTTGCACACAAAATTCCCTCGAAATCCTAAAGCTCCTCAATAGAAAGATTCCGATTTGTATAAATGCAGATGTCGGCAGCGATATTCAAGGCCTTTTCGGTGATTTCTCTTGCAGAAAGTTCGGTATTCTCAAGCAAGGCCCTGGCGCATGCCTGGGCATAGGGCCCACCCGAGCCAATCGCAATAAGGTTGTTTTCCGGTTCGATAACATCGCCCGTGCCGGAGATGATCAAAGAAGACGTATCATCTGCCACTGCCAGTAAGGCATCCAGACGCCTCAACATGCGGTCGGTGCGCCAATCTTTAGCCATTTCTACGGCGGCGCGAATCAGCTGACCGCTATATTTCTCCAATTTGCCCTCGAATCGTTCGAATAAAGTGAAGGCATCTGCTGTCCCCCCGGCAAAGCCCGCCAATACGCGATCTTCATAGAGTCGGCGGACTTTGCGGGCATTGGCTTTCATGATGGTGTTTCCCATCGTCACTTGGCCATCACCGCCTAGTACGACTTTGCCCTTGCGACGCACAGATAAAATCGTCGTGCCTCTAAGTGGTTCCAAACCAATGCTTCCCGTAGTTCATTAAAATCATGTTGACAACAACGAGTTTATTAACATTTTGGTAGGCTAGACATTGTACACGAATCTTCTCAATGACGAGCTGGTTTTGCTTTCTCACACCCTTTGCCGTTCGATGCCGAGAATATTCACAATGGATCAAACCCGCTGCAAACCGGTTATCACCGTAGCCTTAACCATAACCACTTGGTGTCGAACGCGGCGTTAGAAATTGTAATGTGGCAATGAATCACCCAGAATCGAACGACCATAACTCAGCCAACTTCTGTCGATTTGTGATCGATTGTCCTGCCCGATTACTACTTTTTGGCTCGCGGGTGAGCTTCGTAGTAAACCTGTGCAAGATGCTGAAAATCTAGATGAGTATAAATTTGGGTTGTACGGATACTGGCGTGTCCCAACAGCTCTTGTACGGCGCGTAAGTCCCCAGAGGATTCCAGCAAGTGGGTTGCAAAAGAGTGACGTAACATGTGAGGGTGCAGATGCTGGCCCAGTCCTTGGCGTTGTGACCACAGACGCATGCGGTTTTGTATCGACCGCGCCTTTAAGCGGCTGCCGTGCCGCGCAACAAATAAGGCTTGTTCTCCCTCCGTCGCCAGCTCACCACGCTCGGTGAGCCAGTTCTTGAGCGCTAGACAAGCTTGTCGGCCAATGGGGACCTCCCGGGATTTTTTGCCCTTTCCCAGCACTCTGGCCTGGCCTTGTTCCAAATCGATATCCGTCACTTCCAAAGCGACAAGCTCTGATAGTCTCAGTCCGCTCGAGTAAGCCAACTCGATGATCGCCAGATCACGTCTCGCCAATGAATTCTCGATGTGTGCCTCAAACAGCGGATTGATTTGGTCGACATGCAGTATCGAAGGTAATTTATTCGCGGATTTCGGCGCGCGTACCCCTTCGGCAGGATTATGTGGGACTTGCCGTTCGTTCAAGAGAAACCGATAGAAGGCTCGCACAGAGCAAAGTTCTCGCTGTATTGTGCGTCCAGACAGCGTTAGCTTGTGGCGAAACGCAATATAGGCCTGAATGCGCTGATAATTGACATCGGACCAACTGCTTGCTCCGCAGCGGGTTATATATTCGCTAAATCCCGTTAAATCACGCTGATAATTCTTGACCGTATGCGGGGAGTACCGTTTTTCTTCCCTTAGGAACCGGATAAAGCGCGTTACCCACGTTTGCATCTGGGATAGAGAGGTCATTTATTGGTAGAAGTTTCGCAACGCGCGACTGACGAGTTCACCGAGATAATCTAAAAATTGAGTATCCATCCTCTGGCCAAATCTTCCTTCTTCTGCGCTACCCAGCGCAAGAATGCCAAACCTGCGTCTGTCTGTCAGAGGAATGATTGCTGCTGAGTAGACCTTGTCACTCCTGTCTCCAAACAGTACACGTTTTTGCCGTTCATTAAAAATTCCACAGGTCGGTCGCCCTGGCTCAAAAAACTCATCGAACGTCTGAACACGTTGCTCTCCACTATCCTTGGCAGATCGCTCGCTTCCTGTCTTGGCTTTACCCAACAGGTGAAGCGCGATCTCGGTAGACGGGAATTCGCAATGCAACTGGCGCTTGGTCAAAACAAGCACATCATCGATATTCTGAACATGGAATAGAGCTAGAGCCAGCCGATGGAGACAAGCACTCAGTCCCTCATTATCGCGAGCAATCTGCACGATTTCCACCAATTTGCGTTCTAAACCGCGGTTTTTTTGACGCAGCACGGCTACTTGACGCTCAATGAGTGAAATTGCTTTGCCGCTGTCGTGCTTTAGGCAGAGCGATGCTAACAGTTGCGGATGTCGCAGAAAATAATCGGGATTCTCCCGCAGATACCCTTCGACGAGCTCATCATTAAGTACGGATTGGCTTAAATCATGAATGCTGCGGCGAGTCATAGCATCATGTCACCTTCAAAGACATGGGTTGCCGAGCCCGTCATCATGACGGGCGACGCATTACCTGGCCAGGTTATCATCAACTCGCCTCCCGGGAGATGAACCCTTACTCGCTCGTCCAGCAGCTCTTGAATCCGACCGGCTACCACGGCGGCACAGGCGCCTGTTCCACAGGCAAGTGTTTCGCCCACTCCGCGTTCATAGACCCGCAGGCGAATCGCCTGGCGATTGATGATTTGCATGAATCCCACGTTAACGCGTTTGGGAAACCGAGAGTGAGACTCGATGATTGGCCCCAGTTTGGCTACGGCAGCGGTATCTACATTTTTTACTTGCAATACGGCGTGGGGATTACCCATGGAGAGTGCGCTGATTTCAATTTGTTCTTGGTTGATTGACAATGCATAGGTCGGCGCATAGGCCTCAGCCTGAAAGGGGATATCGGCTGGTCGCAAAATAGGTGAACCCATATTGACCGTAACCCGACCATCGGCCTCTATTTCAAGAATAATGTCCCCCGCGGCGGTTTCCACCGTCATCTGGGTTGTGTCAACTAACCCTTTATCATAGACGAAACGGGCAACGCAGCGAGCGCCGTTGCCACATTGCTCCACTTCATTGCCATCCGCATTATAAATACGGTAGCGAAATGCTGTGTGCGCTGACCGAGGCTTCTCCACGACAAGCACTTGGTCGCAGCCGATTCCATACCTTCGATGGGCCAAAGCACGGATATGATCCTGGCTCAGATTCAGTGTTTGATGGATCAAGTCAATGACAACGAAGTCATTGCCAAGGCCGTGCATCTTACTAAAGTGTACGCGCATAAAGTACTAGACGTTTGTCGTGCTTAAGATTTTCATGCTGACGTTTTCACTCAGGCAACATTTGCTCCCCAAACATAAGCAGTTCAATCGTTTCACGCGCACGTACCTGATGAGCCTTGGAGCCGTCGACCATGACCTCTGTCGGCCGGGGGCGGGTGTTGTAGTTGCTGGCCATGGAAAACCCATAAGCCCCTGCCGACCGCACGGCTAGTAGATCCCCCGCTTCCACATTGAGTTCTCGATTTTTACCCAGAAAATCAGCCGACTCGCATACTGGACCGACGATGTCGTAGCGGTTTCTAGCGGACTTGGGACGAGGCGCTACGGGGGTGATTTCCTGCCAGGCTTGGTAAAGCGCAGGGCGCATCAAATCGTTCATTGCCGCATCCACAATCGCAAAGTTTCTCACCTGGGAATGCTTTAAATATTCTATCCGAGTAACCAGTATGCCGGCATTGCCAATGATAGCTCTGCCGGGTTCCAGCAGGATTTCCCAAGGATTATCTTGGACCGCGGCTAAGATATGTTTGGCGTATTCATCCGGTAGTGGCGGTTGTTCATCACGGTAACGGATCCCCAGACCTCCACCCAGATCCAGGTGTTTGATGGGGATGCCATCGCGACGCAATTGCTCGGCTAAGTCTATCAGCCGGGTTAATGCCTCGACAAAGGGTGTAAGTTCGGTGAGTTGAGACCCAATATGGCAATCGATTCCCTCTATCCTGATCCCGCTTAAGAGCGCGGCGTGTTGGTATAACGCGATGGCTGTCTCGATGTCCACACCGAACTTATTTTGTTTGAGCCCCGTGGCAATGTACGGATGGGTGCATGCATCGATATCTGGATTTACGCGTAAGGAGATCGGTGCACGCGTGCCAGTACTCAACGCAACGCGATTGAGTACTTCCAGTTCAGACCGAGACTCCACATTAAAACAGCGAATGCCCACCTCAAGGGCGCGGCGTAATTCATCTTCACGTTTACCAACGCCGGAGAAAACAATGTGATCCGGTTTTCCTCCGGCGCACAACACTCGCTCCAGCTCGCCTACGGATACGATATCAAATCCCGAACCCAATCGGGCCAACACATTCAATACGGCCAGATTTGAATTCGCTTTGACTGCATAGCAGATGAGATGAGGATGGCGTCCCAGCGCTTTATCAAAAACGTGCCAATGTCGTTCTAAAGTAGCACGTGAATAGACATAACAGGGAGTGCCGTAGATCTTCACAATCTGGGAGATGGCTACATTTTCTGCGTATAACTCCCCTTCATGGTAATGAAAGTGATCCATTCGCGTCGGTTCGTTACTTGGATTTCTTTTGTTCGGGAGGGGTTGGCAAGTATAAATCGCCCATCTGTCCGCATCCAATGGTCATCACCACCGTTACCTGCATGACGATGGCTAATAGCAGCCATGGAACTAAGCGACTATGGCACATTATTCTGAACTCCACGTAATATCGCGCTATAGCAGGTGTGATGGGTCATCCCGTACTGAAGGTGAGGCTTTTCTCATTGGTGGTTTGCAATTGCCAAGTCCGAGCCGAGCATGTACCACAAAATTAGTATTATGGAGTAAAACATGGTTAGAATAAGCCACTTAAATCATTGCTGGTGCAAAAACTTTTAAACTTCATTTGAACACCCCATAAAACTTTCCCGTGAACGTCCCAATCCTGCAAGTACTTGAAATTAATCCTGACGCGATTCCCGACTGTTCGGTGATCTGGTTACATGGCTTAGGAGCTGACGGTTATGATTTCGAACCCATTGTCGCAGAACTCGATCTTCCCGTGAAACCCTCGATTCGTTTTGTTTTTCCGCATGCACCGTCTCGCCCGGTAACTTTAAACAGCGGTGTTTCGATGCCGGCGTGGTTTGACCTTTACACTCTGGATCTGCAGGCTCAGGAGGACGAGGCGGGAATACGCCAGATGGCCGGCAGTATTGAGCGCCTGATCGAACAAGAAACTCAGCGGGGCCTCGCCTATCAGCGCATCGTGTTAGCCGGCTTTTCCCAGGGAGGGGCTCTTGCGATCCATACCGCGACGCGTTTTGCCGGGCAACTTGCTGGATTGATTGCGTTATCGAGTTATCTTCCTCTACCTCAGCGGCTGGCACTGGAGCGCAGTCCCGTAAATGCTGCGTTGCCTACCTTTATGGCGCACGGCACCGTTGATCAAACCGTGCTCTACCAATACGGCGTCGATTCAAGGGATGAGCTACTCAAGCTGAATTATCCTGTGGAATGGCGCGATTACCCCATAGCCCATGGTGTCTGTCAAGAGGAAATCCAGGATATCCGCGAGTGGCTATTGCGGGTGCTTGGTTAACTCGCAGCGAAGTCCAGAAGCCTTGGGCGATGGCGTTATTAAATGTATCAATGCGCGTCGAGTTAGCACCCAAACCTGAGTTTTTACCCGCGGAGCCTCTGTGGAAGCGAGCACCCTCGCACGATGAATACGGTCGGCCACTTGGTGATTTCATGATGATCATCCCTCGGCTTAGCAGCCGATCTATACATTACATTCAGTCTACGCTCCGGGCAATCGACGCGGTGCTTAAAGAGTTTTATCACGCGGTCGTATTCGCGGATATGAATCTCAGGCTGAACATTCTTTGGGTTAGCGTACGGCCTATCCCCGGTATCTGCTTTGAACTCGCATCCGCGATTAAACTCCGGGTTCCAGAAGCGCTGCTGGTCGCGCATCGGCTAGAATGAGACTGAGTGTTCCGACTGCTCGATATGGCATTAAAGCGACAGAGTCAGCGTTGTAACTGTTTCTTAGCTTTTTCAATCTGGCGCCTGACTTGCGATGGTGCTGTGCCTCCTAAAAGGTTTCGAGAAGCCACCGATCCTTCTAGGGTTAATACCGCATAAACATCGCTATCGATTATCGGACTTAATATACGCAGCGTCGCTAGATCCAGTTCCGACAAATCTTTTTTAGCCTGGATAGCTATTTTAACCGCTTTGCCTACGATCTCGTGCGCATCTCGAAAAGCCACGCCCTTACGTACCAGGTAATCCGCAAGATCGGTAGCTGTGGCATAACCTTTGAGCGCCGCAGCGTACATATTTTCTGATTTAGCGCGAATGGCTGGCATCAGCTCTGCAAACGCCCGCAAGCAGCCCTTTAGTGTGTCGACGCTGTCAAATAAGGGCTCCTTATCTTCCTGATTATCCTTATTGTAGGCGAGCGGTTGACTTTTCATCAAAGTGAGCAGCGCAATCAAGTTACCGTTGACCCGCCCTACTTTGCCGCGAACCAGCTCCGGCACATCGGGATTTTTTTTCTGGGGCATGATCGAGGAGCCCGTGCAAAATCGGTCGGGTAGTTCGATAAAATCGAACTGCGCAGATGCCCAAAGAATCAGTTCTTCGGCAAAGCGTGATAAATGGGTCAACGTAATAGCCGCGTCGGCACAGAATTCGATTGCAAAGTCGCGGTCGGAAACCGCATCCAAAGAATTGTCGCAAGGCCGGTCAAAACTTAGTAGCTTAGCAGTGTAGTCCCGATCGAGGGGATAAGGTGTGCCTGCTAAGGCCGCTGAACCCAGCGGCATGATATTGACCCTCCGCCTGCAATCCATCAGCCGTTGATCGTCTCGTGCTAGCATTTCAAACCAAGCCAACAGATGATGACCCCACGTTACCGGTTGGGCAACTTGCAGGTGGGTGAATCCGGGCATAATGGTGTCAGCTTCGCGCTCTGCCACTGTTAACAGGGCTTGTTGCAATTGCCGCGTTAGTTCACGTATTTGGTCAATTTCCGCACGCAGATACAGCCGTATATCGGTTGCAATTTGATCATTGCGGGACCGACCCGTATGGAGTTTTTTCCCTGCTTCACCGATGCGTTCAACCAAGCGGGCTTCGATATTCATATGAATATCTTCGAGTGGGACTGACCATTGGAATCTTCCGGTTTCGATCTCTATCTGAATCTCATTCAGCCCCTGAATAATCTGGTTGCACTCTTCCGGGCTTAAAATTCCGACCTTAGCCAACATCCGCGCATGTGCACAGGAGCCCTCGATATCGTGTCGATAAAGTCGATTGTCAAAACCGACCGACGCGGTAAAGGCCTCTACAAATGCATCGGTAGGCTCATCAAAGCGACCACTCCATGGCTTTGCGGCAGGGGATTGAGTGTTCATGTATTTAAAGAATCACATAACTATATAGAGTGTGGCTAAATGCTGTCTGTTGATCGAGCTCTTTACTATTTAAGGTAGTATAGTGTCTTTCAATATAGAATGCAGGCCGGAGAATAACACCGGTATCATTTGTTTCCGCCCGAGTGAGTTGCCCGTTCGGGGTAGTAGTCCATGGCTTATGGCCGGAATTAAATTGACGAAAGGGCTTAAGTATGGCCACCCTTCCTCTATCTAGTCTCGAACGTCAGAAAATCGCTTCTCAGATCGTTACTCTTTAGCTAGGATTTTGGTTACGTTCATCGTATGACAACGTTGTTAGGTCAAAATTGTCTGCGGGCGTAGAATTAGATTACATCGCGATGTAATAACCATTAGAATGGGCACGTCAACTACAAATGGGGGCCTTAGTGGAAGAGCTGGAGCCAGCATTCCTGCCTGATTTCTGCCGTGTTAGATCGATTGTTCTGGTTATCCTGATGGCTGAATTACTGGCCTTTATATTGGCATTATCTTCTATAGAGTCTTGGCAATATTTCCTGTTAAAACTAGCGCTAATCTCTGTGTTTATACAATGGGTGGCGTTGATTAATATCGTGGTACTTTGCCTGGGGCGCGCTTGGTTGAGAGCTTTAACCCCTTTATCTGCCGCCTTAAGCAGCTCGGGTTTAAATTTGGTCATTACCCTGTTGGTTTCTGTGATCACATTATGGATTGCACCAGTAGACACTACAGGTCATTTCGGTGAAAATTACTCTGAATCTATTTTTATCCTGCGCAATTTGACCGTAAGCGCGATTATATCAGCCGTCGCGTTACGTTATTTCTATGTCCAACATCAATGGAAATCGAATATAGAGGCAGAAGCTAGATTTCGTATCCAAGCGTTGCAAGCCAGAATTAGGCCCCATTTTCTTTTTAATTCTATGAACACGATAGCCAGCCTTACACGAACGAATCCACAGCTGGCTGAGAAAGCCGTAGAGGACCTAGCCGATTTATTCCGCGCTTCCTTGGGGCAACGTGATAAGGTGAAGCTAAGCGAAGAATTAGAGTTTACCCGTGAATACATCAATATTGAACAGTTGCGTATGGGGGAGCGCCTATGCGTAGAGTGGCAGATTGATGAAAACGTTCCTTCAAACACGCTGGTTCCATCATTGATTCTGCAACCTTTGGTAGAGAATTCAATCTATCATGGCATCGAACCACAGACCTCCGGTGGCGTTGTAAATGTCTCGATTATGCGTAGAAATGGCTTCGTTATTTTTACGATCAACAATCCTTTGCCCCAAACAATTCCCCCCTACCGGCGTAAAGGCAACAATATGGCACTGGATAATATCCGCCAACGATTAAAGCTAGCCTATGGCGATAAAAGCGTGATGGATCTGCGAAAGAACGATGGAAAATATGTTGTTAGTATTACTCTACCAATTGAAGAGCTGCCATGAAAATACTCGTAGTAGATGATGAACGACCGGCGCGTGAACGGCTGATTCATATGTTATCTTCGATGAAGGACATCGAACCTGTAGGCGAAGCGGTCAATGGCATGGAAGCAGTTCAACTCGTGCAGAGTATCCGTCCGGACGTCGTGCTGATGGATATACGGATGCCGGGGATGGACGGATTGGAGGCCTCCCGTCATTTAGCTGAGATGGAAGAACCTCCCGCCATAATATTCACAACGGCTTACAGCGAGCACGCCTTGGAAGCTTTTGACGCCCATGCGGTAGGTTATCTGGTAAAACCCATTCGCCAAGAAAGACTAGAACTTTCGCTAAGAAAGGCAAGAAAACTGACTCAGGCACAACTCGCTACACTTAGCCGTGAAAGCAGTAGTACCGGTCGCAGTCATATTTGTGCGAGGGTGCGCGGAAACCTGGAGCTCATTCCGGTGGATGAGGTGGTGTACTTCCAAGCGGATCAGAAATACATCACCGTGCGCCACAATAAAGGCGAAGTGCTGATCGAAGATGCCTTAAAAAACCTTGAAATTGAATTCGAAGAGAAGCTAATCCGTATTCACCGTAATGCGTTAGTCAATACTTCCTATGTATGCGGTATGGAGAAAAGCCGAGACGGACGTTTTATGGTTAATTTTCGCACGATCGACGATCGATTGGAGATCAGTCGCCGTCACGTAGCGGAAATCCGAAAATTTCTAAAGTCCCGTTAATCCGTTCGAGTCAACCCGAAACGACCGGTGTGATGACAGCTATAATACAACGCCACCTCTACGTTGCCGTGTCCAAAGTTCCCTGAAAGTATCCCTCATTAGCCATTTGGCGTGCATTTGAGACTGCTGATGATTCCGTGAGCTCGTCGGACTGAGGTCCGTGCGGCTTGGCGGCTCGTTTCCCTTCACCGGGATCATCTGCGTCCGGTAGCCTTGAGAACAATCCATTCAATTCTTGACAAACTTCGTTGGGATGCGACTTAATGGCGCTTGTTATGGCTAGTGAGATTGTACGAATTGCAACCCGAAAAAGCCCTTTGGCACTTTGGCAAGCCGAAGAGGTCGCTCAGCGCTTAAAAACGTTGCATCCAGAGTTGAGCGTCGAGTTCGTTCCCATCACGACTCGAGGCGATAAGATATTGGATAGCCCATTGGCGAAAATCGGAGGCAAGGGGTTATTTGTTAAAGAATTAGAACAAGGATTGCTTCAAGGTAAGGCGGACATCGCCGTGCATTCCATGAAGGATGTGCCGATTAGCTTGCCGGCAGGGCTTGATCTGCGGGTGATCCTGCAACGTGAAGACCCACGGGACGCTTTTGTTTCGAATACTTATTCAACACTTGCCGATTTACCGACCAATGCAAAGATCGGAACTTCGAGTTTGCGTCGCCAATGTCAGATCCGCGCGGCTTACCCGGAATTTCAAGTGCTCAGCTTACGTGGCAATGTCAACTCTCGACTAGCCAAGCTAGATCGGGGGGCCTATGACGCGATCCTACTTGCCTCGGCGGGACTTAAACGCTTGGGATTGCATCATCGAATTACGGCGCATCTAAGCCCATCACAAAGTCTTCCCGCTATTGGCCAAGGCGCAATTGGCGTCGAATGTCGGGTTGATGATCAGCGCATTCTAAAATTGATAACGCCGCTGAACCACGCACAAACCGCGGTTTGTGTACGGGCCGAGCGGGCGTTAAATTCACGTCTTGGTGGTGGGTGCCAGGTCCCAATCGCCGGTTATGCAGAAGTCGTGGATCGACAGTTGTATTTGCGGGGACTAATCGGCTACCCTGATGGTCGCGACGTTATCCGTAGCGAGGCCTTTGGTGATTATGCAGCGCCCGATCAACTGGGGTTGAAGGTTGCGGAAGATCTTCTGTCACACGGGGCCGGCGCCATCTTGAATTCTTTAGGCCTCGCTGTGGACACATGATTAAAAATAATCGGCACCTTAAGCGATACCTCATTCCTCCTGCGTACTATGTTCTTCTCTCAGTGCTCGACAATGTCTCGTGTAATGGCCCGGCCAGGTTTATGCGACTAGATGCGCCAATCCGATGAATTCATATGATATAAATTAATGCGCTAGAACGATTCCCCCATTTCTGTGGAACTCAGTCTGCAATCCACACTATGCCATCCACACCGCCATCGTCTACGAGTAATTTCCTAACAGGAAAAGTTATTTTAATAACCCGACCCATTCATCAGGCCGCGGGAATCTGTGAGTTAATAGCCAGCGCTGGAGGGGAGACCCTCTGCTTTCCTCTTTTGGAAATCGCCGATCCAGAAGACCTCTCGTCCGTGAACGCCTTGTTACGGCGCTTAACTGCGTTTGATTTGGCCATCTTTATCAGCTCGAATGCCGTTCGTAAAACGGTGCAACTGCTGGATCGGCAGCACATAAAGTTACCTGCCCCGCTTCGCCTGGCCGCTATAGGCTCCCAGACGAGAGCCACACTATTAGAATTGGGTTATCGGGTCGATGTTTTGCCCCAGCCCCCATTCAATAGCGAAGCGTTCCTTGCTATGCCCGAGATTCAGCGGCTAGCGAATCGGCGCATTGTTATTTTCAGAGGGCTGGGTGGTCGCGAGTTGCTCGGCGAGACCCTCTTAGCTCGCGGTGCTTGCGTCGAGTATGCTGAAGTCTATCGTAGGATGACAGCGGATTTAAAAAGCTTTACGATTGAGAATTATCCGCTGCTACAAAGGATCGATTATTTGACCCTTACCAGCACAACCGCAGTACAAACGCTTTATGAATTGGTTATCAATAGTCGGCAGATTCGGTTATTGCGGACGTGTCTCTTCGTGGGCGGTAGTCGAATGGCGGAGCAAGCTCGTGCGCTCGGATTTACGGATATCGAGTTGGCGGAGAATCCCACCGATTCGGCGATGTTCCAAGCCATTCTCAACCGGGTTCGCAGGGAAAGGTGCAATTCATGACAACTGAGGCATCTGCATCCCAGCCTTCCGCGACTGAACCTGCGGAGCATGAACCGTCACTAGCGTCACCATCCTCCGAGATAGTAAATCCCCCCCCATCGTCACAACCCGTCAAGCGGTCATCCAGGTACATCTTAATCGTCGTGATTTTGCTGTTAGTCATCACTATGGTGGGGGTATTCGGATGGTCGACATTGAAAACGCAGCTAGCTCTGACGGAGCAGGGGTTAGTTGAAATCAATAAACGGATCGGCACGCTTAACCCAGCACCCGCGTTAGAACGCTTAAGCAATGCCTTGGACTCGAGGATCAACAGTACCCAGACGCGTATCGAGGATCTACAGGGACAACAGGACTCATTACGAACCGCCGTGGTAAAGGCGTATGACTTAGCGAGTCGTACACAACGGGGATGGATTATAGCGGAAGCCCAATACCTAACGAGAATTGCCCAACAAAGACTGCGTTTAATGCGTGATCTGGGCGGGGCCATCGCGGCGTTGCAGGCGGTCGATCAACGGCTGGAAGATTTTGCCGATCCTACATTTTCGTCTATTCTTGCAGCCTTGAAGGCTGACATTGCTACGCTTAAGGCTTTTCCTCAGCCCGATTTGGAAGCGATCTCGCTCAAGCTTGACCAGATCATTACGCAAAGCTGGGGTGTATTGATCGAAAAGCCCAGCCTTCATCCGAGTAAGCAATCAGCGGATTCCAAGCCGGCTGCAAACTCAGCCCAAGCATCGGAGCAAAGGCAAAACGGTGTGTTAATGCAGTTAATACACGAGGTGAACAAGCATTTAGTTATCCGGCGCCATGATCGGCCGATGCCACCTTTGCCTGATGTTCAGACCCTGCTTTATCGTTATCAGTTACTGCGCCTGAAATTAGAAGCTGTGCGTCTTGCGGTACTCCAGGAGAATGATGTGGAATACCATCGTTTGTTGCGTTCGGTACTGGCATTGATCGGCACACACTACTCGATTCCCAATGCCAAACCCTTAATCGATGAACTTAAAAATTTACAACGCCTGCAGATCCGGCCAGAAATGCCCAGTATACGCCGGTCTCTTACCGCACTATCCCAGCTTAATGGAAGCAAAGAATTAAATTAAACGGGTGAGAAAATGAAACTGCTCATTAGCTCCTTATTAATCTTATTGGTGACAGCGATTATTACCACGTTAGTTCTACGTCAACCGGGATATGTGCTTTTCGCCATCGGTTTTTATACCATCGAAATGTCTATAACGGCCTTTGTCGTCCTGCTATTGATCGGCTTCATCGGCTACTACTTCGTGGTTCGAGCGATTTTTCGTTTACTTGATTTACCGCAAAGGCTTTCTAGAGTCAGACAAAGTCAGCAGCAACAGCGCGCTCAGCGGGATTTGATCGATGCATTCATCGCGGCGGCTCAAGGTAATTGGGCCAGATCAGAGCGTTTGGCGTTCCAATCGGCCGCAGTGAGCGCTAGCCCCGTCATCCATTACTTATCAGCCGCCCGTGCGGCCCAACAACAAGAAAACTACGAGCAACGCGATCGGTATCTGTTTCAAGCATTCCAGATTGAGGCCGGCAACGATTTGGCCGTGGAGCTGACCCAGGCCGAACTGGAGCTGGCCCAGGAAGGACCTGAAAAAACACTCCCAAGACTCGAACAATTGTACGAGCGTGAACCTCAAAACCGCTATCTACTGAAACTACTGAGCGCCTGCTACTATGAACTGAAAAGCTGGGATCGCTTAACTGCGCTGGAGGCTGCGCTGCGCAAAGCCGGACTCTACACACCAGCGCAACTCCAGGAATTCAAACAGTTGGCATGTGAACAGCAAATGGATCAGGTTGTTCCTCACCACAACCATAAGTTGTTGCGGCAATTATGGCGGCGACTTCCCGCTAAGCTGCGTTATCAAGAAAAACTCGTACGGCATTATACGAGACATCTATGCCAATTGGGCCAACCAGTGAGCGCAGAACGCATATTGCGCAGCGCACTAAACAAATCATGGAGCGAAATGCTCGCAGCAGAATATGGCCGTGTTCAACTTCAAGACCCCACAATCCAGCTTACGCATGGAGAGGTCTGGCTGAAACATCACGGCAACAGCGTTGCATTGATCCTGAGCTTAGCACGGATTTGTCGTCACGCTAAACTTTGGGGCAAAGCGCGAAGCTATTTCGAATTGAGCCTGAGCTTCAAGCCCCTGCCCGAAACATTTTATGAGCTGGCTAAATTGCTGGAACAAGTGGGGGACACGGACAGCGCCCAGGAATGTTTTCGCAAAGGACTTAGGTTAGCCGTGCAAGGAACTACCGATCCGTTGCGAACGCAAGCGCAAAAATATGCCGCAAAACACCGCGAAACCATGTTGTCGGAAGTGCTACCACGGGAAAAAGCGCTTTTAGCCTTTCCATGACCCTCTTCGAAAACCCGGGAATGAAAAACTGACCGACAGCGGAGACAGTGTTGTTGTAACTCAGCCGTTATTTGATCAGTGTTGGCTAGGGTTGACTTCGTTTGCTTTTAATCCATTTGATCACGGGAGTCCATTGTTCCCGGTCAGTCGCCGTGGCATAAATCCCCATCTCGAATATTCCGAGTCCCTGTTCAGCGGCGCGAATATAGTTCTGACTGTCGCGGAGTGACGCCACAAAAGTAAACTGTTGCTTTGATAAAAAATCATCTAATTCCCAGTGAATTACCGTATTTTCCTTCACACGGTTAGCTATTAAGGCGAGTTTAGCCTTCTTTTTGGCAACCTTGGCAAGTTTCTTTATTTCATTGATGAAATCATGGGCCGCACGCATATCGATCGGCGACGGGAGAACGGGAATCAGAATGGTTTCTGCTCGTCGCACGAGATCCGACAATTGCTTTCCGTGCACCGCTGCGGGCGCATCCATAATGACAAACTCGGTTGTACGTGTCGGTCTTATGGGAGAATTAAGCGCAGCAATCCCTTGGATGGGAGGGCGACCTGCCGAACGCAGGTTTAACCAAGCTAAACTGCAGCCCTGGGGATCTAGATCGGCTAAAGCAACTTTAACTTGTTGAGCGGCGAAATAGCTGGCGAGATTCGTTGCAATGGTTGTCTTACCTACTCCCCCTTTTGGATTGAGAACCATGATATGACGCATCGAGTCGTCTTCCTAAATTCAGTATTGAGTTTGTTTCTGCCTGGGCTCATTCGGTGGTTGTGGATTCGTATGCCACAAGCCAGTACCGTAGGATTGAAAATCCAATTATAACTCGATCGCCTATAAAGTGCCGTTATTCCAGTCTAGAGCTGAAGGTTCCTGGGGTGTCAACGTCTTCATGGCGGTTTCCAGCGCGGAATTGTGTCCAGTTTCAAGATCCTTGAGGTTAAACACCGAAGCTTGGATTTGCGGAACGAGTCCGGTGACTTCGTGGTTGACACCTTTATCGTCGTAATAAACCTCATTGGAAAGGGTAAACTCCCAACCCTTCGGTAAAGATTTATATAATTCGTCGGAGAGTATACCGTTAGTGGGCTCGCCTAGTTGAATCACCTGGGGCAAGGCGCGCATCCCCATGATAAAGATTTCCGTGGCGCTGGCGCTATCCGGACCCGCGATCACCACCACCGGTTTAAGATAAGGTTTATCGCCTTCAGGAGTCAGGTACGCTTCGCGTCGAGGGGTTTCGCCTCGATAGCTACGCGCCGTCTTGGCGACGGCAAGCCGGCGTTTATCGGTGAAACGGTTCGCAATGGCCAGGCCCACCGCATCGTCACCGCCCCCGTTAAAGCGCACATCGATGATCATTGCCTCGGTATCGCGCAGATCTCTCATGACCCGATCCAGGATCCCTTTGATGGCCCCGACATCATCTAGGGAAGTCGCACTGTGTTTGGTGGATATTGAAGTCATGCTATTTACAAGTAGATAACCTAACCGGTGGTTGATCGTTCCCCACTGCAGAAGATTATTATGCTTCCCACCGGCCTGTTTGCGACTCCCCTTATCCACATAGCTCCATAGTATGTCGTAATAGCGCGTCATTTGCCCTGAAACATATTCGCGGTACTCATCAAATTCCGATTGCAGTGGGAAGCCCTCGCGAAAAATAACTTCGGTCCCGTGTGGTTTCGCCGGGCTGAAATCGTCCGTTCTCGATTCCAAATACACATGACCATCGTCGATGGGGGAAAGCAATTGGCGTAACAGCCCAAAGAATGCGGGTTTACCCATTCGATCGTTGACTTGATCCCTTAACTTTACATATTGCGCTGGCCAGTCAACTCCGCGTTCTTTAAAAAAGGCATAGTAATCATTGAAGGTGTGCCATACATGCTCAAACAGTTGGGTCGGTACGAAGCCTTTAATGCCGCCGTTCCCGTTACAGGATTCTGGCAGTGTTTCCAAGCGGGTATAATGCCGTTTGAAGGCCGGTTCATCAGGGTCTATGGCCGTAAAAGCCGTACCATCGTCCTGCACTACGAAATCCGTTAACCGTTCAGTGAATTCCCCGCGGTCCAGCTTGTCGGCCTGCAAGCAGGTTGTCCGAGTATATTGATACAGGATTGCTCGTTTCTTAGCGATGACGTAAACATCCCCATAGCCGGGACGTTCCCAAATGCCTTGCAACCTAAACCAGGTATCGTTCGCGGAAGCCGACTCGTGGTTGCCACAGGAAATCAATGCCATGACGCAAATCAAAATAGTCCCACTCAAATAAAATATATTCATTTTACCTTTCATCACTGGACTGCGAAACTCTACCGGCCAGCCAAGTGCCTATTGGCTCGGCTTAGCGGTGAGTATTTGTACGTAGCCGTTCTCGACACACCACTTTCGGGTTCCCATGACGGCCTGAGGGTGGGCTTAGAACGAACTCTAACTGCACCTCCAATTTACCCGCAGAGTGCCGGCAAAGCCTAGGATATATGACCAATTTTCTAGGAACGGCAACGCCTCGCTATGCAAGCTATAATCACTGCGTTATCGAAAAGAGATTCGTTCGCTCAATACTGTTGTCGTCGGCTGCAAAAGTTGAGTCCTGTTCGACCTCCCCATCGATGACTCCTTCAGGGCGGGGGACAGTCTTAATCTCATAAGTTTCCTTTTTCTTCACTTCACGACAGAGCCCTTTGTGAAACCGTAACAAAATATACATGGATTCATTCGATGCGGGCAGGGCGGTTTGCAAGCTCATGATCAGGCTCAGCATAAGCTCGATTTCGATATACCAATTTCTGTTGGTGTGCGCCTTGCCGCATGATGCTAATCTGGGTGTCGTTCGGGGAACCAGGCTCCTCGTGCCCGCTACCACTTTTGTGTCGGCGGCTGCCAAATTCTCGCTGGGTTTCTTGCCGGGGAAAACACGTTTAACCCTAGATTGTAGTCGATCACATCGAAACCACTCGAACCAGAATTATCCAAGTTGCAATCAAATGAGGCTCTTGCGTCTACGTTTTTTGTGCTGGGAGTGTTTGCTTCCATGGTTCAGATTGTGAAAGCCCATCTCTAGCGAATGGATTTCTAACGATAATGATCGTGTACTTGCACGGATTTAGCAGCGCCGCGTCATCGAATAAAGCGAATAAGCTAAAGCAAGCGTTAGAGCCCATTCCATTCTTTATCGCGGATTATCCCTCACATCAACCGCATGTTGCGATTCAAACCATCGAATCGTATATCAATCGGCTTCGAGCACAGTATCAGCCCACCTGTGTGATGCTGATCGGCAGTTCCTTGGGGGGATACTATGCGCAGTATCTGGGAACCAAGCTTGCAGAGGTTAGAAAAGTGGTGTTGATCAATCCGGCCTTGCAACCGCAAATCACGCTAAGGCCCTATATCGGCCCAAATCTCAATAGCGTGACCGGGAAGCCCTTTGTTTTCACCTCACAGGATTTCGCGGAGCTGGCCTACTACGACCCGCTACCGACTGAGTATTGCGCTTCGACCCTTGTATTGCTTGATGAAGGGGATGAAGTTATCGACTATCAGGTTGCCGCTAAACGCTACGCCGCGATCGGCCGCGTGGTGATTTATCCGGGCGGAGGCCACCAGTTCGAGCATCTGGATCAAGCAATAGAAGAAATCTCAGAATTTTACTCCGCCACGGTACCGAAAAGACATAACCATAAGTAATTACAATATAGCGATTAAGTATTTCTATTAAGCTCCTTCGCTTGTTATGGTCGCGTTGTAGATCAGCTCTCTGACAAGCCAATCGACAATGGCGAGATCCGGTCACATAGCCCCCATATCCAACTATTAGTGAAGGAGTATCCTCTCATGAGCAATCCAAATAACGCCGCTGTCGTCCTCGACGAGCTTAGCTCAAACAATGAACCGTCCATCGAAGTGCTGGAATCCTACGTTCCGGGAAGCCGCCTGCACAGTATCCTGGACAATCCCACGGATATCGTCATCGCAGAAGGGTAAGAATCATTGGATTGAGTGCTGCAGGCCCAGGTATTCGGACCGAGAACTGAAGAATAGCTGGATGAGGTCCGAGTCCGGATCTTTTTCTTCAATAGCTACGGCTAGTTGCCTCAAAGGATCAGGCTATTGTCCTCGAATGGGCTTTTCCAACTTCCTTCAGTCCTCAGTCCAAAGACCTAAACCACTAGACTCGCTAACTTAATAAACTTAGCTAAAAGAACACCCATCATGGCGAACTATTCAACGAGCACTCAGCTCGATACCGATTTCGAAAACCTCGAACCCCAAGAGATCATTCGTCGCGCCCTCGAGAGCTTTACGGACATTGCCGTATCGTTTAGCGGGGCAGAGGACGTCGTATTGATCGATATGGCCGTAAAAATCGATCCGCAGGTCAAGATCTTTTCCCTTGACACCGGTCGACTGCATGCGCAGACCTATCGCTATATCGAACGCGTGCGTACCCATTACGGCATCGCCGTGGACGTCTTGTTTCCCGAGCCCGAACCCATCCAGGCCATGGTTAGAGAAAAAGGCTTATTTAGTTTTTTCACCGAAGGACATCAACAATGTTGCAGTCTGCGCAAAGTGGCCCCGTTGAGACGTAAACTCGGCACCCTGGAGGCATGGATTACCGGGCAGCGTCGCGATCAAAGTCCCGGCACACGGGCCGCGATTCCGGTGGTGCAAAAAGATCTGGCGTTTTCGACGCATGATCATCCGCTGATCAAATTCAATCCCTTAGTGAATTGGTCCTCGGCAGAAGTTTGGGACTATATTCGCGAGCATCAGGTGCCTTACAACCCCTTGCATGAGCAAGGCTATATCAGCATCGGTTGCGAACCCTGCACGCGACCCGTGTTACCCAATCAACATGAGCGCGAAGGCCGTTGGTGGTGGGAGGAGTTAACCCAAAAGGAGTGCGGGTTACATGCCATTAATTCATCGGCAAAGAGCTAGATCGTCAGAAACACTTTAAGCGAGTTCACCGCCATGCCTGCCAAACCTCAATTAACCGCGTTCGAAACCGCCAAACTGGACATCGATCCCGATTTCGATTTTAGGGATATCAGCCAACGCCCCTTCGAAGACATTAGCACCAACGAGTTGGGAATGTTCAAATGGAGTGGGGTTTATCACCAGATTCAACACGGTTTTTTCATGATTCGCCTGCGGATCCCAGGGGGTATACTCAGCGCCGAACAACTGGAGCGCGCTGGTGAGCTCGCCGAGACCTACGGCCAAGGCCGGCTATGCATTACCACCCGTCAATGCTTGCAGTTTCATTGGCTGCGCAAAGAAGATATCTATAAGGTCATCGAAGGGATGGAGTCGGTGGGCATCCTCAGCAAGAATGCGTGTGGGGATGTGACCCGTAATGTGGTGACTTGCCCGCTGGCCGGGGTGTGTCCCCATGAAATCACCGACACTCGCGAGATGTTGCTGCGCATCGCCGATGATGACGAAATTCTCAATCAACAGCGCAACTTGCCGCGCAAACACAAGATCAGTGTGGCCGGCTGCGGTCGCGCTTGTGGCCAAACGCTAATGAACTGCCAGGGCTGGTACCCGGTCAAGCGCCCCGTGGGGAGCCACACCGAGATCGGTTGGCGGTTTCACGCCGGAGGCGGTTTAGGCCCTCACCCACGGATGGCCAATGTGATCTTCGATTGGGTACCGGAGGATCTGGTCCTTGACGTCGCCCGCGCGTCCACAGAAGCGTATCGGCGCCATGGCAATCGGCGCAATCGCTTTGCAGCCCGTCTCAAACCGGTGATTGAAAATATGGGGCCCGAGGCTTATGCCGAGTGCGTCTTAGGTATACTTCAGGAACGTGGTGTTACGGGGTTGGAGCGCATCGAGTTAGCCGCTTGCACGACGGCCGATGTCGGTGAGGATTTCTTGAGTGGTCAAGCGATCATACGCCAGCGCCAAGGCGCCCATGCTGTTCGCGTCAGGATCTCCCGAGGGGAGCTTCATGGCGACGATGCCCGGCGCCTGGCCGACTTGGCGCGGCGTTATGGAGATGCCCAGGTGATGCTAACCAATCGCCAGAACCTGATCTTCCGCAACGTCGCCTTTCCTCACAAACTTACTGCAGAACTCTCAGCAAACGGCTACCCGCTCGATGGACTCGAACACCTGCCGGATGCCGTGGCCTGCGTGGGCGCAAGCGCTTGCCCATTAGCAGTTTCCGAGACGCCGAGTCTATACCACAATATTCTGTCTGAACTCGGCTGCCGATGCCGCCTGGTGGAACCAAATCGGTCCCTTGAAAATCAATCTGAACGGCTGCCCCAATTCCTGCGCCCAGCATGCCTGCTCCGATATTGGGCTACGCGGTAACCGCCGCGCGGATTCCGAAGGCAGCGAGGAAGGTTATAGCCTGTATGTGGGCGGCTCATTGGCCGGCCCGGGACACATCGCAGCCTATGTGGCCGATGTGCCAACCGCTGGGGTTATCCCCTCATTAAGACGGATGCTGGACTATTATTTGGCGCAACGCCAGGACGATACGGAGCGGTTCACAGACTTCGCGCGTCGTGTCGGTGCCGCGGCCTTCCGCGAACTGCTCATCGTGACCGAAATTACCGAAAGCAAGTAGGCCCCTCGGTCCCGGCCTGGAACCGCTGTTTTCTCAGGTCGTCGTAGAAGCGGGCCAAACGGCGATTCACCAGGCCCGACCCCAATTACCCCACCGACAGAGGCAGACGGCTTCATGATCCCCCACCCCCAAATCCTCAGCGAGGCATCCGCGCTGTTGGATGCCGGTAATAACAATGCCGCGATCGATGTAATACGCACCGTCGGCGCTCCCAACGACGCCGAATCCTGCGCCTTGCTGGCTCGTGCCTATTTCCAGCGCGGCGACGCGAAAGGCGATCTGTCCGCCAGTCACTACTTCGCCCGCCGCGCCCAACAATTGGGCAGCACGGAACCCGCCGTGGCCGCGATTCAGGCGGTAAGCGCATTTCGCCAAGGGCGGTTCGAAGAAGCCATCCACAGCTTTGAGCGTTTTGTGTCCCCTGACTCACCCGCGCCGACGCAACTGCTGTATGGCCTGGCGCTGCAACGCGCTCATAAATCCTGGGATGCCAAGGTGTGGATCGACAACGCCCTGGCCGCATTATCAGAGAACCATCCCCTGGTCGTTCAGGCGCGCCAGGCCGGTTGGTTATCCCCGACAAATGACCCGGCGGGAAATGAGCGCGATCGCCTCGAGGAGTTCGCACCTGGCCGTTTGGTGCAGAACATGTATGCCACGGTGATCGATACCCTGAAATCGAGCACCGCCGAAGACATTGATTCACCCTTCAAACACAGCGCCGTCTCCAAGCTGCGTGGCCGAGGCAATCATCCGAAAGATTTCGATTGGCTGCGTAAAAACATTCCGTGCCAGGCCGCTTGTCCCGCAGGGACCGATATCCCCGGCTATCTCGGCGCTATCTATCGAGGCGAATACGATCAGGCTTATCGGATTAATCTCTGGGACAATGTCTTTCCCGGAGTGCTGGGACGCGTTTGCGCAAGGCCATGCGAGGCGGCTTGCCGCCATGGCTGGGAAGGGCTCGGTGAATCCGTGGCAATCTGTTGGAGCAAACGTTCCGCAGCCGATTTCAATGCGCAATCGCCCGTGGTGCTCGACAAGCTCTACGGGCCAAGCGGCAAACGGGTGGCGGTGATCGGCGCGGGTGTGGCCGGGCTTGCCGTGGCTCGGAACCTTGCGCTTTTGGGCCACCAGGTTCGCGTTTACGAAAAGCACGCTACGCCCGGCGGAATGTTGAACCAAGGCATTCCCGAATTTCGCCTGCCCAGGGATATTATCGAGCACGAGATCGAACAGGTGCGACTGACTGGTGTGGAGATCGTATGCAACGTCGAAATCGGCAAGGATCTGTCCTTGGAATCATTGCTGGGAACGGTGGATGTCCTCATTCTGGCCGCGGGCACGCTTCGCCCCAACCTGCTTGATTTACCCGGTAAGACATTGACCGGTATTCGGCATGGACTGGATTTCTTGCTGGAAGCCAACGAAACGCGTAAGGCCAAAGATTTCGGCCATCGGGTGCTGGTCATCGGTGGGGGATTCACCGCCATGGACTGTGCGCGCACCGCTTGGCGTCTGGGCGCCGGAGACGTGCGGGTACTCTACCGCCGCGGCCGCGAGGAAATGCATATTACCCCGGGCGAGCTGGAGGAACTCGAACGCGAAGGAATTCCTATGGAGTTTTATAGGCGCCCTCTCGCCTATCTCGGTGATCACGACGGCCGCGTACGCGCGATGCGCTTCATCCGCACCAGACCGGGGCTTGCCGATGCCAGCGGCCGGCGCCGCCCCATCGATATTCCAGGCAGCGAATTCGAAATAGAATGTGATACGGTGTTGCTCGCGACCGGCCAGTCCGCGGATACGCACTGGATCGACGGCGATGTGCGTGAGCTATTGGTGGATTCTGCGGAGGGTCTGCAAAGTAGCTCCGCGTCGGTCACCCAACACGCACGGATTTTTGTCGCGGGCGATTTCGCCACCGGAGCCACGAGCCTGATCGAGGCGATCGGCCATGCGAAGAACTGCGCGCGGCGTGTCGATCGCTTTCTCATGGGCGAGGAACGCTTATTCGATGTGGTGGAGGTCAGTGATGCGCCGGGCGGTTCCGGCCGGATCCGTGAGATGGATGCCGTGCCCGTGCAGTATATTCCGATTATTCCCGTCACCGACCGCGGTCCGGTCACCGAAGTCGAAACCGGCTACGACCGCGGCACTTCGGTCGACGAAGCGCAGCGTTGTTACCAGTGTCATTATAAATACGAAATCGATCTCGACCGGTGTATCTACTGCGAGTGGTGTATCAAAGCCAAGCCAAGACCGGATTGCATCGTTCGCATCAAACATTACCACTACGATGAACAGGGTGTGATCACCGGTTTTGAGCGTGCCACCAGTACCGACGATACCCAAATGATCGCGATCAATCAGGAAGATTGCATCCGTTGTAACGCCTGCGTGGAGGCTTGCCCGGTAGACTGCATTAGCGTGCAGACAGTCAGCGGTAAAACGATTACGCAAGACGGTACGGCCTTATGCTAGTACTCCTGTAACAGATCGAGATCGAAGAGCCGTTCGCGTTCCGTATTGGAACGCGCCTGCACTGCCGCATCCACCACTTCGTGCGTCAAGTGATCGGCGAATAAGCGGATAAAATCATAATGGTAAGCCCGCAGGAATAGGTCGCGGCGGAAGCCGATCTTGGTCGTGCTGGAGGCGAACAAGTGGCTCGCATCCAGAGCGCACAGGTCGGTATCGATGTTGGGGTCGTAGGCCATTTTGGCGACAATACCCACGCCGAGCCGGAGGCGGACATAGGTCTTGATCACGTCCGCATCCGTCGCGGTGAACACCACGTTGGCCGTTAAGCCGTGCTCCCGGAACGCTTTGTCGAGTTTTGAACGCCCGGTAAAGCCGAATACGTAGGTGAGAATCGGATAGCTGACCACCTCCTCCAAAGTCAAAGGGTTCTCGTCCCGTAGCGGATGATCGCAGGGAATGATGATCGCCCGGTTCCATCGATAGCAGGGCATCATCAGCAAGTCCTCGAAATATTCCATCGCCTCGGTTGCGATGGCGAAATCCACGGCGCCGTGCGAGGCGAGATCGGAGATCTGTTCCGGGTTGCCCTGATGCATGTGCAGATGCACTCGGGGATAACGCCGGGTAAATTCACGCACCGCTTTCGGCAACACATAACGGGCTTGAGTATGCGTCGTGGCAATGCTTAGATTTCCCTGTTGAGGGTCGCTGAACTCGCAGGCGACCTGCCGTAATCGATCGATATTGCTTAGGGCAAGCTCGGCCTGTTCGATAACGGCCTTCCCTGCGGCGGTGATGCCGCTAAATTGCTTTCCGGATCTCTCGAAGATTTGCACGCCTAATTCATCTTCCAGCAGCCGAATCTGTTTGCTTACACCGGGCTGTGAGGTATAAAGGCGTTCAGCCGCGGCCGTCACATTGAGCTTATTGCGCACGATGGCCAGAAGGTATCTGAGTTGCTGTAGGTTCACAGGCGTTTTCCACTAGGTTTTAGGCATCCGTACTAGGAGTTGTGCTGGTGTCATGTCATCTCTGACGGGTTCACTCCATAATTATACTCATCCACGACCGTGTAGATGCTCTGTCATTGTCATCGCGTTATGAGTAGCTTAGCCATAATTTATTTTCATGCCATTCGAGGAGACCAATGAATCCGGTGCTGACCGACTCACAAAAGTGGCTAATGATCGCCGGATTAATAATTTCCGGTTGGTTGATTTACTTGTTAGCACCGGTGCTCAGCCCATTTCTTACTGCGGGGCTGCTGGCCTATTTAGGCGATCCGCTCGTTGACCGCCTGGAAAATGTAAAGCTATCGCGCACCCTGGCCGTGGTGGTCGTGCTCGGTGCCTTGCTTACGATCATTAGCGTGATCCCTTTGCTGCTCATTCCACTGCTAGAAAAGCAGATCAGTGTGTTGATCAGCACGCTGCCAACCTACCTCGATTGGGCGAGCCAACAATGGTTGCGATTGGAGGGTGGCCTTGGGGGCCATCCGTTTGTCAATGCGCAGGAAATCAAGTCAACGCTGATCGCGAACTGGCAGCAGGCCGGCGGTATCGCCGCGAGCATAATGGCCTATGTGGGCCGCTCGGGTTTGGCTGTGCTTAACTGGCTTGCGAATATTCTATTGGTACCGGTCGTCACCTTTTACATGCTGCGCGATTGGGATCATTTCATTGCTGGAATTCACGACTTGCTCCCCCGCTCGATGGAACCCGGTGTGAGTGCGCTCGCGCGTGAAGCGGACGAGGTGCTTGGCGCCTTCTTGCGTGGTCAACTGATGGTTATGGCTTGCTTGAGCACGATTTATATCACGGGGCTTTGGCTGGCAGGACTGGATTTCGCGTTGTTGATTGGCCTGCTGGCGGGAACGGTAAGCTTTGTGCCCTATTTGGGTGTCATCGTGGGTATTCTGGTCGCCGGTTTAGCCATGCTATTTCAGACGCAAGAAATAGTGAGTTTGTTACCGGTCATTGGCGTATTCGCTGTGGGGCAGCTCCTAGAAGGCATGATTTTGACCCCTTTGCTGGTGGGAGACCGAATCGGTCTACATCCCGTGACGGTGATCTTTGCCGTGCTAGCTGGCGGACAGCTATTTGGTTTTGTCGGTGTCCTGCTTGCCTTGCCGGTAGCCGCGGTGTTGGCGGTGATTGTGCGCCGGGCACACCTAAGCTATAAAGCGAGTATGTTGTATCGTCCTCCTTGCGGAAGCGGAAACCCGTTAGGCAAAGATGGAGAATGCCCAAAATAATCACATTAGGACATAAGGCGCCCCAGAAAAAACTGCGCGCTTTTCTAGCATTCAATCATCTCTAGTGGAATTGACCGCTAACAGATGCCATGTATCCATGCAGATCATCGGGGTTTATGGGGGTAGCACAACCCTGAGACCGACACAAACCTTGCCTCGCTTAAACTATCATGCCATATTGATCCGCTATCGAAGACGCGAGCCATGTTCTGTTGAGTTGCATAAACCGCTCCGGAAGCGGGAGGTTGTATTAATAATAGAAATCGGGTTGATTGTTACCGCTCTGGGACAACGCTATGCCAAATAGAATTTTGGCTAGACGGTTCAATTACTCATCCCACATTGAATGGAAGTGATGGTCGTAGCATCCTCAACCATTGGAAGCAAACGGTCGAGTCCTTTCCCCCGGCTCACAAAACAACGAAATAAAGGAATACCAAGGGATGACATTATGAGCGATAAACGGGTGCTAATTAACCGTCACACCTGGGAGCAATTTACCCAATCGATTAAGACACTATTAGCATCGGAGGTTGGCGGTAAAGCGAAATTGAATTTCGCCTTGCTGATTGCGCTCTTACTCGGAATCAGCGGATTGAACGTGGTGAATAGCTACGTGGGCCGGGACTTCATGACGGCGATTGCGGATCGGGATAATGCCGCCTTCATTTGGCTTGCCTTCCTTTATGTCGGGGTATTTGCCGCCAGCACGTTAGTGTCGGTGTTTTACACTTTTACTGAGGAACGCCTTGGCTTGCTTTGGCGGAAATGGCTCACCGCTCGTGCCCTCGATCGCTATCTCGAAAAACGTACCTATTACTACCTCGGGATTGCCGGCGATACCGAGGTCGCCAATCCGGATCAACGGATCGCCGATGATATCAGGACCTTTACTCAAACTACGCTGTCCTTCGTATTGATGATTCTTAACGGCACGATTACCGTGTTGGCATTTTCCAGTGTACTCTGGTCAATCAGCCCATTGCTGTTTATGGTTTCCATTTTATATGCAGCGACAGGATCCTTTTTGACCATTCATTTTGGGCGTTCTCTGGTACGCTTGAATTACGATCAATTAGACAAGGAAGCCAATTTCCGGTCCAACTTAATCCATGTACGCCAAAATGCGGATTCGGTTGCGCTATTAGCCCGGGAAGGACGGCTCAAGGCCCGGCTTTTACGCCAGCTCGATGCCTTGACGGTAAATTATCGGCAAATTATTTCGGTTAACCGCAGACTTAATTTTTTTACCACTGGATACAATTGGTTAATCCAAATCATCCCCGCCTTGATCGTCGCGCCCCTGTTCATCCGCGGAGAAGTTGAATTTGGTGTTGTTACCCAATCTGCCATGGCCTTCACTACATTACTGGGCGCATTCTCACTCATTGTTACCCAGTTTCACGCCATCTCGTCTTACGCGGCGGTCCTCGCGCGTCTGGGCGCACTCAGACAGGAGATGATAGAAGTGCATTCGACGGCGGGGCAGACCTCCATCGAAATTCGTGAAGAAGAGGGACAGTTAGCCTTCGAGCATCTAACGTTGCGTTCCTCTCGCGATAATCGCACTTTGATAAAAGATCTAACGTTGTCGATTCCACATGGCAGCCGCGTGCTGATTACAGGGCCTAGCGATTCTTCCAAGGTGGTTTTATTCCGCGCAATTGCCGGTATCTGGGGAACCGGCGAGGGGTGTATCGTTCGCCCAAATCTCGACAGTATCCTATTTCTTCCGGAGCGGCCTTATCTTCCCCCGGGAACACTACGCGAATTGTTACTGCGCACTGGACAGGAAAAAGTCGTTACCGAAGAACGGGTTATAAATATACTTCGTCAATTGAAATTGGAACGTGTCCTAGTCAGGGCCGGTGGCTTGGATACCGAGCAAGCTTGGAATGACATTCTGTCTATCGGTGAACAGCAGCACTTGGCATTCGCTCGGCTTTTACTTACGGCGCCGCAGTTTGCCTTATTGGATCGGCCGCGCACCGTTTTAAGTCCGAAACAAGTCGGAAAAATTTTGAGCCTGCTGTCCGAGTACTCGATTAGCTATATTACCTTAGGTGGCCCGGACGATAGTGTCGAACAGTACGATGGTATTATCCAACTTGCGGAAGATGGCGGCTGGGAATGGCTGCCCATCCCCGTTGAGCACTCCGTCGAGAAAATCGGAATGCCAATAACCAATTAGAACGGAATTTGAATCGTTTATTCTCTGCATCAAGGCAATCTGACCCGATAAGGATGGGTTCCCCGTTCTGCTTGGAAAGTCATTATGCAGAAACTGCTCATCATTATTGGCGTTAGCTTGGTGGTCATGGGCCTGTCGTGGCCTTGGCTAGCTAAGATTCCGTTAGGCCGTTTGCCTGGCGATATCTTCGTCGATAAACCGGGATTTAAGCTTTACTTCCCCGTTACCACCATGCTGTTGGTGAGTCTCGTAATCTCCGTGATACTTTGGTTTCTTAAGAAGTAAACGTTGTCCCAGAGCTAACAGATTTCTGCGAAACAACATTCCCGGGCATCCTACAACGGTCTATCAATTTCCATTCTGCTTGGGGCCTGAGTTCACCTTAGTGTTCTAATGCTGCAACAGAAAACGATGCTGGGTTTAGACGGGGCATTGCTTAATCCTAAACGCATTGCTTATTGCAGCGCGATCAACGCCATATCCTCAGCCGAGTGGCTCTCAGAATTGCATGCTAGGATCTCGATGGGACAAACGGTCAGGTTTGATCACGGCTACAGCTTCTCATAGAGTGAAAGGGCGATCTCGACAACAATGAGAATGACAATATACCATTCGACCCTAAGGGTTTGTTTATGCCGCACAGCCTCTACCAACGTTTCCGCTGTTTTGGACAAGGTGGTGAGCTTACGTTCCAACGCCAGCGCACGTTCACGCAGCTCAAACTCCCCTTCGAGTCGCGCATAGAGGCTCTCGAGCGACGGGTTTTCCCATAGAAGATCCGGCTTATCCATGACCTCGGCACGCCCGGTTAGCTGGTGCGCCGGCAACAGCATACTGCCCACTGTTTTTAGCAACTCTCGAGAGCTGGCTGAAAACCTCCCGTCCTCGGCCAGATCTTGTGCCAGAGGTTCGGCGCGGTCGAAGTCCGTTGCCAGGCGTCGTTCGTAAAAGGAAAGCAATACGGATTTGGCTATGGCTTCCGCCAGGAGCTGCACGCGCTCGATTCGGGCATCGGGAATATGCGCCACGTCTCCAGCCATGCCTTCACTCCGATGTTGGCCCACCTCTACGCTAATTTCCTCCTCCGTGCCGGGATCACCTTCGCCCGACATGGCGTCGCGTAGAGTGGACAGCAGCCAGTCGCGGTCACCCCGCGCTTCCGCGAAAAAACTCACCGCACCATAACGGAAAATTGCCACTACACCGCCACTGGGAAGCCGTGCGGTCAGTGGCGCTTGTGCGATCACAGGAAGCTTTCCGAGCAATTTGAGATCGATGCGTTCAGCGATGATAACGGCCGTGACTTGGAACGATACCGTTCCCAAGACGGATTTTGTTTCTCTATCGCGAGCGTTGTGGGACCTGTCGATAGCATCACTTATCGCGGGGGGGTTGTTGCGGTGCTCTTCATTGGGGATGTTCGTTTCGCTCATAGGCGTTTACACAATACAAAAGGTCGATAGCCTCGACAGAAGAAATTTGCTCATACCCTACTGACGTACACTCAATGCCTGTTCCGACGGCCTCCCGTAATGACAACAGCAATTGGATCTCGGTACAACGGCCTGTAAGCTCTTTGAGCCCATTCGTGTATCAGTAATGAGCATCTCGTCCGGCTTTGCTTGAGAGCACTGACTCTATCCCTCATTATCGTTCGAGTGACGGTAGATCAAATCCAAATCTCTATGCACGTGAGGAATCAAATGCTAAAAAATATCGTATTAGTAACGGCTTTATCAATGGGCTTGTGCCTGACAAGCTTCGCGGCGGAGCGACATCTCACCCCCCAACAAATCAAGATGGGAGTCTGTTCCAAACAGGCTAAAAAGGAGAACCTGAGAGGTAAAGACCGATACGCCTTCATGAGCAAATGCCTCAAGAGTAGTCCGCCTAGCGACTCTTCGGTGCATACTACCCAGCCGGCGGATGCAACGCCCCCTGCAGACTCGTCGAACGCAGGGTCTACGCCACCCAACTAACGCCTTTAGTTTACTTAGGTTCTATGCAGTGGCAACTGCGGCGCTGCGAAAAGGTCCATATCGATCGGATCAGCCGACCGTATGACGCACGAGGAGTGGGTAAGGGAGCGCGAATTGCCTAAGATCTTAAGTAGAACCTTCCTAGGCCAGGAATAATCCTAAGCCCCTTTAGGCACTGATATCAAATGCTTTTATACTGCACCATAGCCTTAAGACGGAGCTGCCCTCGCTCTCGATGGCATCATGCCATGGTGATGCTGACGGAATGCCGCTGACCATCTGACAGCAAGGGAATCCGGGGCCCGTCGTTATCGACCACTAGGGGCACGCCATCTAGGGTCGCTGCGACAATCCGGCCGGCCTTGCCCTCGGGTTTCTGTAGTGAGATGTCATAAATGGTTCCTTGGTCGGGATGCCGATAGCTGAGGCGATAGCCAGGCCAATCGTCCGGAATACAAGGCTGCAGCACCAGGGTATTGCCATTTTCGATTCGAAAACCCAGGATCGATTCCAGCGCCACACGGTAATACCAGCCGGCGGCTCCGGTATACCAGCTCCAGCCCCCTCTCCCCACATGAGGGGGCTCGCCGTACACGTCGGCGGTGATCACATAGGGCTCGACCTTGAAGCGCTCAGCCGCGGCCTTATCCAGGGCGTGGGAGATCGGGCTCAATCTTTCCAGCCAATGCGCCGCTAGATTGCGCTCTCCCGCCTCGGCCAGCGCGCGTACGACCCAACAGGCCGCATGGGTGTATTGGCCTCCGTTTTCCCTCACGCCGGCGACGTAGCCTTTGATATAACCCGGATCCTGCGGCGTTTGCATAAAAGGTGGCGTTAGCAGACGAATGATGCCGTCGCGTTCGGAAATCAATTGGCTTGTCAATGCTTCCATAGCCTGTTGAGCTCGCTCGGGAGGAGCGACTTTGGACATCACGGCCCAGGCTTGCGCTAGGGCGTCGATTCGGCATTCCTCATCATCTTGGGTTCCCAGAGGCTGACCATCATCGTAGTAGGCGCGGCGGTACCAGTGGCCATCCCAGCCTGCGTCGTTCAGCGCTTCGGCCAATTGCTCTTGGTATTTTGAATACTTGGCGACACGTTCGGCGTCACTTCGAAGTACGCAGATAGTCAAGAAGGCTTCCAATATATGATAAATGAAAAAACCCAGCCAGATGCTTTCTCCCCGCCCTTGGCGTCCTACACGATTCATCCCATCGTTCCAGTCTCCGGTTCCCATTAACGGCAGGCCATGTTCGCCACGCGTCAAACCACGGTCCAGCGCCCGGGTGCAATGGGTATAGAGATCGGCAACGCTGGCGGTAGGTTCGGCCTCGAGATAAGCCTCGTCCTCTCCCGGAGCCAGCGTTCTCGCCGTGAGGAAGGGCATGGTTTCATCCAGGATCTGCTGGTCACCACTGTGCTTTATATAGTGAACTGTCACATAGGGTAACCACAGCAGATCATCGGAAAAGCGGGTGCGCAAACCCCGATCGATGGGTTGCGGATGCCACCAGTGTTGAACGTCACCTTCCTCAAACTGATGGCGGGCATGTTTTAATATCTGCTTGCGGGTGAGCCCGGGTTGCAAATAGACCAACGCAGCAGCGTCTTGCAGTTGATCACGATAACCGTAGGCGCCGCCCGATTGATAAAAGGCCGAACGCGCCCAGATACGACAGACTAGATTCTGATAAGGCAACCAACCGTTCACCATCAAATCGATGGCCGGTGCAGGGGTTTCGATGCGAATACCCGACATCAGTGTGCGCCAATAATCTTGCACCTCCACTAAGGACTGGTCCACGGCTGCGAAGTCGCGGAAGCGCTGAATCAGCGTGCTAAGTGCTCGCTTACTCATCACTTCCCCAAATAGAAACGCACATTCGACGGTCTCGCCCGGTGCCACCGTCAAGCACAGCTGCTCCGCAAAACAGGGATTTATACCCGCACCACAGGCCCCTTTCAGATTATGCCCAGCGCGCAAAGCGGCGGGGTAGTGCAGGCTGCCATGCCGGCCGATAAACTCTGCCCGGTTGCAGCTGAAATGGCGGGCTTCAAGATCCGTTCCCTTCACGGAGCTGAAGGCGAAAGCGATACCGCCACGGAATTCTTTGGCGGTGGGATTCTCGGCCATTAGCACGTCGTGTTGCGCGTCATAGTCCGTAACGATCCTGCTCTGGGGCTGTATTACAGTGCCCATCAGCAGATGTTGATAGGCAAATACGGATACGCGACGGGAACTTGCTTCGCGGTTAGTCAAGCGCAAGCGCACGATGCGCAGGGTATCGTTGCGAGGCACGAACATCGTGGTTTGCTGCGCAAGCCCTTCATTGGTACAAGCAAAACAGGAGTAGCCGAAACCGTGCCGCACTTCATAATCGCACGCTGCGGGTGCCGGACCTGGCAAAGGCGACCAGAACCTACCTGTCGCCTCATCCCGAATGTAGATTGCCTCGGTGTGAGGATCGCTCACCGGATCGTTGGACCAAGGTGTGAGGCGGTTGGCTTGACTGTTGCGGCTCCAGGTATAACCCGCTCCGGCTTCGCTGACCAAGCAACCGCATTGCTCGTTGGCCAACACATTAATCCACGGCAAGGGAGGTCGTTTAAGCTCATGACCATTCCACGCCAGGCGGATCACGTATTCGCTGCCATCCGCGGAGAATCCGCCAAAGCCGTTGAACAACTGTAAACCGTCAACCTGAGTGAGCGTGCCGAGTCCGATAGGCACCGGGTGGCTTAGGGTGACAGGGACAGTTGGTGGCTCTTCACTGGCCGGGGTCGTCGGGGCATCGCCCTGCGCTTCATCCATCACCGGCAGAGCATCCCGAACAACTATAGCGGCAATCGCCAACAATCGTTCCGCGTCGCCGAATGGCAGGGTCTCCGCGTTCAGAAAATAGACGCGGTCATCCAAACCCGGGGGCCGCTCAATACCGGCGCCGTGGATCACTACGAGGTTGGTATACCAGCCCTTGGCTCCCCAATAAGCCCGTGCTTTGAGCAGCTCTGCGAGTTGGGCATCGCCAGCCGGTGGTGCTACGACCAGTAGCGGGCGATCCGGTGGTATGCCGTAACGTCCCAGGATGGTATCGACGTCCCAGTCTGCTGCGATGTGTTGCGTAACGGGATTTAGTCTTGGAGAACCATAGGCCAGTGCGCCTCCTAGCAATTGAAACCGCTCCGCCTGTGATTCCTCAACGTCTAAGTGTTGCCACAAGGCACGCTCGGCGGATTCCGCTTCGGCGTAAACACGCGTTACTGCAGAGCTATCTCGGTATTGTGCTGCCCATTGCAACGCGGTATCGCGGTCATCGGCCATGCCGGTAAGCGATACCAGGTTCGTGCTGGCATCCGGTGCAAGCTCGACTACGGTTCGTAGGCTGAAGATCGGATCCAGCACATTGCCTGTAGTACCCGAGAGCTTCCCGGGATTTACCAATGCAGCGGGGCGGGCCGGAGTCCGGCCTCGGCCGATAAAACGCAACCGGTCGGTTTCCCATTGAAGTTCATTGGCACCGTACAAAGCGTGAAACATCCAGGGCCAAACTTCCTCATTACTGCGCGGCCTGCGCCGGGCTAATAGGAGCTGCTGCTCTGGGAGACTTTCGGTTTGCACGAATAACTTAGAGAATGCCGGGTGTGCGGCGTCGGCCATGGGATGATTAAGCACTACCTCCAGATAGCTCGTCAATTCGATCCGCCGGATTTGCGTGGAAAGATTACGCAATTGGATGCGGCGGATCTCGAGGTCCTGTTCGGCTGCGATGCTGACATCCAGGCGTGCCTCGATGCCTTGATGCTCTTGAATGAGAGTGAAACATCCTGGAGTATGTGATGCGTGATAGCGTGTACTCCGCGGCTTGACCGGTTGATAACCTAAAGACCAAAATGCGCTGCTGTTCAGATCACGAAGATATAAAAAGTAACCTTGGGCGTCCTCGATCGCGTCGCCGCTCCAGCGGTTCAAAGCTAGACCGAGCCGTTGAGATTGGCCTCCACCCGCGGCGGTGATGAGTACATGGTAACGTCCGTTGGACAACAATCGAGCCAGCGGAGCTGGTGTGTTTAACGCGGCGATTGGATTGATTTCCATATGAATTTCCCGGATTGGACAGGGTGGTCCGGGTAAAACTACGGGATATGGCTGAAGATTTCCAGTGCTTTTACGGACAGCAACAACGCAAGCGCCAATGGTGCGCAGTAGAACCGATCTAAATGCACGCTCGATTTGGCACTAATTAACTCGTCCGAACCAGTTTTTACTTTGCGTTCACCTGAAAAGTCTTAGAATAACGTCTACAGAGTTAAGCCGTGACTGCTAGCTTCAGGCCGAAAATGGAAAGTACCAGCACATCCCCGAAAAATCAGCATGACATCATCTATGCCTTGCGTACGGCACAACAGCATCATGTGCAGCTGAGTCTGATTGCGGACCAGAAAGCGAATATTATTCTAGGTTCCTTCCTGGTGTTTATTACGATTACCCAGGGTCTTTTGAAAAACAATGTGCAATTCGCGATTCCAATTTGGGTACTTACCATCGCCTATTCACTGTCCGCCATTTTTGCCCTTATGGTCATCACACCAAGGTTTCGTGAAAAGCGCGTTAGTCCAGACTCCAAACCCGGTAATTTGCTGTTTTTCGGCAGCTTTGCCCGCTTGAGTCAGGATGATTACATCAATATGCTGAACAGCAAGCTACAAACTAACCACCAAGCACGTGAAATGTTGATGAAAGATATTTATCAAATCGGAAAGGTACTCCAGAAAAAGTACACCAATTTGAGGTTGAGTTACTTCTCGCTGGCGCTGGGTATCGTCGCCTCGTTAATTGCGTTTGGTGTGGTGCAGTTGACTTAATACTTAATCGCTGCGGTTGGTATTGAAGCTTCGACGCTATGGCGTTTGGACAACGGTGGAGTGCGCATGGGAGCGTTTCGATCGAGGTGCTGGGGCGTGCAGACCAAGCTCATGCACGCCGTCAGCGCCAAGGTGTATATCGTTAAAGCAACTGATAATTCTATGACTCCTGATTGAATTTTGTGTTACTGCCCACAATGGCACGGATAGTCCCTGTGAGCTTATTTGCCTAAGCCGAACACATTGGATAGTGTGTTGATGTAATTAAAGTATCCAGTGATGGCTACCGCCTCAAGTATTTGTGAATCGCTGTAGCCCGCTTTCCTGATCTCGTCGATATCTCTCTGCAGCATCTTATAGTTATCTTTCTTAGAGGCGCGCACACAGAACTTTAACAGCACCTTCTCGTTGGCTTCGGTTTGGATTTGATCTATGCCACCGAGAACTTCGCTGATCTGGCTCTCCGTCATACCCAACATCTTGGCGATCCCCTTATGCACATCCACACACATATCACAGCTATTTTCCAAGGATATCAGCAGTGCAATTCGCTCCTTTGTCGAATAGGGAAGTTCTGTTTTGGCCAAGAGATAGGCTTGCACCATTCCATCGGTCGCAAAATAGACATCTTCCCGTACGGCTAGCAATTTAAATATGTCACCCAGCGATCCCACTTTTTCGAGTATGGGTTTGGCCCTCTCTTGGACCCGAGGGGACATCTCTTCGAATTCGGGCAGTGAAATATAAGCCACTTCAATTGTCTCCAGATTGATTGATCAAGCCCCGCGCTTGCTCTACACGTATCAATGGCGTCCACTTTACAGATCAAGGTGAAACGGGGCTTAAGACAGTCTATTAAGGATGGGAGGTTGTGATAATTTTTCTAAAGTTTTTCACGATCCATATACCAATAGCGATTATCAAGGGAATTTTATCGCTATCGAGTCGGCTTTTGATAGTATTTCGACGAATACTTTAGCTCGGAGTATCCATCTCGGGCTCTCGGGCCCTATAGCAATAAGCGAGTAGGGGGAAAATCTCTTTAAAACCAGAACATATCCCTAAAAATAAATTGATCGGCTTCGATCAGATTAGGAGCCCTAAAGCCGGCGGTGCCAGACCGATTTAGAATTCCTCCCACTCATCATTGTCTAGCCCGGCGGTGGATGCGCTTAGGGGTGGCTGGGCGCGTTTGTTTTGAGTTGAGTCTTTGGCCTCGCTCTGCGATGCCCAGGGTCGATTGGCGGCCCGGCGCTCCTCCCCAGTCCAGCCCACCATGCTGTTGGAAGGCGAACCATTATTTGGGGCTGATTCCGATTCTGCGTGAGCTTTAAAAAAAGTTACCAGGTCGCGTAACCCGCGGGCCTGCTCTCCCATGGACTGGCTGGCAGCGGCGGCTTGTTCAACCAGGGCGGCATTTTGTTGTGTCATCTCATCCATTTGCGTCACCGCTCGGTTGACTTGCTCGATTCCCGAGGATTGTTCGGAACTCGCCGCAGCGATCTCGGCCACGATATCGCTGACCTTCTTAACCGCGTTGACGATTTCAATTAGCGTTTGGCCTGATTCGTCCACCAATCTCGAGCCCTCGTCCACCTTAGCCACGCTGTCTTCGATGAGCTCCTTGATCTCTTTGGCCGCAGTGGCGCTACGTTGCGCGAGAGTACGCACTTCGCCGGCCACCACCGCAAAGCCGCGGCCCTGCTCGCCGGCGCGTGCGGCCTCCACCGCGGCGTTAAGCGCCAATAAATTCGTTTGGAACGCGATCTCATCGATGACGCCGATAATTTCGGCGATTTTTTTACTCGCGGTTTTAATTTTACCCATAGCATCTACCGCGCGGCCTACCACTTCACCTCCACGCTCAGCTTGGGTGCGTGCCCCGCCGGCCAGCTGGTTGGCCTGCCGTGCATTGTCGGCATTCTGTTTCACCGTAACGGTCATCTGCTCCATGGAAGAAGCGGTTTGCTCTAAACTGGAGGCTTGTTCTTCGGTGCGCTGACTCAGATCCAGATTGCCTTGGGCTATTTCACCCGAACCGTTGGCTACGGCGTCTGCACCGCTTTTGATCTTGCCGATCACCTCGGTAAGCTTCTTTACCGTGGCGTTCGCATCCCGCTTGAGCTCGCCGAACGCGCCGCAGTAATCCGCCTCAATGGTCTGAGTCAAGTCGCCCCGCGCCAAGGCTGCCAATACGCGAACGGTATCAGAAATAACGCGTTCTGAGACATCCACTAGAGCATTGATGTTCGCCGCCAGACTGGCGAAAAATCCGGTTTTGTTGTTCAGCGCGATACGCTCGCTTAAATCGCCTGCCTGAGCCGTGCCCACCATGGCTTGCACTTCGTCTTCCACCGTCAATTCTTGAGTTCGATCCGCCCATTCCACGACGGTGCCGATACGCTCACCTGAATCATCCAGCACGGGATTGGCCATGAAGCGGAAGGTTCGCCCACTAATCTCGATCTGAGCGTTGTGAGTCCCACGTAGGCTCTCCAAAATCTGACGCTGGCGCGAGGGATCTGAATGAAAGGCGTCGATGTTGGCACCGATCAGCCGGTCGACGTCGAATTCTGGCAATGCTTTGCGGATATCCGCTTGAGCCTCTTGAAACATAGTCTGCAACGCCTTGTTGAAGTAGATGATGTTATGCGTTGCATCGGCGACCATCACGTTTGCTTTCACATTATCCAAAGCCGTGCGGATACGCCCCGACTCACGGGCTTTGTGCAACGCATCATCCAACTCGTACCCAAGCTTGATCTGCATGGATTGCAGGGTCTTCATGAGTTTGCCGATCTCATCATCGCCGCGGTAATCGATTTCATTATGAAAGTTCCCCTCAGTGATATGCGAAGATACGTTGATCGCGGTTTGCAATCGTCTGGAGAGTCGTCGCGCTATGCCAATGGCCACCAAAATACAGAGCACCACAGCGACAGTGACTACCCCCAAGATTAAGTTTCTCAGTTGGCTCATCTCGCTAACTGTGTACGAGCGGTCTTTCCGGATCTCCGCTACACCGAGGGGAATACCGGTAAAATCGGCGATCGAAGCCGCATAAATCGCCAATGGCTGATCCTTCACCGAAGTGTTAAACCGCAGTGGTTTTCCAGCCATCGCATAACGAATTTCCTGTGGTGTTAGCAGTGACTGAGTACTAAAGGTCGAAGCGAACATCATAGGTTTTCCATCCTGCACAATATGCAAGCCAATATCCACTCCCTGTTCCTGTTTGAAATGGTCGAAGAACTCCTGATCCAGCGCGATTCCGAATTCTACCGATCCGACAGGCTTGCCGTTGGCGGAAATCGGCGCGAGCCCGCGGGCGCTGGGTCCCCTTGGCCCTCGTTCTAGACCGGAAATCGGTTGACGCCGCTCGTTGGCCGCCACGATGATCTTCCGTTGAGAGGCTAGGTCATCACCGAATTTATCGGGTTGATCTAGGCGCGCCAGCGAGGTTGCCGGCGGGGTATGGAATTGAAATTGTTCAACTCCATAGCGCTCTTTTAGGGTCGTGAATCCGGGTCCGAAAGTATCTAGCAATCCTTGACGGTTAGTCTTTAATAGCTGTTGCTGGACCGTGGGCATCCCGGCGATCAAGGTGCTCAATGCTTCGGCGAGTTCCGACTTGGCTGCGAACCGGGAAGAGAGATCGTCGAAAATCTGTTTAAGCTCGAGGTTTTCAGACTTGCTGAAAACGTCTTGAACGGCATATAGGGAAACGCCGGTCAATGCGCTTGTCAGCACAACGAACAAAACACTGAAAACCAGCGCCAGCCGAAACTGTATTCCTCCTTTGCGAAAAGGTGCCAGCCACGTTACCCATTTCGGCGCATTTAAACTTGCTTTCCCCGCAGTGATTTTTCGATATAAAGACTCTGCCTGCTGGATTTCCTCGCGGGAGGGTTTAGTGCGCACCGACAGGTATTCCACTACCCGGCCGTCCTTGCTCACGGGCGTTACATTCGCTTTAACCCAATAGTAATCGCCATTCTTGCATCGATTTTTAACAAGGCCTGTCCAAGGTTTACCGGCTTTCATGCGATTCCAGAGATCCTGAAAGGCGGCTGGGGGCATGTCGGGATGTCGCACGATGTTGTGATTTTTCCCAATCAGCTCCTTCTCGCTATAACCCGAGATGGTGACAAAATCGCGATTGACGGTGGTAATCGACCCTTTAAGATTCGTCTTGGAAACGATGGTTTGTGTATCGCCTAGAGTAACTTCGCGATCTGTAACCGGCATATTCACTTTCATAGTCGTTTCACCCTTGGTGTTGCTTCGAATGAACCTTCACAACGAAGCTCATCGCAATGCGACGAAGCGAGTCAATGTGGCGATGGAGGAACCAGTAGAGAATTTTCTCAAGGAACTAACCCGCCCGATGGGTAACACCCATGAAGTAATGGGGTGGGAAGCGTTAGACTCGTCCTTGCCCTGGATACCAGTCGGACTTAGAATTGAGCGACAGCGGCAAATACCAGGACGGCATTTCTTCCATCCATAACAATTAGTTAAATCAGTACTATAGCAAATATAGGCGGGGAGAAGATGGCGTTGCTCGACCACTAAAACCAGTCAAACTCACGGCTTATCCATCACTGAGTTCACGGCGATCGGTGCTAGGGAAGGGGCGGTGTTCTGTAGAGCCCGTCGGCATTCGGTGAACATTCTCAGGAGTATGCTTCGCGATGGATTGAATGACTCGTTTATGCGTTTAAACGCCGCGATTGCAAACGATTACCACCTTATAGACAAGCGCTTTAATGAATCGAACACCGCTTCACTGGAAGTATATTGAATAGCATTAATCCCGAGATCAGCAGCTGCCTGCACATACTCACTGTTGTCATCGATAAAAACTGCTTCATCCGGATTGCAACCTAAACGGTGTAGCGCCGTGGTGTAAATTTCTGATTCCGGTTTTATACAATGCTCCTTACAGGAAAAGACTACGACATCGAATTGTTCGTAGCGCTGCGCTTTGAAGAATTCAACGGCTGGAATTTCTGTATTGGAGAGAAAGCCCGTGATGTATCCGGCCTTTTTTAGATCGTAAGCGAGGCGAAACATCTCCAATTTTGGACGGTAGGCGCATTCAAAGGCGCCCCCCCATAACGAAGAACTGGATGATAGCTGAGTGTGTAGTGATGCACACATCTGTTGCCAAAAAGCGCTTTCTGAAAGCCGACCTCTTTGGAAATCGGGCAGGTATTTTTTCAGTTTTTCTGTATAAATCTCCTGTTCCACATTTAAGGCCTTACGGCAATATGAAATGATGGAAGGCGCCGGATCGTCGATTAATACGCCTCCCCAATCGAATATGACGGCTTGTATTGTGCTCATTGCAGTGCCCTAGTTTTGTGCACATTGAGTTATGTTTACCTCCAATCCAACCCTCCATTTGGACCTGCGTTTGATGATCCAGGAATCGGCCGATGAAATCTACAGTCCGGCTCATTTTAATAGTGCATAAGACGTTTAAATTACACTGCGCCACATTCAGGATAGCCCGGGTGGCCGAAGTGAATGCTAACCACCGTTCCTTTATATACCGCATTGATGACTGGATTTGAAAAACAAAGCGTGAATATCTCGGTAATTATTCCCACGTTTAACCGATTAACACCCCTTAGGCGAGCACTTCATTCCGTGGTATCACAGACCTTCCCGGCGGCTGAGATTATTGTGATTGATGACGGTTCAACGGATGGCACTCAACGGATGATCCGCCGGGAATATCCTGAAGTAAATTACTATTGGCAACCCAATGGCGGAGTCAGCCGTGCCCGAAACAGGGGTATCGAAAATGCCAGCACGGAATGGCTGGCATTTCTGGATTCAGACGACGAGTGGTTGCCAAAAAAACTGGAAATTCAATATCAGGCTCTCATGAATACGCCCCAATTTCGTCTTGGTCACAGCGACGAGGTTTGGATAAGGCGCGGTCAACGTGTCAATCCTATGAAAAAGCATGCAAAGCGAGGCGGGGAAATTTTTATTCATTGTCTGCCACGGTGTGTGATCTCGCCTTCGGCGGTTATTATCCATCGCTCGGTGTTCCAACGTGTCGGCCTTTTCGATGAAACGCTGCCCGCCTGTGAAGATTACGATCTTTGGCTTCGGATCTGCGCAGTTTATCCTGTGCTCTATATTCCGGTGCCGCTCTTAAATAAATATGGTGGACACGAAAACCAACTTTCACGAAAGTATTCCGTTATGGATCGCTTTCGCATTCAGGCGTTGGAAAACGCCGTGAATTCGCTCAATCTAACTTGCATCCAGCGGGATCTTGTCTTGAGGATGCTACTCGAAAAGCTCCAAGTCGTTCTAAATGGGGCTAAAAAACACGGTAACATGGATTTGCTTAATAGCTTTTCGCCCAAGCAAGAGTATTACGAGCAATTGTTCAAGCGGACTCGATTAGAATATAGGACTCGTCATCGCGGCATAGGCATCGATTCATGATCCGTATAGTCGTGGCCTTGCCCGCTGAGGCAAGACCATTGATCCAATACTTTGAGCTCAAACCACCGGTATTCCAGGGGCTTTTCCCCATTTACCGTAACGACCGAATTACGCTCGTGGTTTCGGGAATCGGAAAGATGGCTGCAGCCGCAGCTACGAGCTATCTCTATGCGATCTCGGGCGAACACCGTAATTGCGGTTGGCTCAATGTGGGTGTGGCGGGGCATGCTTATCGAAACTGCGGTCAGGGATTGTTAGCCAACAGGATAATGGACAAGACCACGGGCCGATGCTGGCATCCCCATAATCTTCTGAGTCTTCCATTTGAGGATGCGCCATTAGTTACGGTCGATATGCCGGAAACCGAATACCCAGGGGAGATGATGTACGATATGGAAGCCGCGGGCTATTATTTCGTGGCTTGCCGATGTTCAAGCTTGGAGCTCATTCAGTGTTACAAGATTATTTCTGATAACCGTTGCGTTTCGACTGTAACGGTGACACCAAACAGGATCGGGCAACTCATGGTAGATCATTTGGAGAACATTGGAACTTTATTGCAAAGATTAACCGATTCTGCGTCAAATCGCTCGAGCACCTAGAGCGATGTATCTACCAAGACTGAGTGTGGAGCAAGCAATGAACTTAGAATGGATCGATTCCCCAGTTAAACTCTCACTCTATGAATTGTGAGCTGGGTGGATTGAGTTTTCCGCGCACATAGGTTGTTGCTGGTGCCAGCTAAGAAATCGGACGAGCGACTTGTAAAACACTATCTGATCTATATAGGGCCTGATGGAAAGCCACTATAGGGTCGGTCTAGAAAGCAGCGATTTATAATCACCAAAACTTTGATTACTGGCATTCGAATCGAATGAGATATTCGTCATCGAGGGCTATGGGACAGCCCAAACTAATTACTCCAGAGCCCGTAAGTGGGAGTTCTTGCGAGGACAAACGTACGACATCTCCATGGTCCCACATCAAATAGGTTCCGTTAGTACTTTGGTCAGTAATAAAAAATGAGCCGCTGTGCATTTCGAATCTGGCATGCTCACGAGAAGTAAATTTGTTAACAATCCTGATATCACAATCTTTCCGCCTGCCCGCGAGAATTCGTGGGTTAGCGCGAGACATTGTATGGCTATTGCTCTGAAATGTAAGCATTAACTGCCCACCGTTTGCCGCACTCGGGTTTGTTTCTTTTTCGATGTTGGCTAGTATCGTTCGGCGGTCGAGGATGCGCCGCCGGTTAGTGGTCACTAATTCTCCATTACTATCGGTAAATGGGTACGCTGGCTCTCCTTGCGCTTCCTCGTCGTTCAATCGGCGATCAATAACTCGGCGCCGGTTCTTAGTCACTATAAGGCCATTGCTATCCGTGAAGGGATAGCTAAGCTTACCCACCCATTTCCGTCGTTCGCTTTTCCTTCGATCTTTCATTCTAAGAGTACCTTAGCTAAATGAGGCTGTAACCTAACAAATTGTTATGATGCGCTTTGTGGAAGAACGTTACACCGTAAAGGCATCGTCTGGTGGTAGACGACATCACTGGCTTACCGCGAGTGATTTTTGACCTCAGGATCCTTATACAAAGTAATGTGTTACATTAAATGAGTGACGATCAACCGATATCTTATCCGGTGGCGTTAATCCGCCGATGAGCCCAGCGAAGTGCACGTGGTTGCGGGTGTGCATTAAGAAATGCAAATTTGCATCGATCCAAGCACAAGATTGGAATTGTGATTAAGCGCCGATAATTCGTTTAGAAGTTTCATTAGCTTATCAGGGCTGCGCGATAGTAATGATGGCTCGATAAAAAACGATGCGAATCTCGATTTATTCTTACCATATAGAAACGGAACTCAATAACAACGCGATCGAAAGCGATGCTTCCAAGATTTCAATTGACTACGCATTTAAAAAGGACGCCACGGCCGCGCTCCTTCGCCTTTCCGATCGTTACCCCTCGGCAAGAGTTTGCGAAGTAGAACGTTGTTTCGACATTAGCAATCCCGACCAACTTCGTGCTTACCAGGACCTAATTTCGCAATTATTCGATAGCTGTACAACGGAAATCCCAGACTGAAGCGGTTCTCTGCTTGGGGGATGCTCGACTCCGGGCTAACATTTGGACGAAAAAACGCGTTTTCCATGAACCGGCTAGGCTCAAAATAATAGTTTAATCGTAGGGATGTATCCCCTAAGGTCAGGATACAACAAAGTTTAACCCCCAAATGGCGGCTTTGAGCGGACGGACGCCGCCGGTAGCTGGTAGAGAGAATCAGCCATAACCGTCACAATACTCACTTTGGGAAAATGTCGAAACCTTAGGAAAGGATGATCATGGCTACGGATAAGTCGGTATACAATGGACCTGAGCGCCGCAAAGGCGAACGCCGGAAAATCCCCGATCGACGCGTCGAAATTCGCTACGAACCCGAGAAGTTATCCAGACGTTCCGGAAAGGACCGCCGCCGTAACGGCAAACAAGATATTTGGGATCGGCGAGATTTATAAATACCACATTTGCCAATCTTTTAAGTTCACTGGGTAGCCAATCCGGGGGGCGGACTCTCTTTCGTATGGGGACAATAGTCCACTACTCTCAATTTCTAGCTATTAAGTAGCGTGAGTCGTCACTGTGATGGACGACTCGCGCATTCGGTGGTGTCTAAGCCCGTCCGTCAACGTTTTGCATGGTGGCAATGCGGCAATGACCTTCGCCAACGATCGATGGTCTGAGTGTCTTAGTCAGCTCAAGAACTCCTCTCGGAATTAATCAGAGTCAGAGCTACAGAAGTAGCTTCATACGGTTAATACGGGTTCGCCAAGCGTCCAATACCTCCGGTTTCTCCGGACCATTGCTAGAGAGCTCAACGTCTACGAGTGTCAGGACCCAGGATACATTGGAACCGGATCGCTCCAGGTAATAACGGAGTGTTCGTCCCATATAAAAAACGTACCGTCCTGTCACGAATGCATCCCGGACGTAAGCATTGAGGAATGCCTTCGTTCGGGCTCTGAGTGGCTCGTGTCCGAATAGGTCGTCGACCTCCGCGAGTGTAACCCAAGCACCTGGCCGCAGGTGTTTGGGTTACACTCGCGAGTACTTCAGGAAGCTCCGGAACATGCGCTGCCGGTGAATAGAAGATATAGGCGCCTCCATTTTCCCTTTTGTTTGAGTGGGATAGCTTCCCATTTTGAGGTGGCCCTCATTGAGGCTAGCCCTAGAATCTCGTAGAAGGGGGGCGTCAATTTCTTCTGTTCACTATTCACCGTAGTTCGCCAAACATAGTCCTTAAATTTAAACGCCAATTAATCCCTATCCTCTGGGTGTTTTGTAAAGGTATATATGGTCTGGTATTTGCCATGATTTCGGGTTGCTGATCATGAGTCGAAATTTCAGCCTCGTTCATCGGTCTTCTGTTGTCCCCTGCGCCCGAACCGAGTCAGGCTTTAAAACATGGCTGTGCCTTGGTGTGGCCAGGGCTAGCTGAAAAACAAAGCTAATTATCTAACGACATATCCCGGTACAGTGATGGAAGGAATATTCTGGATGGCTATCGCCATGCTTTTCTATATCTTCATAGGTTATCCGCTGCTCATTCTCTTTATCTCCGCCTTTGTCGTGCGACCGGTGCGGAAGCGAGATATCGAACCGAGCATCTCATTTCAGATCTCCGCCTATAACGAAGAAAAGACGATCCGCGCGAAGCTCGAGAACACCCTTTCTCTGGACTATCCGAAATCGCTAATGGAAATTATGGTTGTATCAGATGGATCGACCGACGGCACGGATGACATCGTAAAAGAATACGCTGGAGACGGCGTGGGGCTGTTTCGGGTTGAGGGGCGGGTCGGAAAAACCGAAGCGAGGAATAGGGCGGTCGCAACAGCAGTCGGCGAGATTATCATCTTCTCAGACGCCGATTCCCTATACCCGCCGGATACGCTAAGGGCATTGGTCGCTAATTTCGCCGATGAGAGCGTCGGCATGGTTAGCGGTCATTGTATCTACGAGAATGAGCCGAATTCCCCAAGCGGCCCGCTGAGCATGCTCTTTTGGGGCTATGAGAATTTCATCAAGGCCCGCCAGAATCGGATAGGTACCTTAACCGGAGCAGTCGGCAACATAAGTGCGATACGAAAGCGGCTATACGAGCCATTACCCAGCGATATTATTGACGAATTGGCTGAGCCCCTCGTGATGATTAGAAAGGGCTACCGAGTGGTTTTTGAGCGCGAGGCGCGCGCACCAGTCTGCGTGACGAAAGATCTGTCCTCCGAATTCACAATGCGCACCCGGGTTATGTCTGGAGGAATGCGTGCTCTATGGTATATGAGGGACGTTTTAAATCCCTTTCGTTATCCCTGGGTATCATTTCAGCTTTTCTCCCACAAGATTGCGAGGTGGACCGTGCCTTTGCTTTTGGTTTTGCTCTTGCTCGCCAACATCAGTCTCCTGGATAAGAGATTCTACCTGGTCACCCTGGTTAGCCAACTGATCTTTTGCCTATTAGCCGCGCTAGGAGGATTGTGCGCAAAGGCTGGGTACAAGATGGGAATACTCTCGATTCCGTATCATTTCGTCCTAGGTAATGTCGCTGTTGTGCGTGCTTTCCTCCAGGTAGTTCAAGGTTATCGCGAGACAGGTTGGAGCCCCGGACGTTAGATACGGATTCATTTTCAAGATATTAGGTGCGGCATGCGTTTATCCCCAAGGGCACGTTTTTGCTATTACGGTTTTCCTGAGCTCGCGAGCACGATTGCGCGCGATGTGATTTTAGGACACGTAAAGAGCGGGAACGATGTGAGCCAGCTGGAAGCTGAGATCGGCCGCATGGTGGGAGCGAAATACGCCTTGGCTATGCCACAGGCTAGAATCGGGATTTTCCTGACGCTCTCGGAATTGACAAAGGAGCGCAAGAAGGTGCTCCTTTCACCTTACACGATACACGATGTGATCAACATGGTGATCTGTGCCGGCGGGCGGCCGGTATTCGTCGATATTGAGCGCGACACATGCAACATCTCACCTGATCAGATAGAAGCCCTGATAGACGATGATACGGCTGCAGTATTGATTACTCATCTGCACGGACTTGCTTGCGACGTGGAGCGCATAGGGTCCATTTGCAGGGCACGTGGGGTACCCCTGGTCGAGGATGCGGCACAGGCTTTCGGCACGCGTGTCAACGACCGAATGGTGGGTAGCTTCGGGGATGTCGGGATTTTTAGCTTGGGTAGAGCAAAGGTCGTGAACGCCCTTTATGGCGGCATATTGGTAACCAATCGCCGGGATCTCGCCGAGAGTATCAGCGCGCGTATGTCGGGGTTTCCTTATTTCCCGGCGGGGCGGCTGATTTCACAGGCAATGATTTGTCTAATCGCAAATTTTTTGTTCAGCCCATTTCCGTTTTCGACCGTCATGTCGCGGATTCTGCGCTACGCGTATCTACATGACATCGACATGGCCAATCGTGTCGTGCGCGGTGAACGTGATCCGATTTTGACATCCGTCCTCCGTGAAGAACGGTTACTGCGCATGACGCCGATGCAAGCACGGCTTGCCAGGATTCAGCTCGCTGAAGTCGAAAAGTTCTCCCGAATTAGGAGACAGTTTGCACTCGCCTATCACGAGGGATTGAAAGACATTCCCGAGATCCTAATACCACCGTACAGAAACGACGGCTCCCATACTTATCAAACGTTTCCGATTCAAGTTCCAGATCGGCATCGCTTGGTTAGATTCATGATGATGAAAGGGCGTGACGTCACGGTCCAACATATAGGTAACAATGCGGACGCTCGGTGCTTTTCTGAATATTACCGTGATTGCCCAAACGCAAGGGTGACCGCGGCATCGGCGCTGTTGCTCCCTACCTACCCGAAATACTCTATGGCAGAAGTGGAGAAGAACATCGCGTGCGTACGCGAATACTCTCACGCTTTCTTAGCTGTACGCCACGCGCCTACGGGTAGGCGTAACTGCAATACACGCGATAGGAGTGTAAAGAATAGATATAGGCTGCCAGAGTCACATACGCAGGGGGAGGGTCTGTTGGAAGAGCACGATCAGTTAGAGAAGGAGGGATCCATTTTGTTTCGGTACCTCCTCGGACAGGCGGCAGACGACCAGATGATTCGTCTTTACGTGGATGCGGTTACGAGCCAGATGCCCCAGGGCCGTCCACTGCGTTTGCCAAGGCTCGTCGAGTGGTGGCCGCCACTTCTACGGTTGTTCGAGCCTGTCAAGGGCAAGGATGCAGCAGGGCGGGAAGACCTTCTCAAAACGCGGTTGCGATGCGCTTGCTTCATTGCAGACGCCAAGAAGGCGCCCTTGTTCTATGATTACCAGGATAGCGGGCTCATTCAGTCCTGGATCAGGCTTACGATCTTGACCTTTGTGGAAGGCGCTATCATGCCCTGTCGCCTGATATCTAAAAGGTGGTGGAGATGGTAATGCGCTCCGAGGTACTCATCGTCGGCAGTGGTCCCGCCGGAGCATCGGTGGCATGGCCACTGGTGGAGGCCGGGAAGCAAGTGGTTATGTTGGAGGCCGGAGCCGCACTGGGCGCCGTCGCCCCTTCGGGTGATCGACCGTCTCTGTCGGAATTGCGGTCCGATTGGTGCGGGGGGGAAGCTGAGGCCTGGCCCATTTTGCTAGGCGAGGACCTTCGTGTTTTGGAATCTAGCGATATCGTTTCGCCTAAGATCCGTTACCGCGTCGGCGGGAATAGACTTACGGGATTCAGCGCGGACTCAGGAATCGTCGCTCGTAATTTTTCCGTCGTGGGCATGTTTGCACGCGGTGGACTATCCAACTTTTGGGGTGCCGGCGCGAGTGGATTTCAAGCTAGCGACTTTGCGGAGTATCCGTTTGGAATCGATGAGCTCGCACCATCCTACGAATCCGTAGCACGCCGCATCGGTATCAGCGGCTCTGCGGAAGATGACATGGCACCCTTACATGGCCCTGAGGTGAGTCTGCAACCACCGATTGAGCTCAGCTCCATATGTCGCGCTATTCTCGCGCGATATGACCTTCGGCGCGATTCTTTGCGGACGCGTGTCGGACGCTCGAGATTGGCGGTATTGACCGCAGACTCGGGTCAACGTCGGGCATGCCGCCAGAAGAGCATGTGTTCTTGGGGTTGTTCTGGTGGGGCAATCTACAATAGCGCAGATGAGATCGCTGAGCTCGAAGCACGGGACAACTTCACATGCCGAGACAACTCCCGAGTCGTGGCAATTGCGCGGGTCAACAATGGCTACGAAGTCACGGTTGCCGACGGCTCCGGGGCAAGTTTCAAGTACGCTGCTCCTATCGTCATCCTGGCGGCCGGAGTTTTTAACTCGACTCGACTAGTGCTGAGCTTGTTGGAATGTTTCGACGCGGATGTGCAATTGCTCGATTCACCGCAGGCCGCATTTGCCCTGCTTGCTCCCACCTGGGTTGGTGAAGCATTGCAGTCGCGCGCGTTTGGAATGTCGCAACTCAGCTTCGGGTTGGAGCTGGCGTCTGCGCCAGGGCAGATGGCAGCAGGATCTCTCTATAGCGCGGAGCACTTTTTGGCGACAGAGATCATCTCCCAACTCCCCTTATCTTATCGGGGCGGACGAGTCCTGATCCGCTCGATGCTACCCGCAATGATCATTGGACTGATTTCTTTTCCGGGTCTCTACAGTCAATGTAGCCTGCGGCTGGAGCGGGGAACAGGCGGTTGGGAGCATCGCTTGATGGTCAGTGGCGGTTTTAGCGACGATTTCGCTGAGCTGTTTCGCACCACCATGAAAGAGCTGGCAAGGGACTTTCGCAAGTTGGGTCTCTTTCTTCTCCCCGGATCCATAAAGCGCTACATTCCCGGCGCGTCTACACGCCATGCGGGAACTCTTGCGATGGGTACCCGGACGACCGCTGAAGGAGAGGTCATGGGGGCAGAAAATCTCTTCGTGGTTGATGCATCCTGCCTGCCTGGATTGCCGGCGAAATCGTCCACTTTCACAGTCATGGCCAATGCGGATCGTATTGGCCGTATCGTAGCGAGACGGTGCCATTAGGCGGTGCGATGCGCGTCCGCCATTGTCTCGTCCCCGATGGGGTCTATCTTCCCACCGAAGAAATAATTCTCGGCGAAGCCTGCCAAGAATGCGTGGCGATTGGCCGCATTGCTGCCACCACCATCCCAGAGGATCAGCAAGCGCACGGCGTTGGGATCGTGGTGACAGCCACGACGTTGCCACCAGAGCGCAATGCTGTCGCAACATAATTCGCTGGTATCGTGACGGGTGTTGAGGTGACTGGAGCCTTCATTGACGGGGACGGACCCGGCGCTCGCTACGACCTCCTTGGCTTCCGCTGTGCCCGAATTCAGCCGTGAGCCAAGCAGGCGTGTGCAAGCGGGGTGTGGCCCGGCCCGCGGAGCAGAAAAGGCCGGGTGGCGTCCAGTTTGTCACGCGGAGGGCGGAGCGTGGCCTTAACCATCAGTTGATCGAGCCATAGACAGTATCCGGTTTGCGGTGCACTGCCTGACCGCAATCTATACGTCACCCCCACTTCCCGAAGACTAGACCTTCAATTGAATCGGCAATTTATGGAAACGTTGTCCGCCGGCGGCGAACAGCGCATTGGCGACCGCCGGGGCGATCGGTGGGACTCCCGGTTCGCCGACGCCTGTGGGGTTTGCCGTGGAGGGTACGATGTGCACTTCCACTTCGGGCATTTGATTGATACGCAGCACGGTATAATCGTGAAAGTTGGACTGCTCGACCATGCCCGCTTTTAGTGTAATCTCACCGGACAGGGCCGCCGATAAACCATAGCCCATCCCACCTTCCATTTGTGCGCGGATGATATCGGGATTGACGGGGAGGCCGCAATCGACCGCGATCACGACCCGGTCGACGCGAAAGGTATCGCGGTCCTTCGAGACTCACTTCCGCCACTTCCGCCACGTAACTGTTGAAGGACTCATGGACGGCGATGCCGCGCCCGCGCCCTTTGGGTAGGGGAGTGCCCCAGCCGGCCTTTTTCGCGGCCAGCTCCATAACGCCGAGCGAGCGCGGCTGGTTGGCGAGCAAGGCCCGACGCAGCGCCACCGGGTCCTTGCCGGCTGTGGCCGCTATTTCGTCTAGGAAGGTCTCCGTGGAAAAAGCGGTGTGCGTATGTCCGACCGAGCGCCACCATTGCACGGGCACACCCAGCTCGGTCGTGTGCAGCTCCATTGTTCTGTTGGGAATGGCGTACGGTAGATCGGCCGCGCCTTCCACGGAGGTCATATCGATGCCGTCCTTGACTAAGGCGCTTTCGAAAGCGGTGCCCTTGAGGATCGACTGGCCCACGATCCGGTGTTGCCAGGCGATAAGCGCGCCGCGCGTATCGAGTCCTGCCTTCAGCGCATGATAATACAGCGGGCGATAGTAGCCTGCCCGGGTATCGTCCTCCCGGGTCCACACCAATTTGACGGGAGCTTTCCCCTTGATGGCTTTGGCGATCAAGGCCGCCTCGATCACATAATCCGAGGCCGGGTTGGCGCGGCGGCCAAAGGAACCCCCCGCGTACAACATCGTGATCTTGACCTGCTCGGGTTTCAGCCCTAAAGCGGAGGCCACGGCCATTTGATCAATGGTCTGGACCTGCTCGCCATTCCAGATCTCACATGAATTTTCGCCGAGCCTAACCACACAATTCATGGGCTCCATTGTGGCATGCGCAAGGTAGGGGAACTCGTACGTAGCTTCGATGAGCTTTGACGCCCGCGCCATGGCGGCGTCCACATCGCCCTCCTGATGCGCGATGCGGCCGGGCTTTTGCGCAAGCCTTTTGTATTCTGCTAGGATCTCCTGGGAGCCGAGTTTGAATGCCCGGCTTTCATCCCACTGCACTTCCAGCTTTTCGCGACCTTTTTTGGCGGACCAGAAGTCCTTGGCGAGCACCGCCACCCCGCTTGGAATCGGTACCACGGCCTCCACCCCCGGCACGGCTTCAGCTGGGGTGGCATCGAATGACTTCAGCTTGCTGCCGAAACACGGCGGATGCACCACCAAAGCCGTGAGCATCCCGGGTAGCTTGATGTCCTGGGTGTAGATCGCGGTGCCGTTGGTTTTCGCTTTGCTGTCGGTGCGCGGCACCTGTTTTCCGATGTAGATAAATTCTTCAGCCGACTTGAGCCGTACCTCGGCGGGGACGGGCTGCGTGGCCGCCAGTTGTGCCAGCTCCCCAAAGCTCACCCGCTTGCCCGACGCCTTATGCAGGATGACGCCTTGGTTCACGCTGAGTGAGTAGGCGGGAACGCTCCACAGCTTTGCGGCGGCGGTCACCAGCATGGCGCGGGCTGATGCGCCGGCCTTGCGCATCTGTTCGAACGAATTGGCCATGGCGCTGCTGCCGCCGGTGCCTTGAACCTGGCCCCACAACAGATTGTTGTACAGTTTGGCATTGGCCGGAGCGCCGACGACGCGGATTTGCGACCAGGCGGCGTCGAGCTCTTCGGCTACCAGTGTCGGCAGGCCGGTGTAGGTCCCTTGGCCGAATTCAATGTGTTTGACGATCACGGTCACGGTGTCATCCGCGCCGATCCTCACGAATGCGTTGGGTTCGAATGAAATGTCCTCGGCGAGCTTGGCGCCGGCTTCTCCAGGTCCCACCATCATCTTTTGGGCTTCAAGCGATGGAAAATAGACGCCTAAGGTCAGTCCGGTGCCGGCAGCGAGACCGTATCTGATAAAATTTCGCCGGCTTTCGTTGACGATTCGAGTCTCTTTCATGTTCAACTTCTCCCTTATGCCAAACGCTTTGCGGCGGCTTTGATCGCGGCGCGGATACGAAAGTAGGTCGCGCAGCGGCAGATATTTCCGGACATCGCCTTATCGATGTCCTCGTCGGTCACCTGGATTTTTTGGCTCAGCAATGCGGTCGCGGACATGATTTGCCCGGATTGGCAATAACCGCACTGCACCACATCCAGTTGAGTCCAAGCGGCTTGCACCGCTTTCGCCGGTTTCGAATTAAGGCCCTCGATCGTGATCACTTTGCGGCCGCCGATCTGGCTGACGGGAAGAACGCACGAGCGCACCGGCTGGCCGTCCAGATGGACGGTGCAGGCACCGCATTGCGCGATTCCACAGCCGTATTTCGTACCGGTCAGGCCCAGCGTATCGCGCAAGACCCATAACAACGGCGTGTCCGAACCCACATCGACGTGGTGGTCGCTACCATTAACTGAGAGCTTGATCATGTGTAGTCTCCATTTTTGGTCCCTTCAAATACCGACGGTCTGTAAGTTCCACGGCGCAGCCCGCACCCGGAGGAAGCGTTTATTCGTGCGCAGATTAATTGTCGAGTCCTGACCTAAAAAGGTCAAGTTCGATGAACAGCCAAGCTCCGTGGGTCATTATCCTTAAGACCCGGGTGAGATGATTTTGTTGCCGTTAATTTGACGATCCGGTAGTGGTATTCAGCGTGATTTTTACGGCTGCTCAGGCTCCGTTAATACAAGCCACGGTTTGGCGGGCGATTTCTAATTCTTCGTCGGTTGGAATCACATAAAGCTGCGACCGGCTCTCGGTGGCGTGAATGGCTTGGGCACCGTGGAAAGAGGCGAGGTTTAGAGCGGGGTCCAAGCCGATTCCGAGCTGTTCGAGTCCTGCACAGATTTGATGGCGTAGCTGCGCATCATTCTCGCCAATACCTCCGGTGAAAACCAGGGCGTCTACGGTTCCGAGCACGGCGAAGTAGGCCCCGATATATTTCTTGATCCGGTAACAGAATAGGTCGATGGCGAGCCGTGCGCGTGAGTCGCCGTTTTCCGCGGCGTGGTGAATCTCGCGCATATCATTGCGCCCGCAGACCCCTTTGAGTCCTGATTCGTGGTTAAGCAGTTTCTCTACCGCTTCGCTATCCATCGAGCAGATCGTTTGCAAGTAAAACACGATCGAGGGGTCCAAGTCGCCGCTGCGGGTTCCCATGATCAGCCCCTCCAGCGGCGTCAACCCCATCGAGGTGTCGATACTCTTGCCTTGGCGGATGGCCGTGATGCTGGCGCCATTGCCCAGATGCAGGGTAATGAGATTCAGTTCATGCAGCGGCCGGTCCAGATATTGACTGAGCGTCTTGGCCACATAGGCGTGTGAGGTGCCGTGGAAACCGTAGCGCCGAATCGAATGCTCACGGTACAAGTCGTAGGGAAGCGCGTAATGATACGCCACCGGGGGCAGGCTATGGTGAAACGCCGTATCGAATACCGCGACTTGAGCAATTCCGGCACATTGTTCCCGCGCCACCTCGATGCCCAAGAGATTGGCGGGATTGTGCAGAGGCGCAAGCGGTATCATGGCCGTGATGGCTTCGACCACCGCGTCATCAATCAATACGGGTTCGCGGAAGGTTTCCCCGCCATGAACCACCCGGTGCCCGATGCCGCCCAGCTCTGAAGCATCACGGATGACCGCGGACTCGCCGAGCACGGAGAACAAATGCTGTAGACCCTGGCGATGGTCGGCAAAGGGGCGCACGCTTTCAAATTCGCTCAGCTTGCCCGCACCGGTGCGACAGCGGTGGTGCGCCAGACCTTGGTTCTCGCCGATGCGTTCGATGGTCCCGGCAGCCAGCACCGATTCGTCGTCCATGTCGAACACTTGATACTTGATCGACGAGCTGCCTGAATTGAGTACGAGTATCTTCATGGTTTTTTCGATGCGAAAGATTCGTAATCTTTGATCCGATGTCATTACGGGGGTGAAGGTCGCGATCTCAATAGGGCCATTGCCAATCGTTGATCTCCGGCTTATCGATGCCGTTCTCGTAGGCATAGCTGCGGCACTCGATCTGCATTTCGCGCAGCTTCTCTTTGACATGGGCGCCGGCCACCTGCAGGCGCGGCACCCGATTGATCACATCGATGGCTAAGCTAAATCGATCGATCTCATTGTTGATCGCCAGCTCCAAGGGGGTGTTGATGTTGCCCCTCTCCTTGTAGCCGCGTACGTGCAGATTCTTTTGATTGGTGCGTCGGTAGGCCAGACGATGAATCAACCATGGGTATCCGTGGAAGTTGAAGATGATGGGTCTATCCACGGTGAACAAGCTGTCGAAGTCGCGGTCAGATAGGCCGTGGGGATGCTCGCCGTGGGGCGTCATGCGGAACAGGTCGACCACATTGATAAAGCGAATTTTGATGTCAGCGAAATGCTCTCTGAGCAAGGCGGTGGCCGCCAGAGCTTCTTTGGTGGGAATGTCGCCGCAGCCCGCCATCACCACGTCGGGCTCGACACCCTGATCGTTGCTCGCCCAATCCCAGATCCCCAGGCCCTTGGTGCAATGCTTGATAGCTGCATCCATGTCCAGGTATTGCAAGTGATTCTGCTTGTCGCAGACGATGACATTGATATCGTCATGGCTGCGCAGACAGTGATCGGCGGTGGACAGCAGACAGTTGACATCGGGTGGCAGGTAGATGCGGGTGACATGGGGATTCTTGTTCACCACCACATCCAGGAATCCGGGATCTTGGTGGGTAAAGCCGTTGTGGTCCTGGCGCCACACGGTGGAGGTGATGAGTAGATTGATGGAGGAGATCCGGGCGCGCCAGGGGATCTCTTCGCAGATCGCTAGCCACTTCGCATGCTGGTTGTACATGGAGTCGATGACATGCACGAAAGCCTCGTAGGTGGCGAAGAAGCCGTGCCGTCCGCTGAGCACATAGCCTTCGTACCAGCCCTCCAGGGTGTGTTCGGAAAGCATCTCCATGACGCGCCCGTCCGGGGAGAGTTCGCCGCCATCGGCGTCCTCGGGTAGATAATCGGCGAGCCACAGCTTCTTGCTGACCTCATAGATGGCGTCGAGTTTATTGGAAGTGTTCTCGTCAGGGCCAAAGACGCGAAAGTTACCGTTATTTTTACGCATGATATCGCGCAACATTGCGCCTAGAGGCTTGGTGTTCATGGCGCTCACATGCGCCGGCTTGGGTACATTCTGAGCGTAGCTGCGAAAGTCCGGCATGCGCAGATTTCGTCGCAACAACCCCCCGTTGGCATGGGGGTTGGCGCTCATTCGCCGGTTGCCAGTCGGCGCTAATTCCTTCAATTCGGTCTTGAGTCTGCCTGTCTCGTCGAACAATTCCTCAGGCTGGTAACTCTTCAACCAATTTTCCAACTGTTCAAGGTGGGCGGGATTGTTTTGCATCCCGGAAAGGGGTACCTGGTGAGCGCGCCAGAAGCCTTCCACCTTGTGACCGTCGACTTCTTTGGGGCCGGTCCAGCCCTTGGGCGTACGCAATACGATCATCGGCCAACGGGCCCGCTTGGCCTCGCCGCTGTTACGGGCGTGTTCCTGGATCTGGTGGATCTCCGCCAGGCAGGATTCCAGCGTTGTCGCCATTTTCTGGTGCATGAGCTCCGGGTCGTTTCCTTCGACGAAATGGGGTGTCCAGCCATAGCCCTTGAAAAGATCCTCCAGTTCCTCGTTGGGGATCCGCGATAAAATGGTAGGGTTATTGATCTTATAACCGTTGAGATGCAGCATGGGGAGCACGGCGCCGTCGCGAATCGGGTTCAGGAACTTGTTGGAATGCCAGGAAGTGGCCAGCGGGCCGGTCTCGGCTTCGCCATCACCAACCGCGACAGCCACCAGGAGATCGGGATTATCGAAAGCCGCGCCAAAAGCATGGGAGATGCTATATCCCAGTTCACCCCCTTCGTGAATCGATCCGGGGGTTTCGGGTGTACAGTGACTGCCGATGCCGCCTGGAAAAGAGAATTGCTTGAAGAAACGGCGCATGCCGTCCTCGTCTTCGCTTTTGTCGGGGTAGATCTCCGAATAGGTTCCCTCCAGGTAGACCGGCGCGAGTATGCCCGGCGCACCGTGTCCGGGACCGGCCAGGAAGATGGCGTTTTGGTCGTATTTTTTGATCAGCCGGTTAAGATGAACGTACATGAACGACAGTCCTGGGCTGGCGCCCCAATGGCCTAGCAGTCGGCTTTTGATGTGTTCGGGCTTAAGCGGTTCCCTAAGCAGCGGATTCGCTTTCAGATAGATCATGCCAGATGCCAAATAATTACACGCGCGCCAATAGGCATGGATCCGGGCGAGGGCTTGATCATCGAGGGTATTTTCGTCTCGTACCATTTGTATAGCGGTTTCGTTCATGATGTTTCTTCCTCATTCTTTAGAAATAGAGTAACGTGGTAACGAGTAGCGAGTGGGCAAGGAGGCGCTATTTCGGATCTCGGGAATTGCAGATCAATGCTCGTGGAGGCAATTCGTCGCAGTGTACGCGTGCAGTGTTACGAGGGTATGACGCGATTGGCGGACGCTCGCTCCCGATAGCCAATCCACGGCGGCTTATGAAATAGATGCCTTAATCGGTATAATATACTGGGGTTGGATAAAAGAGCAGAACTAAACGGACGGCCGATTAAGACCCCAATACCAACGTATCAATGTCCCTGGCTACGCACGCAAACTAACCTCCGGGACAGAGAACAAACTCATGCCCCCTCTCACTCCCGCCTCCGGTCAGTCGCGAGGGTGGTGGGTATCACCAATGCCCACATGGGTAACAGACAATCGCTTTCGATAAGAATTTCATCCATCATGAACTGGCTGTTGCGACTCGACCAAACTCCCCGCCTTATTTTGCTAAGCCTGTTTCTTGGTATCGTTGGCGCGCTCGGGGCGCAAGTCTTCATATGGTTACTGCACCTAGGAGAGATTACTCTTCTAAGGCCCATCGCCGGCTATGCCTATATCCCTGTCGAAACCGCCCAGGCCATGGGCAAACCACCGGCGACCCAGCATTGGTATTGGCTCGTCCCCCTGGCTACGACGCTGGGTGGTCTGCTTTCCGGCCTGCTCGTTTACACCTATGCCCCGGAGGCGGAGGGGCACGGGACTGATGCCGTAGTCAAGGCGTTTCATCGGAAGAAAGGATATATTCGGCCACGGGTACCGCTCATTAAGACGCTCGCCAGCGCTATCACCATTGGCTCTGGTGGAGCTGCCGGACGCGAAGGACCCACGGCCCAGATCGCAGCCGGCATCGGCTCTACCGTGGGTTTGTTGTTGCAGCTATCCACCAAGGAGCGGCGTTATCTAGTGCTTATCGGTATGGCCGCCGGGCTTTCCGCAGTTTTCAAGAGTCCGCTGGGCACCGCCATATTCTCCGTCGAGATCCTCTATGCGGCCATGGCCTTCGAGGCGGAGGTGTTGATCTTCAGCCTGATCGCCGCTGCGGTCGCCTATGCCATCACCGGCATGATCGATGGCTTTGCCCCCCTGTTCATTCTCCCCTCGAACGTGGGCATCGACTCTGCCACCGAACTGACTTGGTACGCTCTCATCGGAGTGATCGCGGGGTGTGTAGGAGCCGTGATGCCCAGTGTGTTCTATTACCTCCGCGATACCTTTCACTCGCTTAAGGTTCCAAGTTATCTCAAACCCGCTATCGGTGGATTTATTCTCGGGATCATCGGGATATTTGTCCCCGAGCTGTTGGGTGGTGGTTATGGGTACATGCAATTTGCGGTGCAAGGCGCGGCGGGGATGGGCGTTGGGATGCTGCTATTGCTATCGCTCGGCAAGATCGTAGCCATGTCGCTCACCATCAGCTCTGGCGGTTCTGGCGGGGTATTTGCCCCGAGCCTTTTCGTTGGCACTTTGCTCGGGGCCGCGCTGGCGACGATTCTGCACAATCTTGGGATTTCGGTGAACGAAAGCGCGCTGGCGGTAGTGGGGATGGCGGCCCTTTTTGCGGGCGCGGCGCGGGTGCCTATCGCTTCTCTTATCATGGTGGTGGAGATGACCGGCGGCTACCATATGGTTGCGCCTACCATGCTCGCGGTGGCGATAAGTTTCGTGGTGCAATACTCGCTGACCCGGCGCATGAAATACCCGACCCTATATGAGGCCCAGGTGCTTACTCTGGCCGAGAGTCCGGTGCACCGCGACGCCTTTTACCAGGTGGTGGCGAAATTGTTGCGCCAGCGCAAGGTTCAGTTGGACCGGGATATTCTATCAAGCGAGATCGCTCATGCGCTAGCCAGTGGCAACGGAGTACCTATCAGCCACAGCGAGGCGCGACTTTACACTATGGAATTGAAGCCTGGCACACCGGTGGCTGGGCGCGCGGTGCGTTCCCTGGGACTGGACGAGATGAACCTGCTAATAGTTGGCATCGTTCGGGGAGAGCATGAGATCATCCCCCACGGTGGTGCTGTGCTCCAGGTAGGCGATAGCTTGCTCGTGACCACAACCCGCGATTCCATCCGTGCGTTCGAGAAACTGATCGCGGCTCCAGCCCTTGAAGAAGGAAATTCCGAAGATGAGGACTCGCAAGATCCGGAGTATCCAAAACAGGCATCGAAATAGGGCTGTCTCTCGACGCTGAAACCCTCATTCGTTTCATCTAGGATTACGGTGCCAGGAGCTACATCCGTACCTGACGAAATCCAACGGCGTAGCGCTTACTAGACGTCCCCGTCGAATCTTATCGAAGCGCTTGCCGGGAAGACTGGAGTTGATGATTTCGACGATCGAAGCAGTAAAACTCACCTCAACTTCGCTTGCATGAGTTGCCATCCTTGTGGCGACAGGATTGGGAGAGATGCCTTACATCATCGAACCTAAGGGTTCTCTTCAGAACCTCCCTCCACCCCTCGGATAAGGAAAAGGGTTCGACCTAGAGCATCTGAAATATGGGCGGAGAGGGAGGGATTCGAACCCTCAATCGATTCTTATTTTTCAATAAGTTACGTGGCATGGTGGACCACATGTTGACCATTCGCCTTTCCCTTCAGCAGATAACTTCCAACCACGAATTGAACTGATTGGCGAAGAACACCCATCTTCACGGCGATGTCGCCGGCATCCTCGCCGTGGCCACAAACAAAGATACGCCGGGGCTTCGGTGGACGAGCCGTATGCGGCGCCGGTGTCTTCCTGTTGGTGCTGAAGGTGGCGGATTTCGTGCAGAAATGCCCAGCCCGTGGCGAAGGTTGCCAGTTCCGCAGCGGCCCTAGCCGATGGGTTCAGCGACTTGTTGGGATATATGCCCGGCTCGGGCACGCCGGGCGGCAACGGCACGTGTTCGAGATCGGTCGCGCAAAGCATGTTCTCGAAGGCGCGTACCATCGCCTTGAGAATGGCTGCGCGGAGTTCAGTGAGTTCATCGACCGCCCGCTCGATAAGAACCGTCTGGCTTTCGTCCGCGCCGATGACGGAGATTTCATGGAGCTGGTCGCGGATTTGCGCAGCCTGACACAAATCAATGGCGCCCTGCGGCTGTTGCTGAATGACGCACCTGACGACAAGGCCGATGCCCTAATCCTGATCGGTGATTCCTTCGAGGAAGACAGCGATAAAGCTGCCCGCTTCAGTGCCAAGCTCCAACGCCGGGGGATCAAAATCTTCAGCTTCATCGACGGCGACGATCTGCCGCTCGCCGCATTGTGCGAAGGCGTCGCCCTGCTCGCCTCCGGCGGGAGGAAAGCGCTTAACCGCCTGAAGAATGAGAAAGCGCGGCTACTTCTGTCAGGACCGTCAGAGACCTGAGCCCGCCCCCGCTGCACACCGCGCAAAAAATCACATATATATCATATATTACTAATAAATTTATCACATTTATATGATATTTTATTGTATTTATATCATGTGTATGTTATTAAATAATTGGTAATTGATCATATAAAGGTGATTATGATGCGTCCCCAAGAACGGGCCACGGCCCGCCGCCAGCTCGACAAGCGGCGGAATCTACTACAAAACATGGAAGTTCTTGCCCGCCCGCCAAAAGGCTGGGTCAAGGCCATCCGTGAAGCGCTGGGCATGACCACGGCCCAGCTGGGGCGGCGACTGGGCGTCACACAATCGCGTGCTGTCGCGATAGAACAGGCCGAAGCCAAGGGCGCGATTACGCTGGGCACGCTGGAAAAGGCGGCGCAGGCTCTGAACTGCCGCCTGGTCTATGTTCTCGTGCCCCGAGAACCGCTTGAGAAGCTGGTTGAAGAACGCGCGCAGGCGCTGGCAAGGCAGCGCCTCAAAGCCACGGCCCATAGCATGGCGCTGGAAGACCAGAGCGTGGATGCGCAGGATGAGCGCGAACAGCTTAAGGTGCTGACGAAGCATCTGATCGAAGAAGCGGGCTCGAAGCTGTGGGATGAAGAATGACGGACCCGCTCGCTGATCAGGATAATGCCGCAACACCGCTCAGCGACGAAGAGCGCGAAGGGTTGATCCCTTCCTACATCACGCTGCGCAGCGAGCTCAATGAAGCCGAACAGGCCAATATTCAGGAGGCGGAGAACTGGGCGTTAAAGCGCAAACGCGATGTGCTGGATGAACGCTTTCTGAACGGCCTGCACAAGAGGATGTTTGGCAGGGTGTGGCGCTGGGCCGGAGTCTACCGCCGTACCGGCAAGAATGTCGGAGTCGAGGCCTATCGCATTCCGACTGAACTGCGCGGGCTCATCGACAATTGCCGTTACTGGATCGAGAACGATACTTACCAACCCGATGAAATCGCCGCGCGCTTTCATCACAAGCTGGTCTGGATACACCCCTACCCCAACGGCAATGGCCGCCACGCGCGCCTTGCCACCGACCTGCTGTTGATCGCCATGGGCCAAAAGCGCTTCACATGGGGCAGCGCCAGCCTGATTGATCCCGGCGATACAAGACAAGCTTATGTCGCGGCCCTACAGGCTGCCGACCACCACGACCCCGCCCCGCTGCTTGCCTTCGTGCGCTCTTGAGACCCCCATCAATAAACCAATCAACCCACACACCTGGCGGGACTCAGGGGCGGTGCGCCCCGCGCACCTGGGCTGACCACGACGCCACATATACTGCTGTTTTAATTACATAAATAGTCTTGATGGCCGACCCCACGCATAAAACCCTATTTTTAGCTCGACACGATATCCTATAAATGATACAACTTAATAACCTATTATTGATACAGCACAATACCCTAGGCTTGACGCAACCGGAAAGCCGAGGAAAAGGACACCACACATGGCGGCCCCTTCAGAAAAACTGGCCCGCGCGCTTGAAGCGGTAAAAGCGCTTCAGGATCGCGGCGTGGTGGCGATCCGCTCCGGTGATCTGGACCGGCTCGACCGGGAACGTCTCGTCAAGAACGGCTTCCTGCAGCCGGTGATGAAGGGATGGTACATCCCGGCGCGGCCCGACGAAGCCGCCGGAGACAGTACGGCCTGGTATGCCTGCTTCTGGGATTTCTGCGGCGCGTATCTGACCGAACGCTTTAGCAGGGACTGGTGCCTGTCGCCGGAGCAATCGATTGCCCTGCACGCCGGAAACCGCACCGTGCCGCGCCAACTGCTGGTGCGGGCGCGCAAAGGCGATAACAAGGTGACGACGCTGCCCTATGACACCTCGTTGCTAAGCGTTCGCTACGCCATGCCGGATCAGAAGGATATCGAGACGAAAAGCGGCCTGCGCCTCTATGCCCTTGGCCCAGCCCTGATCGATTGTTCACCGCGATATTACGGACAAAACGAGACCGACATGCGCACAGCGCTTTCTCTGGTCAGGGACGCGTCCGAGCTTCTGCCCAACCTGCTGGATGGCGGGCACAGCGTCATTGCCGGGCGGCTTGCCGGTGCGCTGCGGAACATGGGCCGCGACCGCATCGCCGACGACATCATCGCGGCTATGCGCGCCGCCAGCTATGACGTGAGGGAATCCGATCCCTTCGGAACAAAACCGCCCGCGATCCTTTCCGGCAGGGAACGTTCCCCTTACGTGAACCGCATGCGCCTGAACTGGCAGGCGATGCGTGAAAACGTGATCGATCGTTTTCCAAAAGCGCCGGGTCTACCCAAAGACCGCAAGGCCTATATGGACCAGGTGGACGGTGTCTATGTCACCGATGCGTATCACTCCCTGTCTATCGAAGGCTACCGCGTCAGCGCGGCGCTGATCGAGCGCGTCCGCCATCAGAACTGGAACCCGGACCAAAATGAAGAAGACCGCGAGCACCGCAATGCGTTAGCGGCACGCGGCTACTACCAGGCCTTCCAGGCGGTCAAGGTCAGTGTTGAAAAAGTTCTCAAAGGCGACAACCCCGGCGACGTTGCCGATGCCGATCACGGCGCATGGTACAGGGAGCTCTTTGCCCCCGGCATTACGGCAGGCCTGCTCAAACCTGCCGATCTCGCCGGTTATCGAAACGGGCCGGTCTTTATCCGCCGCTCGATGCACACACCGCCGCGCGCGGAAGCCGTGCGCGATCTGATGCCCGCGTTCTTCGACCTGCTCAAGGAGGAGCCGGCCCCGGCCGTCCGTGTCGTCCTCGGGCATTTCATGTTCGTTTATATTCATCCCTATATGGACGGCAACGGGCGCATGGGACGTTTTTTAATGAACGTGATGCTTGCTGCGGGCGGCTATCCGTGGACGGTGATTGCCGTTGAAGAACGCGATGATTATATGGCCGCGCTTGAAGCGGCGAGTGTTGAAGACAACATCGTCCCCTTCACAGATTTCCTGGCAAAGCTGGTCACGGCAGGTTTAGAAGGAAAACCCACACCGAAGGTCCCGCGTTGACACGTCGCTGATTGATTGGGCTTCAGATGATCGCCTGCGAATTCTTTAGCCGGATCAGAGTTCGACCAGATAGGTCTCGACCGCCAGTGTGGCGTAGTAGCTTTCGACAACGCGGCGCGTGAACTCGTCCGGGCTCAGGCCAGGAACGGGATCACCTTGCACACCGAGGAAGCTGCGATAACCGGTCGTGCTCAGGAACGGCCTGTCGAATTCTACGGCGCGGGCCGAAAAGGCTGGCCAGTAGAAGGCGCAGCTACTGCGCAGGCGGCATTCCATGCGGCCCGCGCATAGACCATGAGCGTATCGCGTGCGGTGAAGTACCGGTCACGCTCGACCGGAAGCCCGCAGCGGCACGCACTTGCTCCAGCTCCGAGATGCGCACCGAACCCAGTTCGGGGCAGCCCATGCCGAGGTCACACAGACCGAAGGCTATATCGGGATCGTCCGGGTCAAGCTCGGTGAGCAGCCAAGTGCAGGCCGCATCCGGCGTGAAGAGCTTCACCACCGGCGTAAAGTCGATCTGATCCTGGAACCGCACTATCCGGACGCGCGAATATCTTTATAAGTTCAAGTACAAGCGCGGCCATGGGCACACCTGTGAGATCGGATATTTCCTTAATATTCGAACCCGACAGACGACCATCGGAAATCAGGTCCTCGGCATGTGCGCCTATAAGAGATACTGCCAAGTCCCTGAAAACATCTGCCAGCGAAGCTGACGAACCTTCCCACGCCTCCCGTGCGCCGCGCGCAGGGATATCGTCATTGCCTCCTCGCCCAAGCCGAGCGACAAGGCGACCGTCGCCGATTTGCGCAGCCATCGGATTAATCTGGCCTTTGGCCTGATACGTTTCCGGCATCGGGTCACCGACGCGGCCCTCGACAGCGGTTATGAATCACTCAGTGGTTTTCATCAGGCGTTCAAGAAGATGACTGGCTTCAACCCTATGCACAGCAAAGAAAATAGCATGATTACCCTAACCCGCCTGGAAACACCGCTGGGGCCCATGTTCGCGGCCGCGAGCGATATTGGTTTGTGCCTGCTGGAATTTACCGACCGGCGTATGCTTGAGACCCAATTTGAGCGCTTGAAAAAATTAATGAAAGCGGAAATCGTGACGGGAGCGCATCCGTTATTCGCTGAGGTCGACCGCCAGTTGCAGGAATATTTTGCCGGCCAACGCCACAACTTTGAGTTGCCGCTGGACTTGCGCGGCACCGAATTCCAACGCCGGGTTTGGCAGGCATTAACCGAGATACCCTATGGCGAGACGCGCAGCTACCAGCAACAAGCCGAGGTCATAGGTAACACCCAAGCGGTACGGGCGGTTGCACGGGCCAATGGGGATAACCGCATCGCGATCATTGTTCCCTGCCACCGGGTCATCGGCAAGGACGGCCTCTTGACGGGTTATGGCGGCGGTCTGTGGCGTAAGCAAAAATTGCTGGAGCTGGAAGGTGCGCTAACCTACCGAGCATAAATTTAGCCGTCACTATATAGAGGTGTAGCGGTACTGACAAAAATCTCGTAATAAAATTGGTATTGGCGGGAGCCGGACGTTCCTATGATCCGGATGCAGACCCGGCCACCGCACTCGGTTGCGGCCTGATAGGCGGCGTGTTTTTTGCCTTTTCCACGTTTATAATGGGGGCGCTGTCACGCCTGCCCCGGCACAAGGCATCGCCGCGATGCAATCGATCAACTTCGCGGTGTTGAATCCCTGGTTTCTGGGCACGTTCTTCGGTACGACGGCGCTCTGTGCACTGCTTTCAATCCTGGCCATCTTCGGAGAATTGGCGCCAGACCGAAGTTTCCCGCTCGTGGGCAGCGCGCTGTATCTGCTGGGCTCACTAGGGGTCACGATGGTCGCGAACGTGCCGCGCAACGAAGCGCTGGCCAGACTTGCGGTGGACGACCCACCAGCGGCGGAACGCTGGGCGGATTACGTCCGTGAATGGACGATTTGGAATCATGTGCTCCGCGCCGCATCTCTCGCCGCGGCCTTAGCCTATATGCTGTCCCGTAGCTAATGCCGGTTAGACAGGTCGATCAGCGTATCTATAAATCCATCTAAGGAGAACTGAAATGAAATACAAAGGCAGCTGTCATTGCGGCAAGGTCTCATTTGAAGTCGAAGGCGAGCTTACCCAAGTCATGGAGTGCAATTGCTCGATTTGCTCTCGAAAGGGAGCGCTGCTTTGGTTCGTTCCCCGAAGTCAATTGCAGTTGCTCACCCCGGAGGAGAACCTTCGCACCTACACCTTTGGTGAGCACACCATTCAGCACCAGTTTTGTCCGAATTGTGGTATCCATCCATTTGGCGAAGGTACCGATCCATCATCGGGCAACCGAATGGCCGCAATCAATGTCCGCTGTCTCGATGACGTGGAGTTCTCGACTCTGCCTGTCGAACACTTTGACGGTCGCGCTCTCTAATGCAGCCAACACTCCGAAGCGGGCACCGTCGCAGGCTCCGAAAACACATTTTGACTCGTCCATTTCATTGAACACCGGGATGACTCTAAGGTCCAACGGTACTATTGATGCGCGCGGTTTATAAAGGCGGCGGGCACCCCGAGCATCCAGTAGTCCACCGCAATACCTTCCAATCCAACACGCCGAGGAGAGCGACACATGGCTTACGTACTCTTGATCTTGGAGCCCCACGGCCAGCGGGCGGCGCGCACGGAAGAGGAGGGAAAAGATGCCTACGCCCGTATGGTGCGCTTCGGCGAGGGGCTAGCCGCACGCGGTGTGCTGCGTGCCAGCGAATCCCTGCGCAACGACAACCACGGTGTACGGGTCGCGGTACGCAACGGCAAACGCACCTTGCTCGATGGGCCCTTCACCGAGTCCAAGGAAATGATCGGCGGGTTTTATCTGCTCGACAACGTCACCAAAGAGCAGGCCATCGAGATCGCCACCCAATGCCCGGCGGCGAGCTGGTCGACCGTGGAAGTGCGAGAGCTGGCGCCTTGCTATGCCGGTTGAACCGAACATTTCGAACAGTGCTTGGGATACG
>CAVSWL010000025.1:0-67889 GCA_963731655.1 uncultured Gammaproteobacteria bacterium | reverse complement strand
TCTATATCCCCATCTCAACCGTCTGGCTCACTTGATCGCATGCATTGCGCGCGCTCAACTCGATCGCCCGGAAGGAGCCCAACGCTTCTTCGAATGGGCTACCAAGTCCCGCTTCGATCTCACGGGCGGACGCTGCTTGATCGATTCGCCGCGCCACGCTCATTACTGCGACGACCATGCCCTGTACGCGGCGACGAAGAAAACCTTCCGCAGGATGGGCTGGCTGTTTCCCAGCGCCTGAGAGCAAATCTAAAAATGGAGTGAATCGGGTGAGAAGCAATGGCTGTTGCTCGAACAACAGCCGAACTTTGAATCGGCTCTAGCGCTACGAGCCGGTGTTGTGTGAAATGGACTGCCGGGCCGGTCCGGTTGTGGGCTTTGGCCGCCGCCCGGTGCGCCTGGCCGGCCAGGGCTTAGTCGCGCAAGTGCCTCCATAAGCTCGGCTCGATCGAGGTGGCCGCCATGAATCCTCCCATGAATGCCCCCTGAATTCCCGGACTACCTGCGTCCTGCCCCGCTAGCAGCAAGCCGGGTATCGGCGTGCGAAACCTAACCGCGCTATAACTCATACGTTCAGCCGACATTTCGAGTCCATACATGGCACCCTGATTCGCCAGAACGACCGCCGCATGTGAGAGGGGTGTCGAGATTTCATGGAGATCGATCAACGGTGCGAGCCGTGGAAAATGGCGCTTGAACTGGGTCAGCAGGTTCTCTCCGATCCGTGCTTTTATCGCCTCGTAGCCTTCGGGCCGCTGTCCCGTTGAACTGTCTGACCATACTGAAAATGGCTCCCATCGGCAGATCGCCACGACTTCGGCGGTGTGGTGTTCGGGATCATGGTGCGCCGGATCCTTGAGCGAAGGAAACGAGACGTACAGGGAAGGGGCGTCTTCTTCCGCCGGGCGCTCCCATACCCGGCCGATATCATTGCTTTCGTACACCCAGACGTTCGCGGCCGTCGCGCCGTGCGCGCGAATGTCGCCGCGGAGGCCCAAGTACAGACTCACGTAGGACAAACTGGGTTTGAGCGACTCGACGTCTCGGCGCCATCCAGGCGAAACATCTCCAGGGAGCGCGGCGATGGTATTGTGTGCGCCCATCGCCGAGACGACGACGGGCGCATCGATCGTCTCGCCATCCGCGAGCCGCACGCCAGCGACCCGACCGTCAGCAATGCGGATTTCAGACACCGTGGCTCGCGTGCGTAGCTCGCCGCCGGCTGTGCGGATAATTTCCCCGATGACTTCGGCGAACCGGGCCGGGCCGCCGATAGGATAGTAAGCGCCGTCGAAATAACTGCCCGTGACCAAGGCGTGAACGGCGAACGGGGATTGCGCGGGCGGGATGCCATAGTCGCCCCATCGCGCGGTGAGGAGCGCCGCAAGACGCGCGTCGCGGGTCTTGCGCACTCTATCAGCGGTGGTTTTACCGAGCGCCCGCTGAACGCGTTTCGCGTTGAACCAGCGGATGAGCGCCGCAATCGGCGCGGAGAAGGTCTTGGCCGCGAACAGCGCCACATTCGCCTTCCGTGCATCGTCGCACGCGGCGAAATACTGGTCGATCACCCCGGTCTCGTCAGGAAAAGTAGCCTTCAGCCGTTCGATGTAGGCGGCGCGTGGCGCCTCAACGTGGAACTCGAATCCCGGCAGCCGCACGATGTCGTAAGGCGACCCGAGGGACGCAAAACGCAATTGCCCGTCGGTAAGCCAATGGAGCATGCGCCCAAATTGATTCTCGGGTCCCGGTACCTCGCCGACACCACCTATGTAATGCAACCCTGTCGAGAACTTGTATTCCTGGCGGCGAAAGGTCTGCGTGAGACCGCCGAGCTGGAAATGCTGTTCGAGGACAAGAACGCGGCGTCCGCATTTTGTCAGCGCCGCCGCTGCTGCGAGCCCACCTATCCCGGAACCAATGACGATCGTATCGAATCCGCGTGTATTCAAACTTATACCGTCCCTCAGGCTATGCTCAATCTACCCAATGTTCCGTAACAGTCTTGGCGGTGCGTCAACGCCGACTGAGAACGGTGTTTAGGCGATGTATCGTTAATTGTCCTCACGTTGCTAACGCTCGCCTCCGATACGTCAATATTACCATGAGCAAGATGCAGGCCGCTGCAATGACGACAGGAAACAACATTGTTGTCATCGAGTAATACTCAAGCGCCATAAGGACGAGGAGATTACGGGTAGCGATCAGGGCGAAAAACAGTAGAGACTCAGAATGTGGAAACCGATACGCCTTTCTGAGCGTTGGCCCGAATCCCAGAACATCGACGGTAGTGAGAATAACAACAGCCCACAGAGGATCCGACGCAGCGTACCAAAGTGGCAAAGAGGACATTGCTGAAACGAAAAACCACCAATCTGTTCTGGTGACTGTAATGTCCGCGCGCTTCACGTAGGCCACGCATGCAATAAATATCGTGATGCTTCCCGAAACCCCAATGGGCCAAGCACCCACTCCGCTGTCCTACTAAAGTAGTAACCTCAGCGGGGTGGCATGGTTTCTTGTCCTCGGTGGCCGCTCAGTCGGCGATTAGCCGTAAACGTCTTGAGTCGGATCATTGCAGACTCACACAAAGCGCACGTCAGGAATTGTAAAATGATGTCAGTGATCCTGCCGCGAAACGGCAGCGCCAGTAGCCCAGGCAACCAGCTCACCTCGCGAGGCTGACGGTACCGGTGGATACCGATAATCATACCCTTGTGTCCACCCCGAGGCTGATCTCGGTAGGTGCCGAACAGCCGATCCCACCACGACAAATTGAAGCCGAAGTTGGTGTTAGCTTCGTCGTCTTCTACCGAGTGGTGCACCCGGTGCATGTCCGGCGTGACCACCAGCCAGCGAAGCGCACGATCCAGGTCCAACGGCAAGCGCACGTTACCGTGGTTGAACATTGCCATACCGTTCAGAACTACTTCGAATAGGATCACTGCCACCACCGGTGGTCCCAGCGCCACGATGGTAGCAAACTTGATGAGCATGGAGAGGATGATCTCGAGGGGATGGAAACGCACCCCGGTGGTCAGGTCGTAGTCCAGGTCCGCGTGATGCACCTGGTGCAGACGCCACAGGGCGGGCACCCAATGCACCATGACATGCTGCAACCAGATGACAAAATCCATGGCGACCACCGCGATGGGAACGGAAAACCAGAAGGGGACCTGGATATGGTTCAGTAATCCCCAACCCTGGTCGACCGTGAATTTCGCCATACCCACTGCCGCGGCTGGAAACAGAAATCGTAGTAGGATAGCGTTGAAGGCCACCAACCCTAAATTATTCGCCCAGCGCACGGCTTTGGAAATCGTCCGTGCACGGCGCGGAGCTAACATCTCCCACACGGCCATGATGGCGAAGATGCCCACAAAGAAACCGAGGCGAATGGCTGCCTCGTTTGCCTGTAGAAACGCGTTCAAGAATCTACTCCTCTTTGCGCTAGATCGAATTCTGCAACTATCGCGTCCGTAAACGCGGCATAACGTTTACGGACGCTAACACTATGCCGCGCCTGCCGAAATCATTGTAACCAACTCACTGAGTGGGTTGAGCCGCTTGGGATTATATACGATTCAGCACAAAGCTCAGCGGAATGTGCACGCGCTTGCGCCAGGCGCGTTCGGAGTGATCTTCTCCAGGGAATTCCTGGGTCATCCAATTCTCTTCGCGTCGATAACCGGCCTTCTCCATGTGATGATCAACGCGCTGTTGATAGGGACGATATTCGGCGTCCAACTCCTCGGTGCCATAGTCGAAATAGAAGACATGGTTTACAAGATCGGGTAAGGCTTGCGGGAGCCAATCGGCGACGATGCCCTGGCCGATGGGCCAATGGGTGGAAAGGCAGGCGGCGGCCCGGAAGACTTGGGGATATTCGCATAGCGCATAAGCGGAAACCAACCCCCCCATGCTGGATCCCATAATGGCACAGCACTCGGGCCGAGTAGGGTAAGTGCGATCGATCATGGGCTTAAGCTCGCCGACTAGAAATCGCAGGTAGGCATCGGCGTAGGCGGCTTTCCCGAACGTTTCCAAGAAGGCTTGCTGCTGGGCTGTGGAAAGACACTCATAAGGCTTCTGCGGCATGTATTCCGGAACCCGGCTGGGTGTATTCCAGATGCCCACGACGATGGCGGCTGGCACCTCATTGTTTTGGATCAATCGCCCGAGCGCGGCATCGATACCCCAATCCACGCCAATGTAAGCCGTTGCCGGGTCGAACAGGTTTTGCCCATCGTGCATGTAAACGACCGGGTAGGGCTCGCGGGAGCGTGCATGATGGGGAGGTAGCCAGACGTCTATCCTGCGACTCTCTACCCATCGGGAATCAAAATCATGATGCTGTTGTAAGCTGCCGATCATCCATCCATTTTCCACCAGTCCTATTGAGAAGTCGAGACGTCATCCTGCCGTAATAATCTCTGTTTAAACTTGATCCTTGTCGATCCGTTCTTTTCTCGCTGGCTGAATGACGCTTGAGTTGCCATGGAATTGTCCGTTCTTGGCTTAAATCTTCATATCTATCAGCAATCTCCGAGACATAATCCGTGGGATAATGCGCCCGCGGGAGGGAATGGGTATCAACATGTGGTTGGCAATGAGGAGTATGTGGATCAGTTTCATGCGCTGCATCCTCACCGCTTCTACGAACCCACCTACAGAGGAAAAATCGATGGCTGGGAATACCGCGAGCCTAAACGGATCGATTACGTTTTTTTAAGCGGAACGGATGCCCTCTGTACATCAAACATTTTCAACTCATCTTTAACGATCATTTCTTCCCAATGGTCTCCGACCATTCCGGATTGCTAGCGCATATCGAATTATCATGGCCGACGGTGGGTTTTAGCTTAAATTCGCTTTTTTCTCGCCGGATTCAACCAGCGGATACGCCGCTTACGGTCGGCATTGAAATATTGATGCACGGTTTCAGAGACCGGGGGATCTTTTCACAAAAATGTAGTAATCTTTCGGACCCGGACGACCAGGGCCATCCAGTCGTCCCGTTCTAAAGCCGCCACGCACTACTCGGGTATGGTTTCAACAATAACTAACGATCCCAATTTGCACGGATGATCGAACCGGTTCAGCTAGACAATTTTTTCGTCACCTTCCTATCGGCGGCCATGGTGGTGATAACGGGCGCCGTGTACGCGCTACTGTTTGCGTGGTCTCGATTCTATCGAAAGCCTCGTTTAATGGTTCTAGCCTACGGCGCGTATGCTATGTTAGTTACAGCGGTGTGGGTGCTCGCCGATGCCACCAATCTGCAAGGATACTGGCGGATTTTGGTGATACTGCTGGTGCTGGGATATCTGTTGGCTCCGCATGGAATATGGCACTTATGCGTGGGGACCCATACTGAACGGCTTGATGAAGGACAATCCACCGTCAATCACAAGACAGCGAGGAAATCATCATGAATACAGTACCCTGGTGGGCCAGTGAAGGTCTGTGGCGTAAATTCGCTCTGTGGGTCACGGCCTTAATGTTTCTGCTGCTTATTTTCCTGACTTTTGACTCTATTCCTGCAATCGAGGCGGGATCGGCACGGGTTCCTGCCTATAGTGTGATCAATCAGCGAATTGATTACAAATTTGATCAATCACGCAAGCGCCAGGTACCGGTGATCGGTAAGGAGGCGCCTTTGTTCGGTAAGAAACTCTCCGACGACGAGGCGGCTGAGCTGGTCTCCTATGGCAAGAAAATCATTCAGGGCCGGAATTGCATGGATTGCCACACCCTGCTAGGCAATGGCGCTTATTTTGCTCCGGATCTTACCAAATCTTGGTTGGACCCGGGATGGGGCAGTGAGCAAAGCCGCGAGACTTTGATGCTGATGTTCTTGCAGGATCCAGCCAGTAATGCCCGCACCTATGGCACGGGACGGCGCATGCCCGATCTGAAGATTACCGAAGCGGAGGCAAAGGCGGTCATTGCCTTTCTGAAGTGGATGTCGGCTATCGATACCAATGGCTTTCCCTATAACTTCAAAGTCATTCCCCAGGGAGGTGCGTCATGACCTCAGCGGCATTTGAACTGACGAACTTAAATGGTGGTCAGAAGCTCGCCATTAAGTATTTTGTGGTGGCGGTCATCCTGTTCGGCGCCCAGCTCTTGTTCGGCTTATTGGCAGGTATTCAATATCTTAAGCCCGATTTCCTCTATGGAATATTGGATTTTAGCGTTAACCGCATGGTGCATATCAATGCCATGGTGGTGTGGATGCTGTATGGCTTTATCGGCAGTGTGTACTGGCTGATCGAAGACGAATCTGAAACCGAGGTGGTGGGACTCAAGCTAGGCGTTTTAGCCTTCTGGGTGCTAACCGCCGCGGTGGCCGTGGTGGTCTTGGTGTATCTGTTTGTCCAGTGGGGACCGGGTACCGATGTTACCCGCTGGTTCATTACCGAGGGCCGCGAGTATATCGAAGCGCCACGCTGGGCGGATATCGGCATCGTCGTCGTGATGCTGATTTTCTTTTTCAATGTGGCCGCTACTTTTATGAAAGGACGATTTACCGGTATCTCGGCCGTGCTCACCTTAGATCTTGTTGCCTTAGCCGGTTTATATCTCGCGGGCATGTTCTATACCCCCAACATTTCCATCGATCAATATTGGTGGTGGTGGGTGATTCATCTGTGGGTGGAAGCTACCTGGGAGGTACTGGTGGGCTGCATCATGGCTTGGGGGCTGATGCATACGCTGGGGGTACGGCGCACGATAGTCCAGACCTGGCTATACATCGAAGTAGGGCTCATGTTTGGCTCAGGCATCTTGGGATTAGGGCATCACTATTTCTGGATCGGCACACCGGAGTATTGGTTTGGCATTGGCGGATTTTTTTCGGCGTTGGAGCCGATACCACTCGTGGCCATGGTGGTGCATGCGGTGTACGATTCGGGGACGCATGGATTCAAGAGTTCCAACCACCCGGCATTCGCTTGGCTGATCGCCCATGCGTTCGGTAATTTCTTGGGGGCGGGAGTCTGGGGCTTCATGCAGACCTTACCGCAAATTAACTTATACACCCATGGCACGCAGTGGAGCGCTTCGCACGGCCATCTCGCTTTTTTTGGGGCCTACGCCACAATCAATATTGCGATCTTTTATCTGGCGGTGCAACACTGGCGTGGTAATGTGTGGATGGCCGGCGATCTACGAGGCAACGGCTGGAAATGGAAGGGGTCGCTTGCGCTGTTGAATATCGGAGTGCTAGGAATGACGATGGCGTTATTAATCGCCGGTTACGAACAATCGTTTATCGAACGCGCTCAGGAAGGTTCCACATGGGCCGGCTATTTTGCTGGCCAGATCCATCCTTGGTTCCAGCAGGGCATGGTTTGGCGTCAGATCTTCGGCTGGGTGACGGCGGTGGGGTTCGTGCTGTTGGTTTGGGATTTACTCACGATCGGGGCAGACGAGACCCGCAAATCCATTATTCCCGGTAAAGAACTCGAAGTGGAAAAGGTGGGATCTGGCGAAGTGGATAAGCTGGCGACAGTGACCTAAGCTCACTAATTTTTCGCTTAGTCACGCTGTAAGTGAGGATATTCCAGCGGCTTCATTCTGCCCAATAGCTGCGTTCCGTAGCCGCTGGGTGATTAACCACCACAATGTTTGGCGATGAATCGGCAGCGTGTGCAAAATTTGTTTTCGCTAATTTCTTGGCGGCCTCAGCTCGACTCACAAACCTTGCGCTCCGATTTCATCGCCGGTATGACCGGAGCTATTGTCATACTGCCCCAAGGAGTCGCTTTCGCAACCATCGCCGGTATGCCCCCTCAGTACGGCCTGTATGCCGGAATGATTCCCGCGATCATTGCCGCCGTTTTCGGTTCTTCTCACCATTTGGTGTCCGGCCCGTCAACAGCGACTTCCTTGGTATTGTTCGCCGTGCTGAGCTCCCTCGCCGAACCGGCTACCGAGAGTTATATCCGCCTCGCGCTTACTCTAACGTTCATGGTAGGTGTCACCGAGCTGATCATGGGGATTGCCCGATTGGGGTTCTTGATCACGTTTATTTCCCATTCTGTCGAAATAGGTTTTACGGCGGGTGCGGCCATACTCATTGCGAGTAATGAACTCAATCACTTCTTCGGGGTATCTATTCCCCACGGTCTGCAGTTTTATGAAACTCTGATTTATTTCGCCCAACATCTGCATGAAATTCATCTCTTCGTCGCGCTGCTAGGTGTTACTACATTGGCGGTCGGAATTGGGGTAAGACATTACCTTCCCCGACTGCCTTATATGCTGATCGCACTCATTGCGGGGAGCGTGGCCGCCGGGGTTCTCAATTACGAGTTCGGCCAAGCGACGACTGGCATTCGTACCGTAGGCGCTCTACCAGCCACTTTCCCCCCATTTTCTACACCCGATTTTTCCTTAGCCACTTTTCAGGAATTAGCCCCAGCCGCGCTGGCCGTCAGCTTGTTTGCCTTGACTACTTCGGTTTCAATCGCCCGGTCTTTGGCGGTTCGTTCGGGGCAAATCATCAAAGGCAACCGGGAATTCATTAGCCAGGGCCTTTCCAATATCGTCGGCTGCTTTTTCTCGGCATATGTGGCGACCGGCTCCATTAACCGCAGCGCGCTCAACTACGAAGCGGGTGCGAAAACTCCGATGGCCGCTGTATTTGCGGGTGCGCTGCTTATCCCAGTAGTAATTTTTGTGGCTCCCCTCGCGAACTATCTGCCCAATGCGGTGATGGCGGGAATATTGTTTCTGGTAGCCTGGGGACTTATCGATTTTAGTCACATTCGCCGGACACTGCGTGCCAGCCGCGCCGACTCCTCGGTGTTGTTAGGCACGTTCCTCGCTACGCTGCTGCTAAAGTTAGAGTTCGCTATTTTGTTAGGAATCTTGTTGTCTTTCGTGGTGTATCTTAGCCGCACCTCCAGGCCAAGTGTGCGGGTGCGTGTTCCGGATCCCGCGAGTCCTGACCGGCTTTTTACCAGCGATACGGCACTACCCGAATGCCCTCAGCTCAAAATCGTGCGAATTGACGGTTCGTTGTTTTTCGGCGCTGTGGACTTTGTCCGGGAACGACTGCGTAGTTTAACTAAAGAATATCCGCAACAGAAGCATCTGCTTATACTCGCGCGCAGTATTAACTTTGTGGATGTAGCTGGAGCGGAGTTGTTGGCTGAAGAGGCCAGGAGACGCCGGGCTATGGGGGGACGGCTCTATCTTCACCAAGTCAAAGAATTGACCTGTGAGACGCTGAAACGGGGGGGATATCAGGAAGATATCGGTGCGGAAAACGTGTTTGACTCTAAGCGTCAAGCCATCGCGACGATCTTCGAACGTCTGGATAGAGAGATCTGCACCCGTTGTGATAAAAGGATCTTTCGAGAATGTGCGTCGGTGCCTCATGCCGCGCTAAACAGAGAACCTGCAAAAGTATCCAGCAGCAATTTACAGGAAGGCTCCTGAGTGTGCTAAATGCGGTCAGTGGGAAACCGCTTGTAGATAAGTGCGCCGGGTTGGCGCCTGTAGAATAATCTCGGGGATTTTAGGTAGTCCGACGATCGCATCGGTGGCACCCAGCTTCACGGCTTCCTTCGGCATACCATAGACCACACAAGTCGCTTCGTCTTGCGCGACTGTAAAGGCGCCCGCATCGTGCATTTCCTTAAGGCCGTGTGCGCCGTCATCGCCCATCCCCGTCATAATAATGCCCACTGCGTTGGGGCCTGCCGCTTGGGCTGTGGAACGAAATAGCACATCAACAGAAGGACGGTGACGGCTGACCAGGGGACCGTTTTTGACTTCGACCCGGTATTGAGCGCCGCTGCGTCTCAATAACAGGTGATCAGTGCCCGGAGCGATCAGCGCCAGGCCGGGGATGACTCGGTCTCCGCTGCGTGCTTCCCTGACTTCTACTTCACATAATTGATTTAGTCGGCTGGCGAAGGCTGCGGTGAATTGTCCCGGCATGTGCTGTACCACAACAATCCCGGGGATGGTCCGCGGTAAGCGGGTGAGTATGTATTCCAGTGCTTGTGTTCCTCCTGTGGACGTACCGATCGCTACGACTCGATCCGTAGTCGAGGAAAGAGGGTTGAATGGCCTCGAGGCGACCACAGCATCCGCGTTGAGTTTGGGACTGGATTGAAGGGCAGGGGAGTGGCTTACCCCTAGGGTAAGTTTCTCCATACGGGCATGACTGGCCGCCTTAACAGCGTCACTGAGTAGTGTTATGGATTCCTCTAGGAACTGGCGTAGACCTACTTTGGGCTTAGTGATGATACCCACCGCACCAGCGCTCATCGCCTGCATGGTCACTTCTGCGCCTTTTTCAGTCAGTGTCGAGCAGATCACCACAGGAGTGGGGCGCTTTGCCATCAATTGACGTAAAAATGTAATGCCGTCCATGCGGGGCATCTCAATATCGAGCACGATCACGTCCGGCCAGGCCTGCTCAAGCATTTTTTGCGCGAAAATTGGATCACGTGCTGAGCCAATCACCTGGATGCCACTCACGCTATTGAGCTGCTCGGTGAGCACCTGACGGACAACCGCCGAATCATCGACGATAAGGACTTTTACTGGTTTCATGATTTGTCTTGACGATCCTAGTTAATGCGTTCACCAGAAATCAACGCTGGAACGTTGCCGCTGGTGCTGGAGTGTCTTCCGAAAATAGGTCTCTTCCTCGCTAACAATTTGTTGGGTGTGATTCATAGGAATTTTCTTCACATAAACGGAAAAATCTTTCCCATCGAAATGGATCTGGCGGCCTACTCGGCCTCCCATATCCGCAGAGGTCAGGGGAATCCCGTCCTTTTCTAGAAAATTCCGCACGAATTCGATGTTGAGCTCCCCGATATTGAATCGCTTGGGCAGTTCGCGAGTCGTCAAATTGAGCACATTGCCGCCACCGAAAGCCTTGGCCAATAGGTTGGAGCGATCGGCCCCTTGTTTGAGTAATCCATTGATCAGCAACTCCATGGCTTCCAGCCCGTAGCGACCCGCCTCCGATTCGAGTACTGGCGAACGCTTTCCGGGATTCCGGGAAGCCAGTAGAAAGTGATTCATTCCCATGACACGGTTGATGGGATCGAAGAGGCAGGCCGCGACACAAGAACCCAGCAGTGTAGAGAGTATTATGGGTTCTCGGGTCACGAAATGCTCACCAGGATGAAGTATTCGTTTCTGACGGGGAGTGTCAGGCGGCATGGCGGGTTGGTGGACGTGCCGCACAAGAACTTAAGGTCCACCCACTCTTTGTGGTTGCAGGTTGCATTTCAAGTCAGCCTTAGTGAAAAAGCCCTTGGCGCAGCAAGCCCCTAGAGATGGCCGCGTTTGTTCAGATTTCCACGTCTAAGCTTTCCTGGGTAGTCGCTTCAGTCAATTGATGCAATTCCGCCAGCTCTCGAACGGAAAGCACGTGATCGATGCTCAATATGATGACGAATACATCATCCAGTCGTCCCATTGCCTCGATGAAGTCGGTACGGATGTCGGCGCCGAAATCGGGAGGTGGCTTTACGTCGCGCTCGGGAATCTCGAGGATATCATTGACTTCGTCGACCAGCATTCCAAGGGCGTGGCTGTCTTCGGCCATCCGGACTTCCACTAACACAATGCAGCTCCTTTTGCTGAGCGTAAGTGCGGTTCGGCCTAATCGCGCCCCAAGATCTACTACCGGTACCACAGTGCCTCGCAAATTGATGACTCCACGGATATAAGCGGGTGTTAAGGGTACATGGGTGATCTGTGGTGCTTCGATGATCTCTTTTACGGCATCGATCGGCATTGCAAAACGCTCCGCCGTGACTGAAAAAGTTAAATATTGGATGTCACCATCAATCTCTTCGTCCGTGTAATCGGTTAATGGATTCCTAACCATTTTGTCCTTGATTACGGCGTCTCTGACCGCGAGATTTCCCATTTCACACTCCTTAAGTTAAAACCGTTCAAAATCGTCACTTTTATAATCGGGTGGGGTGTTCTGCCGCGCATTGACCTCAATGTTACTGAATTTAGGGATTGCGGCTTTATCCCGGATGACTGACTTGGTCCTCGGGGCAGCGAAATCTTCGGTTCCGGTATGAAAAAAGGCGATCGTATCTTGCAACTGAGCCGCTTGGGCGTTCAGTTGTTCGGCGGTAGCGGCCAGCTCTTCGGAAGAAGAGGCATTTTGTTGGGTTGCTTTGTCAAGCTGGCTCATGGCGTCACTGATCTGATTGATACCGGCGGCCTGTTCACCAGAGGCGGCCGTGATCTCTTCCACTAGATCCGCGGTCCTGACGATGTTGGGTACCATCTGTTCTAACAGCGTTCCGGCTTGCTCGGCGATGGCGACGCTACTGGATGCCAATTGGTTGATTTCCTTGGCGGTGGTTCCGCTGTTTTCAGCCAGCTTACGCACCTCTGCGGCGACTACAGTGAAACCCTTGCCGTGTTCTCCGGCCCGCGCGGCCTCGATAGCGGCATTAAGCGCCAGCAGGTTAGTCTTGTAGGCGATTTCCTCAATCAGGTTGATCTTGCCGGCGATGTCTTTCATTGCAGTGACCGTGCGGTTTACGGCTTCACCGCCACGGCGAGCTTCTTCAGCGGAACTGGTAGCGATACCGTTCGTGACCCGCGCGTTCTCGGTATTCTGCTGCACCGAAGCATTCATTTCCTCGACGCTCGACGAGGTTTGCTCCACACTGGCCGCCTGTTCAGTAGCGCTTTGACTCAGCGACTGCGCCGTGGCGCTGACCTGGCTCGAGGCCGAGGACAGGTTATCGGCTCCAATGCGGACCTGTTGGATGATCCCTGTCAGTTTGCCAATCAGATGTTTTAGCGCCATCGACAATTGACCGGCTTCATCCTTACGTTTTTCATCGGGTATCGTCAATCCCAAATCACCTTCCGCCAACCGGTTGAGCAAATTCACTGTGGCACGCAGAGGCCGACCGATGGAAACGGCCATCCAAGCGGCTGCAGCGGCACAGCACAACAAAAAGACTAGGGTAATACTACCGATTTTAAACAAGGCCTGGCGAATGTCCTCATCGACTTGGTTTTGTACTTCCGCTACCGCGTCATCGATATCATCGATGTACACTCCCGTGCCAATCATCCACTGCCAGTTGGGCAGTCCGGCGGCGTAGCTTAATTTGTCCACCGCTACACCTTTGGAGGGCTTATCCCAGGAATAAGTGACATACCCGCTGCCTTGTTTAGCTTGATCGATGAGCGCTTTGATGGGGTAACCTCCGTTTTTATCCTTTAGATCCATCAAATTCTTGCCTTCCAACTGGGGTTTAGTTGGATAGGCTAACACCGTACCGCTCCAGTCATAGGTAAACACGTAACCATCTTCTCCAAAAGCCAAAGTGCGCAAAATCGCCTTGGCTTGCTCTTTAGCCTGGTCCACATCGGTCGCGTTGTTGTAGAGCTCTTTGACCGATGCCAGTGCAAGGTTCACATAGTCTTTAAGGGATTGTTTTCTCTCCGCCAACATCTGTTTCTGGATGCGGTTGATCTCTGCTTCACCCAGACGTTTGATTTCGAGTACTCCGAATGCTCCTAAAGCGCTCGCAACGAGGCAGGTGGACAAGAAAACCAGAGCGACCATCTTGGTACTCAAACTGAGATTTGTGAGTTTTCTCATTTGAAGCTCTCTTTCAGTTCAGTTGTTCGTGGACGAGTTGGCGGACCTTATCCGTAACCGCGCGTTTCATAAATCCCGCACGGACTTGGGCAAGATTGGATAATTCCTGCACGTCCAAAATTAGCGCGACCGCGCCGGTGCCGAGCACCGTGGCACCGGTCACACCCTTGAGTCCTTCAAACACCTTGCCCATAGGCTTGATCACTGTCTGCAATTCCCCATGCAAGGTGTCTACAACCAATCCCGCTTTGGTGTGGCCGACACGCACCACCACCAGACTTTCCCGCTGTCGTTCCCGATGTGCGGATACTTCGAACAGCTCGGTTAAACGGATAAAAGGCAGAACTTCCCCTCGCAGGTTGGTGTAATGGGGCTCCGGCCGCCGTGCCGCATGATTCGTCGGCATCTCCACGCATTCCACCACATGGGATAAGGGAATGACATATTGATTATTGCCGGCTCCGACCAGAAAACCATCGATGATGGCTAGAGTGAGCGGCAGAATAATGGTAATCGTCGTTCCCTCTCCTAACTTGCTATTGAGTTCGACCGAACCGCGTAGCGCCTCGATATTGCGGCGTACCACGTCCATGCCCACGCCTCGGCCAGATAGATTACTGACCTCATCCTTGGTGGACAATCCGGGTTCGAAGATCAATCGTAGAGTCTCTTCTTCAGATAGGTTCTGTTCGGGCTTGATAAGGCCATTGGCTTCAGCCTTGGCACGGATGCGTTCGGGATTCAGCCCCGCGCCGTCGTCGGTGATCTGGATGACAATATGTCCGGAATCATGTAAAGCGTTAATATGGATGGTCCCTTGGGCGGATTTGCCGTGCTGTTGGCGCACTTCGGGGCTTTCAATTCCGTGATCCACTGCATTGCGGATTAGATGGGTGAGGGGATCGGTGATCTTTTCCACCACGGTTTTGTCGAGTTCGGTGTCTCCGCCGGTGATGACGAAGTCAATATCCTTATCGAGTGCCTTGCTGGCATCCCTGACTACGCGCCGAAAGCGTGACAAGCTATCGCCGATCGGCACCATGCGCAGCTGCAGGGCATTGTCGCGGATCTCCTGCACGAGGTAGTCCACATTATCGACCACCTCCGTCATGTCCTCCAACCCAGCACGGTTCAGTATTACCCTGATCGCCGCGCTGCTGGTGACCAACTCACCGACGAGGTTGATCAGGTGTCCAAGGCGCTGCGCGTCAACACGGATGAAGCGCGTTTCTTCATTGCGTTTTGCACGTAAGTTATCTTGGGTTTTTAACGCCTGCTCCACAACGGCTGGCGTGACCGAACCTTGTTCTACTAGGAGCTCTCCGGCTTTACGTGGGGTGCTCGAATCACCTTCGGACGTTTCGATTCCTTCGCGATCAATTTGTTGTTTGGCTAGCGCGCGTTTAAGTTCCTGAGCCGTCAAAGCTCCAACCTTGATGAGTATTTCCCCGATGTGACTGGCTTGCTCGTCCTGGAGCGTCTCAAGCATTTCAAGATATTGGGCTTGGGATGATTGAGGGGCTAATATACGGATATCGCAATCATCTTCAGCGAATTCGAACACAGAGGCGATCGTCGGCTTATCGGCATCGCTTTTAAATGCGATCCGAAATCCCATATAGCAACTTTCGGGGTCGAACTGATCATCGATCGGCAGACTATTCCAAAGCGTGCTGATATGCACGATGTCGCCTAGAGAGCCTAAATAGCGCAGGAAGGATAGAGGGTCCATACCGTTGCGAAGTGCATTGGCATGAAAATCTAAGGAAATAATCCAAAGATCATTGGGGATAGGCAGGGTTTTCTTGGTTCGCTGCGCTGTGTCCGGCGAGGCGGTTGGGCTTGGACTGCTATCGGTTTCCCCCAAACGTGCTAGAAGCGCATTGCCGGCGGCTGCTAACGAATCCGAAATCTGGTATTCGTTGGCGGGATCGGCATGAACAACGGAGTCCACAAGGCGGCCGGTATGATCTTGGCAATCGAATAAGGTGGCGATTAACTCTGAGGTCATTGGCTGCTCGCCGGCGCGCACTTTGTCCATAATGGTTTCCACCGCATGGGTAAAATTTACAATGGGAGTGTAGCCAAATACGCCCCCCGTCCCCTTTATGGTATGCATGGCACGAAACACCTGATTGAGCGATTCAGGATCTTGAGGATTGTTTTCAAGGGCCAGCAAGGCATCTTCCATCGATTGGAGTAATTCCGCGACTTCTTCTACGAAGGCTTGTCGCGCGGCATCCATATCTATATTCATGTTTATACTGTCTCCTGTTGTGGAGTCACCGGGATTTGTCTTCCGAGGAGAGGGTGGAGTTGGAGCAATGAGAAGACTTCATCGACTGCAGGACTACAATTAAAGAGGCGAAACTTGAGACCCTGGTGCTCGGCCTGCTGTTTGGCGAACAGCACAAGCTGTACACCTGCGCTGTCGAGTTCAGATACCCTGGCAAGGTCTAGGACGAAATCCTGTGGCTCGGGGCGGTGTGAACGGATTCGCTCCAAGTTTGCTACCGCGGTATAGATGGTCATTTCACCTTCGATACGGAGTACTGCGGCTTCGGTGGGAAGCAGTTGTTGGGACATGATTGATTTCTCGCTATTGGATCAGGGGAGCACCAATTTGGAAACCGCATCCAGCAATACCGGCGGCTGAAAAGGTTTAACTAGCCATGCCTTGGCACCGGCGGCTTTGCCTTCCTGTTTTTTTCCATCTTGGCTTTCGGTAGTAAGCATCATGATAGGTGTAAATTTGTAATTAGGGAGTTGTTTGACTTCCTTGATCAGGCTGATGCCATCCATGTTAGGCATGTTGACATCGCTAACGATTAAGTGAATTTTTTGACCAGCGAGTTTCGATAATGCGTCGCGGCCGTCACACGCTTCGATGACATCATAACCTGCCCCTTTCAGGGCGATTGCCACGACAGTACGTAGTGAAGAGGAATCGTCTACGATCATGATTGTCTTAGCCATGGGTCCTTCCTTGATTAAAAGAACGTGAGATCTGACGAGGAAACACGGGCCTGTTTCGGTGCTTTATTATGATGCAGATCAACCTCCTCAGCGGTGCTGTACGAGGCAATCATCTGCGCATACATGTTGTCGATTTCCAAGATTTTTTGTTCCCTCTGCGCGTCACTGAGCTCCCCCGGATGATGAAGCTGTTCGCGCAGTCGCTCCAGGCCTTCGCAGACGTGGCCCAGTATCTGGCTGGTACGGTCCTGGAATTGCAGACTCACCATGGATTCGTTAATTCGAGTGCTTATGGTATCGCCGAGCTGGCGCAGCCGATTGGCGTCCGTGCTCAGCGCTTCGGTGGTTTGCTGCAATCGGGACAGTACTTCTCCTACTTTCTTACCGGATGTTTCGACTAAATCATCCGCATTGCTCATGGATTCCTCGACAATATGCAATGTAGAGGCTAGAGAATGGCCCAATTCCTCAACCTTGGCGCTGATCTTCGAGCCGGTATCCGAAGAGGATGCGGCTAGTTTTCGAACCTCATCGGCGACCACTGAAAACCCACGGCCATGCTCACCGGCACGCGCCGCTTCAATGGCGGCATTGAGGGCTAAGAGATTAATCTGATCGGCGACGGCACGTACGCCTTCGGCCATCGTCTGCATATCGGTACCGAAACCGGCGAGGGCATTGACTTGTTCAGCCATCACGGCAACTTTTCGCAAGATAGCTTCAAATGAATTGATTACTTCAGTGAGTGTTGTCTGGCTTTCATTAAACATCGCTAATATCCGCGATTCGTCAGACGCTTCGCCATGGGATGCCGTAATCACTTGCTGCAACTCGACCACGAGAGCCGAGAAGGTTTCCGAGAGGTGGTTAATGTTTTCTTCGGTAAGCTGACGGGAGAATTGTATGTGGCGAGAAAAAATAGGGAATAATTCAGCACCCAGTCGTTCCAGGGTATGAATGTAGGAATCATACTGCTCTCGGGTCGTAATTGTACTTTGCTCACCGACTGTTCGAACTTCGTCTAAGATCGACTTAATATGGTGTGCTTGCAGGTATTCGATCAAAGCGCTGGCTAGGACGATTACACAAGCCATTATCCAGCTCAATGCAGACGCGGCGTTCAGCATTACAATACACGAGCCGGCCAGTACACCAAGCGCCAGTGTTTTCCAAGGTTTAAATAGAACGTTGGAGATTACCTTTTTCATTTAGTGATTCCTTTCCAATAACTATCGATACGTCCATTGGGCTACTATTCAGCATGGAATGTTATCATTGAGCACACCACTCTTCGCTTGGTTGGCAAACTACAATCCTCCTTCACACTACCTTTCTGATCATATGCTTTCATTTTCCTTATCATCGGTTTCGTTCGCCGATACTCGAGCTTTTTTCGCCAAACCGGCAAAGTATCCAGACGAGCACTCATCTTAGGATCTGACTAGATGCGATGTTGAGGCGGGGAATAGTTCGTCTAGCTCAGGCTTCCCGTACGTAAAACAATGTTGCGTTATACATCGGTCAATGTGGCATTACATCGGTTTTTATCCTTAAAAATCTAGGGTTAACCTACGAACAGTCGAAGAGTCCGGATGAGTTACGCTTTGATGAAAATGGGGTTTAATTGCAGATGGTGATAAGCCTCAGAAGGTAACAAGAGTTTGTTAGAGGCTGAAGTGATACTTACAATACTACTTCACACGGGAAAGACCGGCAAAGCTAGTGGCTTACATCGATCAGGGTGATGATCAGGACTTAAAAATCCCGCGCCTAATTATCAGGCTTCACAGATAGCGAAATTGGCGCGGGGATTATTTTACAAGCACAGTTGGACTGCCTTAGCGATTCTATTCTATTTCCTTGAAAGAGATCAGTGAAAAATCATTCGCTTGCTTTCTTTCCCTCGACAGTCAGTACCACACGGCGATTAATAGCGCGCCCTTCTGGTGTATCGTTACTTGCAATAGGATCGGCTTCCCCTAAGCCGCGAGTTGTAATGATGGCAGGGTCAATCCCTTCCTTCTCCAGCTGGGCTGCAACAGCCTGAGCCCGGCGTTCGGAGAGTTGAAGATTGTATTGTTCTGAGCCACGACTGTCAGTATAACCTTCCACTTCGATGCTATCGATAATTTCGTATTCTTTAAGCTTTTCTGCTAGTTCATTGATGTCGTTTTGGCCTTGCGGAGTAAGCTCACTGCTATTATTAGCAAACATAGGATGCTCGCCAAAGTCACTATTTAATACTATAGGAAATAGGGTAGGAGTTTTATTCTCTTCCTCGACTACTGGCTCCGGCTCTGGCTCTTTCTTTTGAACCACTGGTTCAGGGTCGCATCCGGGGGTATATTCACCTGGTTTCCATCCACCTGTTTTGACGCAGTTTCCATTGGCGTCCTTGATATAGTTCCCATAGGAATCTTTCCAATACATCTCATCGGCTACCACGTTAAATGAAGTTGTTACAACTAGAGTGCTCCAAAAAAGTATAGAGAATATTCTGACTATTTGTTTTATTTCCATAGCGATCCCCTTAGTATTTAAGTTCATTTGCGGAGTTATCGGCTACATTGATACTTAGCGATAATTGTAGCCGTTAAATGCTATCTTCTAGTTGCGTTTTTCGTGGTAGCAATGCAAAGATGGCCCTGATTTAAGAGCTTGGGAAGGAGTATTCGCGGCCTCTAATTATCGATTTTATGCTACTACTCTTATAACTCATATACGTGCTGGAAGTTCTACTAGAAGAAGCGGACTCTATTTTATCAGATTGATCGGTAGGGGGTTAAATTATTAGGTGGGGGAGTCGTCTAAATAAAAAATGGGGCCAATATTTGGGCCTCGGATAAATTTTTTCATTGTATTTTATACATGTTTCATATTATTATTTCTTTCCCTTCATTTTTTATATACCTTTTTATTAAGAAATAACAATTACATTAAGGAAAAAAATAATTTAAAAGATGTAAAATTATAAACATGTATAAAATACCTGCAATATAATTATGCGCTACAAATTCATATCTGAAAAAGGACGAGTGAACGGACAAAAACTACGATTGTCATTAACCACTTCCATGAATTCACTTAAGAAATCCCTCGAGGACCTTGAATACGCTATATATAGCGATGTCAACCATCCAATTTGGGTTTTCGACTGCAGTGCCGCTGAAAACCCGAGAGTAAAAATTCTCGGATCAATTCAATCACTCGATTATCAACCTGGACAAAGCGGGACGGATAGTTTGCTTTGTCCCGCGTTAATAGGTGCATCAGCAAATACTTTAATATGCATACAAAAACTAAATATTGCCAGAAAGGCACTAGCTGAGGTTTTAAAAGAATTTATAGGTATAGATGTAATAGTCGAAGATGAATTGACCGGTAGTGTTACAAATAGACAATGGGTCCGTGTAGTGCTAGCAATGTTAGGTCATTCCCGTCTAAATCAGCGCCAAACGACCCGTACTTTCCGCTGTTTTAATCAACAGCCTGCTCAAGTATCTTATAGTTGGGTTAACATGCGCCGCGTGGAATACACTACATCTAAGAATATATTACTCGACTTAGAAAAGCGGCTTAAAAAACACGCAGGTTTGGCGGCTAAATCTTTAGAAACGGAATATAACAAAGTTTCAGCTCTGGGCCATAGAGAACCTCTTGCGATCGTAACCCAATTAAACGAACAGGTTAGAGCAAATGTAATGTGGACAGATGAAGCACAAAACGTCGTGAAAAGAGCTCAATTCTACGCAGGAACTCCAATTTTTTACCCAGCTCAGAGTGGGCACCCATTGCCAAAATTACGCCGATTACCGGATAGAAATGCTCCACGTAGCTATCGCATGAAACGCAGCGATCTTAAATTAGAATCAGAACCTTTTCTTCCCCGACTAAGAATTTATCGCTATCGGGCAGAATACCGAGAAGAAGCTATTAGGCGCGCAAAAGAACGCTTAAAAGAGAAATAAAACGGTGAACTAAAAACTTATTTAGCGTTATATTTTATTTAACATAATATATATTATACGCATTATTATTTTTCTTCTTGCTTCTATCCGTTTCCAATATTAGATTTCCCTAACACCCTCCGATGGCTCTATGCGTGAAGCCCGATATCCGCCCAAGGCAGAAGCAACCACGCAGGATACTACGGTAAAAAGAGAAGCCCAAAGAAAATGTACCGGTAAAAGTTTGCATATCGATTCACCATATTCCGAACTCGTCTGAAGAAGCTGATTTAGTGCTTGCTCAACACTGATGTAGATAACACTCGCAACGGCCCATCCAAGTATTCCAGTAAACGATGCTTGTAATACCGGAAACCAGATGATACTCATTGTACGAAATCCTACCAGACGCAATACACTCAGCTCGCGACGTTTACGGTCAATATTGGCCCATAAACTTGTGCCTAACGAAAGCGAATAACCTGATAGCGCCACCGCAGCGATTACCCAAAAGACTATGCTTAAACTACGATCTAGCGACTGTACAATAGCAATATCTGCACTTCGAGTCCTAATATCAATTCCGTCTGCTTCTAGATCGTCTCGTAGATTCATAACGTCATAAATCGATCGCGCATAGAGCCTGAAACCTGGAAAGAATCTTTTTTTATCGTTCGATTGACTTCCGGACCAATGCAATAAAGGTACTGCCCGGCCATCGCGGAAATCCTCTACGGCAATCAAAAATTCTAAGCTCACGAACGCCCCATCCCTGTCAAATACACGAGGTTCACTTATTGCTAACACGGACAAACTGAGGGAGACTCTCTCTCGTTTGCCTCTAAACACGCGTACAACGCTACCTGTGACCGTATCTCCTATAGACACCTGCAGTTTTCTTGCAAGCGAATCGGTAAGAATCACGCTAGATAATCCTTTGGGAACGTTTGATACCCCAACTAATAGAGGATCATCTGGGCCTGTAGGTATTAATTCAGCATCAATGATTTGGGATGGCTCGTCTCCTTCTCTTTGAAAACTCATCGTCGCCGCGATACTGCGGGTTTTAGGGCTGATGAAGACTACATCGGGCCGCTTTCTAATTATCTCGAACCACTTTTCATCATAATTTCCACTACCCACTGGCCTTATCTCCCGATTACGCGGATCCTGTATCAAACGATCAGCCATGCTACTAACGACGCCGTATTTAAGCCCAAATAATACCAACATAGGAGCCAGTATTGCGGCCAGCGCTAAAACGAAGCATGCTGACATCTGCCATTCATGAACGTAGTCTCGTACAGACAGCCATAATGCCGTATTTATTTCTTTTAACAATGTAGATTCATTTATTCTGAAAAGATAGATTCAACCATAGACCCAGAACGCAAGGCACTAATATGATGATTGAGTTGGCGTAGCCCGAGTGCATGCATAAATTTAGTGTCATGGCTTGCGACGATGACCGTCAGACCTAATTCAGTGATTAATTCCATGAATAGATTCATAATCCTTTCTGCTGACGCAGGATCGAGGGAAGCTGTTGGTTCATCAGCAATGACTATGGTGGGACGATGCGCCAATGCCCTTGCGATAGCGACACGCTGACGTTCTCCAACTGAAAGCATACCAGGCAGTTTATCCAATTGACGCATAATCCCCATTCTCTGGGCTAAGGACTCCGTTAATTCATCACCCTCAATTGCTCGCAGTTTGCACAATAATTTTATATTTTCACGCACCGTCATATAGGGCAATAACCCACCCGTTTGCAATACATAACCGATATACTGTTTGCGCATTCCACTCAGTTTATTCTGCTGATTTCGATACCATATAGCAGCCACATCGGACTTCTCCTGGGCAAATGGCGCAAAATCAAATAATTTGACACTCGTAGGGCTAAGCACCATAGCAAGAATGTCTAATAAAGTGCTTTTACCACACCCGCTTGGTCCAACAAGCGCCAGTTTATCTCCGCTATAGATATCCAGCTGTGGCACAAAGAGCCTGAATTCAGCACCTTCGAGTTCGCGAACTTTCACCAAATCCCGAATCCTATAGATTGGGGAACGGCGGGCATGTTTAGACACTATGCAAACTATTTTCCGGCAAGCTTATGGTTACTATGATGGCCTTAAAGGTAGATAAAGGTTAATTACGACAGCAGTAACACTAGGGTAACATTCTTAGCGGAATAGGAAACACAGAGTCCCCATCAATTGGCCCACCATCTAGGGATATCCATAAGTCGGTGTTATCGTGAATCGCTTGGTAATAGGCAATCTTACTATCCAGTCTATTTATAAACGCAAGCTGTTTTTTTGCCGGCCATTCCTCCCAGGTTTCCAATGATAGATTCATCACTTCACCTTTGTAAGGCAGATCTTCTATGTACTCTCGCATATACCCCATATCGGCGAGATTCTTTTCACCACCGCCCGTTGCACGCGTATTCTTACTTGTTGCTGCCGGATCTCTACTAATAGTTGCTGCAACGCTTTTTAACTCATCTAAAAACCCTTTAGGGGAAAACACACCCTCCTCAGAAGTAGATAAAATCTGTTTCAATACATATTGTAAATCGCTTAATTGATCCCGCGTCAGTAAAACTCTTACCTCTAATGAGCTACGGCTGGGATTGGTAAAATCTCGATCGATCATCCAAGCATTGAATATGGAAGGGACCTGACCACCTTCCTGCTTGAGCAAATAACGCATTCTGAGGGCATGACCCAGCTTTGTCACCTTTTGTTTAAAAGCATCCAAAGAATCTTTATCATTTGTTGGCCGGATATTCCGCGTTGGATTGAGTGGCGCTTTATTGGACACTTCCTTAACCTGCCGCGTAATCTCATTAGCAAATACATTCAATACGCGGCCAAATTCGTTTACCGATCCCATTCTTACAGGATAGTAAAGCTCTCCTATACCAGGATATGAAGACAATTTCTTATATTGAGCTTCCGCATAAGCATGGTTGCTACGACCCTCTGGAGTCTTTAGGTGCAATACCCAGATGGACAAACCACGATCCAAAGCTAGTTGACGCAACGCATCAGTATCTAAACCAGTCTGGGCCAATGGATCGTTCCCAGCTCTGGCTCCAGCATCAGTTACTAGCACCACATACCGGGCATCGAAACCTCGCCAATCGATATCATCTATCGCTTGTTTAATCCCTGCGAAGGCATCTTCATTGAAATCTTTACTCGATACTTTCGCTGGAAGTACCGACTTCACTTTGCTGAGAAATGTGTGCGGGTTTGTCCCTTCTTGAAGAGTGACATAGGTACGTGTTAAATAATCGAGTTGGGGGACAACTTTCGGATTATCGCGATAAGCAATCAGTCCAAAGCTAACTTTATTTTGTAGTCCGCTGTCTTTAATCGTTTTGTAGACTTTTCGAACCACCTCACGTGTCCGCTCGATATATGGCCCCATTGATATAGTGGAATCTATGACAAACACTATGCCTGAGCGATAGTCGCTTTTTACTTGCTGCTTGGCGAGCGTTATATTTTGTTCCAGAGGAAGTGTTGTGATTTCCAGCAAACGAGCCTGTTCGCTCCCGAGAAAGACGTCTTCATAGTGCATGATAGGTACAAGATAGAAGTTTTTAAGTATGTCAACATAGGCTTTTGGCTGAATTGATATAACCGGAGAGTCATCCGTTATTTTTCCTGTAACCGCTTTTTCATAAAGCAAGCGATAGCCATACAGATCTTGAGAATCGACTAAACTTTTTAAAGAATTTCTATCACGGAAAAGCAACTCTCGATCAAATCCTACTGGGTCCTTAAATGCCACGATGAGTGATTGTTTCCATTCAATCAACTGTTCTGCCAAGATCCAACCGTCCGCCCCCCTCTGCTTATCCAGTCCGACCTGTACCCAGTTTTTACCCGAGAAAGTTTTACGAGCATAAACGTAGTAGATGGTAAACGGATCAACTGTGTACGAAGCTGTTAAGTGCTGATCCGGTTGAGAATAGAGTTCTGCATTGGGTCGAGTTAACACACGTTGGTATAGCGAGTGTTTTCCTGGCATTAACAACGGCATCTCGCTCATGCTCTGAGTAGTCGGTTTGGCTACCCCCTGCTGCACAAAAAGAAATATTCCCACGAATAAAATAAAAATAACCTTCATAATAAGCGCGCTTCCTTTATTAGAGCGGACGTAGTCTAACTGACTTTATTAGTTCTACTGTTTTGTAAAAAGCAAGGTAAAGCATAAATTATGATTCATGTATAACATACTAATATAATTTCTATATCTGATTCACGGTTACCAACGTTGCAACAATAGTTTTGATTCTTCCTGGCCTCGGCGGGCGTCTTGCTCCACAAATATTCGTAAATCAGCTAGCCTTTGCTCCGCTGTTTTGTCCCCACCTTCCGCCGCTTTTTTGTACCACTTATAGGCTTGAGATGGATCGGGCTTATCCATGATGCTTTTGTCGGCAGAAAAATGATTTGGATCGTACATGTCACCCAACACTCTGGCAGATTGTATGTGCCCTAGGCGGGCAGCGTAAAATAACAGTAGATAAGCATCCTCAAGTTTACCTTTTGATATTAATGTTTCGCTGTAGTTAAATAATCCATCCAGGTCCGGCTGTGTTCCCTTTGCCTTTATATCTGCAATCATCGACCTCGCTTGTTCTCCTGGGACATAAACAGCGGGCTCCGGTTCTTTTATTCGATTGCCTAACAACATTATAACAGCCGATACGAGCATCACCGCGATTAGCCCTATAACCAGTATGCTCCAAAGAAAATATCCTTGTTTTTTGACGTCTGAATTCGATTGTTGATCCATAATTACTATTACTGATTGATACCTTATAAAATTATCGGATTAGGAATAGATCTTAGTATAAGCCTCAAACTTACTAAAATAGCCGGCTTAGTATCTGGATGCGCACGAGTTTTATAGTTTCAAGGCGCAATATTTTTTAACACGCTCCGGAGTGAAGGGACATTCATTATTGAAGCGAAGCATATTTTTCGCGGCTCGCTAAGGATTGGATCGTTCTCGGTGAGAATTAACATGGGGACGCTGGACAATTCACGAAGGCGCAACCGCAAGGACACTCTTGCCTGGCATTCTAGAGGGGTTAAATCACTGGGAAATTGCTGAATATAACGGCCTTTGTCCTCCCGTTGGACAACACCGATATTTCTCTAAATTCTATGCTTAAGATACGACTCTTCCCAAATTAGATAATACTATATAAAACCGATCTGGAAACTTGTATTGCCGCTTATATATCATCCGTGAGACGGAGCTGATAGGGACTTATATACGATCCCGCCAGATTGCTTAGGTATCAAACGAAGAATGATATACCTACGTACAGTTACTCTACTGCGTCTGAGTTCGCACGAAGTAAGGTGCATAATGAGCTGCTAGCCGAATGGCTTCAAGCATACTCACTGCTCTGGCCGTTCCTGTTCCAGCAATATCGAATGCGGTACCATGATCCACCGATGTACGTAAAAATGGCAGGCCATGGGTTATAGCTATCGTCCGGTCAAAATCGAGTGTTTTCGTTGCGATGTGTCCCTGGTCATGGTAAAGGGAAAGAACCGAATTGTAGCGCCCAGCTAGAGCAAGATGAAATACAGAATCGGCACCTATAGGTCCTTCAATAGCATAACCTAATCGCCGAGCCTCTTCGATTGCCGGATCAACATGATCCATTTCTTCACGGCCAAATAGACCATGCTCCCCACCATGAGGATTCAATCCTGCAACAGCCATGATCCCTTTTTCAATACCGATTTTTCTTAGAGCCCGGGTACAACGGACAATATAGTCCAGCACTCGGTCTTTGGTTACCATATCGCAGGCTTTCCGCAGAGAAACATGGCGAGAAAGAAAGAAGACACGCAACCCTCGCACTTCGAACATCGTCAATGGGTCATGCGTATCCGTTAAACCGGCGAGTATTTCCGTGTGACCTATGTAAGGAATGTCCGCGGCCCGCAAAGATTCTTTGTTAATTGGGGTTGTCGCCAATGCTTCCACCGAGTGTTCCAATGCCAAGCCAACCGACTTCTCTATGTAATCGAAAGCGGCTTTGCCACACATCGCGTGAGATTTCCCAATTTTAAGCACCGTCAGGTCAACATTGTTTAAATCAATAAGATCAATTGTGCCATGTTGGTAGTGGCCCTCTTCGGGTGCTTCAATTACCTGTAAGTGTGACGATGATTTACAGATATTCAGGGCATTTTCTACGACTTTTCGGTCTCCAACCACAAGTGGACAACAACTTGAATAGACAGATTTTTCAGCTAAGGACTTGACCACGATTTCCGGCCCAATTCCTGCGGGGTCACCAAGTGGTATGGCGATTAGGGGTCTATGCATCATGATTAATTCTTCGTGTGCGATGTCGAACAGGAGAAAAGAAACATTTCATGGAGACGCGTATCGTTCGTTAGCTCCGGATGAAACGAGGTTGCCATAATCCGACCACTGCGTACGGCAACTGGCGAGCCGTCTGGAAGCGTGGCCAGGATTTCCACGGAGGGACCAACTGACGTGACGATCGGTGCACGTATAAAGACTCCCGGGAAATCACCGCCTTCTAAAAGTCTTATATCGAGCCCCATTTCGAAACTATCATTTTGGCGGCCATAACCATTGCGGGACACCTTGATATCGATGAGCCCAAAGGGTTTAGGAATAGGATTTGTCAATTCTCGCGCGAGAATGATCATTCCTGCGCAAGTTCCCCAAACCGCCATCGATTTACTGGCTTTAATAATGGGCTCACGCAACCCATAGCTATCGGCCAACCGAACCACGGTCGAACTTTCACCACCGGGTATGATCAGCCCTTGCAGCCCATCGAGATCAGTGGGCAAACGCACTTCTCGAGTCGACATACCGAGCAATCGAAGAACACGTATATGTTCCGCAAATCCTCCTTGGAGAGCGAGCACACCGATAGTTTTCGACAAGGCGTCACCACCCCCGAACGGCTAACCGATCCTTCTCATCCAGCTTACGAAGATCCAAGCCGGTCATGGGTTCACCTAGCCCATGCGAAACCTCAGCCAAAACCTCCGGGTTTGCATAGTGGGTCGTCGCCTTGACAATCGCGGCTGCTCGGCGAACGGGATCATCGGATTTAAAGATCCCAGATCCCACGAATACGCCATCCACCCCTAATTGCATCAGTAAAGCCGCATCCGCTGGCGTCGCAATCCCACCCGCCGCAAAGTTTACAACCGGTAGGGTTCCCGTCTGGTGTATTTCCCGCACTAATTCATAAGGAGCACCTAGATGCTTTGCGTAGGACATGAGCTCTTCTTCACGTAACTGTTGCACCCGGCGAATTTCGCCCATCACTGCACGAGCATGGCGTACGGCTTCTACCACATTTCCTGTACCTGCTTCACCTTTAGTACGTACCATTGCGGCACCTTCACCAATGCGCCGCAATGCTTCGCCGAGATCGGTACAGCCACACACGAAGGGCATCCTGAATTGCCATTTATTAATGTGATGCAACTCATCGGCAGGGGTTAATACCTCGGACTCATCACAATAGTCCACCCCGAGAGACTCGATGATTTGCGCTTCGACAAAGTGTCCAATCCGCACTTTTGCCATAACCGGAATACTGACTGCCGCCATGATCTCCTTTATTTTAGCAGGATCGGCCATTCGGGCAACGCCACCTTCAGCACGGATATCAGCCGGCACCCGTTCCAATGCCATCACTGCACAAGCTCCGGAGTCCTCGGCAATTTTCGCCTGATCAGCAGTGGTGACATCCATGATAACACCGCCTTTTAGCATCTGAGCTAGTCCTCCTTTAAGGCGCCAAGAGCTCGTTCCAGATTGAGATGGCTGTGACCGTTCATTTAATGCAATGGTTGTCATTACTTGCAACTCCAGAAGGATTCATTCAACATCGGCCTTGAATACGCAAATAATAATCAAAGCATCTATGCCGTTGATGCATGGATCGATTAACGGATGATCCTAATAAACTGGTTCGGCGGCAATAGAAAACGCCCTACCCTCTGCGTGAGTCAATGTAACCGTACTTAAACAGTCTCTACGAAACTGTAGGAGTATCAAACTTCGGCTTGATTTAGTGGTAGAGTGACTGACCTTGAGGAGTAGTTAGAAAGAATAGATAGTTAGCGTATTAATCCTATCTATAGTACTAAATTATACCGTATTTTGCTCAAAAGTAGTTAGACCTTGACGCCACAAACAGTCGCATGCTTCGCTAAATTAAATCCGACCCTTACAAGAGAATTTTGAAATGGTATCTGGCTTTCACCACGCAAGCTTACTTATCGCAGATCTCCGACGCTCTTTAGAATTCTACCAAGGGATACTCGGCCTCGAGTTAGACATTAACCGCCCGGCCCTTGGCTATCCTGGTGCTTGGTTAAACGTATCAAGTCAACAGATCCATTTAATTCAACTACCGAACCCAGACCCTACGATTGGCAGGCCTAAGCACGCTGGACACGACCGACATCTTGCGCTAACCGTCTCCAATATCGATCAACTTCGTACTGCTTTAAGTGATGCAGGGGTAAGTTTCACATCCAGCCGATCTGGGAGACCCGCCTTATTTTGTCGGGATCCGGATGGTAATGGTTTGGAATTTATCCAAACACCATGATGCTAACCAGTAGGCTAATATTGGATTCTTAGGTCTTCACGTCCGGATTCAAACTATAGGTGCCTGTAAGTTCAGCCTGAGCCAATATGTGTCCTTCAATGGCGCGGAGTACATCCGGACCACCAAACCGGCCATCCAATGGACATCGCTCAAGATCCAAAGCGTATAAGGTAAAGGTATAGTGGTGAATAAGTGAATCGTTCCAAGGTGGGCAGGGACCATCGTAGCCATAATAATCCCCCGCCATTTCCTTATCGTTGGCGAACCAGTCGGTGTAATTGTTCACACCCAGACGTGAATTTTGGGGACCGTCTGGACCCGATTTTCCACCAGGGCTTACCTTATCTGAAAATTCACCTTCTTCTATTCGAGATAGACTCGCAGGTAGATCAACGACAACCCAGTGATAAAAATCAGTACGGGGGAGATCTGGCGGTACAATCCTACCTTCCTGGTTCACATCATCAGGTTTAGTGGGCACATCAGGATCATAGCAAATCAGGACGAATGACCGAGTGCCTTCTGGAACTCCTTCCCATGCTAACGGTGGATTTTTATTAGGGCCTAACCGGACATGTTGCTGAGAATCTGGAACGCAAAACGCGTATTCATCAGGAATGGGCATATTGTCCCTTAGCACCGAGCTGACTAATTTCATGATATTGTCACCTTTAGCCAAACATCTCTTTTAGCAATGGCCAGTTATTTTTTAAGTTCAAGATTGTTTTCCTAGCTCGGAGGAAGTCACCTCACCTGTGGTCTCAAAAGGTATTTTTGTCGGCCAGTTCTTGAGCTTCACACCTCCTTTGATCCGATAGCTTAAACGCTGATTAGACGAATCTCCCAATGCCTTTAGCAGACCAACTACATGAGCCAGATGGCTAACTAAATCAAGTTCTATTATTTTCTCACCAAATGCGGGAACATCCACCGCATCCCGATTTACACCATTGGCGAATGGGTGGTCATTGATCAATACTTGATATTCCATACCCCTAATATTTAGGTCGGTATCATTGGTATTTTGCAAGCGAAGCTTCAGTGTGTATCGCTGTTCGAATAGGTTGATTTGACTCGCATCCAGACCAATGATGGTCACATTCGGGGGTTCCGGTCTTGACAGTAACCCGGCACAACCTTGGAGTAACGCTAACGTCGTGACAACAAACATCACTCGCCACCACGGGACCTCTGGGAAAATATGTCGTGATATCAGCAGCCGTCGCAATGCTCTATCTAGGCTTAACTAAGTCTCGGAAACTTGACGGCATATCGCTGTGCACATACCAGAATGCCGAGGGCTTTACAAACCTTACTATGCAATTCATCATGTCGGTCACCAAAAACTTTCAAGTTTCCGAAACAGACACTCCTGCACCAGAATCCCATAGGGATTAAATTTGGAGCATCGTCAAGCTGCAGAACGTTTATCTATCAAGTGGGAACGGCGGTGTTTTTTATCCTGATTCTGGGCTATTTCCTGTACTTCAGGCCGATAGGCAAATTGTGCGAGGGTTATCCCGTCGAGGAAATCATACAGTCTACAGCTCAACTCATCCCAGAGTTCATGGGTTAAGCAACGCTCACCTTGCTGACAATCTTCTCTACCCTCGCAGCGTTTTACATCGACCTTTTCATCGACCGCAGTTATGATTTGGGCGACGGTAATCTGATCCGAGGGGCGCGATAATCGATACCCCCCACCAGGGCCCCGAACTCCCTCGACTAAACCGTGCTTACGCAATTTAGCAAACAGCTGCTCTAGATATGACAGGGAAATACCTTGACAAAGAGAAATGTCCGCCAGGGTAACCGGATCCATTTTCTCATGGACCGCCAGATCTAACATGGCAGTAACCGCATAACGGCCTTTAGTCGATAACCTCATGTTGTTTATCCTTTAATTTGTATTGATCAAATATTTCCGAGTTATTCACTCAGGTATTATCATCTATATACGCCAGCTTAACTATCTAGTCAAGATTCATAAGGAAATCGGCCATGCGATTAAAATCGTCAACACCTTAGTGATACGATATCACTCGTTTCATCTCGTTGTGTTGAATAAATAATCTTCTCCCGGAAAGAATGGTCTTGAAAACGGCAATAGCCGAGCCATTTATAGAGAAATCGGTTTAGGATCCATTTATTCCTAAGCTCCGGTAATCCCTGCGAATTGCTAGTCTCGGTTTCCCTCCTTCCGCGGCGATAAGAACGGCTCAACACTTCTGCTTGACGGGCATCGTGATATATACGGATCACTAGATTCGGCTCAGGTTTTAACTTACTTGAATCATCCTTAAAGTAATAGGTTAATAATACGGTGGTTGTGTATTTGGATCGTTCTAGCAATTGCAGATGTAAATCCAAGGCACCGTCAACACTAGAAACCAAATTGTGCGTAAGACCATGCAAGCCAGGACACAAACACATCATGCTAATGTAATTTGTCTCATACAGCTCCATCAAACCTGAAAATCTATTAAACGCGGGCGACTTCGTGCATGGATGGGATGCACAAATTAACATGATGCGTGCTTCTTAAAAATTCCTCGATCGCTGATACTGTTCAATGCGCGCACGCTAAACAGCCGCTGAACGCCAGAAGAACTGCATGTTTTTTCCTTGCTTTTATTCGCGTTCACAGAAATCAAAATACTGCAAATTCACGGTGTCTATGTTGACTAGAGTATCGTTCTCAGTGCAACGACTCAGCCACTGCAAAAATTTCAAATTATAGGGAAGTTAAGCTCGCCAACTCATTACACCAATCTAAAACTGCCCTGACTAATTCTAAACAAATAGAACGGCACATTGGCATCCCAGTAGACATTTATCCACTGGGATCACACGACACTCTAAACCTGTGATACGTCCTCTGCTTGGAGCCCTTTGTCGCCAGAGACAACGGAAAACTCTACGCGCTGCCCCTCTTTCAAAGTTCGGTACCCATCACTCCGAATCGCGCTAAAGTGCACAAAGACGTCCTCCCCCTCTTCACGTTCTATAAACCCATAGCCCTTCGAATTACTGAACCATTTAACCAAACCTAATTGACGTTCTGACATTTCCACTTTACCTCTGTTTCATCGTAAAACAACACTGCACTCAAGGGTCTGAGTGTCACTTGGTCCGTTCCATGTGCTGTGCTTAATTTCCCTAATATATCGGTAATGTCTTCCACTTAAGGGAACCCACCGAATCGATAATCGGTTACCCCACGGCGGAGTGCTGCATCCGGGTATATCCGTGTGACGGCTTATCCTCGGTAAGCTCAGACCCAAATCTTCTAACAATTTCAATACTTCACTCTAGATTGATTCAAGGAGACCCCTGCTTCCCCTATATCATACGCATAAGCAAGTTATTATCTTTCAAATATACCGCGATCGGCTTGTCGCTAGGTTCGGTATTCAAAGTCACGCTGACTCGATAACGACCAGCAATAGAGATCAACTCAGCTTGCAGGTGCTGGCAAAATATCCTTGTTTCCGTGTTACCCTTGACACCGGCGTGTGCGCGCCCTCGCAAGAATCCATAAATATGGATATTCCCATCTGCAAGCACTTCTGCACCCGAATTTACTGATCCCATCACAATCAGATCGCCATCGCGGGCATAGAACCGCTGTCCCGAACGCACTGGATGTGCTATCAGGCGGTTTACTGCCCTGGGTTCCAATCGATCTTTGAACGCTTGAGGAGTAACGTCTCTTGGCTGGGTGGGTGATGAAGCGGAGCTTTGTTTCCGTTGTTCTCCCAGAATAGCCAAATCCATCATTTCCGCCATTTCATTTTGTGCAGCGTTACCCCCGCTAACCGCGACAGGTACCATTCTATATCCCCGCATGATACCGACCAGCAAAGGAAAGTCTATTGCTGTCTTAGTGTCAGTTAAATGATTTAAGTCGATTACTACAGGGGCATTATGAAAGGAATCTGGCTCCTGGTTAATCGTGTCGGCCAACTGCGCTGCCACAGCATCCATGTCTGAATTTAAAAGTTCTATTGTATGTAATGCGAAAGATGCAACTTTAAACTCCAACGCAGGAGTCTGGACTGAAGGCTCGCCTGGTGTTACTGACATTCGAAATTGCTGTATTTTTGAACAAGATTGGTGACAGGGATACTTATAATTTTTACATCACTATAGAACGCGTCGCCGGTAGGATCAAGCCTTTAATCAATCGTGGTCAATTCGTGACTAGCGCTTAGAATCCTTATTGATCTGAATTCCACGTGACTTGAGGTCTTGGAAGTATTGAACACAAACGTTTGCGCTAGTATTCTCGGTGCGCTAATAGCAGTCTGTGCTACCCCCTTGACTTAAGATAACGCTAATGCAAATTCCTAGCTACCGAAAAATTAACATGATCGGCGCTCTGCTCGCCATTGCGGCCATCAGTTTTTCATTCGGAATACTCCAGGGATATCTCGAGCTAGACCCCTGCCCCCTCTGTACTGCTGATCGCTTTGTTGTTATTGGTCTAGGCTTAGTTTTCACGCTAGCCTGGGCACACAACCCGGCACGGATTGGGCAAAAGGCTTATGCTATTTTAAATCTACCCATAGTCCTGATTGGCATTGGTCTAGCCGTACGCCATATTTGGTTACAGAATCTACCGCCCGATCAGGTTCCTGAATGCGGGCCGGACATTACTTATATATTTGAAGTTTTCCCGCTACTAGATGCACTTAAAATGTTACTTAGCGGCTCGGGTGAATGCGCAGAAGTTCAATGGAAATTTCTCGGCCTATCTATTCCCGAGCAAACTCTTATACTTTTCAGTATCTTCAGCGTATTAATCGCTTTTCAGTTGCTCCGTAAGCGTTAGTCGTTCACTCTATTAGCTGGAACTACCTTAGGCTAGCACTAAAAAAGACAGCCTTTAGTCAAAATTCCCAGCGCTAATTCAGCCCTGACTGAGGTGCTGAGACACGCTGAGGTAGTAGTAATAGCTTCACGCGTAGCCGTCTCAAGGTATCCCGATCTGTTGAATCTGAGCATAGAATCAGGGTGCGACCTCCTCCTGAAGACAGCTTGAGGTTCAAGATTATCAATTTTGGGTGGACATAATATTGCTCGTCGAGTATCGCTTCAGATTCAGTTAATTGAAGATCTTTGACTCTTATTAATGTATCCGCGGCCCAAATGAACTGTGTAATTGAAAAACGGCTTCGCAGCAAGGCATAATGCCTTACCGTTCGATAGAGGCTTATACAGACCAATCCACATACTAGCACTGCTGCCGGTCGGGATAGCGGTAATAAAAACACTATCGGTAGGGCAACTAGATGCTGGAGTGTGAGTATCGTGGAAAGGATTCTTGAAGGTTTAAGCTGAACTACGAGAGTATTTACAAATCCGCTGGATGACATGACCCACATCCCTATCCTGCGATATCTCCTTTCCTGTCAAAAGATCAGTTAATTGATCATCAGGGTATTCCAAAAGCCTTTGAAAGGCGACCTGCTCATTGAGTGGAGCCGTTGTATAGAATTCCTTTAGAAAACGACTCAGCAGCAGGTCGAGTTCCAAGGTTCCTCTCCTGCATTTCCATTCAAGCTGGCGTAGTTCAATCATTTATTTATTCGTTGATCGCCATCGAATGTTAAGTGGCAGAATCCCCTTCAGCCAAAGCATAAGTGCTATCGATCAGCTTTTGGGTACATGATTTACACAAAACCCAGTTTGAACCACTTTATTTGTCAAATACCCGTAGGCGCTCCAGCTCACCCACGGGCACTGCTGCTTTGTCTGAATCTTAGTGTCCCACCAGCTCATTCTCAGCATGATCGAGAAATCTTGGATTCACATTAACTCGGTCATAATCGGCGCATCGCAATTAACCTTTTTATTTCCGCTATGGCTTTGCCAGGATTCAAATGCTTAGGGCACGCATCGGTACAATTCATAATCGTGTGGCAACGATAGAGCTTAAAGGGATCCTCGAGTTCATCCAGCCTTTCTCCCGTGGATTCATCTCGAGTGTCGGCTATCCACCGATAAGCCTGCAGCAACGCCGCGGGCCCTAAGTACCGATCACTATTCCACCAGTAACTCGGACAACTGGTTGAGCAGCATGCACAGAGGATGCATTCTTCAAGACCTTTTAACTTTTCTCGATCTTCAATAGACTGAAGCCGCTCCCGATCGGGTGGTGCCGGAGTCTGCGTTTTGATCCAAGGTTTAATCGAAGCGTATTGAGCGTAGAATTCGGTTAGGTCGGTTACCAGATCTTTAACCACGGGCATATGGGGTAATGGATAAACCTTGATATCCCCCTTGATCTCGTCAATTCTTTTGAGACACGCCAAGGTGTTGCGACCGTCGATATTCATAGAACATGAGCCGCAAATACCTTCGCGGCAGGATCGCCTGAAAGACAAACTCGTGTCTATCTCATTCTTTATCTTGATCAAACCGTCCAGAACCATGGGGCCGCAAGCACCCACATCCACCGAGTAAGTATCCGTACGAGGATTTTGCCCGTCGTTGGGATCGTAACGGTAAACGATAAAGCGCCTGGTGTTGGCCGCACCCGCTGGCGCATCAAAGGTTTTTCCGCGGCCTACCACCGAATTAGATGGGAGTGTAAATTGTGCCATAATTAACTCCTAACCTTCGTTACGGCACCCATACCTAGGTGCCGTGTCATATAATTAATACGAATATAACGTCTTACCTTTAGTGCGTGTTAGTACACCCTTGGCTTAGGCGCAATCACCTCGACTTCATCGGTCAATGTCCGCAGGTGGACGGGACGATACTCAAGCTTTACCGTGTTATCATCATTTAATGTTGACAGCGTATGCTTTAACCAGTTTTCGTCATCGCGATCTGGGTAATCTTCACGCGCGTGAGCACCCCTGCTCTCCTGTCGGTTCAACGCGGAGGTAATCGCCACCAATGCCTGGGGTAACAAATTGTACAACTCCAGGGTTTCTACCAAATCGGTATTCCATACCAGCGAACGGTCACCGACATCGATATCACTCAAACCCTCATTAAGCTCTTTGACCTTCTCACTACCTTGCTTGAGTGTTTCTTCAGTGCGGAACACGGCGGCATGGGTCTGCATGGTTTTTTGCATCGCGAGTCTCAAATCCGCAGTCTTGGTCCCGCCCTTCGCATGGCGTATCGCGTCTAAACGCGCCAAGAGTTTATCGGTGCTGTCTTTTGGAAGCGGTTTATGGGGACTACCTGGCCGGACGACTTCTGCACAACGTCGCGCAGCCTCACGCCCGAACACCACAAGGTCCAGCAGCGAGTTTGATCCTAACCGGTTCGCCCCATGCACGGAGACACAAGCAGCTTCACCAACTGCCATAAGCCCTGGCACCACACAATCCGGATCTCCATCCTTAAGCGTCACCACTTCGGAATGATAATTGGTGGGAATCCCGCCCATATTGTAGTGCACGGTGGGGAGCACCGGTATCGGCTCCTTAGTAACATCCACGCTGGAAAAAACTCTCGACAACTCTGAGATGCCTGGTAACCGCTGCTGTGTTACCTTGGCATCCAAATGTTCCAGATGCAGATGAATATGATCACGTTCCGGCCCTACGCCTCGGCCCTGATTTATTTCAATCGTCATGGCGCGGCTCACCACATCCCGTGACGCCAGATCTTTCGCATTGGGAGCATAGCGTTCCATAAAACGCTCACCCTCGGAATTGGTCAGATAACCACCTTCACCTCGAGCGCCTTCAGTGATTAATATCCCTACGCCATAGATGCCCGTCGGATGGAATTGGATGAATTCCATATCCTGTAAGCCGAGTCCAGCCCGTAATATCATTGCATTACCATCGCCCGTGCAAGTATGAGCGGAGGTGCATGAAAAAAATGTTCGACCATAGCCTCCAGAAGCAAATATCACCATGTGGGACCGGAAAAAATGCACTTCGCCAGTAGCCAAGTCTAAACTCATGACGCCTCGGCAAGCACCCTCATCATCCATGATCAGATCGATGGCGAAGTGTTCAATATAAAACTCTGCCTGATTTTTTAAGGATTGTTGATATAGCGTGTGCAATATCGAATGCCCGGTGCGGTCGGCGGCGGCGCACGTTCGTTGCGCAATCCCCTCACCAAAACGGGTAGTCATACCACCGAAAGGGCGCTGATAGATACGTCCATCTTCGGTGCGTGAAAACGGCACTCCAAAATGCTCTAGCTCGATAACCGCAGGCCCCGCTTCCCGACACATAAACTCGATGGCATCCTGATCACCCAACCAATCGGACCCCTTCACAGTATCGTACATATGCCATCGCCAATCATCTTCCCCCATATTTCCCAACGCGGCACTGATGCCACCCTGCGCAGCCACAGTATGGCTACGAGTTGGAAACACTTTAGTCAGGCAAGCCGTAGATAACCCGCGTTCAGCCAGTCCCATCGTGGCTCGCAATCCCGCACCGCCAGCCCCCACAACGACGACATCATAGCTGTGATCGATAATTTTATAGTCGCCGACCATTTAATTAGCCCCCAATACAATCTTCAAAACTGACAATATTCCAGCCACAATCAACACCATACTCAACAAATCCACTCCGATAATGAGTAGCAGATTTAGCCATTTAACGTGAACATAGTCCTCGACGATGACTTTTAAACCCAACTGCATGTGATACAGAGCGGCGATAATAAGCACGATAAGGAATACCGAGACAGCCGGTAATCTGATCCACGATACCAGTGCGGCGTAATCCGCCCCACTTAACGCGGCAACACTAAAACCAAACCATAAAGTCAGTGGCACCAGCGCCACTGCGGTTAAGCGCTGCATCCACCAATGAGCAGCTCCTTCGCTGGCTGGTCCCAAACCTCGAACCTTAGACAATGGCGTTCGATATTTCATGCCGCCCCCCCCTGCGAGCCCAGGGCAACCCCCCAGGTTGTCAGCGTCAATACAATTGTGACTCCGAGCACCACATAAGACGTAACGTCCACGGTCTGCTTATCGAATCCGTAACCCACATCCCAAACCAAATGCCGAATGCCGTTACAGAGGTGAAAATACAACGCGAAGGTGAATAAAAATAACAGCAACTGTCCAAACCAAGACACCACAAATGCTTGGGCGGTTTGATAGCTTTCTGGGCCCGCTGCAGCCGCCGCAAGCACGTAGATCAGCAACAAGGCCCCTAAAGCGAGCAAGAAACCTGTAATACGATGCGATATAGAAAGCAAAGCGGTCAGTGGTAACCGATAGATCTGTAAATGTGGAGAAAGTGGGGAAGTATGTAAACTCATCTCTGGCTTCCTAAAATACTTGTTTCAGTCTGATTCACTGAACTCTTCCCCCATCAATCAACGATATATCGGCTCGGATGCATAGCCCGATTGGGATTGGATACGCGGAATACAAGAAAAGTGAACCAGTAGTTATTTTTCTAAAGAGTCACTGCAACACATCAGCATGGAACAAGAATCAATCTGGAATTTCCACACTCATGCTGATTTCGTGGATTTATTCCACTTTTTTAATATTAACACGATTTCAGCTCAATATCCTTATTATGTAGGCCGTATTTTTTCACCCACCCCGCTGCTAGAGAAATGATCATTCGCTCTCCTGTTTTTGGAAAGGGTCATAGTGCCGCTAATGGAACTGGCCTTCTTAGATCAATACTCACTGGTTACTGCGCGCGGATAAAAGGTTGCATCTTTGAGGCACGTTACCACTGGGTTACCGACTTTCGATCAAGCGCACAACTCGCTCGGCTGCCAGGCGGCCGGTTTCGAGGCCACCGTTCATGAAACCGTAGCCGGCTAAGTTGGATCAAGAGCCCTATGTGTTACGGCTCGCCCGTACCCAGGCCGACTTGGAGAAGGCTCAGGTCGAGCTGCGCGACAGCCGGGAATGTCCGTCATCCATGTCAGGCTCTATGACCGCTTTTTCGATCTCGAGCCGATCTGGCAGGATCTGCGCAATAAAATGAGCGATGTAGGTAAAGAGTTACCAGCCGGCACTCAAGGCCCCTTCGTTAACGATGACTTCGGCAACGTTACGGTTGCTTCCCTCGCGCTGACTGCCGATGGCTATAATCTGAAGGAAATGCGCCAGACGGCGACGACGCTGCGCACCGATTTTTATGAGCTTCCCGGCATCAAGCACATCGAACTCTTCGGGGTTCAGCAAGAACGGATCTTTCTAGAATTCAAGGACGCGCGATTGGCGCAATTTCCGCTGTCATTGATCGAAATCGTCCAAACTCTGCGCCAGCAGAATGTCATCCTTCAGTATCTCACTCCAGCGAGTGGGAACCGATCGCGATTCGAATAGTGTCGAACTTGATGTTCCTACCGAGACCGATAGCAACATTAAGTTGGTAGGGACTCAATATTGGCTGGAAGATTAATACAAAAAGCAGCTCCCCCGCCAAGTCGGCTCGATGCCGTAATGGTGCCACTATGGCGCTCGATGATTTTTCGACACACAGCCAGCCCCATGCCTGTACCTGCATATTTCATAGCTGTTTAACCGTTCGAAGGGAGCGAAGATACGCTCGGCATACTCGTCGTCGAAACCGATACCGTTATCTTCAACAATGATTCTGTACTGGGCCGGGGAATCGCTCGTGGTGTCCAACCATTTGGAGGATATTCGAACCTGAAGCGTCCTGTCTGCGCTATGAAACTTCAAGGCATTGTCAAAAAGCCTTTGCAGCACTTGACGCATCTGGAGGGGGTCCGCTAACACAGTCGGTAATTGCTCAAGGTCGATCTGCCCACCGATAGCTTGGAATCGGTCATCAAGACCGTCTATCACCGCACGCGCCAAGTGTTCAAGATCAACCCGTTCAAATGGCTTGCCTTTCGTATTTACCAGAGACAGCGTCAGTAGGTCGCTTATCAGGAGTTGCAAGCGTGCAGCGGCTCGTTGCATACGTTCCAAGTAATCCAATCCGCGTTCGGACAGTCGCTCAGCCTCATAGGCCTTGAGCCGATCACCGAAAGCCTGAATCTTACGCAAAGGTTCCTGCAGATCGTGGGAGGCTACAAAGGCATAGTCCTGTAAATCACGATTACTGGACTCCAAACGTTGTGCATAGGACTTCAGTTTCTCCAAATGATGTTGTCGCTCCGTGATATCCTGAGCAATCAGGACTCCGACGGTACCAACTTTCCCCTCGGATACCAACAGGCGCAACTCGACCGGGTATAGGGAATTGTCCTGACGCCGAAATAGCGATTCAAACTGTTGCTCATTGGAGGACACGTTGCCAAGCTTATTGAGGGCTTCTTGTAGGCTGGTATGTTCGCTTTCGGGAAACAGGTCAAATAGTGCCATTTGAGCAAGTCGCTCAGGGGTATACTTCAGGTTGCTACACGATGCCATGTTGGATTCCAACAGCTGGAGACCTGGATATTCAAAGACATGTATCTCATTGGATGAGGCTTGAAGAATCTTGCCTAATCGCCGTGTGCGTTCTTTGGAGCTCTGTAGTTCCGTCAGATCCTGAATAGCGCCGATAAAAAACCGGTGTCCCTGTATCACTGTCTCATTAATGCTCAGATGAATCGGAAACTGTCTCCCGTCATTGTATTGGCCGGTCAGCTCTCGAACGGTTCCCATTACCTTCTTGTTACCTGTTTCCAGGTAATTTCTTATATGGTTATCGTGCTGTTCAGCGTAGTGGGGAGACATGAGGATCTTGATGTTCTGGCCAATTAATTCTTCGGAGCGGTAACCGAATATCTTCTCGATAGCCGGATTTAAGGCGCAGATTATGCCTTGTTCATCGATAGTAACAATCCCGTTAACAACCGTATCGTAGGTTGCTCTAAGCCGTTTCTCGCTGGCATTTAGCGCCTGTTCCCTTTCCTTGATATCGACTAGCATTTTCTGGAAGGCGCGCGCAAGTACACCGATCTCGTCCTGCTGTTGTGTAGGCAATCGGGCATCACGTTCGCCACTACTGGCAAGCAACGCCGCATGAGTTATCTGCTGTAACGGCCGGGTCAACAGCTTAGCGAAGTAAAGGGCGATAATCGCACTGATTCCCGCAAATACCAGAGCTAAGAACAAACTTCTCCGTTGGAGTTTCAACGCGTGCGCTGTCACCACATTCCGTGGCATAGTCTGGACAATTGCGAGAAATCGATTCGGTTGATAATTATCGAAAAAAGCCTTGACCAGTAGAACGAGCTCCTTCTGCTTGCCGATCGATGTTTGCAGTGTTATTTCCGACTGCTGACCGAACTGATAGAAAGCTGAATCAAGATCCGGTATTTCATCCTGTATCCGATAGGATTTTCCCAAATCAAATCCGAAGTTCTTTCGTGAATCGGGATGCACCAGAAAATTCCCTTCGGTATTGGTGATGTACAGGAAACGATTAGTAGCAATGCTGCTGGCCAACCGATTCAAAATGCGGCTAAAGTCCAGATTGAGGATCACCATACCGAACAATTTGTCGTGTTGATCATATACCGGCGTTGCCGCCCGTAGCGTGGGTATATGAGGCTCCTCGACTCTTGCCATGTTCGCGGTTGAGATTGATCTTAGATAAATAGACCCTTCCCTGATGGAGGCGTATCGTTTCCTGAAAATAATCGCGATTACCTTTCCTTTGCAGCTCAGTATCGGCGATCCGGTTGATCGTTCCACCTCGTTGGTCAACCCGCACCAGTTCCCGGCCATTGTCGGCAATCCCAATCAACCGGAGCTGGAAATAATCCGGTTCCACGCCCATGCGTGCTCTGAAGGTATTGGCGAGGTCGTCTTGCCATGCCTGTTCACTGCGTCCGCTTTCGGGATCAATACCAGCATTCGCGAGGGACCGGCCGATACCTTGCACTCCCGGAGTTTGTGCCATAAATAGAACATCTCTGCGATAAGCGTCGATGTTGTCTATTAGGTTGCGAGCTTTCAGCTGCAGCCCGATGCGAAGATCTTCGATCTCGCGGTTGACCAGTACCTCGCTACTGCCGATGTAGAAGACGAAACCTACAACCAGCCCAGCGGCAAACACCAACACCACGGCCAATAGGCTGATTTTATTCCCGATACCTATTTGCAATGGAGTTTTTAGCCAACTCATGGGGGACCTCTATTCATGACGGATGCGCTAGCAAGTTTGAATGTCCTCCTCTTAGAGGCGTATAGGGGTAGACGCATCTAGGGCTAGACGGTGATAGCCTCCAGCACGGCGGGCTCATCACCGCGTACCTGCCGCCTCAGCTTCATTGAAAAAAACGTAATTAACTTGGCGAAATCTGCCCGCTGCTGCGCTTAAAGCGCCTGTGTAGCAGTGGGTAGAGTTGGACGTGTTTGGGGGTGCACTCCGGCCCTAGAAGTATTTATTCCCATGCATATGAGTATAGTATATGATCGTCTTGAGCGCATTGAGATCATTGGGCCGTTTGGTGTGAATTTTCGTGGCGACTCCAGACCCAAAAGGTAGCAGACAATGTCCCCTTAATACAGGTTGGCTTTTTGATATACGTATAGAATAGCCTTATAGTTTGTTGTTTTACGGCGATTCCGCAAATGTGATTACCTGCATCGAAGATTCTGTAAAAATTGAGCCAGTAGGCCTTATGGCACTTTGCAAAATCAGGGGATACTCGTGGATCCGGTGATCCCGCTTTCCTTGGCTCTCCCTGCGGGCTACTTGCTCACTATCCTCCTTGTGCTGAAGGTGCAAGCCCGTGGTGCCTCAAGCAATATCCTGTTTTCTTACTTCGAACCGATTGATAACGCCGCAGTGTGCCAACTGAGAAGTTTTACAACAGCTTTCACACCCAGCTAATGGAACAGAGATTTATTACAGGTCTTCCCATTTGATTTCCTTATTGGTAGTTGTATTACCATCAAAGATCGTTACCGACACGGTATTGACATTCCCTGTATCGGCTTTCAAAGTGATAAAACTCCCGTTGGCACCTTGTATTTTGAGCTCACCTGTTGAAGCGTAATCATCACCTACACCCTGAAATTCGGTAATGGTTTTAATGATGACCCCACCGTTGATCTCAGTACTCGCCATCGTGGCCTCGTTAGACTCGGTCCATGCTTCTGTCTTCTCATTAAAGTTTTCGCGTAGTCTGAAATTACTGAAGATGCCTGTTGCATCATCATCCGTGAAATTGATCTTTTCACCGGATACCATGCTGATTGTCGCATCGCCATCGGTTTGTATCTCCAGCGTCATGCTACCGTTGATTAAACTGGTAAAGTCATCTTCTCTCAGTACTAGGTTAGTATAGCTCGCAGCGGCATTCATACTTTCTCTGTCAGCGGAAATGGAATTGATCTTCAGAGTGACAGCACCAGTGGTGGTATATACGGACCCGTATTCTTCATCGGTATCCGTGCAGCCATTGAAGCCTATAGAAACCGTGTCACCCGCATCCAACCCTCCGTTATTCTTGGCATCACTGGTAGCATAACTTATTGACCCGGCATCACAATTCAAGGTGAAATTTTCAGCACCCCGGTCATCAACGCTACCCGCCCTGGCAACGTCGGTATTGATACGTTCCTTGGTGTTATGCGCCATATCGCTTCCGGTAACCAAATCGATAGTCTCCGCACGACGCCCAACGATATAGATCGCCGACAAGACCGCCGAGGCAATAGCTACGCCGTTCTCCTGGGTGATCGCGATGGGCGTTGAATTCACAGTGGTATTGCCATTACCATCCTCTCCGGTACCAAATATACTGCTAATGCTAGCACTTCCCTCACGGCTGTCGCTCCCATCGTAGCTATCGCTGCCGCCGCCCCTACCACAGGCGAGCAATGTTAGAATCATTAAGTAAGCTAGTCTGTTAGCGACTGTTTTCATCGCATATTCCTTATTAGAAATCGGTTAAAACGTCAAACGAATTACTTTATCACGAGCGGCGAGAGTTTAATTCCGGGGCGTGATATTTAAACTATTCCAAGTGCACACATTATGCGTAAAATCCACGCGCAACAAGAACACGGAGCGCTAGAACTCGGCATTGCACACAGATAATCGAAGTTTATAGTTTCGAGAGACTATAGATCACGGGATACCTAGAGTACAAATATCCTCTGTTTTTACGGTAAGGATGATTGACTCTGAGCGATGTTAGAAGAACACGGGTTCGATTACGGAGCTGCCGGGTGTAATTACCTGTGATTCACACGTGGCGGCGATAATCCAGCGTCGTCTTTTTCCGTCAAATGCCGGCAATACGACTCGAAACTCGGCGCCTTCGCCGGGAATGCTCGTGACGAGAATGTGTCCACCGTGCTCGTGAACAATGCCGTGCACGGTGGATAGGCCCATTCCCGTGCCCTTACCCACTTCTTTGGTCGTGAAAAGGGGTTCGAACATGCGTTCGATGATCTCCTGTTCAATACCGGAGCCGGTATCGCGCACGGCCAACTCAACAGACTCACCGCTGAAATCCTGTCGATACTCAATGGTGCACCTGAGAGATCCTGCTCGATCACCTTATACTTTGGCAGTATCCACTTACAGCCGTCCCCATCCCCACGCATACATCATGAAACATGTATAAAATACCTGCCATATTGAGAACTACGGAATTCAGAAAAAATCGGACGCTACGGCTTGCTCGCGCCTCATCCGTAATCAGCCGAATATTGCCTATCGCCGCTCCTAGTTGCAATGACCTTATTTCGCCCCCCCAGACCACGAAACTACGGAGCCTTCCTGCGCGCATTCAAGTGCCGAACGTTGCCACCGAGCCCAGTTCCGCTTCAATCTCAAGCAAACGGTTGTATTTCGCGATGCGCTCTGAGCGGCACGCGGAGCCAGTCTTGATCTGTCCTCCGCCCATAGCCACCGCGAAGTCCGCCATAAAGGTGTCCTCGGTTTCTCCGGAACGGTGAGAGATGACGAACCCCCAGCCGGCTTTGCGGCAGAGGTCGATCGCATCCATGGTCTCGCTGACTGTGCCAATTTGGTTGAGTTTGATAAGCACGGCATTGCACGCCCCTTCGGCGATACCGCGAGCGATAAAGCGCGTATTGGTGACGAAGATGTCGTCACCGACGATCTGTATCCGCTCGCCCAGCGCCCGAGTGTGCTCCCGGAACCCTTCCCAGTCGTCTTCAGCAAGGCCGTCCTCGATGGAAATGATCGGGTATTTATCGATCCACGCCTGGTATAACGCTGTCATCTCGCTGCTGGATTTGTCGCCCTGTCCACTGCGCGTCAACCGGTATTTACCGCCTTCATAAAACGAGCTGGCCGCCGGGTCTAGGGCAATCGATACATGCTGACCCGGCTCATACCCCGCGGCAACGACCGCTTCGACAATCAACTCGCAAGCTTCGTCGTTGCTCTTCAGCTGCGGGGCGAAACCGCCTTCGTCGCCCACGCTGGTCGCGTAGCCCTTGGCGGTAAGTATCTGCTTGAGCGCGGCAAAGACTTCGGCACCGTAACGCAGCGACTCGGCAAAGCTCGGCGCCCCTGTAGGCATAATCATGAATTCTTGCAGATCGAGACTGCTGTCGGCATGTTTGCCGCCGTTCAGCACATTCATCATCGGCGCCGGAAGCCGCTTGGCACCGGCTCCACCCAGGTAGGCGTAAAGCGGGACATGACAGGAGGAGGCGGCGGCGCGGGCGACTGCCATCGACACGCCGAGTATGGCATTGGCGCCAAGTTTCGCCTTGTTCTGCGTACCGTCCAACTCGATCATCAGCCGATCGATCTCGCCCTGCCGGCGTGAGTCTTTGCCGAGCAACGCCGGCGCGATGTGCTCCCGGACATTTGCCACGGCTTTCAATACACCCTTCCCGCCGAAACGTTTCTTGTCGCCGTCGCGCAGTTCTACCGCTTCGTTCTCGCCGGTCGAGGCGCCTGAGGGGACTGACGCGGTGCCGACGACACCGTCGTCGAGGGTGACGTTCACACGGATCGTCGGGTTGCCGCGGGAATCGAGAATCTCGAGTGCATCGATGGATTGAATTAGAGTTGTCATATGAACCTCCGGTATAAAGACTCGACCAAGAGCGCGATGTCACAAACGACCGCAAGGGGCAAAGCAGTTTATTAGATCAAGCGTGTCAGTAATGTTCTCCCCACGGCAGGATCGGGGAAATCGGTCTAACCTGGTGACCGAAACGCCGGGGAGCAACGTACCGAGCGATTCATCGGTACCTACTGCTTAATTTGCTATGCGCTCCTTTAAGGTCTTACTAATTGGCCCGGAGCAGCTAGGCAAAGCTTAGGGAGGAAAGATCAAGAGAATCCGCACCCGCATCGCCCCATTACTCCGAGGAATAATGTAGGCATCATCAACCCGTCGGCTAAGGCGATCAGGCGGTTAGAGGAGGAATGCCATCTCCTACAATAAGTCTAGCTGGATTGATGGCTGCGATCAATTTAGTTGTTCTTCTTAATCAAACGGGCACGCCTTGATCTTATGCGTACATGAAAACAAAACCGACACCGAGCATATCCGAACATGTAGCTCTGTATCGGCTTCGGCCACCTATCGAGTCGGCTAGCTAAAGCTTTTAGCCCTGGGAGTCAGTGGTCTTATCATTGAGAATTCAGTAAATCCGGAGCGTCGCTATAAAGCGGAGGATTCCAGCCGAGGAGGCTCACAGGCTTGCACCGACAGCAGATACCGGGCAAGAGCGGTTGATCGTTTGATTCTATCAGAAGAAACGCGTGCACATCTCATCCAATCATAGCTTCACTCAGCTTCAGAAACGGAGGTTTGACGCAACCGCTTGATGTTCCATAGCGATCGTAATTCCTCATCATGGTCGCCCCGGCGCTCAGCTTCTTAATAGTGCCAAACTCCCGGTATGGAAGGAGCCTGACGGGTGTAAAACACATTTTTTCAGTCAATCGGAATTCAACCGAGCTATAATCTCTTAACATCCGATCCTCCTTGCCCAGCTTTTCAATTATCAAATGGAGACCGAAATTCAGCGACTCGCCCTGCAGGCGGGTAATTACTTGAACGCGAAAGGATGGCGGTTGGTCACCGCCGAATCATGCACCGGAGGTTGGGTGGCGAAAGCGATCACCGATATCGACGGCAGTTCCGCCTGGTTCGAACGCGGGTTTGTGACCTACACTAATGACTCGAAGGTAGAAATGCTCGGCGTTAGGCCAACGACCCTGGATATGTGGGGAGCCGTAAGTGAAGCCACCGTACGCGAGATGTGCGAAGGCAGCTTGCGGCATAGCGGCGGCGATGTATCGGTGGCGGTCAGCGGGATCGCCGGGCCTAGCGGGGGCACCGCGGAAAAACCCGTGGGCATGGTCTGGTTCGCCTGGGCCTGCAAGGGACACGAAACCCAGGCTTTGATGAGACAGTTTAATGGTGATCGCGATGCGGTACGCCGCCAATCCGTCATCACCGCACTGCAGGGACTGTTCGGGTTTGAATAAAAATCGGCCTACATGCAGGCTGTTCTTTGCCTTATGGCCCGACGAAATGACCCGTGGCAAGATCTACAAACTGATACACGCCCTGCCCCGCAAACGCGGCAAACCCGTGGCGATACACAATTTGCATATTACCCTAGCCTTTCTGGGGGCCGTAGACGCCAAGCAACAGGCATGCCTGCAGGAGCAGGCGAGAAACGTGAGTGGAACCCCGTTTAAGCTGGTGTTAACCCAACTGGGTTATTTCCCCAAGTCTCAGGTCATTTGGTTGGGACTGGCACACTGCCCCGAGCCCCTTCAGTCTTTGACGAACGCATTAAACCTTGGAGTAAATGCCTGTGGATTCAGCTCGGATCCCCGCCCTTTCAGCCCCCATTTGACCTTGTTTCGCAAGGCCGTACCCGCGCCTACCAGCCCCACGATAACCCCGATGGAATGGCCGATCGACAGTTTCTATCTGGTGGAATCCAAAACTCTTCCCCAAGGTGCGGAGTACCGCGTGTTACAACGTTTCCCGCTTTCTGATGCCGGGCTTCAAGGCTAATTGACTTCTATATAAGCAGTCGCAGTGATCGGGTAATGCTTTGATGACGAACGAGAACTGGCGGTGTTTTACTCGGATAACCAGCAGTGTTTTCGCATCGTCTCTGCGCACACTGGCTGAGTGGGGTGAATTACCCATGAGTTTCCCCTGCCTTGATCGCTGTAAATAATGCTTTGAGCTGCGGGGATTCTACTAATGAAGCCTAGCATACCTTGCACAGATTGCGCGGGAGAACGGTACCACGGTCACTCGACCTTCGCGTAACGGCTACACCAACACCCCATACCAATCCGGTTCAGTTCTTGAGCGGCTAAACCCCTATAGCCGTTTTCTACCCGATGCCCCGATATTCTTCACAAACCACAAGCATTCAACCTATTTCAAGGGAGAAAACCGAGGAGGTGAGTTAGACGCGTATCTTCGCCCGTGCGTGCTTAATGGACACTCGAAGGGTCCGCTAACTAAGCTAGACGCCGATACACCGCGAAGAAACCACCGTGGAGAGCACACTTTCACTCTCTATGTGCGTTGAGAACCGATTTCCTATCCCAAATTACTGGTTACAAACCTGAAACAATCGAAACAAATTCAATACGTAATAGAAATACTTCCGATACATCCATCCTCTAAGCTTTGCCTCACGATTAATCAATCTAACCGCGCTTTGTAGTTCACCACGGCGCCTTCCGGGTTTCAACACTCTGCGTGGGTAACCGGAGTACATGCAAACACAAACTAGCGAGGTAAAGGCGATGAAACTCTTCAATGGATCTAGACTAAACTTTAATGAGCATCCCGCGCCTTTCCGGTGGTGCAGCGCCTTGGCGCTCGCCCTGGCTGCGGCAGCGAGCGCCACGGTGGAAGCTCAGGTGCTGAAGGCGGATTTCAATGGCGACAGCTTCGAGGACCTGGTGGTCGGTGTGCCGTTCAACGACACCAGCGGTCAGCGTGGGTCCGGCTCGGTGGACGTCTTCTACGGCGACGCCAACGGGCTACGCCGAGTCACCCCTCCACAGGTCTTCTCCCAGGACACACCCGGTAACGGCGATTCGCCGGGAATCGAAGGCGGTGCCGAATCGGGTGATAATTTCGGTAGAACCATCGCCGTCGGTGATTTTAATGGCGATGGATTCACCGACCTCGCCGTCGGCGTGCCTTATGAAAATCTCCAGGGAGTGGGCGCCGATGGCCAGGGCAAAAATGCTGGGGCCGTTAATATCATCTACGGTAGTAGCGCCGGACTTACTACCCGAGGCAACCATTTATTAACCATCAGTAGCTTGACCGCGACCCTAAACCAGCCAGGTAGTCAATTCGGAAAAGCACTCGCCACCGGTGACCTCAATGGAGACGGCTTTAGCGACCTCATCGTGGGAGCGCCTTTTTGGGATCACCCCGCAGCCGGCCCAGATGCCGGAGGGATTTGGGTATTTTTCGGCGGAGATGCGGGACTTGCCGACCAGCAGGGCATCTTTATTAATCAGAACGTGTCCTTCGTGCCAGGAACATCAGACCCGACAGACGAGTTCGGCACCGCCCTGACCGTGGCCGACTTCAACCGGGATGGTGTGGATGATGTCGCCATCGGGATCCCGGGCGAAGACATCGGCGACTTCAGGAAAGCCGGTTCGGTCGTCGTGCTCTACGGCAGTCCCTTCGGCGGCTTTTCCACCGAGGCCGATCTATTGCGCGACAAGTTCGTGCGAGGAGGCGACCTGTTCGGCTCAGTACTCACCAACGGAGATTTCAACGGGGACGGCAATCCGGACATCGCCATCGGCAATCCACTTGACAACGACAGAGCCAAGAATACGGGAGCCGTGACCGTATTCTACGGCAACGGCAATACTTCTGGTTTTGTGGCACGCCATGAGCTATGGCCCAACCTGGAGCCGGATGAAGGGGACCAATTCGGATCCGCTCTCACCGCCGCAGATTTCGATGGCAACGGCACCGATGATCTAGCTATTGGTGTCCCTTTCGAGAATCAGGAGCGATTTCTGGGAAGTAAAGTGCTCACCGGTCGTGTATTCGTGCTCTATGGCAACGAGAATGGACTTCTTATCACATCCCGTAGTGACTGGCACCAGGACAAAGACGGTGTTCAAAACGAACGCGATGAATTTGATTTTTTCGGCAAGGCGCTAAGCTTCGGTGATTTCAACCACGATGGCATCGCGGATCTTGTAGTAGGCGTGCCCGGTGAAGATGTGGACACCGGAACTAAACAAGGGGCTGCAGGAATCGTCCAAATCCTTTACGGGACCGGCGCAGGCCTGAGTACCGATCCAGGGCTTGGCCATCAGGTCTTTTCGGAAGGGATCGGCACCGTGGGACCCGCATCTAGATTAGGCGATTTCTTCGGGTCAGCGCTACCGTAGTATCGAGGGGTGGGTAAGTGCTGACTAACCCATCCCTGTCTCCCTACCTCTAGTTTTTCTCGTTTCCAAGTAGGCTTAAAACGAAGAATTGTTTCGCTGAGACAGGGGCCTTGTATGAATTTTCATGATGGCATTGTGCTTTGTGCATAGGCCTGTATGCTCTCGCGCATAAAAATTAACAGGCTCATAGAAATAAGTTAGGATTCCGTTCCATGTCCATTGAATTCTGCTCTCCCAAATTTCGATCAAACCGCCGCGTGGCGACGCTGATTAGCGCTTTGTTGATCGGTTTTTCTAGTCTGCTCGGCTGTGACCGGCAATCCCAGGAAATACCCCAGGAACCGTTGCGGTCGGTGAAGACGCTCACGGTTTCGGAAGTCGCAGGTAATCGGGTCCGCCGCTTCGCCGGTGACGAACCCCCCATCGATGAGTATCTCGCCGTCATCGTGCAGGGGAGGCAAAATTCCCGGCAGAGAGAAGCTGGCGCGAATAGCCCGCCAGAGTGGTCCTTCTCTGTGCACCTTCTGGTCGAGACGCATCAAGTTGCTGGAAACGCAGAAATAGCGATACGGTAAGTCTTCAATGTGCGCGTCCTCGCAATGCCGGCGTAAGCTTTTCGCGATGCGAGCACCCCGAGTTAATGCAATTACCGGGAAAGTGTAGTCGAACGGCGATTTCCTTCCCAAGAACCACTCCCTACAATTGTGGTGAATCTTCTCGTCGTCCCAACCGATCGCCACCGCCCCGGCCACTATGGCGCCCATGCTGACTCCACCGACGACGTCGAAAGCTATTCCCGCTTCGCGCAAAGCGCGAACCACCCCCACATGAGCAAACCCGCGTGCTCCACCACCGCCCAACACCAAGCCACGCGCACGGCCGACAATGAGCCTCGCCGCCCGCTCCCAATCTAGCCGGTTTCCATAACGCACATGATGGTGCGCCCATCCTAGGCCGCGCCCGTACCCTACGGTATGGGGACTCGCAACCGCGCGGTTTTGGACCCATAGCATCTCGATTCTAGAATCAGCAACCACCGAAGGGCTCGCCTGCGATATCGCTTCGAGGGTGCTGGGAGCGGGATTCCGACCGTTTTCGGCAACAATGATCACCCGGTCGGCTTGACGCAGGCAAAAGCGTGTCCAGTCGGTGATCTCGGCATCCGCCTGACAAAGCACGAAATCGTGTTGACGTTCGAGCTCACTCAGCCACGCGCCAAGAGACACTTGCATCTCACTGCGAGAGTAACCGATACCATGTCCCATACCCGCTGCCCGCGCCTGGCTGTTAACCTGCCTTACCTTTCCCATGATTGCCAGAGCTGTGGCAAGCGCTTTAACGTAGGGCGTGAGCGGCAAATTCGGATGGGCTGGCACGACGGCGATGGTGCGTACCGCCCCACATACGGGCCGTTCTTCGTAGCTGCGCCGCAGACGACGAACCAACAACCGCGAAACTTGCAGCAGCGCTTCCGGGTGACGGCTGATCCAACTTTGAAACCCTTCCCGAGTAAGACTCAACAGTTCGCTATCGCGCACGGCGCGCACGGTAGCCGAACGTGGCTCACCGGCGAGCAAGGCCATCTCCCCCCCTACCACGTCCCCCGCTTTCAACTCTCCCAGGTGCACTACGCTTCCCGACGGGTGCTGACGTGTGATGCGCAAGCGTCCATTTAGAATCACATACATGCGTTCCTCCCGCTCTCCCTGGCGAATCAACGTCTCCCCTGCCAGCAGATGGAGGTGCTTAGCCTGTTCTGTAATTTCCGCCATCGATGCCGGATCGAAGTGAACACCGTTAACGAAGCGATCTGCCGTTGCGACGGTACAGGAAGCGAGTGGCGGAGGACCGCAATGCTCGGCCAGCTTCCCCAACATTACGAGAAAATACCTTGTGGGAGTATCGATTCCCCGCAGATTGATTGTGGTTTCCGCACTCATCACACATACGCCTTCTTATTGGTTTTTGGAAACCACCAATCTATAGAAGAAGAGTTTCAAAAATATTTCTGTCCAAAGCGTTTTGTTGGCGTTTTGTATCAATTGTTTCTAGTTTGTTTCTGTTGTTTCGCCTCGTTATGCCAAGCGGATAACGACAAACAATGTGAGTTCGTTCAGTGAATTACCGGGTGTATTTGTCGGTGATTGATGTCTAACGGCGAGGTCTCAGCGCTGTCTTTTTCCGCTAGAAGTTCGGTTATTAGCTCAAAGAGTGCTGAAGTCTCCACCGGTTTTTTTAGAAACCCGCGAATACCGCATTTCTTTACCCTCTCTTCCGTCGTTCCCTCGCTGTGTCCACTATAAAGAATCACCGGCAGCGTCGGGCGCAATTGCAGTAACGCTAGGGCCAGCTCGGTACCGCGCAGTTTGGGCATAGTCTGGTCGGTGATCACGAGGTCGAAAGCGTGAGGATTCTGCTTAAACAGTTCACGCGCAGCCAGGCTATCAGTTTTCACCACGACCTTAAAACCGCGACTTTCCAGCAAATCGCCCATAAATTCTGCCACGGCTTCCTCGTCATCCACCACTAGAATACGTGCAGCGGTACCTCTGGCCTGCACCATATTATGGTCGCGGTTCGCGGCGAGGAATTCCAAGGTTTCGGACTCTGCTAATGCGGGTAATACAATTCGAAACTCGGCACCCTCCCCAAATCGGCTTGCGACGAGGATATGCCCACCATGCTCGTGAACAATGCCATGCACGGTTGAAAGCCCCATACCTGTACCCTTACCCACTTCTTTGGTCGTAAAGAACGGTTCGAACATGCGTTCGATAATCTCGGGATTAATGCCCGACCCGCTATCGTGCACCGTCAGCTCGACAAATTTACCACTGAAGTCCTGTCGGCATGCGGTGCAGATCGCATCGGAATAGTGCTGTTCTTTAAGTTCGATGAGAATCGAGCCGCAGCCGTCCATAGCGTCACGTGCATTGATGCACAGGTTCATTAACACCTGTTCGATCTGCACCGGGTCCACTCGAACCGCCGCCACGCTGGTCTGAATTTCCGTATGGATCTCAACGCTGGAAGGCAGCGTGGATTGCAAAAGTTTGAGCGCTTCTTTGATCAGCGGAGCTAGGGCCAGTGCCCGCGGCTCTCCACGCTGTCCACGGCTAAAGGTCAGCATCTGTTGAATGAGATCGCGCGCGCGTTCCCCAGAGCGAAGGATCTGGTTGAAATATTTTTCAATCTTTTCATCCTTTAAGCGCGACGCGCGCTCACCGCCCAACACGGTATACCCCATGATACTGGTCAATATGTTATTGAAATCGTGGGCAATGCCCCCCGTTAAATGGCCTATGGCTTCCATCTTCTGCGCTTGGCGCAGTTGGGATTCCAGTTGTCGGTGCTGGTCTTCGGCCTGTTTGCGCTCGCGGATATCGCGCACGATGGTTAGCATATGGGAGCTACCCTGGTATTGAATCGGTATACCATGCACCTCTACATCGATCACATGGCCGTCTTTAGCGAGATTTTTACCTTCCCCGTGAAAAGATTTTTGGTGTTTTATCGCGGCCAAAAAAGTATCGAACAAGGTATAAGAATCCGGATGGATATACTGATGTGGCGATGCCTTTAGAAACGCCTCTCGGCTTTCATATCCGTTCATACGGTACATGGCGGGATTGGCATCCACCAGCGTACCGTCCGGTCGCCATACGCCAAGACCGTCCGCGGAGGCGTTGAAGATATCCCGATACTGTGCTTCGCTGGCACTCTGGGCATGCTCCGCCGCTTTGCGACGGGTAATATCTTGATGCATACCAACGATCCGCAACGGCGCACCGGTGATGTCGTGCTCGATCACTTTGCCCTTTGTCAGTATCCATTTCCAGTCGCCCATATCCTCGCGCACGCGCAATTCAGTCTCATAGCTCAGCGCATCGCCGCTCGGATCGTGTTTTAGCAACTCCTGATGTAATCCCCGGTCTTCGGGGTGCAATCGTTCATAGAAGCTGCCGACAGTGACTTCGGTCTGGCCAGGTGGATAACCCAAAAACTCTGCCCAGCGTTTATCGAAAACCATTCGCCTGCTCGCGACGTCCATATCCCACAGCCCTATTCCGCCGCCGTCCAGGGCACGTTCCATCCGCTCTTGGCTTTCACGTAGAGCCCGCTCTTGTTCACGACGCTCCAACTCGCCAGATACCCGGTCAGCGAGGATTTTTAAAATCGATTTCAAGAGTACGGGGTGCCGCAGGGGTCTACTATCCAGGATTGCCACGAGCCCCAACGGCTCGCCTTGTGCACCGAACAGGGGAAGAGCGGCATAACTTTCGCTATTCAGTTCATCAAGCCGCGAGTCATGCGGGAATAGTTGCCGCACGCGCTGGGGATAGAAGCGAAATTTCTGACCGACTACTTTCGCGCAAGGACGACCGTTGAGCTCGTACGTCACGTTGTCGACGAGCGTGCCGCGAGTATAAAGCGCGCATGTGCGAATTTTATGGGGGCCAAACAATAAGCCGATGAATGCGCACTCAACCCTAATCGCCACCGCCAGCGAGCGTACTAAAGTTTCGAAGAATTGGTCACCTCGGGCCTCGGATACGCCTCGCGCCACCTCTCGCAATGCCTGTAGTGCATTTTTACGTTCGATGAGTTCGTGCGCTAGCCGTGTCTGTGTCTCCGCGATCTGTTCCGCCATGGCGTCGAAGGCCCGGCCAAGGCTCGCCAATTCATCGCTGCCCGTAAGACCAGTGCGGACATTTTGCTCGCCAGCGGCAAGCCGCTCGGCGGCCTCGGCTAGCCGTGCTACCCGACGAGTTAAGAGCAAGTGAAACAAAAGCCCTAGCAGCGCCGCCAGAGCGGCGATCAGTACAGACCAGTAAAGCGATTGATTATAGATACGAGCGCGTGCTGTCGCTTTAACACTACTGAGATCACGCTTCAGAAATAAATACCCCATGCGCGAAGGACGCATCTTACCGGCTACCATACCCAGATTCACGCCGATATATCCCAGCAGCGCCTGCTTGTCCGCGTTAAGATTCACAGTGGCGCGATGCTGCTTCGTGGCTTGTCGCGCCTGCCCTAGATCGAAAGCGGGTAGCACCTGCCCAACCGGTAATCCAACCCAGCCCTGACGCATCGCGATCAACACGTGGTCATTTTCATCCAACAAGACCACGAACGCGTCTTGTGGATTTGCTGCGAGCTCCACCAGTTCGCGGCGTGCCCCCTCTTTATCTCCCCGTCGCAACATATATTCCAAGGTGCCCTGCAACCGTGACAATTTATGGTACATGAGTTCACGTTCGCTTTGCTCGATGGAGCGTTCTGCCCGGGGTAGATTGTATAGGATACTAATGCCACTGAGGGTGGCGGCAAACAGGACCATCAGAAAAGGAACCGTGAGCTTAAGCGATAGTGGCGGAGAAACCTTCATTTTGATTACTCACATACCAAGGTTATTCCGATTCTTCTGAAAGTACCTTGATCGGTGCAGTATCAATCAATGCGTGCACATCCACGATATTGTTGAGTAAGCCACCCTCGATCATCATTTTGCTCAGCCGCCTACCGGAAGTCACCAGCGGTGAAGAATTGCCTTCTAGATAGCTGCGGGTTTCGGCTACCGAGGGGAATTTCATTCCACCCAGAGATTCCAGCACTTGCTCTCCGCTGATATGGTGTCGCACTGCCATCTTAGCCGCCGCGTCCTGCGGCCGCGTACGCAGGTAACCTAGTGCGCGATACCACTGGGAGAGCAACGTGTGGATCTGTTTGGGGTGTGTTTGCAAAACCTCCTTGCGAACCACCATGACATCCACGATCTCTCCCGGTATATCGGCGCTATCGAACAGCACCGATCCACCCTCTGCTACTAATCTAGAGAGATAAGGTTCACAGGTCACCACCGCATCCGCCCTTCCCGCCTTATAAGCTTCTTCAGCCTCGTTTCCCTCCAGATGCAACAGCTTAAGATCATGGATACTTACCCCATTGAGGTCCAATGCCCGTTTCAATAGATAGGCACCGATGCCCAAGCGTTCGACGGCTATGCGGCGACCGACCAAATCTCTGATATGGCGCATAGCGCCTTTAGCTACGATCGCATCGCCACCGTTAGACGTATCCGTAACCATAACGACTCGTGGGCTCTGGTCATGCTGGGCGAGCATCAGGGTCTCATCGAGCGTCAATACGGCGATATCGATAGCCTGATTGCGAAAAGCACGTATCACTTCGCTGGAAGATGGGTATTCCACTATGTGGAATTCTGCTTCCTTTAAATAACCTAAATCACGAGCCAGGTACAGGGGTTCATAACCTAGCCAGTAGTTCGTACCGATTCGCATCGTCGTCGGAGGATTACCGTCGCAGCCGGCGAGAATGAACATAAAAATAACCATCAACAGTTTAGCGATCGGAAATATGTTGACCATTGGACTTAATCCTCGTCTGACCTCATACTCTTAATCCTAACATGCATGCTCCAAAGCCACGCGGGGGTTTTACGCTACTGAAACAATTGAAACAGAATAGAAAAATTCGCTAGAGCAAATACTATGGTTAGGAACGGAACTATCCTCGTAGTGGACGATGAACCCGACGTCCGCGATATGTTGAGCGAATACCTGAGTGGACACGGTTATTCGGTATTGCAGGCTGCCGGTGGCGTCGATATGCGTAAAAAGCTGGCGCAATCGCTTCCTGATCTTGTGTTGCTGGATATACGAATGCCTGGAGAGGATGGCCTGAGCCTGGCGCGCTACTTACGCGAACGCTACAGCTTAGCGATTATCATGCTCACCGCTTCCGGTGAAGTGATTGACCGGGTTATCGGCCTTGAGATAGGGGCAGACGACTACATCGCCAAGCCCTTCGATCCCCGTGAATTGCTGGCACGCATCAAGAGCGTGTTGCGGCGCTATAACAGCGTGCTAGAGGAAAATAAGACAACGAACCAAATCGCCATCGGACGTTATCTGCTGGATCTGAACGCGCGTCGGCTACTTGACGATAAAGGACGCACTATCCCCCTTACCTCCATGGAATTTGATTTGCTCAATATTTTCGCCGAGCGCCCTAATCGTGTTCTAAATCGCGACCAACTACTCAATCTTAGCCAGAACCGCGACTGGGATCCCTATGACCGTAGCGTGGATATCCGCATCGCACGGTTACGGCGCAAGATCGAACCCGATCCAGCCAAACCGCAGATTCTAAAGACCGTGCGCGGTGCAGGCTATATGTTCGTTCCCGCTCGGAATAAATCGAGCTAGAGAAATAAAAGTGAAACTAAAGAATTAAGATTGGAGGGATAGAAAATAATATATTTTTTATGAAACATGTATAAATTACCTAAATTAACCAACAACAGAGGATCAAATGAACACCGGGTTTATCCGCGCTTTGTCCACATCGGAGCAGTCCTTAATAATTGAGCCGTTGTGGGCAAAGGGTGGATAAACCCTCATACGTGAATTTGAACACTTGACAGGTCAAAACATATTAGCCCGGCGTCTTGATCCGGCGCCATAGACGGCCGTCGTTCTTAAGCAGGCTGCCCGCGGCCGGAGGCCCCCAGGTTCCCGCAGCATAGTTGGGAAATCCCCGCGGTGGAAGTGCGGCCCAGACGTCCATAACCGACTGGACGATTTCCCAGCCCTTCTCCACCGTGTCCGCGTGCTTGTACAAGGTCGCATCACCTTTCATACAGTCGTAGATCAGCGTCTCGTAGCCGGTCTCCGGCTTATTGCCGAAATAGTCTTCGTAGTTAAAATCCATATTCACGGTGCCGACCTGCATGGTGGGGCCTGGCACCTTGGCGCCGAAGCTCATCTGGATGCCTTCGTTGGGCTGAATGCGCAGCACCAGCATGTCCGGGTCGACTTGCTCCACGTCCGTATCCTTGAACATAATGGTCGGCGCCCTCTTGAACTGGATCGCGACTTCGGTGTACTGCGTAGTCAGCCGCTTGCCGGTGCGTAGATAAAAAGGCACGCCGGCCCAGCGCCAGTTGTCCATCGTGAGTTTGAGCGCGGCGAAGGTCTCGGTGCGGGACTGGGGATCGACCCCGGGCGAGGAACGATAGGCCGGGACCTTTTCGCCATCGGGCATGGTACCCTCGCCGTATTGGCCGCGCACCGCATGCCTGAGCACGTCCTCCGGTAATAGGGGCTCGATAGCGTCAAGCACCTTGTTGACCTCGTCGCGCAATGCTTTGGCCTCGAAGGAGTTGGGGGGCTCCATGGCGAGAAAGCCGAGCAATACGAGGAGGTGATTCGGAATCATGTCCCGCAGGGCGCCTGCCTCTTCGTAGTAGGCGCCGCGGTGCTCGACTCCGACCGACTCGGCCACCGTGACTTGTACATGATCGATATGATGGCGGTTCCACAGCGGCTCGATGAAGCCATTGGCGAAACGGAATACCATGATGTTCTGCACCGTCTCCTTGCCGAGGTAATGATCGATGCGGTAGATCTGATTCTCGTCCATGTGGACATGCAGCTGGCGGTTGATGGCTACGGCGGATTCCAGATCGTGCCCGAAAGGTTTTTCGATGATGACGCGCCGCCATTCGTGCTCCATCTCCTCCAGCAGACCGACCTCGCCCAAATGAGTGGTCACGCGCGTAAAAAGACTGGGTGGGATCGCCATGTAAAACAGGTAATTCCCATCGGTGTCGTGCAGAGCGTCGATTTCCGTCAGGCGTTCGCATAGGCGCTCGTAATCGGTACGCTCGAGCATATCGATCTTCATGTAATGGATACGCTCCACCAGTCGATCCCAAACCGACTGGTCGAATACATCGCCGACATGGTCCCTAATCTGTTCGGCCATCTGGCTTCGGAAGGAATCGTCGTCCATGTCCAAACGATCGAGGCCGAGCACCGCAAAGCGATCCGGCAGCAGCCGGGCGTTGCACAGATGGAACAGCGCGGGAATCAGCTTGCGTTTGGTAAGATCGCCTCCGGCGCCGAAAATGACCATGGCGTTCGGAGAGGCCGGCGGGGTTGAGGTATCGTTGGGCTGCATCAGGGAAATGGGTGCTCAATCCTTTTTTTCATGGTGGCCACCGAACTGGAAGCGCATGGCCGATAGAAGCTGGTTAGCGAAATCCGCTTCACCGCGTGAGCTAAAACGCTCATAGAGGGCGGTCGTCAACAGAGGCGCCGGTGTGCCGGTCTCGATGGCGGCCATGGAGGTCCAACGGCCTTCACCGGAATCGGAAACACGCCCGCCGAATTGGCTGAGCTGCGGATCTTCGTGCAATGCATTGGCGCTGAGGTCCAGCAACCAGGAAGCCACGACGCTGCCCCGGCGCCACAGTTCGGCGACCCGAGATACATCGATGTCGTACTGGTAGTATTCCGGGTTGTCGAGCGGGGCCGTCTCCGCATCGATATCCCGGTCGTCGCGGCCCACACCGGCATGTTTGAGGATATTAAATCCTTCAGCATAGGCGGCCATCAAGGCGTACTCGATGCCGTTGTGGACCATCTTAACGAAATGGCCGGCACCACTCGGACCGCAATGGAGATAGCCCCGTTCGGCGGTATCATAGTCGCCGTGGCGACCTGCGGTGCGCTCGATATCGCCGGGCCCAGGTGCTAAGGTTGCGAAAATGGAATCGAGGTGGCGAACCGCCTCGGCGTCACCGCCGATCATCAGGCAGTATCCGCGATCCAGGCCCCAAACACCGCCGCTGGTGCCGCAGTCCAGAAAATGAATACCGCAGTCGGCGAGCCGCTTGGCGTGACGGATGTCGTCCTTGTAGTACGAGTTGCCGCCATCGATAATGATGTCGCCGGCCTCCATATGGGGCAAGAGATCGTCAATGACGGAATCCACTACCACGGCCGGGACCATGATCCAAACGGCCCGTGGCTTGACCAGCTTGGCACAGAGATCGGCGATATCCATGGCCCCGTCCGCCCCGGCGCCGCTCAGCTCCTGAATAGCCTGAGTGTTGCGGTCGTAGACAACGCACGAATGCCCGTTGCGCATGAGTCGCGTTGCCATGTTGGCACCCATGCGGCCGAGGCCGATCATTCCAATTTGCATGGTAGAGTTCCTCTGGTTGCTACCGATGATGGATTTGGGGTCAATGCGCGTTGCGTAAGACCTGCGACCTTACCATATATGGATAAACATTGGCGACAAGGACGCCCATTAAGATGGCTACCGCCAGTTTCGATGCGCGCATGAGTTTCTCTCTCATTAGTTTACGATAGATTAGAATAGGTTCCGGAGAGAAACGACAGTGATGGCACTGATAATCGCCGCGGCCGGCATCGCGATGTGTAATTGGCCCGGAGTGTAGCAATCCTTTGTGACAGGCCTATGAACGAAACACGGCCATAATGAGCGTGAAAAGCGATCCAATTTTTGGCGACCGGCTGGAATTGAATGTACCGAATGGGTGGCATCTGCAGGGAAAATGGAACTTTTGCGGCGCAGGTCTAGCCAAATCCGCCGTTGATACGAACCTTGGCTGCTGTAATAGAGTAGCTTTATTGGATAATGGAAACGCAGTCGAGCGTTAAACTGTAAAAGCACCCGACCGGTCTTCATGCCAGGGCATCGTTACCCAGCACTCCCATACCTTGTGATTTTTTTCAGACCTCATTCCCCCGGAAGCGGCGTTAGCTCCTCGCCGTTGCATTGGGTGCGCTGCATAGCCTATCTCACACGACTGGGGGAGGCTGAAATATGAGAACAACGAGCCACCGATTCTTGCTGCGGCTGGTCCGGGCTGACGCTGTTGGCACTGCACATCGGCGGTTGCGCCTTACAAGGCGAAAAACTGCTGAGCGCCGCAGACCGGCCCACTCGGATACCGGCGCATTGGACAGCGATCCCAGCCGCGTTGCCCGGCAAGCCAGGCGCATGGCTGCACGACTTCGATTCTCCGGAGCTGACGGCTTTGGTGAAGCAGGCTCTCGCGGCGAATATCGATCTCGCCGCGGCGGCAGCCCGCGTCAAAGCCGCCGGGGCGCAAGCCATTATTGCCGGTGCCGACCGGCTCCCTCAACTCGACCTGGAACTGGATGGCCAACGCAGTAAGGGTTCGTTACAGGGTTCAGAGAGTGCCGTCCGCACCATTCGCAACCGCTTCACCCTGGAGGCCACCGCCGGTTGGGAGATCGACCTCTGGGGCCGGCTGGCCCATCTGAACCGGGCCGCGTTGGCCGACGCCGGCGCGGTGGTGGCGGACTATCGAGCCGCAAGATTGTCACTCGCGGCTCAAGTCGCGCGCGCCTGGTTCACGGCGATCGAAGCAAAGCAACAGACCAGGTTGTCCAACTCAGTAGTCGGCTCGTTTCACCGGAGTCTGGAAGCCACCGAAGCGCGCTACCGATTGGGCATCGGTTCATCCCTCGATGTGCGGCTCTCCAGGGCCAATGTGGCGGGAGCCGAAGCCGATTTGGCCCAACGCCAGCGCGAACTGGACACCGCGTTGCGCAATCTGGATGTCCTATTGGGTCGCTATCCCGAGGCTCAGCAGGAACTGCCCGCGGAATTACCCTCCGTGGCACGCGAAGTACCCGCAGGACTACCCGCCCAGTTGTTGCAACGACGACCGGATCTTATCGCCGCCCGCGAGCGTCTGTTCGCCGCCAGCGAACGGGCGCGCGAAGCAAATAAAAATCTGCTACCGCGCCTGCAACTCACCGCAAGCGGCGGAACCGTAAGTGATGAGTTTAATAATCTCATCGACTTCGACACCCTCGTGTGGTCTTTGTTTGCCGGATTGACGCAACCCATTTACCAGGGAGGACGGCTCAAAGCGCAACGGCTGCTCGCTGCGGCCGACAACCATGAGGCTTGGGCACAGTATGCACAAGCCGTATTGGACGCCTTTCGAGAGGTCGAAACTTTGCTCGCCGCTGAACCATTGTTCGAGCAGCAGGAAAAGGCGCTGAAACGTGCGGCGCAGGAATCCATCGAAGCCGCCAAGCAGGCCTTGGACCAATATCGGGTTGGACTCACCGATATCATCACCCTGCTAGAATCCCAGCGCCGAGCCGTGACGGCGGAGAGTTCCCGGTTGCTGATCGCGCGCCTGCGCCTGACAAACCGTATCAACCTCTACCTCGCACTGGGTGGTCCCTTCGACAAAGACACGGCGCCGGAGACCACTGCGGCTGCAGAGAACTTATGAATGAAATTGAATAAATTCTTATGAATAAAACACGGAAGGCCATCCTGCCCCTCGCGGTGCTCATGGTCTGCATTCTGGCCGCCGCGGCGTTGATCGCGACCAGTCCGAAGGTCGAGCGCCGGACACCGCCGGCACCGCAGCCGACGGTGGAAATTCTGCAGGCGACACCCACAAGCTACCAAGTGGAGGTGGCCAGCTATGGCACGGTTTCGCCACGCACCCAAAGCACGCTGGTTTCCGAAATTTCGGGACGCATCATTGCGATCGCCCCCAATTTTCGCAATGGTGGATTCTTCGAGCAAAATGAGCTGCTGTTGACTATCGATCCCCGCGACTATGAAATCGCGCGCATCGTCGCGCGTTCCGAGCTCGCACAAACACAGCTGCAATTGCGCGAGCAGGAGGCCCAAGCCGAACAGGCTCGCAAGGATTGGAAAACACTCGGCGACGGCGCCAAACCTACGGACTTGGTGCTGCGCAAACCCCAGCTCGCGAGCAATCGGGCCGCGGTCGCCGCGGCGCAAGCCCGGCTGCGCCAGGCCGAGATCGATCTCGAGCGCAGCCGTATTCTCGCGCCTTACGTGGGACGCGTTCTGGAAAAGAACGCAGACGTCGGCCAATACGTGACGCAAGGCACCGTGTTGGCCAGAATCTACGCAGTGGATTACGTCGAAATTCGCCTGCCCCTAACGGACCGTCAGCAGGCTGTTCTCGAGCTTCCCGAAATCTATCGGGGGGAAGACACGGCACCCAAACCCGGCCCCGAGGTCTCCTTAACCGCACAGGTGAGCGGTGAACAGCACACCTGGCAGGGCCGCATCGTACGCACTGAGGGCGCCATCGATACCCAGAGCCGCCAGCTTTTCGCGATCGCCCAAGTCGATGATCCCTACGCCCGGCATGCACGGCGCCCGCCGCTCAAGGTGGGCCAATTTGTCCAAGCGAAAATTAAAGGCACCCGCTTTAACAACGTCTTCGTGGTGCCGCGTGGGGTGCTGCGGGGCCAAGACGAGGTATTCGTGGTTGATGCTAAGCAGCGCCTTGAACGGCGTCGGTTGCAGATCGTCTGGCGCGATGCCGAGAATGTGGTGGTTAGCGCCGGACTCGCCGCAGGTGAGCGGCTTTCAATGACCCCCCTTCCCTTTAGCGCCGACGGTATGCAGGTGCAGGTGAAAGGCACCACGCTGGGTACCGATGCAGTGCTGAAAAAATCTCCGGAGCACGGCTGACATGAGCGGGATGATCGCCTGGTTTGCGCGGAACGAGGTCGCCGCCAACCTGCTCATGGTATTGATCATTTTCATGGGTCTGTGGGCTTTGGCGGAGAAGATTCCACTCGAGGTCTTCCCGAGCTTCGAGCGCGATACCGTCAATATTTCGATGGCCTATCGCGGCGCGACACCGGCTGAAGTCGAGGAATCGGTAGTGATCCGCATCGAGGAAGCCATCGAAGGCCTGCAGGGGATCGAAGAGATCACTTCAAACGCCAGCGAAGGCTCCGCACGCATCCGTGTGGAGGTCACGAAAGGTTACGATCCGCGCGCGCTCCTCGACGATATCAAAAACCGCGTCGACGCGATCAATACCTTTCCGCAAGACACCGAGCGACCCGTCTATAGCGTGGTTGAGATTACTCGTGAGGTAATTTCGGTGGTGATTTCAGGCGAGTTGCCCGAGAACGAGCTGCGCCGCTTTGCCGAACAGGTCCGGGATGAGTTGAGCGCCTTGCCCGAGATCAGTCTGGTCGAGCTTGGAGCCGTGCGTCCCTTTGAGATCTCCATTGAGATCAGCGAGTCGACGCTAGACCGCTATGGGCTCACTTTCGACGCCGTGGTGGAGGCTATCCAGAGATCTTCGGTGGACCTCCCCGCCGGTGCGATTAAAACCCGTGGCGGAGAGATCCTTTTACGGACCAAGGGCCAAGCCTACACCGGCGAAGACTACGCCAAGGTGGTCCTCGTCACCCGGGCGGACGGCACCCGCCTCACTTTGGGCGACATTGCCGAAATCAAAGATGGTTTCGAGGAGGAACCGCTGTATAGCGAGTTCAACGGAGCTCCGGCCGCGCTCATCGACGTATTCCGCACCGGAGAACAGAACGCCCTGGAGATCGGCACCGCCGTCAGACGCTATGTTGCCGCAAAGCAGGCTTCCTTGCCCCAAGGCTTAGCCATTAATTACTGGCGTGACCGCTCGCGTATCGTCAAATTGCGTCTCAACACGTTGTTGGAAAGCGCGCTGCAGGGCGGGATATTGATTTTCCTGATATTGGCGTTGTTCCTGCGTTTGTCGGTAGCGGTGTGGGTTTGCGTCGGCATTCCCATCAGTTTTCTCGGCGCGCTGGCGTTGATGCCGTATCTGGGCCTTACGATCAACCTGATCAGTCTATTTGCATTCATTCTGGTGCTGGGCATCGTGGTGGATGACGCCATCGTCACCGGCGAGAATATCTACAGCCATCTGAAGCGCGCCGATAGCGCGACGGCGGCCGCCATTCTCGGCACTCAAGAAGTGGCGGTACCCGTTACCTTCGGCATACTGACTTCGGTAGCGGCATTTGTTCCTCTGCTAATGATCGAGGGGGTGCGCGGCGCTCTGTTCGCGAATATCCCCGCCATTGTCATTCCCGTCCTATTGTTCTCCTGGTTAGAATCCAAACTGATCCTCCCGGCGCATATGAAACACGTGCATCCGGAGCGTAATCATCGGCGTCAGCTCAATGCATTGCAACGCGCCCAGCGACGCGTCGCCGACGGCCTCGAACACTTTGTCTCCACTGTCTATGGCCCACTGTTGGATTGGGCGTTGCGGCAGCGCTATTTGACTTTGTCACTTTTTGTAGGCTTTTCGCTGATCATTCTCGCTCTGGTGGTGAGCGGCCGCTACAGTTTCACCTTCTTTCCGCGCGTGCAGTCGGAGGTCGCCCGCGCCAGCTTGACCATGCCCGCCGGCACGCCGGTGGAGATCACCCGCTCCCACCTGGATCGTATGGCGAGCGTCGCCCACGAGCTTCAACAGAAATACTACGATCCAACCATCAACGGGTCGGTGATTGACAATATCCTCGTGAGTGTCGGTTGGCTTTCGCTGGGTTCTGGGCCATCGGAAGGGTCGGGGAAAGCCGAAGAAGGTCAGGTTAGCTTGGAACTCGTGCCCCCGGAAGACCGTTCCCTTCGGGTGACCAGCTCCGAGATCGTCAACGAATGGCGCAAGGGCATCGGCGCTATTCCCGGTGCCAAGGAGCTCACATTTCGCGCCGAAATTGGCCGCGGTGGCGATCCCATCGATATTCAGTTGTCCGGCCAACACTTCGAGCAACTCGAAGCGATCGCCGATGTCGTCAAGCAGCGGCTGGAAGAATACCCGGGTGTGTTCGATATCGAGGATAGCTTCGAGGACGGGCAGCCCGAGATCAAGCTGCGTATCAAACCGGAGGCGGAATTGCTTGGATTAAATGCGCAAGACCTGGGGCGTCAAGTGCGTCAGGCTTTCTTCGGAGCCGAAGCGCAGCGAGTTCAACGCAATCGCGATGACGTGCGCGTGATGGTGCGTTACCCCGAAGCAGAGCGGCGCACGCTGCAAAGCCTAGACACCATGCGCATCCGCACCCGCGAAGGGGTGGAAGTACCCTTGGGAAACGTGGCCGAGATCAGCATGGGGCAAGGCTTCGCTACCATTCGCCGTATCGACCGCCAGCGTGTGATCGATGTGACCGCAGATGTCAATAAGGAAGAAGTCGATGTCAACCGGATCATCACCGATCTCGATCCCCTGCTGAAGAAATTAAACGCGCAATATCCGGGTGTGCGGTACCAATATGAAGGCGAACTGCGTGAGCAACGAGAGTCCTTCACCAGCCTGAAGTACGGGGTAGGCTTCGTGCTCTTCAGTATCTATGCGCTATTGGCGATCCCATTCCGCTCCTACTCCCAACCGCTCATGGTAATGCTGGTGATCCCCTTCAGTGTCATCGGAGCCTTTCTCGGTCACATGCTCATGGGGATGAGTCTTTCGATCATGAGCATCATGGGCATACTCGCCTTGGCGGGCGTGGCCGTTAACGACAGTCTCGTGCTAGTCGATTGGATCAATCAACGCCGTACCGAAGGTGTTCCATTGATTGAGGCCGTGCGCACTTCGGGCGTGGCTCGATTCAGGCCGATACTCCTGACGTCGCTCACCACGTTCGCGGGCTTGTTGCCGCTAATATTCGAAAGAAGTACTCAGGCTCAGTTCTTGATTCCCATGGCGGTATCACTGGGTTTCGGCGTGTTATACGCCACCTTTCTCTCGCTGCTCTTGGTGCCCGTAGCGTATCTCATCCTTGAGGATATGAAACGTCCCTTCGTCAGCAGTGGGATACTTGCGTCCCATGATTCTCAAGAAATAAATGCTTATGATCGAGCATTGGATCATCGTAAAACAGAAGAGATATAATAGCGGCATGAAAAATAATGAGAGATTCCGAGAAATGATTCGACCCCGATTGGCGCTGTTCACGTTGATCATGCCTGCTCTTGTTAGCGCTTATCAAATGAGCGGACGCGTGCTCCGAGTAGACAACGGCAATACACTGACGATTGTGGACTCCAGCAATATTCAACACACCGTTCACTTACAAAATACTCAAGCCCCAGGGCCAAACCAATCCGCTGGGATAAAATCACGGCAACACTTACAGCAGCTGGTTGAGGGCCGGCATGTCGTGATAGACACTGATGCCAGCGCGAATGCCTCCGCACTTTCGGGACGTGTCTATCTCGGCAACACGGATGTCAATCTAAGCCAGATCGAAGCCGGTATGGCCCGGTTTCAGTCAACGGTTTCGCCCGCCGATAAGAATCTTGAACAGCGTTATCAAGCGGCACAAGATCAAGCACAATCGGCAAAACTCGGGCTTTGGTATGGAGCTAAGCAAGCGGAGAGCGAGCCCCAGTATGAACGACGCCTGATGGCGCCCAACGAAGCCAAGGTGCTGGGTCAAGGTGATTATCCCCCCTTAGCCGATACGGAGCGTTTTAAGTATCGCACGTCCCCAGCGGATAGCGATCAAGTCGTCGACGACCCGGCGTCACTCTATGCGCCGCTCACAGAACGGCAGCGCATGTTCTATGGATACCGCAATTCCGATGGTTCAACGGCCGTATTGAGTACCGCTCAGCGCAAACCCTCTGCGCCTCCGGCTAGCCCCTCACCACCACAACCTCCTACAGTGGCACCGAGACTCGGTTATATGCCACCCCCCTTTTTCGCACCAAGTCCTCCT
>CAVSWL010000024.1:0-36029 GCA_963731655.1 uncultured Gammaproteobacteria bacterium | reverse complement strand
GCAGGCAGACGAAGCTCGCTCAGTAAAATTTGTTTTTTATGCCTTCCCAGGTACTGTAAGTCCAAGTACAGTATTTAAAAGGCTAGAGCTTCCGCTGGCGCTGGTTAAGCCAAACACGCCAGAAAGCTTATTTCATTCTATAACTAACTTCAACCCACTCTTAGACCCATTCATAAACCAACCATGAATATATTGTTTGCCACGACAGTGTTACCCCATAATAAGCGAATCGGAAGCGAGGTTGCCTCACACGCCTTCATTGATGCAATGTCAGCTGCCGGTCATGAAGTGACCGTCCTGGGGTACATGCGAAGGGGGGACGAATTCGTGCCGGCCACTCACGAGATATCGATCGGCACACGGTATATAGAAACATCCGAGGCATGGATTTACCCCTTTTTCTGGTTTGCTTCGAGCCTTGCAATGCACTTACCCTATTCTTGCGCAAAGTACGTCTCGCGCAGTTATCTGAACAAGCTGCGACACTGCGTTGCGTCGGGGCAATTTGACATCGTCTTACTGGATCATTCGCAATTGGCCTGGCTGACCGCTGCGCTTAACGGAAGACAGGATTTTGTTTTTATTGCCCACAATGTAGAACACGAATTATATAAAGCGATCATTGACGCCAAAAGGAGTCTCCTAGCACGTTGGGTATATAGCAGAGAAGCACGCCTGATAAAACGTGTAGAGTCGCGGTTGGCTACTCGTGCCACCGAGGTCTGGACACTCACTCAACACGATGCACAGGCTTTCGATCACTTTGCAAATCCGCACCGAGTAAGGACTTTCTCGCTCCCGGGCGGTTTACCGAACCCACCGCAGCGCCTGTTCAGGCGCAATTTGATCTTGCCATATTCGGCAACTGGACATGGCAACCAAGCGTACAAGGCCTTAAGTGGTTCTTGGATAAGGTATTCCCGCGTTTGCCCTCATCCTATGACATACGTGTAGCAGGAAACGGGGCAGAGTGGTTGAGCGGCATGTACGATAACGTCAATTACCTGGGATTTGTTGATAATTTAAATGGTTTCCTCACCGCCGCGAGGGCTATCGCGATACCTACTCTCAGCGGAGGAGGCATTCAAATCAAAACATTAGACGCCATAGCTTCAGGCTCTCCCATTGTTGCTACAACGACAGCACTGCGCGGCATAGATGATCCGCCAGCCATGGTCACAGTGACGGATCAAGCAGAGCAGTTTGCCCAATATCTAGTTGCAGCATGCTCTTCATCTCACCGTCAAGAACTGGCTACCGATGCTTTAAATTGGTCATTGAGCCGACGGAAAAATTTTTACCGCGAAATAAACAATGCCCTGCAAGACCTGGATGAACGGCGAAGAGTGAATTAGGGGGAAACCGATCGTGTATCCTTTGCCGTGTGCACCAGGTGCTTCGTAGCCCCGTCCATGAGTCCCAGCATGCACCAAAGCATGGCATTGTAGGAGAACCCTCGCCACGGAACCCAAGCCATTTGCCAGCATAGGGATATGATGCTACCAAACCATCCCACCGCGATGACGGCCACAGTTGGATTCTGAGATTTCGTCAGACGATATGCCTGGCGTAACGCTAGCACTAAAAGTACTATAAATGCGACTCCCCCCAGGATACCCGTCTCGGCCGCCCGTAGAAGAAACTCGTTATGAACTTCATATACCCACCCCTGTTTCGTATCCGACGTCAAATAGTTCTTAAATACATATGCATACGCCCCCGGGCCTACACCGGTGATCGGGTGCTCCTTAATAATGTCCATGGCGATAAGCATGAGTCTAACTCTTTCATTCAGCGCGCTTTCGTCCTTATATTCTGTACTTAGACGTTTGTTTATCATGATAGGCAGAAAGATGGCGCTGGCGACAAAAAATAGTAAAAAAAACGCGATCATCCTGCGAGCGTGCAGGTTTCTGTTTCGGAGATTCAGCAAGATCACTGCCAGTAATCCCAATGCGATGCCCGACCACACGGCCCGCGTAAAGGTGAGCCCTATGGCAGCAGAGCCCAGCATCACCAATATCCATAAAAAACGGTTTTTCATCACGACCTTCTTAGACAAAAAGATCGCGTAAGCAATTAATAAGATGGGAGAAATGAAACTGGCAAAGCCGGCTGGATTGGTACTCACGGTCCCCCCCGGTCTGGGGACGACTTCCGTCTCTTTGAATACTTCTCCTGTCATACTGAAGGTAATCCCCAAAGCGCTCTCAACAAAATAGACCAGCGATTGAATCGCCAGAGTAAGGAAGAATATTTTTAATATCCGCTCCAAATCCTCTTGCGTCCTCACCAGGTTGAACGACAGCCAATAAACAAATAACAGCTCGATTTCAAAAATGATGCGTGACAGTCCCACAAAATGTTCGGTAGTGGGAATCAAGGACATGAATGAGGTAGCTAGCAAGACCACGTTGGGCAGACCGAGCGGACTATGCCAGTCAAGCGTTCTTATCTTTTGTTCCCCATATGCCGCGACATACCAAAACAGCAGTGCCAACCCTGCGAATACAACCAAGGGAATTTCGATGCCTGGGCTGCCGGCACGGCCAAAAAAGGGCCGGATATAAACATCGATTTGAAAACTCAGGAAAAATAATGCAACGAGCAGCGCTTCTTTTCGGGTGTTTATCAGAAATATTAACGCGCCTCCGAAAGCACCGCCAAAATACACCCACCAGCGTGCCTCCAACTGAGATAATCCAATAACGAAAAAACCAAGGACAATACCAAGCGTAACCTCAATGGCATATTTCCTTGCATTAAAGATATGCCGCAGTGCATTTATCCTGTCCATACGCCCATACAATAACAAGATAAAGCTCGCGTAGAGCTATAGATGCCGGTAGATCCACTCGGGTATGTAGTGCTTGCGACGGTTAAGTACGATGCCGAGCAACTTTCCACCTGATTGCTCTATCTTTTCTATGGCCGCCTGTGCGATCGGCTTCTTTGTCTTTCCCGCTTCAATAACCAGTATGACCCCGTCGACTCTAGCGCTGATAAACATATATTCAGGATACTTCAGAATCGGTGCTCCGTCGAATACGACATAATCATTTTGGCTACGAGCTGTCCATAATATCTCACCAACCAAATCCGATTGAGCAAATCGCATCGGATCCACAAACGGTCCATAGTTGCGCAGCAGTTTCAAGTTCTGCTGCCTTTGTATCAACCGGATCTCGGGAAAGTCTGCGCTGCGAAAACTCGTCGTACTCAATTCCTGGGTGCCTAAATCAGAATCAACTTCATAGGAATCGATCTCAACGATGTTAGGTGGCGGTGATTCCCTAAAATTGGAAACCAATAGAACCTTTAATTGCGAATAACTAGACAGAATATCCGCAAAATTAGTAGCCGTAGTGGACACACCAACCCCGGGAGCCGTCCCCGTTATTAATATCGTTTTTATATCGCTCTTCGCGTAACATCTTAGAAAATTTGTAGCAAGCTCCAGGTAATTATCTTTCATCTATCTTTATGACCTAGCCTTGGTAACGCGACTGCTGAAATGACGTCGAATCAACATGATCAACTCTGCTTCGTTTAATCTTCTCGGTTGCTTTCCATGATTGAAGCCAGCAATGGCCGCTGTAGAATATACTCCACCTCCTGGCCGGTATTAATCACACCACTGACATATTCCATGAAAATGGCGATCCCAATGCTTCCAGTCGCACCAAAGAATACAGCCATGATCAGCATCAACATGCGTTTCGTCGGGAGTGGTTCTACCGAAGGTTGAGCCGGTTTCAATATTTTTACATCCGCTATTTTCTGCTGATCCAATGCGCCGAAGATGCGGAATTTCTCCAAGGTGGTCTGATAGAGCCGATAGCTATTTCGAGCCGCTGTTAAGCGACTTTCAAGCGCCATGAACTCAGTCTCGGCAGAATTTAGACTGTTTAATCTACTGGTATAATCCTCATGTTGTTTCTTCAGTGTGGCTATTCGTGCGCCTATAGCGTTCGATTCTATTTCGCCCTCCACCAACTCCTTTTCCAAATCCTGATACAGAGTGTGTTGAACGTCGTTTGTCTCGGCGGTACCATGGCGCTTGTTTTTTAGCAGGATGCTGTATTCATTAGTTTCTTTTTCGATATCCCGTTTGATCTGTTTCACTTCATCAGATTGCTCACCTTCCTTTTTGATGAGGAGGTTTTCTTTAAATCTCAGTGCGTGTAAATCTTTTACTGTTTCATTGATTAAGGCTGGATTGTGAATCTTAGTTAGCTTTTGGCTCAGCCCTTGGATGCGATTAGCAACTTCAGCCTGCTCATCGCTGGATTGATCAAGCGCCGTTTGGATTTGCGCACATCGCTGAGCTAGCAGACTCTTTTCATCTTTTAAGGAGGCGGATAATCCATACTTCTCTTTGAAGCGTTTCATTTCGTTCTCTGACGTATTCAGCCTTGATACCATGAGGTCGTATTGCTTTTGAAAGAACTTAAAGAGCTGGGGCTTCTGGCGAATGCGTAGATGATGTTCAACATATAACTTGACCAGTGTATTGACGACAGTAGACGCCATTCTTGGATCTTTATGCTTAAAGCTGATGCCGATAATCGGCGAATTCTCGACTGTGGTGACATCAAGATGCTCCAAAATCTCATGAGTGGCTAACCTCACAGGATCTATTTCAGAATTTTGGTCTACGTGCTTCAGAAACTCATAGATTTTGGCTGGCCCGATTTCTGTTACAAGTTCGTTAAGTACCATTTCATTAGTGAGAATTTCGCTGCTAAGTGCTATCTCCCTATCCAAACTCGGATTCTCATCTCTGGCCATTTGTTCTTGTGTGGGAATCGAAGGATTGTAAACGTACCCTCGCCCCACCTCGAGAAGAATCTGAGAATCGCTTTGATACATAGGTTGTAGCGAGAACACAGCCGCAATAGCAACGGTTAGGATAGTGAAAAAGAATATGAGTAGTATCGTGCGTTTTCTTTTAAAAAGAATAAGCAGAATAGCCTTCAAAGATAACAGGGGAGCAGTGTCCATTTACGGTAAAACCATTCCTCAACGATTAACACATTGACTCTTATTTTATTTTCAGTTAGGTGACTCGATTCGCGGGCTGATTTCGGGGCGGCTATTCCATATCGCTTAACACCATTGTATACAACAAAGACAAGTTATCTGGATACAAACCCACGTTAACTGTTTGTACACCGTCGAAGCAGTCGTGGGGAGGCAGGCAACTAACCGGTTGTATCGTACGCGCCCGGATGGATAGTTGATACGGGTACTGCGCTGGGTTGGCCGATTGATTCCCGCCGGGGAAGTTCTCGAACCACCGCCTGGAATTGAGTAATACATCTGCCTTGTAAAATTGAACAGTTTATGCGCACCACTAAATGCACTATAACCATACATTTCAAGGCAAGGGAACTATACGATTATCGCTCATCACTAACTCCACTGCACCTAAGAAGTTGTTATAAGTTGTTATAAAGTTTCTCAGGTAAGCGCACGATAAGGAAAAATCGGGAAAGAGTACCGTTTACACGCAAGTATAAGAGTATTTTGTACCTATTTTTAACGCCGTGTATTCGCTGAGAGGTTTTGTACGGCTTCTTAGAGGCCGGCTTTCAACTTAAGCCGGGACATCTATCAATTTCAAAGGCTTATCAATCACACGCTCACGATGCTTTCGTGGCAGTGGAAGCGGCCCCATAGGGTCAAGCAGCCAGGGGAACAAGTCTGGAAAGTCGGTTTCAAATAACCGCATGGCCGCCGTTGTGCTGTCCTGGCGTTTGAGTCCGTAATTATGAATCACCGTTAACGCTCTCAATCGTTGTTCACTCAATCCGCGAGCATTAGGGTACATTTGCGCAAGACAGCCATTGCGCCCTTCAACCGCGGAGGAACTACGGTGGAATTGCCGCGCCATCGATTCAGCCCAGGTGAGCCCGCGTTGGATTTCGCTTTCCGCCAGAGTCTGCGTGAGAGGATGCGCATTGAACGCCTGAACCGCCTGCTGCCAGGCTTTGCGGTAGTTGTCTCTCGCCTTACGGTTATGGGTTTTGTGGAGTTGATAGTGCCAATAAACCAGCGGGAGCAACGTGCTCGTCAGCCACTGTTGCATTTCCCCATTAACCGCTAAGCCCTGCAAGGTTTCTCGCACCCAGAGCCACCAGAAACGGACGGTGACGGCCAAGGCCTGGATTGCGAAACGTTTTCAGGGCGTTGTTTTGTCCTCAATCCCCTGATCGTTGGCTAGGGTCTCAAAGACTTGCGCCCTGTTTTCAAGCCCCGCTTCGACCTGTTTAGCCGACTTTGGGCGATAGTCGCTTAATGAAATGGGGTGGATTTCCTCCGCAATGCCCTACAAGTGTTCATGGTAATCGGTTAGGTTTTGTTTGGCTCGATCAAGCGCTTCTTCGGCTTCAAGGCGTTGCTTTACAAGCAGAGCCTTTTCTGGATTGGCGGCCATCTCTACCCCATTAGCCTCCGCCCTCTGGGCCGCCTCAAACTGCTTTTTGGCCGTCGCGCTACGTCTTGCCAAGCGGGCCCCCAACCAGCGACTCACCTCCTGTTGCGCGTGCAAAAGATCTGCTCCAGAGTCGCATTCAAATCCACTGATGGCCAGTTTTATTAATGCCTTAGCCCGATCACTAATCGCATGATTCACTTCAATTCCCAGGGATTCCAAGCGCGGCGCTGTCTTCGCATACCCAGTGTCAAAACGCCTATCCTCACTGATCTCCTCCAACAGTAAATAGCCCGAGCGTAAATCCATCAACACCAAAATCAAAAACTCGCCGAAAAAGGTCTCATCCATGGCTACAACCGCTTTTCGTGATCGCTTTTCAACCTGTTTTTCGCAGTCCTATCTTGGAATGTTGCCTCGATTTCTCAATCGTCGGAAATATTGAATTTCGATTGAAGAGCCGGGGCGACTGCTGGTCCACTTACCGTTCGAGAGGTATACCATAAATGGTGGGAGGCGAACAAACTTAAAGGGGATTTCGGCAATTTTATACATTGAGCCTATCATCTGTAGAGATTAATCAGAACAAATATTCCTGTACAGGATTCGGTATGTGTCTTATTGACTCTGTGCGAATTGGTATCCCCCCTCCAACCGAGTATTACTCAATACCTTCCTGCCGATCACGTTCCCGGTATCCAGGGAAACGTTTCTATTTTTGAATTTTGGTAATATCAACCTTAGCTTTTTTAACCAGTGGCCAACCACGGGTATTGGGATCATCCCCGCCTTCTTGTCATCAAGATAAACGAATGCGGCCCCATCTCCGCTGTCCATTACACAAATTACCTCCTCACGGGAGATGTTCATAGTGGGTGCTCATAGCACGCACCGCACGCACAATCTTAAAACCATCTTAGTCTGAATCCTGACAGAAGCGGTAAACACCGATGATCTGGCTCGGAGGTTGTGCCAGCGACTTAGACTCTTGTTATCAAGTTTATGCATTAATTTTTGATTGATCACGATGTCTTTTTTTATCGTTCTCTGCAACCGCGACAATATGCCGCATTCTAGGGTTTTACACTTAATGCTACATTAATCTGCTGGCAGCGATGTAACTCAGCATGCTCAGTCGTATATAGATCATCATGCGCCGAACAGGATTCTTGACGAGACCTCGATCAAGTTGTATGCCGTCAAAGAGGCGGACGTTGACGTGGCTTCTGATCGCGGGTTTCCTTTTGCAGCCGATGCTAACCTACCTGGTGACGCCGCTGGTCGTTCACGATACGGCGGGGCGTACGGTCGTCATCTGTACATTGCGGGGCAGTAAATTAGTTACGCTCGATTCGTTACCGCTGGAGCATGATCGTGACACCGGACATTGCCCCGCACTAAAACTGTACCAAGTCGCAAGCACAACAGCAGTTACGCAACCTCCGCTCGCGCCTACATTTACACTTTATGCCATCGCGTTGCTCGATCAGAGCGCCAGCCATCAACATCACTCTCTCAACTTCTCCGCTTATTCAACACGTGCCCCGCCCAGCTTCTGAAGTCGTCCTAGAAAAGCGCTTCACAAAAACTGATCCCAGGGGGTACTATGTACATTCGATATACGCGCGCTGCGTGGGCAGTGCTATGCGTGCTCGCGGCTGAAACGGCCGTGGACGCCGATCCCATTCCAAACGTTATGGATACGCTCGATACCATCGAAGTCCAGGGCAAGACCATCACGCCCGCCGAAACAACTGTCGATACGCAGCAGCTCAGCCCAGGCCGCGATACCGGGGACACATTGCGCGACCTGCTGGGTGTTTCCGGCTCGCGTATGGGTGGCCACGGTATCGATCCAACCATTCGCGGCCTAAGTCAGACTCAGATCAACGTGTTGCTCGACGGCGCCTATGTGCATGGCGGCTGTCCCAACCGTATGGATCCACCAACCTCCTATGCGCCTGCAGGCCGCTACGAGGAAATCACGGTGATCCGTGGCACCCAGACGCTCGAATATGGCGGCGGCGGTCCTGGGGGTACTATACTGTTCGAGCGTGTCACCGATCGCTTCGATTCGGATAAAAAGGTGCGCGGCCGGCTCGACGCTGGCTACCGTGGCAATAGCGATACGCAGGATTACAGTGCCGACATTGCCGTCGGAAATCAATCGCTGTTCGGCCGCCTCATCGGCTCGTACACCGATGCCGAGAACTACGAAGACGGCAGCGGTAACGAGGTGCGGTCGTCTTTCAAAGAGCGTGGTGGCACAGTTATTCTCGGCTACACGCCATCCGACGCTACACGTGCAGAAGTTAGCTATGACAAGCAGAAGACGCGTGACGCACTGTTCCCTGGCGCCGGCATGGATTCGCCCAAGTCGGACAACGAGACGGTCCGCTTGAAGTTTGATACGCGTGACCTGGGTGGGTCCTTTCCCAGGGTCAAGACCGAGTTTTACAGCTCCGAGATCGATCATGTGATGGACAACTATAGCTTGCGGCCGAATAGGGGTATGAAGCTGCGTGCTCCGTCGACATCCGACACCATGGGTGGCCGCCTGGTCACCGAGATCGACTCCTCTGTGGGTCTGTGGAAGGTCGGCATCGACGTGCAGAACAACGACCGCGATGCGAAGCGCTTCAACGATACGGGCCCGCAGCCGGTGTTGAACTCCGTTCTGTGGCCTGGCGTTGAAATCGACCAGACCGGCGTGTTTGCCGAGCTGACTCACAACCTGAATAAACGCAATAGGGTCATTGGCGGGTTGCGTTACGACCATGTTAAATCGGATGCTAGCAAGGCGGATCTCGATCCTCCCGGGATGCTAATGAGCCCGAATCAACTGTATGCGATTTACTATGACGGCGCTCAGGCTAGAAAGGATATCGACCACAACGTCGGCGGTCTGTTGCGGTTCGAACACGACTTGGCCGACGGCGCAGCCACCCTGTATGCGGGCATTGCACGTTCGGTGCGCACACCGGACGCGACCGAGCGATTCATCGCGTCGAACAGTATGACACCGAGCGACCGCTGGGTTGGCAATCCCTACCTTGATCCGGAGAAACATCACCAGATTGAACTCGGTATAATGATGCACGGCGAGCGTTGGGACACCGATGGCTCGGTGTACTACAACGACGTATCCGACTACATCCTGCGTGACCGGTTTACTGCCGACGTCAATAATGCGACCATTTACCGCAACATCGACGCGACCCTGATCGGTGGCGAAGCGTCGCTCAGCTACCGTTTCTCGGACAACTGGCGAACCGAGCTCGGTGTCGCCTATGTCTGGGCGGAAAACGATACCGATAATCGGTCGATCGCGCAGACGCCTCCTTTTGAGGGTCGTGCCAGCATCGAATACAGCCGGGAAAAATGGATTGCCGGAGCCGGTGTTCATGCTGCGGTCAAGCAGACTCGCGTCGACCTCGATTCATCCACTGGAATACCGGGACAGGGGCTGGACGTTCAAGAGACACCGGGATGGGTTACTCTCGACCTGAATACGTCGTACGAGGTGAACGATTACATTGCGCTCGACATCGGCGTCGATAATGTGTTCGACAAGGCCTATGCCCAACACCTGAACCGTTCGAACGCCTTCGACCCGACGCAGGTGCAGGTGAACGAACCAGGCCGTGCCGCTTGGATCAAGTTCAACGCAGAGTTCTAGCCGGCAATGGATGGCAATTGGCTGCATCAGGTGTCGTGGATAGTCCTGCTCAAGAACTATCTCGAAATCGTGGTATTCGGCGTGCTGGGCATCATGAGCTTCCTGACGATCGCCTATGCGATTGAACGCGCCTTGTTCTACGGACGGATCGATGTCAGCAGCTATCTCGATCGGCCCACGCTTGAGGTGGCGCTGACGCGCCACCTCACCCTCATCGCGTCGATCGCGGCCAACGCGCCCTATATCGGCCTACTAGGCACCGTGCTCGGGATCCTTATCACTTTTCACGATCTGTCGCAAGGCGCGGAACTGTCAGCGTCCGCGGTGATGCTCGGCCTCGCGCTCGCGCTCAAGGCCACGGCGGCGGGCTTGGTCGTGGCAATTCCTGCCACTTTGATCTACAACGGGCTGGTGCGGAGAGTCGACGTACTGACGGCGCGCTGGTCCAGCCTACAGGGGGAACAGTGAAACCTTTATCCACGATGAACGTGATCCCTTTCATCGATATCATGCTGGTGCTACTGGCAGTCGTGTTGACGACCGCAACCTTCGTTGCCCAAGGCAAGATTCCGGTAACATTGCCAAGCGCCGCCGAGGCCGAGCCACTGAAGTTGAAGACCGCAGTCGAGATCACGGTGTCACGCAGCGGTGAGGTGTTTATCGCCGACAACCAAGTCGCAGAGGAGGAGCTGGCCAGACACCTCGCGGAGCTGGAGAAAGAGACCGAAGTACTGCTGCGCGTCGACGAGAAAACGGAGTTCCAGTATTTTGTCAGCGTGATCGATCTGCTCAAGAGAGAGCAACTGAAGAATGTGTCGATCGTTACCCTGCGGAATGGAACTTGATACTCACGTGTCGGCGCATCGGTTTCGTATTCTCAGGGGCCCTACACTTGGCGTTGGTGGCGGCGGTCGTTGTGCAAACACCGGCAGAGGTTCAGTCGGTACCACCCGAGGCACCGCTAAGCTTAGACCTGGACATGTTCGAGTTTCCCACGGCGTCCTCGGGGCCAATACCCGCACCTAAGCCCGCAACAGCGCCATTGCCACCGGCAAAACCCACGGCGAACAAATTCGTATCGGTCAAATCTGAACCACCACCGGCCCCACCAGCAGAACCGGCCTCTCCGCCAGCGGAACGCGAGCCGGCCGAACGCCCCGAAACCAAACCGGTACGTAAGAAACAACCACCGAAACGAGTAGCGCAACCACACTTGTCCGATGAGGAACTAGAAAGGAATCATGACACCGCGGTCGCGCCGAATCTTCCGCAACCCGGCGCGCCTCGAGTATCGCGCCATGCTACCGGTTCAAGCGGCGTCGCGACAAAACGGATTAAAGCTTCGTTTCTGGCGGCACTAGCCGAGCAAATCGATCGCAAGAAATTCTATCCGCGAGCATCGCGGCGTCGTGGCGAACAGGGTACCGTTGTGATCGGTTTTGTGATCGAGAGGGATGGCGACCTGACCGATCTCAGAGTGCAGACCTCCTCCGGATTCGCGCGTCTGGATCAAGCTGCGCTCAGCACGCTCGCCAAGGTTTCGCCATTTCATCCCATCCCTCATTCGTTGGGTCTGGAGCGCTTGCCGATATCGGTGCCAATCGCATTTACCCTGCTCCGGTAGCGGCTGGGAATTGTAGTGAACCCTGAGAATGCGTCATGGTGTCGCGCGACAATTTGTCGCAGTTGTAGGGATCGATAATTGATAAAATGACATCATGACAAATCGAGAGTTGGAGGATAAAACGGGTAGCAGGAATCTAAGTCGCTTGTTCACATTCCGAGCCCTAATAATCGGCACTTACCTGCTGGGTTTGGGGGTTAGCGCAGGAGTACTAGGTATCGATTTACCCCTAATCCCCATGTTGGGCGTTATTTGTTTGCTGATATTGGTGAATGGCTGGACATGGAGGCGTGCCAACGGGGGTGCAACCATTGGTGACGTGGAATTCTTTGGACAGCTGAGCATCGATATACTGGGCCTTGCGGCCGTGCTATATTTTTCGGGCGGTGCGACCAATCCGTTCGCATGGCTGTTTCTGCTTCCCTTAATGATCGCCGCGACCGTATTACCCTCTCATATGGTCTGGGCGCTGACGATTTTGGCTATCGCCTGTTATTCACTCCTAATGTTCCATTTTGTCCCTTTCGGCACTGGATATTCCCACCACGATCACTATTTCACTCAGCACGTGTTCGGAATGTGGTTTGGTTTCATCATGAGTGCGCTGCTGGTAGCCTTGTTCGTAGTCAGGATGGCCACCAGCCTGCGGCGTCGAGATCAGTTGCTTGCTCGTGCACGCGAGCAGTACTTACGTGATGAGCAGCTTGTGACGTTGTGTACCTTGGCGACAGGGGCCGCCCACGAGTTGGGTACACCGCTAGCCACGATGGCCGTGCTCGTCGGGGAGCTGGAGCGCACTAATTTTGATGATTCCACCCGGCGCAAGCTGAAAATTTTGCGCGATCAGATCTTGCGCTGTAAGAAGGCGCTCTCGGTGCTCTCGGCTTCCGCGGGCGAGGTACAGGCTGAGGGTGGCGGTCTTACGCCGGTAACCGTGTTTGTGGATCAGGTTGTCAGCGAGTGGCAAAATCAGCGACTCGATCGGCGGATCCGCGTACAGAAAATGCACGGCCCAGCCGACGCCCATATCCTCGATGAATACACCCTGGCGCAAGCCGTGATCAACTTGCTGAATAATGCAGCGGAAGCCTCATCCGAGGATGTGATGTTAGAAGCGACCTGGGACGAGCGTTTTCTTACCGTAGGCATTTTCGATCGGGGACCCGGTTTATCTTCGAATGTAGCTTCCCGGATCGCCGACCCCAAAACGAGCAACAAGGATTACGGCATGGGGTTGGGACTATTCCTCACCCATGCCACGATACAACGCCTCGGTGGCGAAATCGATCTGCTAACACGTGAAGGCGGGGGGATTTGCACCCAGATACGTTTTCCTCTGACGAATTTGAGCGCATGAATTCTGATTTCCAAAAAAACAACCGACCCTTCCTGCTGATTGTCGATGATGACGAAGTTTTTTCAGAGGTCCTGGCCGATGCCTTGTTCCACCGTGGTTATCAGGTAGCCACGGCTAATACCGCTGAGGACGGCCTCAAACAGGCCGAAAGGAATGAGCCGGAGTATGCTGTCGTGGATCTGCGGCTTGGTAAGGAGTCGGGCCTAATGGTCGTCGAGCAATTATATGCCCTGGACGCGAACATTAGGATCATCATCCTGACCGGTTACGCAAGCATCGCTACTGCGGTTGAAGCTATTAAGCTAGGTGCCACCTACTATCTTACTAAACCTGCCAATGTCGACGAGATCCTAGTTGCTTTGCATAAAGATGAGGGCGATCCCAAAGTGTCCGTGTCGAAGGTTCCGATGACGGTTCGCAGGCTAGAGTGGGAGCACCTGCAGAAAATTTTAATTGAATGCGGTGGAAACGTTTCAGCCGCAGCCCGCCGCCTGCGCATGCACCGACGTACCCTGCAGAGAAAACTGAGTAAGCGACCTGTGAAAGATTAAAGGCTGCTCATAGACGCATGGCCCAAATATGTGCGATATGCGCGTTCGCATCGAAAAGTAAAGGTCCGCGCACGATAACAATCACTGGATGATACATTTTAGAATCTTCTGGTTGTATAAACCAGAATCGAAAACGGAACAACAAGTACTTCTGTCGTATACGGGTTCGTAATATATGCTTGATAATCGTGTTGAGCCGCGTGTGTCCCTACTTCAAATGAAATACCGGTGTCTCATCGGTGGCCTCATAGAGACCATCAAGAGAGATATGCGCTAACACGGGGGCAGCACGCAACAAACGAGGTTAAGGGCTGAGAATAATAAAATAAGGGGGTAAGAGGAATCTTATGTTGGATTGTCTTAGACTGATTAACTGGAGCGTTGAAAAGGGAGTCGCGGCCAACCTAAAGTTTTTTCGCAATGCGCTGCAAACGTCAATAACCTCTCTTCAAGCCCATAGGGGGCGACAAACTGAATGCCGATCGGAAGGCCTTCCGGGCTCACATGAAAAGGAAGAGAGATCGCCGGATGTCCTGAAATATTGAAAAGCTGTGTATTGGGGCTTGCTTCGATACCCCGCAGCGCCATGATTTTAAGCACCGCTTTCTGGAGGGGATAAAACCCCAAAGCCGCCACCACTTTCACCCCTAGGTCCTCCACAATATTCAGATCCATCAAACCGATTTTCGCCGGCGGGTACGCCAGCGTCGGCAATGCAATCAGGTCTGCTTTCTCAAACAATGTGGGGACATATTCGCGCACCCATTGAAGCCCTTTTTTGAACCATCTCTCCTCGCTTTCAGGAATGTTTGACCCCAGACGGTAGAGAAACCAGGTCACTCTTTCAAAAAGTTCTTCCGCAAGATTTTTCCCTAATAGTTTGGCATAGTGCGGAAAGTTCTGACCTATGTAATGAGCTGAGGTCAGCAGATACGTCAGGCGCATTTCGCTTTTATTCAATGGGATTTTAGTCTCACCGACCTCATGCCCCAGCTCAGCCAGTTTTTTCATGGTGGAGTCCAGCGCCTCAAGACAATGCGGATGGGTCTTTCGGGCCATCAGAGAATCCGCTATATATCCGATCTTTAGTTTCTGAAATCCGGTTTCGGTGGACTTTAGAAATCCCTTCACAGGAGGAGGGGGCAGAGCGTCTCCTTCACGGTCGAATCCGTGGGTCAGATCCAGAAGAGCCGCAGAATCGCGAACGGTGCGCGTTAGAACATGCTCCACGACCAGTCCGTACCAGGACTCCGAAGACTTAGGGGCAATCGGCATCCGCTGACGGGTGGGCTTCAGGCCAATCACCCCATTGCAGGAACCCGGAATCCGGATGGATCCGCCTCCGTCATTTCCATGCGCGATCGGCACCATCCCGCTGGCGACTGCCGCACCTGAACCTCCGCTCGATCCACCGCTCGTATATTCTGTATTCCAGGGATTCCGGCAGGGCCCCCGGAACTTGGATTCCGTTACGCCCATGATTCCCAATTCGGGGGTGTTGGTCTTTCCGAGAACATTGAAACCCGCCGCTTCATAACGGTTCATGAGTTCGGAGTTTTCCTGAGAAATATAGTCTTTTAGCAAAAGGCACGATCCTGTCATCGGTTCTCCCTCAATCTCCAGCAGGAGATCCTTGACCAGCAGCGGAACGCCGAAATACATGGGCAGATCTCCGCCCTTTTCGGCTTTCCGGTCCATTTCAACGGCTTTTTTACGGGCACGTTCATACATCTTATGGACGACGGCATTCAAAGATGCATTGACCTTTTCCACCTGAGTGATTGCCGCCTCCAGAACTTCCGAAGGCTTAACCTGCCGGTTCCGGATTAGCTCTGCAAGGGAAAGTCCGTCATATTTCAGGTATTCGGACAGTTGCATGCCTTTTCCTTTTTCTATCTTAAGGAATGGATTCAAACCCAACTCGGCGCGATCATGGATGCCTATGAACAGTAGTGATGGACAGGCGCTGAATCCATTGGGAGTGTTCTGAAAGACACCGGCAAACCGGCCTATACAGACTGCTGCCTGTTAGCCTGATTTTGCGTTTATTCTTGTCCAATGTTTGGGCCGAACCGCCACCAAGCCACGTGCAGCAAACCCAGTAGAATCATCAACAAACCATTGGCAACCACCGCGCCAACCACCGGCGTGCCGGCGAAGCTACCGAGGGCGATCAGAATCCCCAACGCGATATTGCGATTACTCGCGCCCATCGCGCTGACCCTCCGTGTGCCTTGTGATGGGCCGCCAGTCAGAAAGCCGGCCACTAGGGACAGCTCGAACACCACCGCCATGAGCAGCAGCGGTTTCCATCCGGTTTGCAAGAGGGTATTGAACTCAACCGCGGTGACAAACATCAGCGAAACCGCGCCCACAGTTTCTGCAAAGATTTCCATGGGCCGCAATACCCTTGTGGCGATATCGGGCCATTGTCGGCGCACAGTGAGTCCGATCACCAGCGGCAGGGTAATGGTTGCCAGCAACACGCCAAGAATCGTGAGTACGCTGAATTCCAAGGTATCGACTCCGGGCAACGCCTTCAAACTCAATCCGCAAATCCATGGTGACAGAAACGAAGACGCAACCGGGACCACGGCCGTCAACCCGGCCGCGAGCGCCAAATCAGCCCGAGCCATGCGTGTGAAAACCGGAACCACAGGTGCAAAAGGTGAGGCGGCCAGTATCAGCATTCCAAGCGCGATCGGTGTCGGTATTTGTAGGCTATGGATGCTGCCTAAGGTGAACACAGGCACCAAAACAAAATTGACCAGCAGTAGCCTATAGCGGATGACTGCGCTGTAAAGCTTCGCGCACCTCGCTCAGTTTGAATCGCAGCCCGACCGCGAGCAACAGTCCAGCCAGCGAGAGTGTCGTCAGAATGCGGATGATGAGATCGCTAAGGGCCGGATAGGTCGCGCCTCCGCCCGCAATCAACGAGCTAGCGGCGATGGTTTGGTCAAAGAGCATGTCGGCGCCGCCATCCGGAATCCGCTTAGGGCGCAGACATCGCGAGTGGCCAGATGAACGGACGTAAATGGCCCTTTCTCGGCCGTACCGCCCGTAGTGGCACTACATAGACTATCAAAATGTTGCATGCATTCGATGATTCGCGGATCGGACGATAGTTTCTTGCTCGGTGTAAAGGAACTTTTATAATACCTGTGTTCCCGTCATTTTCAAGGGCGTGCGTCTAACCTACCTCGCTGGCTACCGCGCTCCTGAGTTCAAGGGTCAGAACGGTCCGGACCGTTACGGCTCGCTGTCGATGAAATTTTTAAGGTTTGATGATCAGCGGAATTCAGGACTTTCCGCCGCGAACCACACTGCAATAATGTCCTTGGGGGGATAAGCGTTGATTGGATCTGTTCGACTGGTTTGTCAAGCCGTGGTCGTTCGCTGGATACAAACGGTCGAACGCAACGCCTTTTGGGTGGTAGTGGCCGCCTTGCTGCTGACCCTGCTGTCGATCTATTACGCGGTGACCCACCTTGCCGTGGATACCGATACCGCCAATATGATCGATCCGTCTCTGCCGTTCCGCCAGCGGCAGGCGGAGTTTAAACAGGACTTCCCGCAGTTTAATGATCTCGTCGTGATAGTAATCGACGGCGCCACGGTAGAACAATCCGAGGAAGCCGCAAATCGGCTGGCCGCCCGGTTACGGCAAACCGGCCAGTTTCAGTCGGTCCGGCAGCCCGGCCAAAATCCTTTCTTCGCCCGCAACGGGCTGTTGTATCTAGATACCGGTGAACTGCTCGACTTGTCGGATCAACTCGCCGCGGCGGAACCGTTTCTCGCGACTCTGGCCCGAGACCCAAGCCTGCGCGGCCTGTTTTCCATCCTCGGCCAAGCGCTCGACCAGACTCTCAGCCCGGCCTTGCAAACGCTCCTGAACACTAGCTTCGAGCGCATGGCCGACACCGTCGAGGCACTGCTCGCGGGTCGTCCGCAGCGGCTGTCGTGGCAGCAGGGGCTGCTTGGTGGTCTTGCCAAGGGCAATGCCGCTCGCAGTTTCGTTCTGGTAAAACCGCGTCTGGATTACGCTAACTTGCAACCCGGCAAACAGGCTCTTGCCGCTATTCGGCAGCAGGTTAAGACTTTAAATCTGGCTGAGACTCATGGGGTGCGGGTGCGTCTTACCGGATCGGTTGCTGTGGACCAGGAGGATCTCGCCAGTGTGTCATCGAGCGCCAAACTCGCCACGACCTTGTCGTTCGCCTTGGTTTGTTTATTGCTCTTAGTTGGTCTGCGAGCGCCGCGCTTGGTAGCCTGGATTCTGATCACGTTGTTCGTGGGGCTGATGTGGACGACGGCCTTCGCCACCGTGACGATCGGGTATTTGAACCTGATCTCGGTGACCTTCGCGGTGCTTTTTATCGGTCTGGGGGTCGACTTCAGCATCCAATTCGGTATGCGCTACCGAGAAGAGTTGGCCCACTTGGGCGACCACGCTCAGGCATTGACCACGGCAGCCAGCAGTCTCTGTGGCGCCTTGCTACTCGCCGCCGGTTGTGCGGCCGTCAGTTTCTTCTGCTTCATGCCGACCGCCTACCGGGGATTGGCGCAACTGGGCTTTATCGCCGGTTGCAGCATGTTCATCGCGCTGTTGACGACGTTGACGGTTTTGCCCGCTTTATTGACTCTGCTGCCGATACCACCCGGCCCCGCACGGCAAGCGCGCATCGCCTTGCCCCGGTGGAGTTTTCCGATCCGTTACCCACGGATGGTTATCTGGAGTGCGTTGCTGATCACGGCGGGCTCGGCGCTCTTGTTGCCCCGGCTACATTTTGATTTCGATCCGCTCAATCTTAGTGACCCAAGCACCGAAGCGACCCGGACATTTCAGGATCTGATCGCCGATCCCAATACCACGCCCTATACCATCAATATCCTGGCCCCCGGTCTCGAGGCGGCTGAGACGCTGGCGGATCGCCTCGACAAGCTCGAGGTGGTTGACAAGGCAGTGAGCCTGGCCAGTTTCGTGCCCGAGAACCAAGATGAAAAACTTCCCATTATCGACGACATAAAATTCTTGCTCGACCCCGTTTTTATAGGGGTTACGTCGAAGCCAAAGCCGACCCTGAGCGAGCAGCTGGCGGCACTGGACCATTTCCTCGGCGCTTTGGCTAAATTCGACGCTGCCGGGCAATCGGTGTCGGATCTCGCAAAAAGTGTGCGCCGTCTGCAGTCGGCTCTGACTCGCCTCAAGACTACTCCTGGCTGGCCTGAGCAGAATCTGTCGGATTTGCAGAACAGAATGCTGGGCAATTTACCGCCGCTCCTACACAAACTGCGACAATTATTGACGCCCGAACCGGTGAGCCTGGCGAAACTGCCCGAGGATTTGCACGGCGACTATGTCGCCCCGGACGGACGTGCCAGAGTCGAGGTCTATCCCAAACAGCGCATGACCGATAATCGGAGTTTGCGCGAGTTCGTTACAGCCGTGCAAGCCGTTGCACCCACGGCGACGGGTACCCCGGTGACCCTGCTGGAGTCGGGCCGGGTGGTCATGGGCGCTTGCCTACAGGCAAGCCTTTCGGCTATGTTGGCGGCGTTCTTGGTGTTGGCTGTGATACTGGCAAGCATCCGGCAGGCGCTATTGATCATCTTGCCATTGATCATCGCTCTGCTGCTGACGGTCGGGCTGTCGGTGCTTTTAGATCAACCCTTAAACTTCGCCAACGTCATTGCGCTTCCCTTGCTGCTCGGTATCGGCGTGGCGTTCGGCATCTATTTGGTGCTCCGCCGGCAAAGCGAGCCGAGCTTGGAACAGCTTTTTCACAGCAGCACTCCGCGTGCGGTGCTGTTCAGCGGCTTGACCACCATGGCCTCCTTCGGCACGCTGGCGGTTTCCCATCACCGGGGCATGTCGGGCATGGGTTTGCTGGTGACAACCACCCTGATTTTCGCGCTGACAGCCGCTTTGGTGGTGTTGCCAGCCGTGATGGCCCTACTCGAAGAGCGACGGGCACGGCGTAGCGTATCGGGCTGAGCAATAAACGGGCAGAGCGTCCCGAATTTTACTTTCATTGAGCTAGGAGAACACATGATTCATCTTAGAGTAGCCCTGCTGTCTTTAGCGGCGATGATAGGGGCCTTAACGACGGTCAGCGCACAAGAAACCAGCCCGAGCGTCATCATCGAAGGCTTTCAGAAAGCACTAATCGGTGTGATGCAGGATGCCGCTAAACTGGGTTATCAGGGCCGTTACGAGCGGCTTGAACCGGCGGTAAAGCAGAGCCATGATCTGTCTCAGATCGCGCGCATCGCTCTGGGCCGCTATTGGAGCCAGCTCAGCGAGCAGCAACGGGAAACGTTCGTCGATACCTTCACTCGTTTGAGCATCGCGACCTATGCCGGCCAGTTTGATGGCTATGCCGGCCAAACGTTCAAGACGCTGTCGGAAGAACGCCCCTCCGCCGACCGGGCGCTGGTTCGCACCCTCTTTACCGAAGCGCAGGGCAACACCCGCCATTTCGACTATCAGTTGCGGCGCGGGGAGGATGGAAGCTGGCGCATTATCAACATCGTCGTCGATGGCGTTAGCGACCTCGCCCTGAAGCGGGCGGATTACACCAGTATTCTACGGCGTGAAGGGTTCGACGCCCTATTGGCGAAGCTGCAGGAAAAAATCGCTCATTACGCCAATCCCCATTGAACGATCCCGGCCGCCGAGCGAGGTGTGGAAACGGAGTCATGGTTCAGCTATTGAGGCACCGCCACACGAAAGAGGCGGCAACAGATTGGCCAATCCTACCACCGCGCCACATCTCGACTCTACCCACTACAGACGGTCAGCGCTCCCCAGCAGAACGGCTGCTTTGGAACAAGCACCTGATGCATTACCGTTTAGTGCGTACTTGTATGAATACCTGTTGACTAAACCTTAGATCGACACCCCAGCGAGGGTTCTATCGCCAAGCGGGTCAGAAACACCTCGATTTCGATCTTGCCGAGCTCGTGCGGATGGCGCCGTTTACGCAACTGAATAACACCTCAATCCCGTAAACGTAGATTTCGCCTTTCGATAGCGGTAGTGTTTGAGATGCATTTGCTGCCGGATGGATGGCCTCCAGCAGCATCAGTTGTCTTGACTCAGCCATATGTCCGCTTTCCTCCATGCAATATACGCCTCCTTATCTCGGATACACCCATGTTAATTCAAATGGCTACACAAATGTAAACCTAGATACACGACACGAAAACGGCAGGATTATCGGACACATGTGGGGTTCATTAATAGTTATGCCCTAGGAGCAATCTCACGAATTTACCGTAGAAAGAAGCAGGCAAAGATGACAGTAACCATTCCGGACAAATACGCACCAGATGCGATCTTTCAAGCCCTCCTGAATCATTGTAATCAAGTCGGCCATGGCAGCACTCGAGATGCATACGAAATACCGGGGCACCCCGACAAGGTTCTGAAAGTTTCAAATAAACCTGGCAATTTCACGAACTGGGCCGAAATCGTTTTGTATATCCGTGCTAAAGATAAGAGTCATCTTGCTGAGATTTTCTCGTGGAGTTGGTCCGGTATGTTCGTAGTCATGGAGAAGCTTGACCGGCTGGCCCCAGGTACGTTTGACCCGAGCATGCTGCCACGGTGGCTAAATGATAAGAAACCCGAAAACTTTGGGAAGTCACAATCCGGAGAAGTCAAAGCCCTTGATTACGCAATGTTTGAAGTCTGACTCATTCTGCAAGGGCATAACCAGTAGCGCCAGTCGGACCGGTTTGTTTCGCTGCGCTACACAAACCGGCCGCTGCGCATGGCGTTAGCAGCAGAAGGACGCTGATATGAAACGAAGTGTCTACCTCGAGACATCGATCGTCAGCTATTACACGGCGCGGCCGAGTCGCGATCTTGTCATAGCGGCGTGGCAGGAAGTAACCCACGAAATGTGGTCCGTGCTTCAGAAGGATTTTGACTGCTACATCTCCGCGCTTGTAATACAGGAGGCGTCGCGGGGAGATAAGGAGGCGGCTGAAAAGCGTTTAAACGCACTTTCTGGAATCCCGGTTCTCGAATTGACCGATCAAGCAAGAGAGCTAGCAAGTTTGCTAATCGTGTCTGGCGCAATTCCTGCCACATCAGAAGAGGATGCATTGCATATCGCAGTGGCAAGTCTAAACGGTATGGAGTTCCTACTGACCTGGAACTTCAGCCATATCAATAACGCATTCAAGAAATCCGGAATCATAAAGGCTATCGAAAACCACGGTCTGGTACCACCAGAGATCTGCTCACCTGAGGAGTTTGTAGGAGACTGACATGAAAGACCCCATAGTAGAAGAAATACGAAAGGCACGGCAGGATCATGCAAGAAAATTCGATCACGATCTTTCCGCAATTTGTAAAGACCTAAAAAGAATAGAAAGAGAGTGCGGACACAAGGTCGTATCTCTTCCACCAAAGCTGCTAACAAAAGCTTCCATCTGACCTCCTTCGTCGGCGGCTGAAGTTTAGCGTTGGGCGTTCAGATAATCACTGGCCCTTTGAGGTGTAATGTGAACGAAGCAAAGAAATATTGGTTCCCCGCAAAGCGTTATGGTTGGGGCTGGGGCTTTCCGGTAGCGTGGCAAGGTAAAGTAGTGCTTGTATTTTTCTTTGTGTTTGCCGCAGTTGGCGCGTTCACGTTGTTACCGCTCTACGGTGATCTGGCCTTTGTCATTTACTGTGGTTTTCTCTGCATCACCTTAGTGGCAATTTGCCGGGCTAAAGGTGAGCCACCGAGGTGGCGCTGGGGTAGTAAGTGATGCGTCTAACAAGACGTTCAACTCGGAGAACCTAAGCTCCGCCGTTTTTTGTGCAATTTGCTTCGCCCATTCTATTGCACAAAAATCTGCTCCACTTTGGACGCCGGTTAACTTAGAGTTAACCGACTCGTTAAACGAAAGCGGACATTCAGATCGTGACTTACGACCAGCAGTTCCTGGCCGGCTGCTGCCGGTCGCGCCACTTCAGTGCCGCGCTGACTGCTGAGGGTCGACCATCCCATTAGTCCGGACCCTAAACGGACGTACGTAGGTTAGGGCTCCAGTTGTGCTGAGGAGCTACGGAATTTCCTCGATATACGTTCGATCAATCGGGGTTTGCACGTAGTAACGTTTGTTACCCTCTTTAGCCCAGAAAAAGTAATACCCTTTCCCGGATTCAGACGTGACTTTGCCGTCGCGCACCTGCCAGCTCTTGACATGTTCACCATCAGCATAGGTCACCCTATAATTTCCTTCTAGCCAGGTTACTCCCATCCGAGCTAGTCTGTTTTGCTGCTCTTCCGAACAGCCTCCCAGTAGAAGGTAAAATAATATGAGCAACAGAATTTTGGGCATAGCTATCACCGATGTTCAGAAATTCTTGGGACGAGAAAGTATATACAATAACTGCGCTATAGAGAGCTTCTTTATGTTGCAGAAAAGGGTCTTGAATCGACTTTTGTCGAAGACAATTACGAGCGAATGCTGAAGGAGCGGAAACGACCCACTACTGATGGTCAGCGCTATCCTGCCGAGCGGCTGCTATGGAGAAAGCCTCTAGCGTATTCCTGTGTTAATGTTTACTGCATAATTACTTCTTGATCAAACCATGTTTAATACGCCAGCCGCAGCTATAAGAAACTCCTCGATTTCGACCCTGCCGAGTTTGAGCTTATACCGCCGTTTATGGAAATTATTAAAACATCGAACGCAGTGAATGTGGATTTCTTCGTTCAGTGGCGGTAGTGTTTTGACACGGTCCCATGTCCATTTTCCTGCATGCAATATACGCCCCCTTTTCTGGGTACAGTCATGTTAATTCCAGGGGTTAAAAAGATGCAACTCTGGATACACGACACGAAAACGGCAGGAATATTGGACACATGTGGGGTTCATTGTTAGTTAGAGGGCAAATAAATTATGTCACAAAATCGTGCACGAGAATTTTTTCAGACTCATGTTTTTCCTTCTATTCAGGAGTGGAGGAGTAATCGTACTGATATACGACTGGCAATGAACGCGGCTGTTGTACTAAATCAGATGGCAGATCACTTTTGGCATGAATACCAGAAAAAAGATCCGATAAAAGTATTTAATAAAACGTCAGTCAGTGCTTTTAGAAAAGAATTAACGCAACAGACAAATGCTTTTGCCTTAGTTCGAGATGTAGCTGAAGCACACAAACATGTAAAACTTCATAGGCCTGATAGGTATTTAACGAGTGCAGGACAAACAACCATTATCAAATTAGGTTATGGCAAACTGCGTTCGGTGTAGCTGAATATGGGGGTGCTTCTGAGGTGGTTATAACACTTGATGATGAGTAAAACGAGACAACTTTGGTGCAGCTGTTGAGGATACTTTAGTATGTGGGAATCATTGCTTTAGCGAGAACTGCATAAAAGATACTGTCTACCATGCGCTCAGTCGACTCCAAAAGCGACGCTCCTATCGTCGCTATGCTTTTGGACGTCAACTTAGCTACATGCATTAACAGACTCGCTACGCGAAAGCAGCCATTCAGGCCATGGCTTACTACCATCAGCATTTGGCCGAAGAACTAAACCGCTCGCGCGGTAGTTGGTAGCAAGCTTATTCTAGTCTATGTGTTTGAAACAGGGGTCTATCCTGTGTTGAAGTTGTAGCCGCCAAACCAAACCACTTTAACACCAGGAGAAAGATCCATGATTCAGTCTACCCAACCCATCAGCCCATTACGTCAACGCATGCTCGAGGACATACGCAGTTGCGATGTGCGCCAGGCAAGCGGTCGGTCGAGTCTGGTCTTAGAACGATGGCTGACCGGCGGCAGTAGGGTCGATGGTGAACATTCGCACCGACCCCGCCACGGGCGGGGTCATCCAAGCCTGTAAGGCTAGCGCTCAATACGCGGAGGCGGCGCGGCGCCAGGCACCCGGCGGCAGCCCGACCAGGCGCTTGAAGGCGCGCGAGAAGGCGGCCTCCGATTCATAGCCAACGTCGAGCGCGATGGTGGCGACGGTCTGCGGCGTCTCGCGCAGCAGCCGCGAGCCGACCTGAATCCGCCAGTTGGCGAGGTATTGCATTGGCGGCTGGCCCAGAAACTGTGTAAACCGCTCGTGCAGGGCCGAGCGCGACAACCCAACCTGACGGCCGAGGTCATCGATGGTCCAGGGGCGTTCAGGGAATTGATGCAGTAGCGACAGGGCGCGGCCAACGTAGCGGTCGCGTAATCCGGCCAGCCAACCCGTCGCATCCTCCGGCAGGCTATCGAGATAGCGCCGCGCCGTGTCGACGAACATCATCTCTGCCAACCGTTCCAGCACGGCGTCGGCTCCGGGGCCCCGCTGCGTCGACTCGGAAACGGCCTGATCGATGACGCGGGCGACCCAGTCGCCGGCACGCGCCGCAGGTAGGTGCAGCAGACGTGGCAGGGCGGCTATCAGTGGATTGAACGGCCGCAGGTCGCAGCCAAGGAAGCCACACACCAGCACGGTATCCGCGTCGGTGACCGGCGCGTGAGAGCCGGGCTCCCTGACGCCGCGGTGAAAGGCGATCGGAACGGGCTTTGGCTCATGGCGAATGGCAAAAACCCAATCGGCTTCGATGCGCTCGGGCTTCACCCCTGGCGCGCTGGATATTACGTGTGCGTCGCCGTGGGGGAACATCACGATGTCGCCGCTTTCGAGCCGCACTGGCGCAACCTCGCTGATGGCGGCCCAACCGCTCCCCTTGGCCACCATGTGGAATTCCATCACGTGCTCGGCACCGGGCATCACCGCCGACGCAATCTCAGCCGCGGGTGGCGCTTCGGCCGCCCACTCGTCCCAGTTGCTGACGTAATAGAAGACCGCGCCGCGTAGGCGCACCGCACGCAGCAGGTCGGACAGCGCATCTCGACTCATGAGCTTGCTCCTATGGGCAGGCACACGCCTGCGGACAAGACAATCGCATAGCCGGGGATTTTTCTCCACCGGCCTCCACTACACCCTGCATGCGGGTCCGCACCAGGCGTTTCCTTCGGATTTAAAAAGATCACCATATCTATAGAACTACCTCATCCCTCGCGGGTTTAACTATGCCGGGCGTAACACTGGATCAGGCGCTCAACGACGGACGTGCGAGCAAAGTTGCAGGAGCTTCAGTTAAGCATCAAACAGTGACGGACGGGAGAATAGCTCCATCGGGACCAGGGGAGCTTCAGCCCCGCCCGAGCCTGCCCGCGCCGAACGCGCATCAGTCACCACGCTTAACTTGATAGCCAGAGGTCAAAGAGATGTCTACCAATACCGAAATCGTACATCCAGAACCATCTGACGGCCGCTCGCGCGGGCGTCGACGCCATCATGCAGGACTATACGGAGGATTCCGTGTTGATCACCCAAGAGGCGGCCTATCACGGGCTTGCGGAGATCCGCCGCTTCTTCGCGGTACTGCTCGAGAGCCTACCGGCGGGGGTCTTCGACAGATTCACGCTCCATCGCCGCGAGGTCGTGGGGGAGTGGGCCTATATCCTCTGGGACGCAAAGCCCTGGGTTTCGCTAGCCACCGATACCTTCGCGATTCGCAACGGAAAGATCCGGTTTCAGACGTTTACGGCGAACATCGGCTCGCAATGAACGAGGTCTTGGCCCAGTGGCCCGACCGCGCACGGTAGCTGGGATTGGCCTCGCTCCACGACCACGGAGAAATAGCGCGACACCCAAGTTCGAAGCGCGCACCGCAATTGCAATAATAAGAGTTTCGGCGGTATATACCGCCAGCCACCTGCCAGGAAACACAGATCGGAAAGTTCGGTTCGTTCCGCAGGCCGAGGCTGCCGGAGGTACGGTACCTGAATCTACTGGTACCGCGGCAGCCTCAGGTGAGCACCCGGATAAGGAACGATCTCTTTCCCCGTTATTCGATTCTAGTCAGTCAGAATAGGTCGGCCACATCACAAAGATCGCCGATGAAACCGGATCGATCCTTGCAATCCTTGGCAACGCCATCGGCCACATCGTTGGCATCGTCAACAAGATCATCTATCGCCTCCTTAGCTCGGCGCTTCAGCTTAAGGAGCGCCAATTTACCCAGCGCCAGTTGCGGACACTGTTTGGCAAGCTTCGCCGCGACCTCATCGGGCAGGTATTTCAGTACGTTGGAGTCGGCAATGGCGGCCACCGGACCGTTGAAATCGGCGAGAGGTAGATCGCTTGGAAAAGTGCCTTGCGAGCTAGCATCAACAGATGACACCGGTGGCGGGTTGACCGGATAGGCGAGATCTTCTGGATCTGATACCGGATCGAGTTCCTCGAACGGTCGCACATCGGGGGTGACATACACCTGGGTGCTGTAACTTTGGCACAATCCAAGTTCGTTTGGGGGATAGATAAGCTCCACGTAATAGGCGCTCCAACCATGCGGCGGTACATCAACCTGCGCAACATACTCGCTATCTCCTGCCCCCCCGATGACGGTGGCTGACCAAGCCTTGCCAATGCTCTCATTCCGGAAATCGCGGGCATTCGAATTGGTTGCTTGCCAAAGCAGTCCGGTCAGCGGCGACTTCGATGTCCAGACAGTTAAACTGTCCGCTTCATTGAGCCAATAGATCGACGGCCGCGGGATGTCATAAAGAACGTTTAAGTACCAGCTGAATAATGTGTTGAGCGCGCTCGCCAGCGTGTCGTCAGAAGTATCAAGCGAGTGGTCCGTGTTCGGGACGTAACGAAGCAATGTCTCTCCCGAAAGTTGCGAGAAATAGAAGCGAGTGGAATCCGGCGGGAAGAACTGATCGCCAGTGGCATTGATGATGAGCTTCGGCATGCCGAGTCGGTCGCGGTAACTGAACGGATCCACGACCCGAATGAGTTCTTGCCCGGCCTGGGTGCGAGCGCGGGACACGATGTCATAGTCAACGTAATCATGGATGGCGTGTGAGTAGTCACCGTAAACTGCCAGATGGTGCTCAATCTGCGGCGCAAAATTGAGGATATCGATAACTCCTGGCGCAATCGCTTTGATGCGTGGATCGACGGCTGCGGTGAGCCAGGTGGCGGCACCGCGCTTGGAGAAGCCGGTTATCACGAACTGATTGATCGCCAGTCCTGGCGCCACCGAAGGCACGAATACCTGCACCGTGTCCATGGCGCGAACGACGCTCTTGACCATAGGCAAGTAAACGGGCCAAGTGTAATCCCCCGTCCTCATTGCCTTATCCCAACTGTAGGCGACAATCTTGTCTTCACGGTGCGCGAACGCCTCGTCGGCAAAGAACAAAGGTTGGTTGGGCACTTGTTCCAACACGGTGACCACCGAGCCGGAAATCACCGCCAGCTGAGCACTGAAAACCACCGTATCCTCGTCCTTGGTTGGGGGCGAACCCTCATTGTTGCCCCCGGAAACCACCACCAGGCCGGTATCGGTGGTGACCTTATCCGGCACGATAACGGTTAGCCAATGGCGCCATAGGGAGGTGCGCTTCCCGTTACCTTCGGTGCGCCAGGCTTCTGTCTCGGTCCGCCAGCGCTGCGAGGTCATCTGAACGAGATAGATAGTGACCCCGTTGCCCTTCTGCAGTATCCCTGCAGGCGTAAATCCATAGGCCTGGTCGGGAGCGGCCACGTAATCATCAAGCGGCGTCCGGCCACCTGAGGCTTCGATCCTTCCGGCGGTACCACCAAGAATGGCCAACAAAACCGCCACCGAGAACAACGCTCGCGCGAACGGTCCAGTGTGGCCCGGTGCCCATGGATTATTCATTATCTCCTCCTCAACAACTGCTTCAGGCCGTGCCTTTGCAGTTTTATTGGCGGCTAAGGCGCTCCCGAGCCGCGTGTTTTCGTTTTAGCATACTTAGCTGAGACGCTGTGGCATTGAGCGCCGGGGCCGTGCCCAGGTTGACCAAGGACTACAGGGTAGGACTTTGAAAGCTGTACTTTTATTCGTCTATCATCACCGGAAATCGGCGCGCAAGACCGCCCCATTTGGATCCCGGTTGTATCGCCCTGCGCACCACCGCCGTCGTGCGGGCGCTCCCGTGTAATATCTGCCTCAGAACTCCTCACTGCTAGTGAGCGCAGAATATACTACGCCATCACAAAGTGGAACTAAACACCTAGACCACCCTACCGCACCTGACGCTGGACAAGGAAACAGCGCTCAGGGGTTGCGATTATGCGTTGCAGCTTTTCTCGAATGCGGTATCCTGGCCCATGGCTTTTTTACGTCTGCGCTGTGCAGACTGCGCCCACGAGGTGCGTGAATTGAACTTCCGCAACCGCCGAGCATTCGTCCTGAGCGGGGGTGATATCTCGAATGCTAGATGCCTCTCTCGCTTCGTAGAATTTGGCCGTTTTCGCCGTGCGACACGCCTAGTGCCAGCCAAACTGATCCAAGGTCGCCAGCCATTGGGTCTCGTCAAATTCCCCATTGCCCAGACAAACCACATCGCTGCCGGGAGGAATCAGCGCATGAACCGCCTGGATGAGTTCAATGTGCAGCCGTTCTTCAAAATGCCCTTTCTTGCCCTTGTGGACAACCCACATCGAGCGGCAAGGCGCGTTTCTTATAAATCACGCTCACCATCAGGCACACACACCCCTGGCCAACCGCCGAGCCATCAATCACTAGCGCCAGCGTTTGATGGGACAGAGTCGCGAGAACGTGTTCGACAAAGGGCAGAAAATAAACTGCGCCCTGAATCGATTCGTTCTTCAGCCACCGCCTGAAACGTATCACCAGAATTTCACTCTGTCCCGAAGCGGCTCGATCTGACTGGGCGGTAGGGGCAAACGCTTCGCTATTGGTAACGGCCACTATACGCTGGCGTTCGTGCTCGGAGTGCGTATTGGCAGGCTCGCGCCCTGGCGCGGCCTGCTGGCGAGCATCGGCCCTTTGACCGATAATGATGCGATCAATTCTGAGGACTTGAATGCCTTCGAAATCGCTTTATATCATGCGCTTGGAAACCTGCCTATTCCACCGATGACCCACAGATTTTGCTGAGGAGGCATAAATTTGATGCTTTAGATTTGCCTAAATACTGGACTCGGCCAATCCCTGCTCGACCAAAGTTGATCTATCCGTGAGTGGCCGTCTGAGGTTCCTGAGCGTACTGACCCAACACGCCATCCGTTGCCAACCAGACCGGGTGCGCGGATTTATCGCTCTTCGCTAAATAAATTCTCTAAGGCCAATTCCAGATAACCGTGACCATCCCGGCACGCAACGGATTCAATACCACATAACGGACCAATTTTATCAGCTACCTATCCTGGGCGACCAGTTCGCCTCGTCTTGAAAATAATTTATGCCAACAAAGCCTTTTAAAATTGAATATACTGTCCCTTATTTTTAATTCAAAATAGATTGAGGTACTATCTGCGACCATCCGGATTGTCACTATCACGGGGTTTTTATGTTTCCCGGTTTACAGTGTTCTAGGAAGAGATTTCGTTACTGATGGATCAATCCTCTTCAACCATAATTCCGGTATATGACAATGAATATATACAGCTTTTCCAAATTTACCGCTCTGTTTATCTTTATCGCATGGTCACTGCAAATACAGGCTGGCGAGCTCATCGTCGTGGGGGATAGTTCGTCTGATATCGGTAATCTGGCTAGCATCCAGGGCCCCTTTCCTCCCCCTTTTTATGAAGGAACACGGATCAGCAACGGCCCGGTTGCCGTGGAAGTCCTGGCGGACCTGCTTGGGATGAAACTTACTGCGTCACTACATCTGGTAGCGGGCAATGGCGGCGGAAATTACGCTGTCGCAGGAGCCCGAGCGGGTGGCGACGAGCCCATTGACCTTACGCCGCAAGTGAATGCTTTTTTATTGTCCAAAGGGGGACAGGCGCCGGCGGATAATCTTTATGTTTTCTTTATCGGAGGGAACGATGTCAGAGATGCGCGAGATGCTAGCGAATCTATGGCTCAGGCCATCATTAACCGCGCGGTAGTCGCTATCGATCAAAACCTGCGCACGCTGATTGCAGCCGGGGCAAAAGCAATCCTCGTAGTTGATTCACCGGACATTGGTCGGATGCCGGAAACCAAGGAACTCGCGCAACAGAAGAATCAACCCGACTTGGTCGAGGTGGCCTCCCGCCGCACCAGCTTGTTTAACCAGAATCTGGCCAATGCCATTCAACAAATAGAAAGCCAGATTGGCATCGACTTGGTTTTCTTCGATTTATCCGGCTTTCTTCACTCGCTGGATGATGATACCACGGCCCTTGGATTTACTAATTCTGAAGAAGCCTGCTTTAACAGCGTTACATTCATTTTTCATCCGGACTGCGAAAATGGGGCCAATTTTGATCAGTTTGTATTCTTCGACTCGATACACCCCACAGCGCGGGTCTATGAACGGATCGGAAGAGCGTTATTTGCTGTAATCCCGGTGCAGCCTGAAACAAATTAACCGGTGCAGGTTTATCGGGCTGAGTTGCTGGTATTCGCCCTGGCGCATGAAGCCCTAAGCTTAACACGCAACCACGCCGTTATTATCGCGTCGGTCATGGGCCGCCGGCATTGCTCTATGACGCCAATTGTTCGGGCATCGACAGCAGCCAGTTTGCCGAAGCGCGCTCGCTGCTGATACCCTCTTTCGATGGCCTGCCTCTGCCAGTGCACCTATTTATCCCCAATGCAAACTCGGCCCATCGGCCGCATCCCGGCCATAGTGTTCATCCACGGCGGCCCGGACGACCACGTAGATCCGCTGTACCTGAGCACTGTGCAGTTTCTCGCCAAGCGTGGTTTTATTATTGTAGTACCCATTGACGTTACCGGATATAGGGCGTCAGCGAATTTCGCTAAAAAGCGCTTGCCTGCGGTAAGTAGAGCGCGTCATAATTGGAATATAAAAACTGACCCCATTTCTTCCTCTGAGGGCTAATAGATACTAGAGTCGCAGTTTGTCTAGGTGGTTCATTAGATCCGTGGCGGTTAATATGCACCAAGATGAACGGCTTGATTGTTCGTAGTGAAACTATCAAGCCTCAACGATCGTGCGTTATTTTTCCGTGAAATTTCCTGCAGGAAGCTTAATAAGTATTGCGCGACAGTGTCGTCCCTGAGTTCGGCATTGCTTTTGTATTAACTATTCCCAGCGCTGGTCGCGATTCCTCACAGCGAGTTCGCTACCAACGCAGGATTTTCGCTTGCTGGCTATAGCAAAACGTTTTATCAACCAGGAAAGGTTAATCGAGAGACCATCGCGGATGTCCGGAAATATGCCAGCCGTCTAATCATCATTGGGGCGGGCATTTTATGTTTCAGAATTAATGATGAAACCGTCCATCAACGTGATCATTGCCCATTGAAGGAGGAGAACACTCATGAGCAGTATCGCTGTACCTGAGAAAGAAAAGCAACGGGTAAGCTCAGACTGGAAGCCGGTAATGGACCTAATAGATGGGGTTAGAGTTCGGGAATTTAAAAACGTGACTTCGGATCATTCCTACGTATCCGAGTATTTTCGAGATGACTGGTCTTTCTGTGAGCGACCCATTGCGCACATTGTACACGTCAATCTTAACCCAGGCGCATTAACAGCCTGGCATATGCATAAAACCAAATGGGATAACATCGTCTGTCCTTCGGGCATGATCAAACTGGTACTGTGCGATGGTCGAAAAGAATCTTCTACTTACCGAATGGTAAATGAATTCAATATGTCTCCGCTGCGACCCATTGTGGTGGGATTTCCGCCGGGGGTCTGGCATGGCTTTCAGAACCTTATGAGTTCTGAACGCAGCAGTTTTATGAATATGTCCGACGCCGCCTACGATTACGAAAATCCCGATGAATGGCGGTTACCGTTGGATACCCCAGAGATTCCATTCAAGTTTTGATGGAGACTTTCAATGTCAAACGTCTTCAACGCGCGTTGCGAAGCGATCGATCCACGGCGCCTACCAGTACTTCTGACAATGTGGGTAAGCAGCACAGAGCTTGCGGAATTTGCCGACAAAGCTGGAGTGGATCGAGTTGGTGTCGACTTAGAACGCATTGGTAAAAAGGAGCGCCAAGCTGGACTTGGAACTTGGATTTCCCATCATGATGACAAACTGTTAGCCGATATCGCCAAGACCTTGAAGAAGGCTGATCTATTTGCTCGTTCAAACCCCTTGCACGCACTCTCGACGCCAGAAATAGACCACTTGATCGACATTGGTGTCAAAGTGATCATGCTGCCTATGTTTCGATCGGCAGAGGATGTACAGACGTTCCTCCGTATCGTTGACGGGCGCGCCAAGGTGATTCCACTGCTGGAGAACTTTGATGCCGTAAGTAATCTCGATGCTCTCCTTGCTATCGACGAGATTGACGAGATCCATATTGGAATCAACGACCTTAGCTTAAGTATGGGGTTACCGAACCGGTTCTGCGTTTTGACCACCAATGTATTGCAACACATATCCGATCTTATCCTAAGTTCGGGCAAGCGGTTGTCGTGCGGCCATGTGGGCCGGGCGATGGACGAGTCACTTCCCATACCTTCCGATCTAGTCTACGCCCAATATGCGCGTATAGGTGCTAGAGGCACTCTCATCTCAAAGGCGTTTCTTTATGAAGGTATAAACGAAACCGAGTTCTGTGTCGAGATCCACAAGCTCAGGAGAAGAATGAACTTCTGGTTTACTTGTGATCCCACAGTGATGGAGATTGCCTACGATAAATTTAATGTTGCACTTCGCAAGTTGACCGAAGGACAGATTGAGGCGGAGCCACACCAATACACTCCTACAATTAGGGAACATAGTCTTACTCTGTAAGGGTATCCAGAATAAATTGTAGGTACCAATTTGAGCGAGATTGTGACCGATCGATTGGGGAGCAATGTTTCTGTTTTTCTCAATGCATTTAGGTTATTGCCGTGGGTGTACGGGTAGGCGAAAATTATATTGGACAAGTATCTGCGTCCCTATAAAACCTAAGCATTTGAAAAGAAACACGGTTGGCTGTTGGGCGAATCTTTTTTATTGAGAATCCACGCGCAATCCAGGTGAGGTTTCTGTTTGAATTCGAAGTGTAGCCCACAAGTCGTTGAGATTCACGGAAATATGCTCTCCCATCCTGGAATCGCAAATGAGTATCTGCTCCGTTAAATGATTGCTCTGCCGCTGGGGCATCTATATGTAGATCCGGCAGTCACACTGTAATCAGTCTCAGATATCTTTTATCTAACAACAGAAACTCTGATCACAGTATATTTAGTCAATGAACAAGATTTATTATTATGATTTTGCTCGGCCGTATTGGTCGAGTTTCTACTTAAATGGATTTCTTGCTAATCAAAAGAAATATAACTACAAGTTAAGTATAAAAAGGGATATTCCTGAACCACTGCGTTCAGCAGTTATGGACGATGATTGGCGTCATATCCTGTTTTCAATGTCTCTTTTTAGCGTGAAATATGATGGCAAGGACATAACGCTCTGCATTGATGCGCACGACATGAATAAGGCAGATCCTATAGTAAAGCGCGGAGGTTACCATCTTCCGATTCTTGAAAAGGTGGATTACTATTTCAAGATGAACTATAACCAAAATTCTATCAATGAGGATGCTCTACTCAAAAAACACGCCACCAAGATATTTCCGGTAACCCAAATGCTTTCCATAAGACCTTCTCTACGATTAACGATACAAAGTTGTTTGTTTCCGTCCGAAGCAAGCAAATGGTCAGGCGTTGGAGCCAGAATAAAACTTCGTGAAGTTAAAAACCATCTATCGCTCGATGCAATCCGAGGATACCGAAAAGCCAAGAAAAAATATGATGTTTTTTTCGTCACAAGTTATCGGTATCGGGAGCACCATCATCACCACGTGGAGGAACGATACGAAATCCTAAAAGAGTTAACTCGTCGTTCTGGAATTCGGGCATTAGTGGGTTTTGCAGCTACCAAAGACCTTCCATCAGAGTACCAGCGGTTCCAAATGCCACGGTATACCTATCGCGACTATATTCGAAATCTGGCCCTCGCAAAAATCGTAATCTATGTGCGTGGACTTCATGATTGCTTGTCGCAAAAGTTTTCTCTATACCTGGCTATGGGATTGCCTGTAATTGGTCACCGACTCAGAAATCAAGCGTCACTCTATCAGCATGAGCACTTGAAAGATCAATTCAATTTCGAAGATCCTGTGGAAATTGCCGACAATGTTGAGCGATTACTAGCACAGCCCGGTAAGCTAGACCATCTCAGTGAGCTGAATGCCACAACCTTTGACGATTACCTTACTCCATCAAAGACAATAGAAGACATAATGCGGCGGATTTTGTGACTCCTAAAAATACACATCTAGGAGCCTGCCGGACTGAACGTGAAAACGCGATAAAGATGGAAAATCATGGCATTGTAACGCTAGGTGACGAGAAGTATTTTATGGGGATCGTTGCGTTACTTAAGAGTATCGCTAGAAATTTTCCAGTACCCGTTGCCGTTTTGGATCAAGGTCTCACGGTTGATCAGGTTCGGTCTCTTGAAAGTTTGGGGGCAACCGTTCTTTCTGTTAACAGAACCATTCCCTTCAACCACAAGCGATTTGGTTGTTGCTATGCATTATTCGACATTGATGCGGCGCCTTTTGAATCGTTGCTCTACTTGGATGCAGATATGCTGGTGCTCGAGGATCTTTCACCGGTATTCGAACTGGTTGATTCGGGAAAGATCGTCTGTGCACCTATGGATCCCTCAAAGGTCTTAATGAACAAAAAACACTCGATGCAATCGATATATCGAATTGCAAAATACGTCGGAGGAAACCAGGTACTACAGTGTATTCGTGGTAACGATGGTTTTATCAAGAGCTTATAAAGCTGTTTACCTATTTCCGGCTTAATGCGGGATTGCTAGGTATACTAAAAGCAAGGTTGGTTGAGCTGAAAAGCGGTCTGGAAAAATATACGCCTCTCTATAAACGGTTAATGTTCCCAGACCAGGATCTGTTAAGCTTGTTGTTAGCGGAACACAACATTAAGTTTCATCGTATCGGTTTCGAATATAATGCAACACGAATTCACACAAAATCTAAAGTGGATGGAGCCAGAAAGAAAAATCGAAGTAGTGTATCCCGAGCACTCGAAGTTGTTCAGGAAGATGGACGGCTTAAACTCTTGAGGAATAATAATCGCCATGGACTGCAATTCCATGATTTAAACGTCAAAGTGCTGCACTTTAATTTGGGGGTCAAACCATGGTACAAGGATGCGACTCTGAGGGAGGGGTTTAAGGAGCTTTGGGAATACTATTACAAACTTGATATCAGACCATTACCAAGCCGGTCATGAATCTGGCTTCTATCGTTTGGTGCAGTTTAAATGCGTGATTCTGAATTGATTGCCGCATATCCTGTTGTGCTCCCACTCGATTCCGTAGTTTTTAAGGGTCGACTTTCTTAAAACGATTCGCCTACGCGAT
>CAVSWL010000023.1:0-107044 GCA_963731655.1 uncultured Gammaproteobacteria bacterium | reverse complement strand
AAGATGATGCGTTTGGGGGAATCTCCGTCGAATTAAATGAGCTAGCGGAAGTTCTGGAAGAAAAAATACGCTTCAGCTAGTCAAACCTGATTCGGTTATGGTTCGACAGCTCTGCGAATGGAATGTTAGAGAACGATGATTAGCGGTGTTACGGTAAAGTCATGCCGACGGCAAAGGCGCCGATCTACAGGATTTAGCCTTATTGAGCTCATGATAACCCTCGCGATTGTTGCAATTATAGCTACAATCGCATATCCCACATACCTCAACCAAGTTCGAAAGGCTCGTCGCGTCGAAGGTAAGTCGCTGTTGCTGGAAGCCCAAGGCAAACAAGAGCGATTTTTTACGGAGAATAATTCGTATGCGCTAAACATGAGCGCGTTGGGTTATGGTGCCAATAACGTAATCACAGAAGATGGTTGGTACGGTGTGATGCAACTCCAACGGGCTGTGCGGCGGGTCCGGCCATGCCATGCAGCGGATTCACGCTGACGGCTGCCCCACAAAATGACCAGCTCAACGATACTGATTGCGGTTCGCTCGATCTTAATCATCTTGGGCAAAAAACGATCTCAGGAATGGAAACCGCGCAAACTTGCTGGTAAACCACCACAATGGATGCTGAGGACTAAAGATTAAGAAACGGCAATTTCTGAGCTTGACAACGTGACGAAAAATGGAGTCAACCGATCCACATTTGGAAAGCCGCTTTGAATCAATTCGCCATTCTCTTTGGAGATCGGGTAGCCATTTGAAAAACAGCGACTCAGTTTACTAGACACCCCCGCGCCTTTGGTAATAGCTTAGCGAAGCTCTAATTAATCTGCTCCCCACCCATCTTTATTCTCGACCAAAGGCCCGCTTACCGCGTACAGCCTGATCACTCATGGTTGCCCCCAAGCCGAGCGGACCGCAAATGCTAAACACAGCGGCGCGGCTGCACAAAAAAGACCTTAAACAAAATGGTCATCATGCACGTAAGACCGCCCGTGACCGTTACACTTGATATTCGATTCTAACATAGTTGCAGCAAAGCGGTAGATATCATTAAAGGTTAGGCCCTAATGGGCTGAGCACATCATCCACCCTCTCCGGATTTTTCATTTGCCTACTCGGTAATGATCATTGGGAGTAACGGTACGTTCTTATTCACAGGCTTCGGGTTCCTATCTGCTCAACTTGCAACTATTGAAATTATGTACCCCTGCTAGTTGCCTCTATAAACGCACTCGTAATAAATAAAGGCATTCCGCGAACTTACTCTGTACCGCGATGTGTCAATACCTGATCTATAAGGCCGTATGAGCGAGCTTCCTCACCGCTCATAAAATTGTCACGTTCGGTATCTTTTCGGATTCTTTCGACATTCTGGCCCGTATGTTTGGCGAGTACTACATTCAGTTGTTCCCGTATCTTGAGTATTTCTTTCGCATGGATATCGATATCGGATGCTTGCCCCTGGAACCCGCCTAGTGGTTGATGAATCATCACCCGGGAGTGGGGAAGAGCATAGCGTTTTTTCGCTGTTCCTCCGGCTAATAGTAGAGCCCCCATACTGGCCGCTTGCCCAACGCACAAAGTGCTAACATCCGGCTTGGTGAACTGCATGGTGTCATAGATCGCCATGCCAGCCGTAACCGATCCGCCGGGAGAATTGATGTACACCGAGATATCCTTATCTGGATTTTCCGATTCTAGATAGAGTAGCTGCGCCACTACAAGATTAGCCATATAGTCCTCTATTGGGCCCACAACGAATACCACACGCTCCTTAAGCAATCGAGAATAGATATCATACGCGCGCTCACCACGCGCCGTCTGCTCAACTACTATAGGAACAAGGTTAAGCGCCTTGGGACTTGGTATACTTTTTTCGGAACCCAACTCAATCATGATTTCGTCTCCGACAGATCAGGAAATACTAACTCATTGTAACTCATGTGTTTTTCACTTACTGCTGCTTTATTCAAGACCCACTTAATAACCTGTTCTTCCAATGCTAACGCATTGATACGAGCCATGTGTTGCTCACTGCTACGGTAATGTCGAATGATACTTTCAGGATCTTCATAATTGGCTGCAACGCGTTCCAGCACCTCTTCCACGATAGCCGGATCCAATTTAATCTCCTGTGTCCTAATAATTTCATTTAGGAGTATAGAAATTGCTAAACGCTTGCGGACCTCTTCATCGAAGAGCTTATCCGGAAACTTGCTTTCATCCGATTGTCCAAGCATCTTCATCATTTGCTGTCGGGCGCGGCTGAATTCTTCCCGAACCATGATTTCTGGTAGTTCTACTTGGTTGAGTGCTAACAGAGATGATGTTATTTGGTCCTTTATATTATCTTTAGTTTTCTGCACGACTTCCCGTTCCATAGTTTTACGGATTTCCTGTCGAAACTGTTGAAGCCCACCGGTAGTTATCCCAAACGAGTTGGCCAGCTCATCATCGACATCAGGCAACACCGCCGCTAATGTCTCCTTCACATGAACCGTGAACATGCCCATCTTGCCTGCCAGCGTTTTTTGTGAATAGTTTTCAGGGTACGTAGCCTGCAGATTCTTGATATCCCCTTCACTCGTACCAATTAATTGATCTTCTAGGTTTGCCAGTAGCCGTCCACTACCCAATTCAACGCTAATGCCTTTGCCACTATCTACGACTTCGTCGTCAACCCGTGACTCAAAATCGATCACTACCCGGTCTCCAGTTTCCGCACTGCGCGAAACCTTCTCCCAAGTCTTGCGTTGGCTCCGAAGCTTCTCGATCATATTATCGATATCAAGCTCGCTCACTTCCGCCACGGGAGTAGTAATCTCCATTGAGTCGAATGGAGCGAATATGATCTCTGGCAATATTTCAAATGTTGCGGTGTAGGTTAATCCCTTGCCCGCTTCTAAAACATTTGCCTCGATATCGATATGGGGACCGCCCACTGCACGAAGATTTTCCTGTGTTACAGCTTCTTGGTAGGTAGCTATTAACACTTCATTGACGACTTCACGCTGTACTTGGCTCCCAAATCGTTGTTTGACAACTTTGAATGGCACTTTACCTGGGCGAAATCCATGAATCTTGACGCGTTTCCGCATAGACTCAAGGCGCTTTTCAACCTCCGGGTCGATTCTATCAGCAGGAACTTCAACGGTCATTTTACGACCTAAGTCACTGGTTGCTTCTACGGTAACATGCATTGACAAAAACCTCGTGGGAATAGGTCATCGCTCCTAAACAGCCACAGAATTACGATCTCTGAATAGAGCTTCGCTCGATTATTATATGATGGTGCGAAAGGAGAGACTCGAACTCTCACGGGTTACCCCACTGGCACCTAAAACCAGCGCGTCTACCAATTCCGCCACTTTCGCAGGGGTGTAAAATAATCACTGTAGTAACACTATCTGCAGCCCCATTATATATTGTGCGTCTACTTTTGTATTCCACCTAATCGCATTACATGTCGCTAATCAGCGATTACTAGTTTATCGATAGCCTGAATTCAACTCGCAGGAGCAATTTTCTAGCGAGTTGGCCGGCGGGTATAGTCCGTGCCACTTTCTCGCCAAAGGAAATTGCAAATGAGCTATACCCAACTGACCGAAGTGGAACGATACCAGATTCACACCTTTTTGAAACCGGGATATGAACACAATCGGATAGTCGATGAGCTCAATCGGAGTCCATCAACCATCAGCCGCGAACTCAAGCGCAATCGTGGCCTACGTGGCTATCGGCCGGTGCAAGCCTGGCGTTTGCCGATGAGCGTAAGCCGTCGCATCGCCATACCCCGATTGAAGAGGCGCCCTGGCGGCGCATCGAGCGTCTGTGCTCTCGAAGGCTCGCTTGCTGAGCCATCATATAAAGTTTGTCCTGCAAAGCAAAGTCATTGAGCTGATGCTTGATTTTGAGACATTTCGTAACTTTTGTCCCCCGAGGCCCCATTACACAAATGCATTATTCTACGAATAATTTGCCACCTTTAAAGGGCTGAAGAGACCACCAACCTTTAATTGAATCGACACGGTGTAAATGCCGTGATTGCCCTTAACATTCGCTCTTGGATCTACCGCTACTTTAGGCCGGGCAAGGTGAAAGCAAAGCTCGTTATGCCACGGCCGGATTGTACCCTGAGATGCCCATCGTGGGACTCGATAATGGACTTAGCTATTGCCAACCCCAAGCCTGCCCCTTCGCTTTGTCGCTGCCGCGAAGGATCGACCCGGTAAAAGCGATCAAACAGTTTGGATAGGTGCTCGGGGGGAATGTCGATCCCAGGGTTAGCGACCGAAACCCTGACCAATCCATCTTCGGATACTGCGAGGCGAACTCGTACGGTTCCTCCTACGGGGGTGTGCCGTATGGCGTTGGACAGTAGGTTGGATAGGGCGCGCCTCAATAAATCTCGATCAGCTTCGATCTCGGGAGCATGCCCTTCCAATGCAAGCTCTATGCTGTTTTCAGCGGCAAGCGCACCGAAAAAATCAAACAGTTCGCGGAATTCCTGTGCCAAGTCTAGGGGCGCCAATACCGGTTTGATCAGATCATTATCGCATTTGGCCAGCCAGAGCATGTCGCCGACCATTTTGGCCAGGCGCTCCAATTCCTCCAGACTGGAATAGAGCAGCTCCCGATAAGCCTCCGGCTCTCTGGCCTTGCTCAGCGTCACCTGCGTTTGCGTAATGAGATTGGTCAGCGGCGTCCGCAGTTCGTGAGCGATGTCGGAGGAGAAGTGCGAAAGTCGTTCGAATCCTTCTTCAAGACGGCCAATCATGTGGTTGAAGGAGTGCACCAACTCTTGCAGCTCAATGGGCACGGTATCGGGATCGACGCGCACATGGAGCCGGTTGGCCTGTATTTCACGCATACTGCGACTCAAACCGCGCAGTGGCAAATGACCTTGATGAATACTGAACCAGGCAGCTAGTAGTGTCACCACCCCGGTTCCCAGCATGATCAGCCAGAGGCTTTCGCGAAAGACGATCAGGAACTGCAGGTGAAAGTCCATGTCGATAGCCGCCGTGACTCGATATTTCTCGGATCCGCTCGACACGGAGGTGACCACACCTCGATAGTGTTTTCCAGCGCTTTGCCAAATCCGCAAACTGTCCCCGTTAATGACTTGAACGGGAGGAAAAGATTCGGTGGATTGGGCAAACTCGGTTCCTTGAGTGCGAAACAAAAGCTGACCGGCTTTGTTTTCGACTTGGTAATAGACGCCGTGGTGGCCGGAAACCGCATGAGCTAAAGCGTCACTGAGTTGGGTTGCATTCCGGTTCGCCTGTCTTAACACATGCGCGATGGACTGGGTAATGACCCGTAGCTCGTCGGCATCCTGCTCAACGAAGTGATGCTTGATGGACGATAATATCAAAGCGGCATTGAGTAATAGACTCAGGCCAATGGCGGCAGTGACAAACAGCAATACCCGCAGCGTTAACGAAATCGGCCGGGAATTACGCCGACGTATCATCCATCGTTTTCCAGCTCGAGCTTGTACCCCATACCGCGTATCGTGTGGATCAGCTTGGGTTCGAAATCATCATCGATCTTGGCGCGTAACCGCCGGATCGCCACGTCGATGACATTGGTGTCGCTGTCGAAATTCATGTCCCACACCTGGGAGGCGATCAGCGAACGGGGCAGTACTTCACCCTGACGCCGCGCCAGGAGTTCCAATAAGCTGAATTCTTTCTGGCTAAGGGCAATTTTGCGGCCTGCGCGCATCGCGCGGCGTCTGGGTAGATCCAGCGTGAGATCGGCAATTTTAAGCTGGTCCGCCATGACCGGCGTGCTACCGCGACGCAGTAGTGTGCGCACCCTAGCCAGCAGCTCGGCGAAGGCAAAGGGTTTGACCAGATAATCGTCGGCACCCAGTTCCAGCCCCTTAACACGGTCGTTCACGCTATCTCGCGCGGTGAGGAAGAGCACCGGTGTCTGACGGCCAGCCTCGCGCAGCGACTGGACAATGCGCCAGCCGTCCACATCCGGCAACATGACATCCAGAATGATCAAGTCGAAGCTCTCCGTCATGGCTAGATGATGACCATCGAGCCCATTGCGCACCAAGGAGACTAGGAATCCGGCTTCGGTCAAGCCTTGCCGCAGATAATCCCCCGTTTTGATTTCGTCTTCAACCACCAACAGTCGCATCAGCATCTCTCCTCTCGTGAACACTCATAGAAAAGTCTAACGGACAGATGCCCACAGAAAGATGACCTGAAGATTACAACATTGTCATCATTGCGTCATGTCAGTGACAGGGGCTTTTGGTTAGGGTGTAGCTGATTGGCTTCTTCTATTAATTCCGTGATACCTAGCAGGGGCGAAGCCCGCGCGCCCATTATTTCAGCAACTTATCAGTGACTTAGCAGCACACCCTTCGCCTGATTTATCTTCGCGGCCAGATAGGTGGAACCCCCGCGGTCAGGGTGAAGTTTCTGCATCAATCGTCGATGCGCCTTAATGATGTCGTCGCCTGTTGCCTGCGGTGTAAGTCCAAGAATTTCAAACGCTTCCTTCCGTGTCATCTGGCTGGAATCACTTGGCGGTTGGGAGGCTCCCGCACGACCGGCTTCGACCTGTTCACGCCAATCATCGCCATGCGCACGCTCCAGGTAAGCCTGTAACAGGACTGCGGACTCCTCGTCCTCATTGCGGCATTCCTCATAGAGCTCCAAAAGCTCATCCAGCGTCATCTCGGCCAGCTGTCTTCCTCTGAAGCGCCCCTCTAAGACTTCACCGTATATTTCGCCTGTATCGTGATTGAGTGACATCCGCAGGAACGCCGATTCCACATTGGAATGTTGGCCAGGGGTCGGTCCACCCACCGAGTGTGCCGTCCTATATTGGTTAGCCACACGCTGGATGAGGGGAAGAAAACCGATCAGGCCCAGTAAACGAAGCGCAAAGAGGAACAGCGCGGCGAAAAACGCGGCCAACCAGTGAAGGCGTCCGGTTGCAGCCAGGAAAATCAGGCCCGCGGCGACGACGACGGCGGCGAATTGAAACCTCGTGCCCGGAGGTTGCCTGAAGAGCCAGCGCAGAAACAGATAGATTACAATGACAGCCAGCAGGAAGATTAATGCACGCAATGGAAATCCCTGTTCAAATATTCAGATGCATATCGCGGGTTGCTGTGATACTTAGCATAATGGTTTCAAAGGCCAGATATTCAAGGGGTTATGGCCATCGCCGCGAACGTTACTTCGCCTTTTACGGTAGCCGTTCCGGCCTTAAGGCTGTGGACCGAATACTGGAAATTGGCGGCTCTGATCTTTGGCTTACAGCGGCCTTGGTCATCGTTGCGGCCATTTGAATAAATTTGTTCTATTTAGTCCCCTCAGCCCTTGACGGGAGAGGTTGGAACGATGACCGCCGCCCCGGCGACTTACAGCCTGATTCGAAGCCTGGTCCTATTTTGTAACCTGATGAATGAGTTGCTTGACGAGCTCACCTTTACGTCGGCTAAAGTTCTCAAGGGCCCGGCGTCCACCCGCCGCGTAGACCGCGACAGCACTAAGCAGGTCCTTTAGATGTTGGGGGCTGGCGGCGTCAAAATGACAATAAGCCCCGTTTGTCAGCCTTGCAATCTGCTTGAAGGCTTTTTCGGCAATGGAATCATGGCCCTCATGGAACAGAAACGCCGGAACTCCATGGATGCCGAGTTTGCCCGCCAGTCGACTCAACCGGTCAACATCCTCTTCCATGCAATCTCCTACAAAAACCAGGGCATTAACCTTTTTTGGAAGGGTTTCCTTAACGGCATGTGTTAACACCTTTTCGATCTGTGTGTGTCCGCCCAGACAGTATACCGAAGTCATCCGCTTGAGCAGATCATCGGACTGTGACAACCAGGGGCTGGCATGGAATTCGCCATAGCCGCGGTAATAGCAAAGTTGAATATCCAAACCGCCCAGGGCGGTTGTTTCCACAAACATCTGTGCCTGAATATGACAGGCCTGATCCCAAGTCGGTTCACGGCTCGCCGTAGCATCCATCGCAAACATGAGCCGGCCACGGCTGCCCGCAGGCTTAATGGTTGGGGCGGCCGCGACCTTGCCGAGAAAGGCGTCGATTTCACGGCGCGATGACTTGCGAGTTAACCCCTTCTTTTCGCTGTCCTTCATCTTTTGGGATTTAGCCTCGATATTAAAGATATTAACAGTTTCTGAACCATTTGCTCGTGCCCGCAAATTATCCGCAATATTCAGCCAATGAACTCAAATTCTCTCATAGTCCGTAATCTTAGATGTCACAGGCTCTTGAACTACTCACACCGATATGGAGAAGGTTTACCCAGCCAAGGCTGGGATCTAATAGTCATGGATCTACTGTTAAGGCAACTAGGTCAAAGCGCCTAATGAGACACAAGATCAAACGCCCGGCGAACGCCGCGCCTCGATGACATGGGCACAACGATTGAAGCGGGTGTTTGGCATGGACCCGCTTCCTCAGCGTTACGCTTGCGGCCTCCGCCTCGTTTGGCGGGCGTCACTGGTATCCGGTGTGGGCTGTTCGGCGCAAACACCCCGTGGAAGCGAGTGAGGCTGACGCGTGGTTTGGGAACCAACGCCGCGAGCCGGGCGATATACCGACACAGCCGTTCCAGCTTGTCACGCTGATGCGCCTCTGCCACGATACCGGCATGTATGCTGAAACCTGCGACCTTGGCGACCCGGCTCGAACCCGCTTTCGGTGCCTCTACCGGCGGTAGGCTCTGCAATGCGCCAGCCGTCCACATCCGGCAACATGACATCCAGAATGATCAAGTCGAAGCTCTCCGTCATGGCCAGATGATATCCATCGAGCCCATGGCGCGCCAAGGAGACCAGGAATCCGGCTTCGGTCAAGCCTTGCCGCAGATAATCCCCCGTTTTGATTTCGTCTTCAACCACCAACAGTCGCATCAGCGTCTCTCCTTTCGTGAACACCCCTACATAAAGTCTAACGGACAGATGCGCACAGAAACATGACGCAATGATGACAACATTGTCATCATTGCGTCATGTCAGTGACAGGGGCTTTTGGTTAGGGTATTGCTGATTGGCGTAGCTGGATCACCGTTTCATCCAGGAATGAGCAAGAGATGCCCGTCAATTAACGGGGACACTGAGGCTGTTCGATGCAACCAGGACTCGACCGCAGGCGACCCAAGCCATGACCACCGGTGTTGAGCTGGCGCACCAGAAGTACAAGCCGGAATGGGGCATCAGCGCCCAGTATGGGTATCGAGCCGACGATCCCACGGGGCGTGACCGGGCTGACTTTTTTTCCATGGGTGTGAGCTTCGATTTACCCATTTTCACCGGCAATCGCCAGGACAAGGAAGTCAGTGCCGCCGTAGCCAGGGCCGAGGCGAGCCAGTCCGACAAACAGTTGTTGGCACGACAGCTGATGGCGGAATTAGATGCAGTCATTGTACAACTGCAACGCCTGAATGAGCGCAATGCGCTTTTCACCCAACAACTCTTACCTCAGATGACAGAACAGGCGGAGGCATCGCTGGCTTCGAGAATCTCGCGCCCGGTCTTGCCGGCGAGCTGTTCCATTCGGGCGAGACCAGGCTTGCCGCCGCCTGCAATCGAACGTTGCCGTGAGGCTTCTTGCTGGGCAGTCCAGTCGATGGTCGCTGGGGTCACGGGGTCTCCTGATCACTGCATGCCTAATATTTTCAAAAACGAAAGCTCATCGAACTCTGGCCGTGACGTCTGGGCGAGGATCTCAGCTAAGTCCAAAGGTTTTTCTTAAGCTGTGCATCGACGGGGCCAGCAGGCATAAAGCGGCGTAACTTACTCAGCAATGATGCCTGTCCGGCCGGCGTGCGACGCATGCGCCGGGCACCAAGCGCCGCTTCGACGATCGTGTTTGCCACACCATCGGGTTCGGGAGCACCTTTGACACTGTTGACGAAAGCGCGCGATGCGAGGTCACGCTCGCGGTCATAGTCAGCGATTTTTGAGCTTGTCTGAGGCGCATTGAGGTCAAGGTTGGTCTTGGTAAAAGACGGCTCGACCAGTGTTACACGGATGCCGAACTGGCGTACCTCATGATCCAGGGTTTCAGATAACCCCTCCACAGCATGCTTGGACGCCGAATAAAGCCCCATATAAGGAGCTGGAAGAAAACCGAGCACCGAGCTGACATTAACGATTCTTCCACTGCGCTGTACCCGCATATGCGGGAGTACCGCCTGTACCGTGCGCAGAATACTGAGGACATTAGTATCGAACAGTGATGCCGCCTCGGTAGTTGATGTTTCCTCCACCGCGCCGATTATGGTCGTTCCAGCATTGTTGACCAGCACATCAATACGTTTGGCATTGGCAACGATGGATTGGATGCCTTGCTGAACAGAAGCCTCGTCGCAGACATCCATCTCAATAAGCTCGACTCCCGGTAATGGGCTCGCTTTCTCAAGGTTGCGTACGGTGCCGAATACCTTGCAACCCCGTTTGGCAAACTTTGCTGCGGTGGCACGTCCGATGCCTGATGAGACGCCGGTGACTAGAACAACTTTTGATTTCGACATAACGCTTCCTCTCGAAAAAAGTAAACAGGGAAAAGGTAGGAATTAACGGCCGTTGCTGGGCCTTATCTTGAACCAGATGGAATACATCGCCGGCAGAAACACCAGGGTCAGGATCGTTCCCGCGAAAGTGCCACCGATCAGCGTGTAGGCGAGCGTTCCCCAGAACACCGAATGGGTCAGCGGGATGAAGGCTAGGATCGCCGCCAATGCGGTCAAAATCACCGGCCGGCTACGCTGCACGGTGGCCTCGACGACCGCGTGGAACGGAGCCAGTCCCGCCTGTTCATTGTGGCGGATTTGCCCGATTAGAATCAGTGTGTTGCGCATCAGGATTCCCGACAGTGCAATCAGTCCGACCAGTGCATTGATGCCGAAAGGCTGCTGAAACAGAATCAGGGTCGGCACGACACCGATCAGCCCCAACGGGCTGGTCAGGAACACCATGACCATTGCAGAGATCGAGCGCACTTGAAAAATGATGATTAGCAAAGTGATGGCCAGCATGATTGGGAACAGCGGCAACATGGCTTTCGATGCCCTACCCGACTCTTCAATGGAACCGGCCTCCTCGATGCGGTAACCGCCCGGCAGTTTTTCCATGATGGGCTGGAGTTGCCGGGTGATGGCCGTTGATACATCCGGCGGCTGCAAGTCTTCGGCGATGTCGCCCCGCACGGTGATTGTCGGTAAGCGGTCACGGCGACGCAGGATCGGCTCCTCCATGCGCACATCGACCTCGCCCACCTGCGACAGTGGGATGCGCTGCCCGTTGGCGCTAGCCAGCGTGAAATCGCCGATCCTGGCCGGGTCGAGCCTAACGTCGCCGGCAGAACGTGCGACGACTTGCACCGTACGAATATCCTCGCGCACGGTAGTCAGTGGCACGCCGCTCAACAGGAATTGCAGCTGTTGCGCCACGGCACTGGAGGTCAATCCCACGGCCTGCAAGCGGTCCTGCTGCAGGGTGAAGTGCAGCACGGGCGTGCGCGTACCCCAGTCGGTGTTGACGGTGCGCATCATCGGACTGGCCTCCATAATCTGCTGGACATCATCCGCGATGTCGCGCAGCTTATCGGGGTCCGGACCAGTGACCCTATAGGCGACCGGAAACGGCGAATACGGGCCAAACACGAGTTGGGTAACACGCACATGCGCCTCGGCGGCGAGGCCATCGGTGATTGCCCGGCGCAGCCGGTGTTTCAAGGCCTCGCGTTCGTCCTGGTTGTCTGTGCGGATCACGATCTTGGCAAACGATGGATCAGGCAGCTCAGGACCCACTGAGAAGAAGAAGCGTGGTGCGCCCCGACCTACGTAAGCTGTGACGATCCTGGTTTCTTTCTGCCCAGCCAGCCAGGCTTCCACCTTCGCCGTGGCGGCACTGGTCTGGGTGATCGAGGTGCCATAGGGCATCTGCACCTCGACCAGCACTTCGGGCCGATCGGAGATCGGAAAGAACTGCTTCTTGACCACCGCCATACCGAGCACGGCCAGGACGAAAAGACCCACTACCGAACCGGCGACTAACCATTTTCCTGCGATAACGCGCTTAAGCAACTGGCGGAAGCGGTTGTATCGTGGAGTGTCGTAGAGTGCGTCGTGACCACCTTCAACCTTTTTAAGGTCAGGCAGCAATTTGACTCCCAAGTAGGGCGTGAAAACCACCGCGACGACCCAGGACGCGATCAGTGCGATGCCGACGATCCAGAACATGTTGCTGGTGTATTCGCCAGCAGTGGAACGGGCGAAGCCATTGGGCATGAAGCCGACCGTCGTCACCAGTGTGCCCGCGAGCATCGGTGCGGCGGTGTGGCTCCAAGCATAGGCGGCGGCCTTGGCGCGGCTTAAGCCCTCTTCCATCTTCACCACCATCATCTCGATAGCAATGATGGCGTCGTCCACCAGCAAACCCAGCGCCAGAATTAGGGACCCTAGGGTAATGCGGTCAAAGTTCTTGCCGGTCGCGGCCATCACCAGGAAAACCACTGCCAATGTCAGCGGCACGGCTGCGGCGACCACGAGGCCAACACGCCAGCCCATGCTCACGAAGCTCACCAGCATGACCACCAGCAGCGCGGCGAAGAACTTAACCATGAACTCATCGACCGCGGCGCTGATGTTGACCGCCTGGTCCGTGACCTTGGTCAGGCTCATGCCCAACGGTAGCTCGGCGTTGATCACACTGACTTCGCTGCCCAGCGCCTTGCCCAGTTCGAGCCCGTTCCAACCATCGCGCATGACGATGCCCAACAGCAGGGCCGGTTCGCCGCCGTTACGTACCAGGAAAGTGGCCGGGTCTTCATAACCGCGCTTGACGATGGCGATGTCCGACAGCTTTAGGGTGCGGCCCTGCGCCACCACCGGCGTGTCGCGAATCTTTTGCAAGGTGTCGAAAGCGCCGTCCAGGCGAATGAATACCCGCGGACCTTCGGTTTCCACGGAGCCGGCCGGCGTCAGGGCATTCTGGCTGTTGAGCGCGGCAAACACGTCCTGCGGGCTGACGCCCAGCGTTGCCAGGCGCTCATGGGAGAACTCGACATAGATACGCTCCGACCGCTCACCGACGATGTTGACCTTCTTCACCCCCGGCACGTGCAGCAGCCGCTGGCGCAGCGTCTCTGCGTCGCGTACCAGCAATCGTTGCGGTTCGCCCTTGGCCTTGAGCGCAAACAGCGCAAAGGTGACGTCGGCGTATTCGTCGTTGAGCATCGGCCCGATCACGCCGGGCGGAAGGTTGATGAGCTCGTCGCCGACCTTCTTGCGGGCCTGGTAGAATTGTTCCTGCACTTCCGAAGGCGGCGTGGTGTCGAGCAGGGTCAAGGTTGTGAAGGCCAAACCGGGTCTCGTATAAGTCTCGGTACGGTCATACCAGCGCAGCTCCTGCATGCGCTTTTCGAGCTTCTCGGCGACCTGGTCCTGCATTTCCTGCGCGGTAGCGCCGGGCCAGGCGGTGATGATGGTCATCACCTTGATCGTAAAGGCGGGGTCTTCCGCCCGCCCCAACTGGAAGAACGAAACGACCCCGGCCAATGAGACCAGGCAGATCAGGAACAGGGTGATGGAGCGCTCGCGTACGGCGAGCGCCGACAGATTGAAACGGCCTTCGCTCATGGACGGACTTCCCCAGCTGCGGCGACGGTATTCTGGCCGTCCACCCGCACCTGCTCACCTTCACGCACCAGGTGCGCGCCGAGCGCGACTATCAGGTCGCCTCGCTTAAGCTGACCGGCGATACGCGCGCTATCGTCACCCAGGCGCTGGACCTCGACCGGCCGCCAGGAAACCGTTGCCGGTTTGCCGTTGATGATCCACACGCCCGGGCCCTTCCCTGCGTCGAACAGTGAACCGATCGGCACCTGTAAGCCATCCTGCATGGACGCATGCCCATTCGGAATCTGGATGGTGATCGTGGTGCCCAATGGCGCGTTGGCCAGTTCACCCTCCAGCACATACCGCGCCTCGAAGGTGCGGGTCAGCCGATCCGCGGCATCCGAGAGTTGCCGGAGTTTGGCCGGAACGCTAACGCCTTCTTTGCCGAACAGTGTGGCTTGTCCGGCGGAACCGACCGCGGGGCGCAGGGTTTCCGGCAACTGGATGACCGCTTCACGGCGTCCGGCGTGAGCCAGGCGCACTACGACTTGTCCGGCGTTGACGACCTGGCCGGGTTCGGCCAGCGTTTCCATGACAACGCCATCGCCATCGGCCACAAGCTCTGCATAGCGGATCGCATTCCGGGCAACCTCGGCCTGGGCCTCGGCCTCATTGAGCTGGGCTTTGGCAGCATCCGCTGCCGCCTTGACCTGGTCATAGGAAGACGCCGAAATTGCACCGGTTCCGCGCAGGTCGCGGTAACGGGCTTCATCATCCGCCGACTGCTGCGCCCGGGCTCGCGCAGCGGCGACTGCCTCCTGCTGTGCATGCGCTGCAAGCTTTAGATCGACGGGGTCGATGCGCATGAGTGGCTGGCCGCGTTGGACGGTTTGCCCGGCATCCACCAGCCGTTCCAGCACCTTGCCAGAGACGCGAAACCCCAGGTCGCTCTCCACCCGGGCGGCTACGGTTCCCGTGAACGAACGTAACGCAGGAGCTGCCCTCTGGACGGTGGCTGCACGCACCAACGGCGCTTCGGTGCGTGGATCGGGTTGCGGTTTTTCGCCGCAGGCGACCAACGCAAACGGCAAGGCGCAGATGACGGTAAATGTAACGAGGCGGCGTTGGAACATGAGCGTCCCCTTGATGAATTAATCAGGGGACTTATTGTGAAACGTGTGACTAAATAAGTCAATAGTCACTTAACATATTATGGCGATAGGCTACGGAGCACCAGGCTGGACAATTGTGCCGGTGCCTCGTCAATGTAATCGAAGCTATGTTGCAAGAGCAGCGGATTGAGGTAAGGGCGCATGACGAGGTAGATTGCCATCACCGTTTCATCGAGGGGCGTCTTACGTTCGAAATCCCCCGTCTGCCGGCCTTCCTGCAGGATGTCCTGAAGCAACTTCTGGATGCGTTCCTCATAGGCGCGGGTCGCCTGCCAGCGTTCGGTTGCCGCCGAGGTAGCAATCTCATAGAGCTTGCGATCCTGGAAGAACAACCGAAGGCTCGCCTCGACGATCGCCTTAAACATCCGCCGCAGCTTCTCAGGCGGTCGATCGGCCTCGTCAACGGCTGCTCGAACCTCGGCTTCGATCTGGCGCAGACAGTTTGCGCAGATCATCTCGCCAATGACCTGCTTGGACGTGAAGAACTTGTAGATGTAGGCCTTGGAAAAGCCGATGGCCTTGGCGAGATCAGAGACGGTCGTCTTCTCATAGCCATACCGGCTGAAGTGCTCGGTGGCTACGGCAACGATCTGATCCCGCACATCATGATCAGCCGGGCCGCGAGTCGAAACGGGATAGGTATTCTCTTTGCTCATGGTTTGCAGTTTAACCCCGGACTTAACAATTGACAACGAGTGACCAATATGTAATATAGTCACGTATCGGGCGCTATGCCTCTTAATTTCGGAAAAAACATGTTTCCCAAATCCTCCCCTATCGTACTTATCGTTGCCAGTCTTTTGGCAGGTTGCGCTGTCGGCCCTGATTACGCCCGGCCCGATATGCCCATGCCGGAACGCTTCCTGGGGCAGGCGGCAGTAGATCAACGGCATGCCACTGGGAGTGCCGACATCCTCGCGTGGTGGGAGGGTTTCGGCGACCCGCAACTGACTCGATTCGTCATGCTTGCGCTGGAGCAGAACCTCGATCTCGCACAGGCGTCCGCTCGCGTCTCTCAGGCCCGCGCAGGACTTTGGATGGCAAATGCCGCGTTGCTGCCTTCCGGCAACGTCAGCGGCCAAGCTTCCAGGGCCTACCAGTCGGTTGAAACGCCACTGGGGCAAGTCCTGAACTCGACGCCCGATTTCGACCGCTACGGCAATACTTATGAAGCCAATCTCGGCGCGAGTTGGGAGCTGGATCTGTTCGGTGGCCTGCGTCGCGGGCGGGAAGCGGCACTAGCCGAGTATCAAGCTTCGGAGGCTGCCGCGGTCGCGACACGACTGGCGGTGGCGGCACTGACCGCCGATATATACATCAGCATCCGCGGACTGCAAACCCGCCTCGACGTTGCTCGCCGACAAGTGCAGACGCAGCAGAAACTACTCTCAATGATCAATCTCCTTTATGGCAAGGGGCTGGCCGCAGAACTTCAAGTGCGGCAGGTTGAAGGTGCGCTTGCTCAAGTTCGGGCCTCCGTACCGGCCCTCGAAACGGGTCAGGATGCAGCCATGAACGCACTGGACGTGATGCTGGGCACGCCACCCGGCACACATCGGGCAGAACTGGCCGAAATCCAGCTCATTCCTTCTTCGCCGAAGATCGCAGGGATGGGGACGCCGGGTGATCTGCTCAGGCGCCGGCCCGACCTGATCGTGGCTGAGCGTCGTCTGGCCGCTTCAAACGCGCGTATCGGCGGCGCCATCGCGGAGTACTATCCAAAGCTCTCTCTAAGCGGACTGATCGGCAGCGCGACATCGGTGTCGAGCGGCAACCTGTTCAGTGGCGGTGCCAGTCAGGCTGCTGGCGTGCTCGGCCTGCGCTGGCGTCTGTTCGATTTCGGGCGCATCAACGCGCAGATCGAGCAGGCCAAGGGCCAGGAGGCCGAAATGTTGGCTACGTATCGGCTTGCCGTACTACGATCAACTGAGGACGTAGAAAACGCCTTTTCGGCCCTGGTCAAGCGCGAGGAGCAGGCTGCTGTACTCGCCCAGGGAGTGGACTCACTCGGCCGCGCACGAGGCGCTTCGTTTGCGGCATACCAAAAAGGAGTCGTCAGCCTGATTGAAGTCTTGCAAGCCGACGAAAATTTATTGCGTGCCTCCGATGGACAAGCACAGGCTCAAACCGAATCCGCACGCGCAGCGGTCGCTGCTTTCAAGGCTCTTGGTGGCGGTTGGCAACCCCATATGGAGCCAATGTAATGACTAAAACTTCGCCAATCGAAAATCGACATAAAGCACCACAAGCTCACAAAGCAACAGCTGAAATACTGGTGGGGCCTATAGTGCCAGTATTGGTTAAATTAGCCCTGCCGACGGTTTCCGTTCTAGTGGTTCAGACCTTTGTTGGAGTGATAGAGACTTACTTCGTTAGTTCGCTCGGAGCAAGTGTTCTAGCAGGCGTATCGGTAGTTTTTCCAGTGCTGATGCTGATGCTGATGATGGCTAACGGCGGAATTGGTAGTGGCTTGTCCTCGGCTATAGCGCGGGCATCCGGTGCAGGCCTATGGGGAGATGCTGAAGCAATGGTTTGGCATGGAGTTGTTATCGCAGGAGTTACGGGTGTCTCATTCGCCGCAGCCTTGATAATGGGCGGTTTCGCCCTGTACCAATTGATGGGTGTTTCCGGGCCAGCGCTTTCTGCGGCTCTTGCCTACTCGTCGGTGCTTTTATGGTGGGTCGCCGTGCAGTGCGACGATCCAGGAACTGGTTTTAGGGATGGGTCGAGAGGCCGGGGCTATGTCGAGCAAGCGCCCGCACCGAGTGAAGAAGGTGAGGTGCTGATCATTGAAGTGGATGGCAAGGCGACTCCCACAGCGAGTCAGGAGGAGTTAAAACAGCGTCGAGGGCCACGCCAGGTCAAGCCAAGTTGTCCGTGCGGTTGTCAGCGTCACCGAGGTAAAATAAAGCGCCAATCGAAGAAGCGAAAGCGGCGTGGCAAAGGGCGTAAAGACAAGAATGGGCGCAGTATTACGCTGGTGGTGATGTACACCCTGAAACAGGGGGCAGAGGGGAAATTACACGGTCCGCTCAATAAGAAAGTATGGGGCTCTTATGCCCCCCGCAAGAAGATGTTGGACTGGGCCCGTGAGCAAGCCACGAAACGCGGTTTTGCGCCGGGGACAGCCCAACGTATCCATATTGTGGTCGATGGCGAGAAGTGTCTTGGCAATGGCTTGAAGGAGCGCTTTGCGCAAGCCAGTTTTGCGTTGGACATCCGTCATGTGGAAGAAAAGCTTTGGGACATGGGTCGAGTGTTATTTAAGGGGGAGATGGACGAGGTAGAGGCGTGGGTAGAAGAGAGGAAAAGCCAACTTTATGGGGGCCAGGTCGAAGCCCTCAGTTTATAAGAAGCATAAATGCCCTTTTACCAAAAGTCGAGAAGTATCAGAAGGATTTAAGGACGCCGAGAAATAGTGCTCAATGGTATCATGGAACACCGTATGAACCGCGTCATCTCAGCGAGCTCTACTTTCTGTAGAGGTTTTTTCCAGGAAGAACACGGATTTCGGAGTAGCGAACAATACGGGTCCTTGCTTCGACCGCAATGGCTGCGGTTTCTTGAATTCTGGGGGGGGTGCTCGGAAAATCATCGGCGCGAACACCCCGTGTAACCGGGTGAGGTCCGATACGGCGTTTTCAGTTCGTAGCGGATTCGTCCATCCTCCACAAGCGACAGGCGTTTCTCCGATACCGCGGGCCGGGCGATATACCGACACAGCCGTTCCAGCTTGTCACGCTGATGCGCCTCTGCCACGATACCGGCATGTACGCTGAAACCTGCGACCTTGGCGACCCGGCTCGAACCCGCTTTCGGTTCTTCTACCAGCGGTAGGCTCTGCAATGTGAACACCGGTGTCTGACGGCCAGCCTCGCGCAGCGACTGGACAATGCGCCAGCCGCCCACATCCGGCAACATGACATCCAGAATGATCAAGTCGAAGCTCTCCGTCATGGCCAGATCAAGATGACCATCGAGCCCATTGCGCGCCAAGGAGACGAGGAATCCGGCTTCGGTCAAGCCTTGCCGCGGATAATCCCCCGTTTTGATTTCGTCTTCAACCACCAACAGTCGCATCAGCATCTCTCCTTTCGTGCACACTCATAGACAAGTCTAACGGACAGATACCCACAGAAAGATGACCTGAAGATGACAACATTGTCATCATTGCGTCATGTCAGTGACAGGGGCCTTCGGTTAGGGTGTTGCTGATTGGCGTTGCCGGATCACCGTTTCATCTAGGAATGAGCAAGAGATGCCCCTCAATGAGCGGGGACACTGAGGCTGTTCGGTGCAACCAGCACTCGGCCGCAGGCGACCCAATACCGTAACTGTCGCCGGTGTGCGGTTTGGGTTCTAGCGGTACTAAGAACTGTCACCCCTGTCATTATTCATCAAGATCGGAGCAGTGAACATGAAAATTCACTTTTTACTTCTGCTGCTGATGTTCGGGAGTATCAATGGCTACACTCAGGAGGTTTCCGGCCGGCTGACACTCGATTCAGCGATTAAGCTCGCCATTGCCTCCGATCCTTGGCTCGCTCGCAGTCACTATCGGCAGAACGCGTTGTCCGATGAAGCCATCGCCGCGGCTACGTTGCCGGATCCCAAAGTCAGCCTCACGGCGGCCAATTTTCCGGTGGACAGTTTTGATATCAATCAGGAACCCATGACCCAAATTGCGTTGGGGATTAGTCAGATGTTTCCCCGTGGGGACAGTCTCGCACTGGCTCAACAGCAAAAGGAGCAATTGTCGGTGCAGGAGCCCTTGCTACGCCTTGATCGCAAAGCCAAGGTGGCCGCCACCGTCGCGCAACTGTGGCTGCAAGCGTACCAGGCACAGGAAAGCATCCGTCTAATCGAAAACGATAGAGCCTTGTTCGAGCAATTGGTGGATGCGGCGCGGGCAAGTTACTCGGCGGCGCTGGGGCGTGCCCGTCAGCAGGATTTGATACGGGCACAGTTGGAACTGACCCGCCTGGATGACCGCTTGACCCGTCTTCGCCAGAAGCAGGAATCGACACAACGGAATCTGTCGGAGTGGATTGGTGCTCAAGCGAGCATGCCGTTAGACCCGGTACTACCGAACCAGTCGACGATGGTACCGCTGGCCGCGCTTTACACCAAAACAGCCGATGAACAGGCGCGCTACGAAGGGATCAGACACCATCCCGCGCTGCAGGCATTTGACCAACGTATCGATGCCATGACCACCGGTGTTGAGCTGGCGCACCAGAAGTACAAGCCGGAATGGGGCATCAGCGCCCAGTATGGGTATCGGGCCGACGATCCCACGGGGCGTGACCGGGCCGACTTTTTTTCCATGGGTGTGAGCTTCGATTTACCCATTTTCACCGGCAATCGTCAGGACAAGGAAGTCAGTGCCGCCGTAGCCATGGCCGAGGCTAGCAAGGCCGACAAACAGTTGTTGGCACGACGGCTGATGGCGGAATTGGATGCAGCCATTGTACAACTGCAGCGCCTGAATGAGCGAAATACGCTTTTCACCCAACAACTCTTACCTCAGATGGCAGAACAGGCGGAGGCATCGCTGACCGCTTACAACAACGACGATGGGGATTTCGCGGAGGCCGTGCGTGCCCGGATCGCCGAGCTGAATGCCAAAATTGAGGCGCTCTCTCTCGTTGTTGAACGTCAACAGGTTATTGCCCGCATCAACTACCTGCTGGCACAGACAGGCACCGATCAGGCCGAGCCGGTTGAATGATTTGACAGGAGAAAAACATGAATACGTTATCCAAGACTTTCATTGCGGCCGCGGTTGGCGTACTGATCGGCGCGGCGGGGGTATGGTTACTCGGCGGCGATCAGGCGCATAAAAGCACTGCTGAGGGAGGGGAACGCAAACCGTTGTACTGGGTTGCTCCCATGGATCCTAACTACAAACGGGATAAGCCGGGCAAATCGCCGATGGGAATGGATTTGATTCCTGTCTACGAAGAAAAAGGGGAGCAGGATGCGGCGGGAACCGTGCGGATTTCACCCGACGTGGTGAACAACCTGGGCGTGCGTACCGCGGAGGTGGTTTCCGGTCGCTTGGCACTCAACGTGAAAACGGTGGGTTATGTCCAGTACGACGAAGACCGGCTGATTCACATTCATCCGAGAGTGGAAGGGTGGATCGAGAAACTCGACGTCAAAGCCGCGGGAGACCCGGTAAAGCAAGGCGCTCCTTTGTTCGCGCTTTATTCACCCACCTTAGTCAATGCGCAGGAAGAACTGCTACTGGCTTTGAAGCGGAACAATCCGGAGTTGAATCGTGCCGCGATGGATCGACTGGCCGCGCTGCAGGTCCCGCAAGCGTTTATCGATCGGTTGCGCAAAACCCGCAAGGTGAGCCAGACCGTTACCTTGTACGCTCCCCAGACCGGTGTGGCGGACAACCTGAAGGTGCGCGAAGGTATGTATGTCAAACCGGGAATGAACATCATGTCCATCGGTGTGCTGAAGCCTATCTGGGTGATTGGCGAAGTTTTTGAGCGCCAAGCGTCGGCCGTTAAAGTCGGCGATGCCGTCCATATGCGGCTCGATTATCTGCCAGGGCGGGAGTGGATCGGACGTGTCGATTACATCTACCCTTCCCTGAATATTAAGACCCGTACCGCGCAGGTTCGAGTGCATTTCGACAATCCTGACGGATATCTCAGGCCCGGAATGTTCGCCCAGATGGACATTGCGACCCAAGCCGGTGCCAAAACCCTGCTGATACCCCGTGAAGCGCTGATCCGTACCGGGTCACAGTCGCGAGTTGTGCTGGCGCTGGGAGAAGGGCGGTTTAAGTCGGTGGCGGTCGAAGTAGGCCGCGTGAACGAGCAACAAGCGGAGATTTTGTCTGGCCTCGAGGTGGGGGATCGTATCGCCACCTCAGCCCAATTCCTGATCGATTCGGAATCCAGCAAAACCTCCGATTTCAGGCGGATGTTTCATGGGGACAAAGAGCAAGCCACCGAGCCCCAATCGGTCTGGGTTGAGGCCCGTATTGAAAACCTGATGCCAGAACACCGAATGGCCACGCTGACTCACCAGGCTATAGCGGCCTGGCAATGGCCCGCTATGACCATGGATTTCACATTGGACCAGTCCGTGGACATGGCAAAGCTGAAGGCGGGCATGACCGTGCATGTGCAAATTCACAAAGGTGACGATGGCAATTACCGGATTAGCCAGGTGCATGTTCCCGGCGGCAATACCGGAAGTGACGTTCATGAGGCGACCGATTCCCCACAGCACCCGGACATGAACCACGATGGGATGGAGATGGACCACAGTCAGCACCCGGGCATGAATCAGGAGGAGCATCGACGGGAGGGCAACCCATGATCGAAGGCATTATCCGCTGGTCCGTCCATAACCGATTTTTTGTGCTGCTGGCCACCTTCATCCTCGTGGGAGCCGGTGCGTATTCCCTGAAGAATACGCCGGTTGACGCCATACCGGACCTGTCCGACGTGCAGGTGATTATCAAAACCAGCTATCCCGGCCAGGCTCCCCAGGTGGTGCAGGACCAGGTTACCTATCCGCTGACCACCGCGATGCTCTCGGTGCCCGGCGCGGTCACCGTGCGTGGGTTTTCCTTCTTCGGCGATTCGTACGTCTACGTTATTTTCGACGAGGACACCGATGCCTACTGGGCGCGTTCCCGGGTGCTGGAATACCTATCCCAGGTGGCGCCGACCCTGCCGCCGAATGCGCGTCCCCAACTGGGTCCCGATGCCACGGGAGTCGGCTGGGTCTACCTCTATGCGTTGGTGGACAGGACCGGAAAACATGACTTGAGCCAGTTGCGCAGTCTGCAGGACTGGTTTTTGAAGTACGAATTGCAAACGGTACCGGGTGTCTCGGAGGTGGCGGCGGTGGGTGGCATGGTCAGGCAATATCAAGTGAAGGTGAACCCGGAAAAACTGCGTGCCTTTGGTATCCCTCTGTCCCATATCCAGACGGCGATCCAGCATGGCAATCAGGAGGTAGGCGCTTCGGTGGTGGAAATGGCCGAGGCAGAGTACATGGTCAGGGCCAGTGGTTACATCCAGGGCATACAGGATTTGGGCAACATCCCCCTGGGGCTGGATGTCAAGGGCACACCACTGCTGCTGAAAGACGTGGCCGACATCGAACTGGGGCCGCAAATGCGTCGCGGCATCGCTGAATTGAATGGCCTAGGCGAGACTGTCGGCGGCATCGTGGTGATGCGCTTCGGCGAGAATGCGCAACATACCATTGATGGCGTCAAGGCCAAGCTGGAACAGCTTAAAGCCAGCCTGCCGGATGGCGTGGAAATCGTTACGGTCTACGATCGCTCTGGCCTCATTGAGCGCGCGGTGGATAACCTCTGGCACAAATTGCTGGAAGAGTTCATCGTGGTCGCCCTGGTGTGCCTGGTGTTCTTGTTCCATGTACGTTCGTCGCTCGTGGCCATCGTCAGCCTGCCCGTCGGAATCCTGGCCGCCTTTATCGTCATGCATTGGCAGGGTTTGAACGCCAACATCATGTCGCTCGGGGGGATTGCGATCGCCATCGGGGCGATGATCGATGGTGCCATCGTGATGATCGAGAACATGCACAAGCATATGGAACGGACGCCACTGACGGCTGAGAACCGCTGGCAGGTCGTCGCCGAGTCGGCCGCCGAGGTCGGGCCGGCGCTCTTCTTCAGCCTGCTCATCATCACCGTCAGTTTTATGCCGGTGTTCACCCTGGGAGCCCAGGAAGGCCGTATGTTCTCGCCGCTGGCTTTCACCAAGACCTATGCCATGGCGGCCAGTGCCGCACTGGCGGTGACTCTGGTCCCGGTGTTGATGGGCTTTTTCATTCGCGGCAAGGTGTTGCCTGAGCACAAGAATCCTCTCAACCGTGCATTGATCGGCTTGTACCGGCCGGTGTTAAAGGCCGTGCTGCGTTACCCGAGAATCACGCTGGCGGCAGCCTTCGTCATCACTCTGGTGGGTTTCTGGCCGGTGGATAAGATTGGCAGCGAATTCATCCCGCCACTGGACGAAGGCGACCTGATGTATATGCCGACGACCTACCCGGGCATCTCCATCGGCAAGGCGCGCGAGCTCTTGCAGCAAACCGACAAGCTGATTGCCACCGTACCCGAAGTCAAAAGCGTTTTCGGCAAAATCGGGCGGGCGGAAACCGCGACGGATCCAGCGCCGTTGACCATGATCGAGACGTTCATCCAGCTCAAGCCAAGGGAACAGTGGCGCGAGGGAATGACCACGGAAAAGCTCAAGAAAGCGTTGGATTCACTGGTGAAATTTCCGGGTTTGACCAATGCTTGGGTGATGCCGATCAAGACCCGAATCGACATGCTCGCCACCGGTATCAAGACACCGGTGGGGATCAAGGTGGCTGGACCCGAGCTAAAGGAAATTGAGAAGATCGGCAAGCGGCTGGAACAGGTTTTAAAGGATATACCGGGAACCGCCTCGGTCTATTCCGAGCGGGTCGCCGGAGGCCGCTATATCAAGGTGGATATTCGCCGTGAGCGGGCGGCCCGCTATGGCCTCAATATCGATGACGTGCAGCAGGTAGTGGCTACGGCGATCGGCGGCATGAACGTGGCGCAAACCGTTGAGGGATTGGAGCGCTATCCGGTCAACCTGCGCTATCCGCAGGACTATCGCGACTCGCCTGAGCAGCTATCCCTGCTGCCTATCGTTACACCGACCGGTCAGCGCATCGCACTCGCCGATGTCGCCCGCGTCTTTATAGAGGATGGTCCACCGGCCATCAAGAGTGAAAACGCGCGCCTGAACGGCTGGACATTCGTGGATATCGACGGGGTGGACGTGGGCAGCTATGTACAGCACGCCATGGCGGTGGTTAAAAAACAGATAGAACTACCTGCGGGTTATTCGTTGGTCTGGTCTGGCCAGTATGAATACATGTTACGCGCGAAACAAAAGCTTACCTATGTCGTGCCACTGACGCTAGCCATCATCATTATACTGCTGTACATGAACTTTCGACGCTTTTTCGAAGTCGCCATCATCATGGGGACTTTGCCGCTGGCCATGATCGGCTCCATCTGGCTGATGTATCTGCTGGGCTACAACTTTTCCGTGGGCGTGGGCGTGGGTTTCATCGCACTGGCCGGAGTCGCGGTGGAAATCGGCGTGATTATGCTGGTCTACCTCAACCAGGCCTATGCCAAAATGCTGGCCGAGTGCGAACAACACGGTGTCTCACCCAGGAGAGAAAGCTTGCGATATGCCGTCTTGCATGGCGCTACACTAAGGGTCAGACCCGTCATGATGACGGCCGCCGCGATTATCGTGGGTCTGTTACCCATCATGTACGGCAGCGGCACGGGCTCGGAGGTGATGAGCCGCATAGCCGCCCCGATGATAGGCGGCATGCTGAGTGCGGTGATTCTGACCCTGTTGGTGTTACCGGCCGTTTACTACCTGTGGAAGAGGCGGATGCTTGGGACATGACTTACACGAAAAAGGGCGGGCGTAGAAAGATGGTCCGCCCCTATCTATCGCCCGCATGCCCCGGCTAACGGTCTGTTTGGGGTCCGGTTTCGGGGTCGCTGCGGTTTCGGGGTCAGTTCTAACATCACAACAATCAAGTCTTCCCGGCCTCAAATCGCCGTACTGCCCGACTGACTGTCATGTAGTGCACACCAAAGTACTCACCGATTTCCGCCATTATCATGGATTTTCATTACGATAATTAAGGTAGCGCTCTACCACCGCGTGGCCAATCGTAAAATTTACGACGCCGTGCCGGATGCGTACTGAATATTCACTTTCATCCAAGAGAGTCTTGTTGTTTTCTTCATCCATGGCAATTCGAACAGGATCGGCAGATGGGTTTTCTTTTTCAGATAGACTGTCACAGAGTTCCCTTCGATGAAGATCCTGGCGCCGTTTTCCAGAAACTTTCGATGGATGGTATCGACGGTGCACTGCTCAAAGCCGGATAACTGTTTCGCCACGACGCGATAAAGATTGTGGGCCAGTAGCGATAACGTCAGATCGAAATCGACTTTGACCACGATGGACGAAGAAGGGTGGTTTAGTTGGAAGAACATAATCTGTTCGGCGATTTCTTGCTCCACCAGCCATCGACGCGCATACTTGTGTACGATGTCGCGTACCGGCATGTCAAAGTCGTTGGTGATCAGGAACGTTGGTTTTTCCCGGCCATGATCGGCAAGAATGACCTCACGCACATCGCCCTCATAGTGACGCAAGGTAGTGCGTCCATCATGAACTCGGACGCGTTGATATTTTCCTTTGGCCCGCTGTAGAGAGATTTTCTGCCATTGATCGTCCGGAATGGCTTCGGCGCGTTCGAGCTGTTTTTTCCCACGCCGCCGCAGCGTGAGGAACTTGATGTTATCCGGGCTGAGATTGATCTGGTTGAGCTGTTGATACGTCGTAAATTTCGAGTCAAAGATTAAGAGTTTTGGTGCATTACCCCGCCCCTGTTTCCAAAAATCGATAAAATCCAAGACGGCCTCGGCCTGATCGCGATGCTTGATCTCAGCGTTCGTATAAGCCAGTTGCTCCGTGGCCGGTTGTTGTACGATCAACGCTAAAAGGCTCTTGATGGCCTTGGAACGGGAGCCCGACCCGTTTCGCTCTAGGACGCTGTCATCGCCCCAGTGGGGAATGGCTTTGAAATCCAGATTAAACTCGCCATCCTCCATCTCGTCCTGGAATATTTGGCTTAACCGCTCCAGCAAGCGGCGGTTCTCTTGCCGCGTGACGCGATACGAATAGGTCGACAAAGTGGTTGATTTCGGTAACACATTAAGCCCGGCAAAAAACCCCAAGGCCCGGTCCATATTCCATCGGCTATCGTGAGACCAACGCTGGCCACCCATAAGTTTAAGCGCCAGAAACGCCAACACCGACTGCACATCGCTGATCTGGCTGGTAGCGGGAAAACCGCAGGCGGCAATCGCCCTGACGATCCCCAACTGTTCCAACAACGGCAGAAACACCAACGGACCCGCACCGGTCTCGGTGAGAAACTGCTCATCGGTGATCGGCAACGACTCGCTGACCGGCGCCGAGAATTTCTCGGGTGGATTCACCGCCAATCGTTGTTGTCGCGTTCGTTTCGGTAGTGGCGCAAAGCCCTCCGATTTGAGGATACGGTCAATGGTATCCAGCGAAACAATGCACTGATCGGCATCCAAAACACTTTTGACATCGGCAATCGAGACATTGCGTTTGCGCAGCGCGACGATCTGCTGGACCACCTCTTCATCGGTGTGGTGTTCTTTGGGCCCTGGCTTTTTTTCGGTAAAGAAAGGCAGAACGCCGTCACGCAGAGCCTGGGCGAATTCAAAGCGTAATTTCTTGAAATAGATGGGAGAGAGGCCAAATTTCTTTGCTGCCTCCGCGGCGGGAAGTCCCTCGTGGTAGAAGGCCCGCATGGCTTCGTAGTGGCGTTGCGCGGTGCAAGCGGGGTGGCTGAAGAACGTCGCGGGGTCCATATATAGATACTATATATATCTGAACTATAAATAAACAGATAATATTATATTTTTAAGAATCTGCGCCATATCGGCCAAAATATGGCGTTTTTAAGCGTCTTAGCGCGTATAGGAACGCTTCCTTAAGCGCTTTGACGTAACCGCTATTATCCAAACATCCGATAGTAATAGTGGCTATTAGAGTAGCAATATACGATGGGTAAGGTGCTCGGTGCTCTAAGAATCAGACCGAATGATGCGGGAAATAAGCTGCATAAATAAATCTTAGACGCACGACGAGACCACTGTAACATACTGTTTTTATATCACATTATAAAAAAGGTGCGGCTGGAAAAGAATAAAATATCGCGTGTTTAATGGCGGTTGTTAAAACAAAGCGGGTTCGGCCTGGTGTCTGGTGGGGATCAAAAATGGGTACCTTAAATATCGTAATGAAAATTCATGTCTAATTTATTTACTAGATCTTCAGCTCTGAGATGGGTGTATCGCTTTAACATCTGCATCGTCTTATGACCTGATATGGCCGCTACTTCCTGGTCACCTAATCCTGCTTCTACAAGACGAGAAACAGCTTCATGCCGCAGATCATGAAAATGTAGGTCTGGTAATCCAGCGTTTTCCCTAGCTTCCTCCCAAGCCTCGGTGAAATCATAAGGTTTACGTTCGCCAGTAACTTTTTCTTTCGCCTCACCCCAAAAAATTAGATCGGTATCAACCGGACGAATCGGATGATTGATTGCCATTTCCAAAACCTTGGACGCCAAGGTGGTTAACGGTACTGTGCGTTCGCTGCCATTCTTAGTATTCGGCAAATGCACGAGACGCCGGTTGTAACTTACTTTCCTTCTCGTTAACGTTAGAATTTCATTTTTACGCATCCCGGTTTCGAGAGCCAACGTGACGATCCAGTAGAGCATAGGATTCGAGTGCTTAGAACACTCCGCTAACAATTTGGCTGCTTCTTCATTGGTAATCCGTCGATCGCGTGCTCTGGGTAGTTTTGGTTTACGCATGAAAGCAACCGGATTGTGGGTCAATCCAATCCCCCACTCTTGAATCGCTACGGTAAATAGATGCGATAACAAGGCCAATTCCAGCCGTACCGTATTCCCGCTCAACAACTTACCGGTTCGAAGTGATGGCACCGTCATCCGTCGGTCTCGAAAATCCGCAATAAGTTGGGGCGTAATGGCAGCAAGGCTGTAGTCACCCAATTCTTGTAGGAGTATGTTGGCGCGGTTTTTCTCTCGCGGGATGGATGTCTTCCCTTTTGTCGGCGTGACTTCGGTGAGATAACGCGCCATTGCGGCACGTAATGTCATGCGTCCGGAAGGCGCTCGATCGATGTAGACCCCTCGAACCATCTCGTCTTCAGTACGCCGAGCCCAATCTTGGGCATCCCTTTTTGTGCGGAAGGTTTTAATAGCGGTCGGCCAACCCGTCTTACGGATAATAGCCTTCCAATTGCCGGCAGAGTTCTTGGTAATAGTAGCCATACACTTTTGGTACATTTCTCAACTGTACCAAAAGTGTACCACACCCCCAACGGATTAAAATAGAACGATTTGATGAAATAGGCTATCTTATTGATTATTGGCGGAGAGGGAGGGATTCGAACCCTCGTGGGGCTTGCGCCCCCAACGGATTTCGAGTCCGCGCCGTTATGACCGCTTCGGTACCTCTCCCATTACTAGAACACGGTTACAGCACGCGCCTATCATATAGTTTTCTTTATCTTAAGTGAACTTAATTGGTCCGAGGGTTCAGGGTGATTTCTTTCTAACCGACTTCCAAAGAAACCACAATGGGTTACCTTCAATTCTGGACAATCCCGCGTAGATGCGGTATAACGCATGGGTATATTAACGATGCGGGAGAGCCGTTTTGCAGTTACACGAGGTCATTGTTCGACCCGTTCACCCATCAGAGGAACCCCGTTTCCAGCAACTGATGCAGTCCCATCATTACCTGGGGGCCTTACCCAAGATCGGCAACACGGTTGGGTATGTGGCCAGCGGGGAGGAGGAGTGGCTGGCGCTGCTAAGCTTTTCCGCCGCCGCCTTGAAGTGTGGCGCCCGTGACCGCTGGATTGGCTGGGATTTTCGTCACCAGTACGACCGACTCCATCTGATCGCCAACAATTCACGCTTTCTGATTCTGCCCCGTCACGATCACAAGAACCTGGCCTCAAAGGTCTTGTCGTTGTGCCAACGCCGGATCCAGGCCGACTGGGTGGAGCGCTTTGGCCACCCGGTATTGTTACTGGAAACCTTTGTCGATCCCACCCGCTTTGCCGGCACGGTCTACCGGGCGGCCAACTGGCGTTATGTGGGCGATACCCGGGGTTATCAACGCATCCGCGGGGGTTACAGTCGCACCCGCCAAGCTCCCAAACGGGTTTTTGTGCGACCGCTTAGGCGCAATGCCCACACTTTGCTCTCTCAGCCCCGATTGAACGAACCTTACCGAACCGGAGTCCCGAGAATGAAACTGAGCGCCGAGTCCATGCAATCCTTGCCCGAGTTTTTCAGACCGATCAACGATCCGCGCCGCGCCCAGGGCCGGCGCCATCCCCTGCCGGCCGTGTTAGCCCTTGCCACGGCAGCGGTGTTGTGCGGCGCACGCGGCTACCAGGCCATCTCCGATTGGGCGCAGGCCTTAAGCCAACAGGCGCGCGCTCGCTTTCGCTGTCGCTACCGCCAGGGGAAATATTGGGTGCCCAGTGAAAGCAGCTTGCGCGATGTGCTCATCCGGGTGGACCCTGTCGAACTCGATCAGGCCTTTCAAAACTGGAATGCGCGCTACGGCGCTCTCGATGAAAGTCTGGCCATCGATGGCAAAACCCTGCGCAACGCGATCGATGAGAGTGGCCGTCAAATCCACGTCATGAGCGCCATCGGTCACCAGAGCAAGCCGTGCTACACCCAAAAAAAGTCGGGGCTCTGCCGCTAGCCGGTGGCGACGAGGAAAAACAGACCAACGAAATCAAAACCGCTATCCCGCTGTTGGAGGCCATCGACATCCAGGGCAAAACCATCACCGCCGATGCCTTGCTGACCCAGCGCGAATTGGCCCGCTATCGGGTTGAGGATCGGGGCGCGCACGACCACTTCACCGTCAAAGGCAATCAAAAACAACGGCTTGAAGAGACCGCGTTCTATTTTAACCCTCTCGACCGCCAACCCGATCACACGACCCTCGATAGCCCCGAGCATGGCCGCATCGAAATCCGAAATATCTGGGTCACCACCGCTCTCAATGACTATCTCAACTTTCCCTACCTCGGACAGGTCTTCCGGGTGGAACGCATCACCGTCCACAAAAAAAGCGGCCAACAACACCAGGAGCTCGCCTATGGGATGACTAGCAAAACGCCCGGCCAAGCCAACGCCGCCCACGTGCTGCAGGATAACCGCGGGCACTGGAGCATCGAGAACAGTTGTCATTACAGTATCGACTGGAATTACGATGAAGACCGCAGCCGAATCCGCACCGGGCATGGGCCAGAGAACATGACGCGCCTGAGACGCTTCGCCGTGGGCCTGATCAAAAGCAAAGGGGTACGTAGTGTCGCTCAGAAAATGCGAGCACTTAATCGGAACATTCGATGGGTATTTGATTACCTGAAAATGTCTCGCAATTCTTGTCGTGTTTCAGCGCCTTGACGATTGGAACAAATTTACCGTGTCCGAGGGTTAAGTACCAATGTACGATAAAGTGTGTTCAGGTGCTGAGGACTTGGTAGAATCGAAAAATCCACGCGACAGCTTAAGATAGACGATACGTCTCTAGATTGCGAGGGACTGAGCCGATTGCTCCTTTGTCCTGCGATTCTGAAAAAAAATGCGAAGGATCTTGCTACATTCCTGTTGAAACACCCCCCCCGTTATTTCTAATCGACGGTTAAAAATCTTGGCATTGACTAGATCAGCTTGATCGCCAGTAACATCACCGTTCCTCTCATCTCGTGCTCCATAAACTACTTTGCTGATACGTGCATGCAAGATCGCTCCCAGGCACATCAGACAAGGTTCAAGTGTCGTATATAGGACACAACCTGGGATGCGGTAGTTGTTCAATGAGTTGGCGGCAAACCGAATCGCTACAATTTCAGCATGGGCTGTGGGATCGTTGAGAATGATGGGTTGATTCCAGCCTTCGGCGACTAATTGATTTTCTTTGACCAACACGGCCCCGATGGGTACCTCTCCCTGTGTTTCAGCATAGCGTGCCATTCGCAACGCATGCCGCATCCAGTATTCATCGTCAATGACCATTGTTAATCAACCTGAATTCGTATCATAAGTGCATAACCTTTGTAAGTAACTGAGAGCGATACGCCCTTAAGTTAACGTGAGTTCGACGTAAGAAGGGTGCTCCACACCGATTATCCTAGGCGATAAACTAATAGGTTCAGTGTGTCACGAATGGGGAGGCGGGTGTGATGATCGATTTAGACCAGGTCTTTTGTGATGTCGATGATTTCAACGCCGAGTTTGAACCGCTGTGGAAGGAACAACTCCTTCAGGCCGGCGAGGTCAAGCGGTGCAGAGACTCGAGTCTGTCGCTGAGCGAAGTGATGACGATTATCATAGCCTTTCATAGTTCGAACTATCGGACTTTCAAGCATTTTTATATGGACTATGTCATGAAACATCTGCACCGGGCCTTTCCAGATTTAGTCAGCTATAACCGCTTCGTGGAGTTAATGCCGTCGGCGCTCATTCCCCTGTGCAGCTATCTTCATAGCCGTCAAGGGCGCGTCAGCGGTATTAGCTTTATCGACTCGACGCCGATCATCGTCTGTCATCCCAAACGGGCCCATTCGCCCCAGTTGTTTGCGGAGGAGGCTCAATGGGGCAAGAACTCGGTGGGCTGGTTTTATGGCTTCAAGTTGCATCTGATCATCAACGACGAAGGCGAGCTGTTGTCGGTCAAGCTAACCCCAGCCAACGTCGATGACCGCACGCCGGTGCCGGATATGACGCGTGACCTGTTCGGTAAACTGTTTGGCGATAAAGGGTACATCTCCCAGAAACTCTTCGAGTTGTTGTTTGGCCGCGGGGTGCAGATCATCACCAAGCTGAAAAAAACCATGAAAAACAAACTTATACCCTTAATGGACAAGCTGCTCACACGCAAACGCGCGCTCATCGAGACGGTCAACGATCAACTTAAGAATATCTCTCAGATCGAGCATACCCGCCATCGAAGTGTTTTCAATTTCATGGTCAACTTGATCGCCGGTCTTATCGCCTACACCTATCAGGACAAAAAGCCCTCCCTCAACCTTCGCGTTACCTCGGCCGATCAGCTGCCAATCCTTGTGTAAGTTACGTCGAACTGACGTTTCTTTAAGATAGCCACCCAAAGTTGTTGCTATTTCCTCAACAGACTCATCAAACGTTTGTTGTAAGTATTCTATTTTGTTATGGAGATCCGGGCTAATAATCTTACAAAGTTCTTTGTACGCTTGTTCGCTAGGATCGACGATTAATATTTTTTCTAGATCCGCAGGACCGATGGTACTTAAGGCGAAAAAGTTGCGAAAAAATTGATCCGTTTGAGGGAAAGAATAACCAATGACAATAATAATTTCAGCACTTCTCAAGGATGCTGCTGCTTCTTTCCAAATTGGTTTCAAAAGACTGTGCAGATAAGGCTTATTTCCAGTTGGTGGAACAATAAACGGAAAATGAGCAACATGTTCAAATTGTTCCCCCCATAAACCCCTGTCAACTCTAATACAAACATGCTTTGCTTCGTGAAGGTCGAACCCTAGGTTTTCCAGGTCAGAGAAGTCCAAATTGGCATCGATAAGTGTTTTGGTATTTTGATCGAGTGCCCAGTGTAATGAACCATGAAGCTTGAAATACTTTATAGATCGATGATGGTTTTTTTCATCGAAGCAGTAAGAGAATTTAACGTCTTCATAATGGAGCGCGAAATCAAAAGCAATATCGTAATTAAATGTGATAAAGGTAATTGGGAACCTTGAATTTCGTGATCTAATGGCTTCAGCTTCAGCTGCTAATTTCCTATAAGCTTTGGTCGGCTCAATTGTACGAAAATCCCCAGTTTGTTGAACGACAGGGAACTGTATGCTTTGTTCGAGTGTTATCGCAATTAGGTTATTCAATGACTGTTGCGTTACTTTAGCTTGTTCAGCTGTGAGCTCATCGATTCCATCTATGATTTCAACCATTTCTAAAGCAGTGTATATTTCTTCAAGATTATCAATATCTAGCCTAGATTTTATTTTTGCTCTTCTTAGAATATTTCTAGCATAATTAACTACATCAAAATCGCCCTCGTAAACATCTAATCTTCTTCTCCTTCTCAAGTGCTTGGATTTTTGAAAAAAATCCTTCATTATGGGTGCGCCAGTACTTACTGATGCGCCTGCTCCTAAGATAAAGACAACTCCGCCAGTCATATCCGAAGTGTACGAGGTCAGTTCTCGCATCGTAACATTGCTCCTCGTACGATACGCTCGACTGTCGCCGGGTGAAGTCCAAAATGCTCGGCAATTTGCCGGTAACTGTAGGCGCCAGTGTTATAAGCTACTGCGATGGCGGCATTGCGCTCGCCATGATGCGCCGCGATTCCTGCAAGCGATGGTGGTGGAGGTCGGCGCTGTACCCGAGGAATCGCTAAGGTATCGCCCTTCACCTCCGCCCTGGACTGCAATTTCTCCACGAAGGCGTCGTCTCCCAGGAAGATTTGATGGCGCAGTCCTTCCCAGAGGCCTTGTCCAATGCCATCGCGAACAAAGCTCCGATAATATCGACGGGCCTCTTTCCGATCTTTTCCAAATTGACTCAACAGACCGTCTATCGCCAACCACTTCGGCTTTCAACCTTTCCCATCATCGCCCGGTAACTGCTCCAGGGCCACTGTTCCGGCGACTCGACCATTCCCGCTAGATAGGCTCCTTGTCCACCAGGATACCCTTGAACCGACCCTGAAACAAATGCCCAACGCGACGATGGCGCCGGTTCGATGCCTGGGTGTAAACTCCGTTCAGTTGACGCATCCCCCGTGACAGGTTCCCCTCCACGGTCTCGATTACCAGATGGTAGTGATTCGTCATGAGGCAGTAAGCGTGGCAGATCCAGTTGTAGCGTTCTACGACCTCCGCCAATACGCCCAAGAACGCCTCCAGATCCCCATCGTCCTCGTAAATCGCCTCCCGCCTGTCACCTCGGAATGTAATGTGGTACAGGGCACCGGCAAATTTAATCTGCAGTGGTCTCGCCATACCTGCAGTGTAGCTCATTCATTCTGATGTTATAATAGGAGACCTGAATATCCCTCTGGAATTTTCAAGTTCTTTTTACTTTTTTTCAGCGCTCTTAAGGGATTAAATGGGGACTTATGCAGAAATATCGAGAATAAAAAACCCTCTCTGGCAAAGCCAAAGAAAAGGATAGCGAAGATTGATGAAAAAAGACCTCTAAGCGGTTTTAATTATCCGCACTCTCTTCTCTTCCGCCTCCGCAACTATTCAGCACTCATGCTTGGGGATGACTGTCACACGGGATTAATCATGAATAGAGTAATCTCGATCGTGTTTCAGCATCGACCAAATGACCCGACTCAAATGACGTCCTAACGCGCGAATGGCCTGATTATGGCTCTTTCCTTCAGCGCGCTTTTTATCGTAGTAAGTAGTCGACTAAAAGTTCTTTAACATTCACAAGAACTCAAAGTTTAATCTTTACCGATACCAGCCAATACCTTTTAAACTGATTTTGTTAAAAGACTTACAGTCACCTACTTAGATGAGCTATTGTCTAAGGGGGCCATGCCCAAATAAAGCGAAAAGCTGCTTTGTTTTGGAAAACGCGCTAACGTGGCGATCTCTCCAGCCAACTCAGCACGACAGACCGGCCCGAAACCAGGAATAGAACCGATACGCTGAGCGTAGACGCTAGGTTCGGCTTGTTTGTTAAGCTCAGCCTCCAAAGCGGTGATGGCCTCCATCAGAGACAGGAGGCGACGCGCATCGGCCAAAATCATCGCACCGACATAGCTAACCTCGTCAGAGAAACGCGCTTTACGTTGCCAAGCTTGGATCACCTGAGCATAGTGATTGCCTACCCCAGGAAGGCTGAGCAGGGTTTTGCGGTGCACACGAAGCAATTTCGGTAACTCATCCCGACAGGTGAGAAACCGTAAAAACCAAAGGTTGTCCGCACTGGCTGTAATCTCCAAGAGCTCAGGACAAACCGCTTGCAAGTCGCTCTGCAAGCGATTGATGAGGGCAATCTTCTCGTTAACCAACTGGCGCCGGCGCCGACTGAGGCGTTTTAGGATACGGTTAGCCTCAGGTACCGGCACTATTATTTCTTGCAGAACCCCTTTGGCTAAGGGAAGATGTTGTTGGAGCTGGAACAACTCCAACATCTTGTGCGTATCGATGAGATCGGTTTTCGCCGGGGCTGGGAAGATTTCTTTAAACCGCGCCAGCTTCAGGTTGTTGACGTTATAAAGCCGATAGCCGCGCCGCAATACTTCCGTGTCTAGTGGCCTGGCCCAGCCGTTGTAGCCTTCCATGGCCACCCTCACGGGCAAGGCGTACACGCGTTGCTGTTGATCGAGGCGCTGGAAAAACAGACTAAATCCTTCTTGAGTATGTGGGATCGTAAATTCATCGACAATCTGGCCTTCAGAATGTCCAATCGCCACATAATGGGTCCGGCTGCCGATGTCCACGGCAACTTGTAAATGGGCAGATGAGATCATAGCGTGCTCCTCGGATAGGGGTAAACTCGAATAACCATCCTGCGTCTCGTCTACCTGCAGAGCCACAATACAATCAGTTGGCACCATCCCAATGCAGACGTCTCGGATGGCGCAAGTGGCACGGGCGGCATTTCAGAGCCGAGCCGAATTCCAAACAACCGACGGACCCCATGAGCCACACCCCCGCCAGAGTTCATACTACTCCTCCAACGGGTTCTCCACCACCTGCTCTGGAGCAAAATCAAACGTTTCGAAAAATCGAAAAAATGCGGCTGTGGATAATGTGGGTAACTTCCCTGTTACCCACATTATCCACAGCTCAACAATAACAATTAATTTAATTCTCTCTCCATAAATACGATGGTAGACCCCTATCTGTGTGACCCCTATCTGTGTGACCCCTATCTGTGCTATCTGCTTTGCTTGAGTAGGCGACTGAAAGTTTTTTAACAAAACGCGTTAAGATAGCCGTATATCAATATAATTTTAATGCGAATTAATAGGTTAAATTTTAAGCAAAACGACGCGCTTGCCTCTCCGATGTTATTTGTGAAAGCCCTGACACCCGTCGAAATTGAAACGTTAGAAAACTTACACAAGAATCACCCCCGTCCTATGCCGCGGCTTCGTGCGCAGCTTATCTTACTGAGTCATCGGGGGTATTCTATTTCAGCGATCCAGCCGATCTGTAATTGTTGTCGACAAACGATTGCAACAGGGCTTCATCGCTGGGAGTCCCTGGGTATTTGCGGTTTGTTCGATAGTCCCCGAAGTGGTCGGCCACGCAAGTTAACGCCAACTGAAGAAACCATCGCCCTTCAGTTGATTCATCAATCCCCCAGATCGTTGAAATCAGTGATCGGCGAAATCGCTCAAACGCTCGGGATGACGCTGACCGTTTCAACGCTCAAAACCCTCTGTAAGCGGGCGGGTCTATCCTGGAAGCGGAGTAACTTCTCATTATCCACAGGTAGCTGCTCGATGAATCAGCTCGGATAGACGAGGAATCTGTGCGGCTCCAGATATTCGATCTCGGAGATAGTGCCAGAAGGATAGGCCGTGTTTGCGACAGGTTTTCTTCAGACTTGCAAACGTATCCCGGCTTTTTCGTCCCGCTTCGCTGCGAGTGCTGCCACTGATTTTTCGTTTTTTCACGTAATCCCGGATATCGCGTTCACTGAGGTTGTTGTGCAGGGGAACCCAGGGCTTGTCCAATACTCTGAGCAGCTCCTGTTGGTTGTCCCCCAAACGCTTCAAGGCCTGATTGAGAGTCGCATAACAGGTCTGGGTGCGACAAAGCTCTTCAAACCTGGCGCGTATCTCTTCGGCCTGAGCGGGTTGCGGATTGAGTTTGTAGCCCTTGATATCAGCGTAGAGTTGCCAGAGCTGTTCGCGGACCCACTTCACGGCCTTCTCATGGCCCTCATTGAGCGGGATGAGCCGATTGATGACGCGCTCGGCATGGATCCAACACAAGGCATGGTCAAATACATTGAATTGACCCGCATCGTCACTCATGATGACAAGCTCGCGGGGGATGCCTTGTGCCAGAAGTCCCCCGATGAGGGCCCCTTCAGTGACGATTTTTCGATGGCGTGAACGCGTGATGCCTTGGGCTGTCAGCCAGTAATCCCATGCGTCCTGATTATCGAGATCGACCTGCACCGTGTTCAGGCTGGCCTGAAGTCGTTTGGGCAGTTTTTGTTGGGCCAAGTACTCCAACGCCCCCTCGTTGAGCACGTAGCGGCGTTCAACCCCTTGACTCAAGCACTCCAAAAAGTTGATTCGACTCTTCGATTCTGTGCTGGAAAACCAGGCAAACAACTCATTACCGATGTGGGTGCAGTAACCGCTCTTGCCCGCATGACGGGCACCGGTATCGTCGGTGTGTAAGATCGGCGATACCGCCATACCAACACTCAGAATTTCCGCCTTTTCCTCATGAAATTGATCCAGTTTCCGGGTGAGTAAATGACTGAGCTGTCCACTGGAGATGTCCACACCCAGATCGCGCAGGAACTCCAATAACAGAGGTTGGGTGACATGCTGATGATGATAGGGGTACAGGATAAAGCTGTGCAGTTCTTTCCCCCAATGCCCATCACGGATGCCCGCCGGGAGTTTGCCGGTCACATAGCTCCCGTCTGCGGTTTCATATTGCGCCAGGCGGTAGCAGGTATTGTGTAGTTGGATCACCAAATCCTGAACAGCGACATCCCGATAACCTTTGAATGTGCTGCCCTCGGGGACGACATCCGGTTCGATGATTTCGGTCTTATGAATGGGGAGTTGTTCGGTTTTTTTACGTTTGGGACCTTTCTTTTTCCCTTTATTCTCGTTTTCATCCTTAGTGTCCTTGTCATCATCGCTATCCGTTTTCTTGTCCAGGGTGCTGGGCTTAATTTTCGGTTTAGTCGTTTCACCCTTGAGTTTCAGGATCTGTTGCTCCAGCTCCTCTATCTGCTTCTGCTGCCAAGCAATCAGCTCAAGCAACGCATCTACTAATGGGCTACGCTCGCTCTCGCTAAGCTCTGGCATTGAAGGTTTAGGGGATTCCATTGGGTTATTATAGCCTGATTTTTAATGGGGTCCCTGTGGATAATGAGAAGTTACCATCGTTTTTATCCGGTTGATATCCTGGCGGAACAAGGCGCTCTCGGGGCGGTGATCGAGCACGATCCAGAGTCCCGACCGGCTGGCTTTTATCGCGCAACGGGGAAGACGGCGGGGGATACGGCCTACGCTGATTTTGCAAACTAGCTTGGACGAATCGATCCGGCTGCCCTCGGTCGTCTGCCGAGTCGCGGACAATAAGGCCGGGCGTATTTGTCCCGTTCGCCACAGGGGCGCGGAAGGGGCGGTGAAAGGACTGCCGCCGGAGAAAAAGGAGCGGTCCAGCGGGGCTATTGGCTTATCATCCTCGAGCGGCGTGTCGAGGCGGGTGCGCTCATGATGGCTAACCACCCAAAAGGGTATGTCGGCCTCGGGTGGGGGTGAGCCGCCCAGTAGGGTGGGCGGATATCCTTTTATGACGAGCTTACCTGGGCCTAAGGTAACACGAACAATGCGGGTTTCGGCGATTGCCTTGCGAACATCGAGGAAGGCGGCGAGCTGGGTTTCCGGAATGGCTTCCCCGGCGATCAGCTCAAGCAACAAGGCACGCCCGGAACGGACTGGCTTCATTGCTCCGAAGGATCTAACCGCGACTGCCGCGCCTCCGGTCCTTTCTGGAAGGTATATGGGTGTATGCGCTTTAGCCAGTACTCGGGATTTTTCCTTTCTTTGCGCAGCGTATCCAGCACCCGCAATAAATCCAGGTACTCCGCTTGGCCGGGTAGGGGCTGGCGTGCGCCTTTGGCTTCACGGCGGTCCTTGGCTAACTGGCGCGCCGCTTCCACACAAAGCTCGGACTTGAGATCAGGGAAATGCAATGACCCCCGCTTACGCAGGTGTTCAACGAGTTCCTCTTCCGAATCGGGCAAAGTCAGTTGCGATACAAGACAACGGCGCAGAAAGGCAAGCGGCAGTTCACGTTCCTCGTTGGTGGTGATGATGACCAATGGGGCCGGGCTTCGGCTATCGGCGCGTATCTCGTCTTCTAAGCAGGGCACTCTGAATGCGCCCTGGCCAAAGACTTCCAACAGGGCATTGGCCAGTTCCGGTTCCGCCTTGTCGATTTCATCGATCAACATGACGACGCCGTGTTCAGGCTCCCAACCGCCGGGCGGTGGCGGCGGAACCCAGGCAGGGTATTTACAGCGTTGCGCTTCCGCCGATTTCCAGTTGAGCGCATACCAGAGCGGACCGGGGGTGAGAAAGTTTTTTGGGGCGAGTTTTCCACTGGCGATATCGTAATTCTCAGCGGGGATATGGGCCATCGAAAGCCTTTCGACAGGATCGACCTGCCAGAGCAGGTCTTGCCATTCCGTGCGTGACTGGATGACCGTGGTGAGCAGATTACGCCTTAAAACATGGGCGGCCGCTTGCGCCAGCTGCGTCTTGCCGGTTCCCGGCTCACCCCGCAGCAGCAGCGGCCGCATGGCGTACATCGCCGCCATGATGGCCCAGGCATCGCGGTCTTCAAAACAGTGTACGGTCTCGGTGCAACCGCCGAGTGCCTCGATGGGCAGTTTCTTGCCGGGCCTGAATGCTTTTAGATCGAATTTATTTGGCATATGGTCGGTAGTCTTCGATCAGCTTGACGGTTTCAGCGATAAGCCCACACACCTTGGATTCCGATAAAAGCAGAAGCGAACCGCTTTTATCCGATCCTTCCAACCAGAATTGCGGCAGACATTGAAGTTTGCGGGCGAGCTCGGCGCGCACATTCCGCCATTGTTCGGGGAGGTCAAAGGCCACAAATATATTTTCTATTCGTCGTTTTATTCTGATTTTCGTATCCAGGTCCTCCCAATGCTTATCCGTCATTTCATTGCAATCCTCATCCGGCATAAACCGCTGCATCAGTTGCTGAAAAACAAAAAGAAGCGTGCAGCTCGCTGCATCCGGCACCTGAAAGACCAACCCTGAGCTACTCTCAAATTTTGCTATTCCACTCTTTTTAACGCCGGCGCATCGAATGTGCGCGCGCGCCACAATGAGTTCGATAAGCTGCCCCTCCTTAAGTTTGATCGAAATACTGGAAGGGCTGGAATAGTCGGACAATGAAGCGCCATGAGCCTGAATCCACAAATCATTGACGAAGGTTGTCGCGATCCAACCCACTAATTGCAAACTATAATGAAGCAGTTCTTCGGTTATGTTCTTTTTGCGTTTCGCGGCTTCCAACGTGTCGTGCAACGCAGGATAGATAATCTCCTCGCATGCCCGCTGCTGAGCATCGCCCACGCCAAAAGGACAAAGGAGATCCGGTATTTTCCCAGCCTGTTTTGCAACCGCTGCATTTTTTCTAATCGCCTCAGCCAAGGGTTGCAGATCGTCACAGTCATCGAACAGCGTTTTCAATTTGATGTCTCAAAGGCACGAGAGCGGTTGAACGGACATTGATGAGCTTTTCAGGATCTTCAACTTCGGGATTTGGGTATTGCTGATAGCTTTCTTGGATACTTTGCAATACCGGGCTAAAATCCGTGTTTTTGTCTGCATTTGAAATGCTGACCAATGAATCCCCAAGCAATTCAAGCTCTTCTTGGAAATCCTCCAGATTAATATCGAATCTATTAAGGTCGCACTGAAGTTCATTCTTGTTATCACGAAGAAAGTGATCCACCCGAAAACCATCCACCAGGACAACTCTCACACGGGTGTTTAAACCACCGTGCTTAAGGGCTATGGCAAATTCCTTTAACGTATATTCCGAACGGAAATATTCCTCTGAAAGTATCAAAATAAGCCGAGGAGCCTGGCCAACCTGTTGCAGAAACGCCTTTATTGAATCGCCGGGCTTGCACTTTTCAGTATCGTGAACCAACTTTATTCGGGGAAAATGTATTGCATCTTTTTGCAGCTTCTCTACCAGAGGGTGCTGCGCCTCGGTTGCCCATGAATAGGACACGTAGAACGGCCATTCACTTCCAGTCATATCCTCACAACCTCGCTCTCATTTTCACCAAAAGACAGCGGAAATGAGAATGCCACCGGCTTAAGCGCAGGTCTGGATAATCACCCCATACCCCATCGCTAAAACCACCATCATCGCTAGCCAGAAAACCAGCAAGGTTCGGCTGAACATGATTCGCCACATCGGTTTGACCTGGCGTTCGTGTTCGCCGGTAGGTGCTAGATTAAAATCCACCGCCCCCGGCTCCAGGTGGCGGACTTGATCGTAGAGTGCGCGGTATTTGCGCTCGGTGTGCAGGAAAAAGGCGTCCAGCGTCCAGAAGACGATCACGGGAAATAGGCCAATTAGCAGCAGCTCCGCTTTGCCGCCCTGGGCGAACAACGCGAGAATGGCCGCAAGCAGCGTGACGCCCCAGCCTTTGAGTAGGAATCCGTAATGGGACATCCTCGTGATAATGGCCTGAATCATTTTCAGGTACTCGATCTTGGCATCAGTCATCGTGGCTCACCACTTGGAAGGAAACAATATAATAAAGAATAGGAGATCTATCGCGATCGCGCAATTAAAGGGGGAGGATAGAGTTCTGTTTGCGCTCCTTATCCCGAATGCGGTCACCAATCTACAGTGGTATGTCATCGCCATCGCGTGTGGCACGGCGGTGACCACTGCGACCTTGCTAATTTGAAGCCGTCCCCGGAGGAACCCAAGGCCATGCCCGTGGCGGGATTAACGATCAAATAGAAGCATGGACCGGCCTGGAACAAAGGTGATACTGGTAGATCATCCTTTCCGGGCCGACTCCGCCGCGTATACTTGGGTTTTATGTCAGAATGATCGTGAGGAGTATCTGAATGACGTTTATTACTGAACCAACTGGATATGAAAAGACTGCAATCTCAGACCTACAGGGGTCATGGCATAACCTAAGAGACGCCGTAGTCGAAAATTTTGGGTTCCCTGATTCAGACAAATTACTCTTTCATATTGATGAAGCGATGAGCTGGGAATCAGTAAGAAATCTAAATATCATGAGAAAAACATTTATATTGGTTCAAAATATTGCAATACAAGCCAATGCGCCAGAAGAAGTAATTGAATGGATAAATGACGTAAGAGACAGCTTAGATGAAGCCGTGGCGGCAATAGCAGAAGGAAGGGCACAATAGTGAAATCAACAGCAGTAATGCACAATAGTGCTCATCCTTGATGACTGCTACAGTCGGTGCGCTCCTTTCACATCCAGCAGGAGGCGGGAGTGCAACTGAGCCTGCTTGCGTGCTTCCTGTTGATGTCGGTCGTCGCTGGAAAGCTGAATGCGTGATCGAGGCAATGAACGAAAATGCCCGCATATGCCGGTAGCGTAAAATCTGCGTTACCTATTACCCAAGGCATTGAGAAAAGCCGGTTACAACCAGCCTTTGTATTTGAAGAACAGATACGGGGTGATGCCGGACAGCACCATCAGTCCCAATGCCCAGGGGTAACCCAGCAGCCACTGCAGTTCAGGCATATGCTCGAAGTTCATGCCGTATGCGCTGGCCACCAGAGTCGGTGGCAGGAACACCACGGCGGCGATCGAGAAGATCTTGATAATCTGGTTCTGCTCGATGTTGATAAAGCCCTGGGTGGAATCCATCAGAAAGTTTATCTTGTCGAACAGGAAGGTATTGTGAGACATCAAGGTTTCGATGTCGCGCATGATTTCCCGGCAGGACTCCTGCAGCTCAGGAAACTCGCGCAGATGACGTAGCAGGAAGGAAATCGCCCGCTTGGTATCCATCAGGCACAGGCGGATCTTCCCGTTACTGTCCTCGGATTTGGCCAATTGTGCAATGGCTTCTTCGAGGTCGGAGTTCTCTTCTTCCAGCACCAGGTAGCTGGTTTTTTCCAGGTTGCGGTGGATATCCTCCAGGTTATCTGCCAGGTTTTCTACCTTCTGTTCCAGCAGGGTGACCAGCAATTCTGCCGGTGAGTTGCACTCCACCTGACCCCGGCGGGCACGCATGCGCAGCAGACGAAAGTCAGCCAATTCGGTATCGCGGATGGTGATCAGTCGGTTGGGCTGTAGAATACAGGCCACCGAACTGGTGACATGTCGACCCTCGCTTTGGGTCAGGAACATGGAGTGCACGTGAATCCCGGCCTGGTCGACGAAATAACGGGCCGAGGCTTCGATTTCCTCCATTTCGTCCAGCTCCGGCAAGTCCAGCCGCATCAGGCTTTCCAGGGCGTCCCGCTCCCGATCCTCCGTTTCCTGGGCATCGAGCCATTGGGCATCGAGCCATTGGGCATGACTGATCGCATCCTTGAGCTTGTCACCTCCGGACGGGATCTCCCTGATAAAGCCTTTTTCAAATCGGAATAATTTCAGCATGCGTTTCCCCTTAAGCCAGTACCGAATATCCCAGGTAGCCTGTGTAGCTGATATAGACCAGCACCAGGAGTAACCCTTCAATACGAGTGATACGCCCGGCGCTCTTGAAACCAATCGCCATCACCAGCAACCCGAGTGTCAACAGCAGTATCAGCAGCCAGTCGCGGGTCAACTCGCTCTTATCCCCGGATAAGGGGATCAGTGTTCGCTGGAAAAGGAGCTCAAGTTCCCGACGGTCATCCATCCAACGCACCGGCTTTTCGAGCCAGAATGGGTTGAGCGACTCCAAAATGCGAGCAACTCCGGAGGCTGCTTTGTGATTCCTTGTGGTTCACGTCCATCATCAGGTCTCTGAGCAGGCCTATGGGTTCGCGTTTTGCAGTTTGATCTGGCGAAACCCAATATTAACAGATCAAACGGACTCCGCTAGCGATTGAGATCGACGATCACGCGGCCACGTACCTGTCCGGAGACGATTTTTTCGGCCGCATCCGGCAGCTCCTCCAGACTGACGGTATGGCCGATTTCGCTGACGGCGTCGGAGGGAAGATCCCGCACCAGACGATCCCAGGCCATTTTGCGTCGATCCACCGGGCACATTACCGAATCCACCCCACGCAAACTTACATTGCGCAGAATGAACGGCATAACCGTCGTGGGTAGGTCGGCGCCACCGGCAAGGCCACAGGCGGCGACACAGCCACCATAGTGTGTCTCTGCCAGCACCCGAGCGAGCAGCGTGCTGCCGACGGTATCGATAGCGCCGGTCCAACGTTGTTGCTCCAGAGGGCGGGGAGGCTGGGTCATTTCTTCGCGGGAGACAAACTCGGCAGCGCCCAATTGCCGTAAGTATTCCTCACTTTCAGGGCGGCCGCTTACCGCCGCGACGGTATAACCGAGTTGGGCGAGAATGGCGACCGCTACGCTACCCACTCCACCCGAGGCGCCAGTGACTAGCACGGTGCCCTTATCGGGGGTGATACCGGCTTCCTCAAGGGTCATGACGCAGAGCATGGCGGTGAAACCGGCGGTTCCGATGGTCATGGCTCGCTTGCTGTCGAGCCCATGGGGCAACGGCACCAGCCATTTGGACTGCACTCGCTGGCGTTGACTGTAGCCGCCCCAGTATTTCTCACCAACGCTCCAGCCGGTGAGTACTACTTGATCGCCAGCAGCGTAATCGGGGGAATCGGACTCCAGTACCGATCCAGCCAAATCGATGCCCGGCACCATGGGCCAGGTACGTACGATCTTGCCCTTGCCGGTGATGGCGAGGCCATCTTTGTAGTTGAGGCTGGAGTACTCGACCGCAACCAGCACATCGCCCGCGGGGAGATCATCATTAGTCAGTTGATGAACTTCGGCGACGGTTTTTCCAGCGTCATCTTGGTTGAGCAGCAGGGCTTTGAAGGCATCAGACATAGTTTTTTCCTCCGGCAGTGGTGTCCCTACCGTGGGTTTTATGTGAGGGTGGACATAGAGCAATTCGCCGCGGTACGGGTGGTCTGACCGACTTTTATCAGTTTAGCATGGTTGAGAGACTGTTCGCCTCATCGCATAGCAGGCGGATATGTGGATGGAACGAGCCTTCTTCGGCGCTAGAGTCACTTCCGGTAAGTAAGAGCGATTTTGAGCAGCTATGTGCAACCTTTGGCCGCTGCAAGTGGTTGACACTCTGTCTTCGGGCATGTAGATCGCAATGGCAACAATACATTGGAATTATTCTCCTCTACATCTCGGCCGCCATCCTGGAGGATTCAACGATAAATCCATACACCCGACAGGATCTAAAGAAATGGCTGAGATGGAAGACCGCTGGATCGACAAGCATGCGATGCCCACCCATAGAGTAGGTTATCTTTGGAAATTTAAAAAAGATGAAATGGATAAATTGGTAAAGGCTGACGGTGCGATGGACAAAACGAGGCAGGATCAAACTGCATGAACAGAAGCAACGGAATAAATAATTCAGTCGATCTGGATATCGGAACCCTCTCAGGATATCTCTGGGAGGCCGCCAATATCCTGCGCGGTCCTGTCGACGCGGCCGACTTCAAGACCTACATCTTCCCGCTGCTGTTCTTTAAGCGAATCTCCGATGTCTATGACGAGGAGTATTCGAAAGCCATGGAAGAGTCCGACGGCGACGTGGAATTTGCCGACTTCCCCGAGAACCACCGCTTTCAGATTCCAGAGTGCTGCCATTGGAAAGATGTTCGGGTTCAGAGCGCCAATATCGGCTATGCGCTCCAGAAGGCGATGCGCGGCATCGAGCAGGCCAACCCGGATACCCTGCACGGCATCTTCGGTGACGCCCAGTGGACCAACAAGGACCGCCTTTCAGACGCGCTGCTCAAGGACCTGATCGAACACTTCTCGTCGCTCGGCTTGGGCAATGAGCACTGCAAGGCAGACATTCTCGGCCAGGCTTATGAATACCTGATCAAGAAATTTGCCGACCTGACCAACAAGAAGGCCGGTGAATTCTACACCCCGCGCTCCGTGGTCGCGCTGATGGTCCGTATCCTTGCACCCAAGGCCGGAGAAACCATCTATGACCCGGCCTGCGGGACCGGCGGCATGCTCCTCGATGCGCTGCATCATGTCAAAGAGCATGGCGGCGACGAGAACCTCATGCTGGGCAAGCTCTACGGCCAGGAAAAGAACCTGACCACATCCTCCATCGCCCGGATGAACCTCTTTCTCCACGGCGCGGAAGATTTCCATATCGAACGCGGCGACACCCTGCGCTTGCCCGCCTTTTATTCAGGCGACAGCCTCGCAACCTTTGATTGCGTCATCGCCAATCCTCCGTTCTCCCTGGAGAAGTGGGGGGATGATGTCTGGGTCAATGACCCCTATGGCCGCAACTTTGTCGGGCTGCCGCCAGCCAAGTCCGGCGACTTCGCCTGGGTTCAGCACATGATCAAGTCCATGGCCCGCAAGACCGGCCGCATGGCCGTGGTGCTTCCCCATGGCGTGCTGTTCCGCATGTCCAAGGAGGGCGAAATCCGCCGCAAGCTGCTGGAGATGGACATGCTCGAAGCGGTGATCGGCCTCGGCCAGAACATTTTCTACGGCACCGGTCTCGCGCCCTGCGTGCTGGTCTTCCGAGACAGTAAGCCCAAGGCCCACCGCCAAAAGGTGTTGTTCATCGACGCCTCGAAGGAGTTCAAGACCGGCCGTGCCCAGAACGAGCTGCTGCCGGAACACGTGGACAACATCCATCGCTGGTACGAGGGCTATCAGGATGTGGAAGGGATCTGCCGGGTGGTCACGCTCGACGAGATCCGCGAGAACGATTTCAACCTGAACATCCCCCGCTACGTGGAGCCGGTGATCGAGGAAGAATCCATGACCATCGATCAGGCCATCGTCAACCTCAAGGAATCGTTGCAGGCGGCGTATGCGGCCGAGGATCGGTTGAAGGGGCTGCTGCTCCGGGAGGGTCTGCTGTGAAAGTCTACCAGTACAAATCACCCATCGGCCTCTTCCTCATCAAACCGCAAGCCAACGGCCGCTGGGGGCTTTGGTTCAAAGATGACCTGCTCGGCTCCTATCACTCGGCCATGGCGGCCGCCGATGACGTCTACATGCAGGCGACCGGCGATTACGACTGGGACTCCCTGGATGGCGTCGATATTCCAACGGACATTTCTGAATGGGAAGTGGTAGCGCGATGAAGAAGAACAAACACATTTCCCAATCGGAGCTCGAATCCTACCTCTGGGGCGCGGCCACCTTGCTGCGCGGCTACATTGACGCCGGGGACTACAAGCAGTTCATCTTCCCGCTGCTGTTCTACAAGCGCCTGTGCGACGTCTATGACGAGGAGCTGGCCGATGCGCTGGAGGAATCCGGCGGCGATCAGGAATACGCCGCGCTTCCCGAGCAGCACCGCTTCCAGATCCCGGAGGACGCCCACTGGAAGGCCACCCGCACCAAGGTCAAGAACGTGGGCAAGGCCATCCAGGATGCCCTGCGGGCGATTGAAACAGCCAACCCCGACACCCTGTACGGGGTCTTCGGCGATGCCCAGTGGACCAACAAGGACCGCCTGCCGGACCACATGCTGCGCGAGCTGATCGAGCACTTCAGCTCGCAGACGCTTTCGCTCTCCAACTGCCCGGAGGATGAGCTGGGCGTGGGCTACGAGTTTCTGATCAAGAAGTTCGCCGACGATTCCGGCCACACCGCTGCGGAGTTCTATACCAACCGCACCGTGGTCCATCTGATGACCGAGATGCTCGAACCCAAGCCGGGTGAGTCGATCTATGACCCCACCTGCGGTTCGGCGGGCATGCTGCTCTCCGCCGTCGCCCATCTGAAGCGGCAGAACAAGGAGTGGCGGAACCTGCGGCTGTTCGGCCAGGAGCGCAACCTGCTCACCTCGGCCATCGGCCGGATGAACCTGTTCCTGCACGGCATCGAGGACTTCCGCATCGTCCGGGGCGATACCCTGGCCAATCCCGCCTTTGTCGAAGGCGACCGGCTCATGCAGTTCGATGTGGTCCTGGCCAATCCGCCGTACTCCATCAAGCAGTGGGACCGCGATGCCTGGTCCGCCGATCCGTGGGGCCGGAACATCTACGGCACCCCGCCCCAGGGCCGCGCCGACTATGCCTTCTGGCAGCACATCATCAAGAGCATGAAGGCCAAGAGCGGCCGCTGCGCCATCCTGTTTCCGCATGGCGTCCTCTTCCGCAACGAAGAGTCGGCCATGCGCGAGAAGCTGGTCGCCCACGACGTGGTGGAGTGTGTGCTGGGCCTCGGTCCCAACCTCTTTTACAACTCGCCCATGGAAGCCTGCGTCGTCATCTGCCGGATGAACAAGCCCAAGGAGCGCAGGAACAAGGTGCTCTTCATCAACGCGGTGAACGAGGTGACCCGCGAGCGGGCACAGAGCTTCCTCACCGACGACCACATCCAGCGCATTGTCGCCGCCTACCAGGCTTTCGGTGACGAGGACGGCTTTGCCCGGGTGGTCAGCAATGACGAGATCCGGGAGAAAGCCAGCAACCTCAGCATCCCGCTCTACGTTCGGGCGGACAACGGAAACGGCAATGGCAACGGCGCGGCCGAAACGGTCAGCCTCAAGCAGGCCATTGCGAACTGGCAGGAAAGCTCGATGGCATTGCGGGAGTCGATGGATGGCCTCTTCGAGGTGCTTGAGGATGCACGGGTGATGGGAGGTGGCAAATGAGTACGCAATCCCTGAAGCCCGGCTGGAAGATGGTCAAGTTCGGCGAGGTGGTGAAGAACGCCAACCTCGTGGAGCGCGATCCCGAGGCCAATGGCATTGAAAGAATCGTCGGGCTTGAACACATCGACCCCGAGAATCTGCATATTCGCCGCTGGAACTCCGTTGCGGATGGCACCTCGTTTACCCGCAAGTTCGTGCCGGGGCAGACGCTTTTCGGCAAGCGCCGGGCCTATCAACGCAAGGTCGCCTATGCCGAGTTTGAAGGCATTTGCTCCGGGGACATCCTGACGTTCGAGCCGAAAAACAGAAAGATTCTGCTGCCGGAATTTCTGCCGTTTATCTGCCAGAGCGATGCCTTCTTCGATCATGCGCTTGATACCTCGGCTGGTTCGCTGTCACCGAGGACCAGTTGGAAGGCGTTGAAGGACTTTGAATTCCCTCTGCCGCCGCTTGATGAACAGAAGCGCATTGCCGAGATCCTGTGGGCGGCGGATGAGGCGGTGGAGTCATGGCTGGCAGCCTTCAATGCCTTCGAAATAACAAAACAACAAATTTTGAGCTCAACTTTTACCCCAGAAAAGACTTCATTGAATGGATGGATAATCAAGAAGCTCAAGGATGTTGCAACTCTTCAAACAGGCATTGCGAAGGGAAGAAAATACGCCCCTGGAGAAACTCTCGTTGAGCTCCCGTATTTGCGGGTGGCAAATGTTAAAGATGGATATCTTGACCTCAGTGAAATAAAAACGATTTCGGTAACTTTGGCCGAGGTTGAAAGATTTAGTGTCAGACAAGGTGATGTCTTGATTACTGAAGGTGGTGATTTCGACAAGGTCGGTAGGGGCACCGTCTGGAATGGAGAAATTGAGGATTGTCTTCATCAAAATCATGTCTTTTGCGTAAGGCCTCAAAATGGCGTCTTATTGCCAGAGTATCTATCCTTCCAAACGGCAAGCCCATACGGGAAGGTTTACTTCCTGAAGTGCGCAAAGAAGACATCCAATCTCGCCTCGATCAATAGCACTCAGGTAAAGAATTTTCCTGTTTTATTGACCTCTATTGATGAGCAGGAAAAGCTGATTGTTCGCATAAAGTGCGTTGAGGAAAAGCAAGCCCAGATCCGACAGCAGATAGAAAAAATAAAGTCAGTAAGTACTGGGTACTTCGCTTCACTAGTAAACGGAGGAGCCGCCCATGTTTAACGAAGAAAACACGGTCGAACAGATGGTTCTCGACACGCTCTGCGGCGGCGTGACTTCGAACATGGTTGCCGAAGAGCTCGCCAGCTACGGCGGCGAGATCAAAGGCTGGCGCTTCGTGGCCGCCGAGGAGCTGCCCCGTCAGCACTCCGACGTGCTGGTGGAGTCGATGGTGCGCGACGCCCTCATCCGCCTGAACCCGGAAATCAAGGCCCAGCCCGACCGCGCCGACGAGGTGCTCTACCGCCTGCGGACCATTCCGCTGTCGGTACAGAGCGAAGGCCTGGTGCGGGCCAACGAGCTGTTTGCCGAATGGCTGCGGGGCGAGAAGTCCATGCCCTTCGGCGAGCGCGGCGAACACACGCCGGTACGCCTGATCGACTTCGAGGATCTCAGCAACAACGATTACGTGGTCACCAACCAGTGGGTCTACCCGGTCAAGGAAGGCGGCCGCCGCTTCGACATCGTCATGCTGGTCAACGGCATCCCGCTGGTGATCGGCGAGGCCAAGACGCCGGTGCGCCCGGCGGTGACCTGGGTGGACGGGGCCAGCGACATCCACAACGGCTACGAACAGAGCGTGCCGCAGATGTTCGTGCCCAACGTCCTCTCCTTTGCCACCGAGGGCAAGTGCTATCGCTACGGCTCGGTGCGCATGCCCATCGATATCTGGGGGCCGTGGCACGAAGGCGAGAACAAGTCCGAGGGGACGCTGGCGGACGTGCAACGCTCCATCCGCTCCATGCTGCGTCCCCATGTGGTGCTGGATATCCTGCAGAACTTCACCCTGTTCGCCACCGACAAGAAGCACCGGCGCATCAAGATCATCTGCCGCTATCAGCAGTACGAAGGCGCTAACCTGATGGTGGCCCGCGTGGTCAAGGGCTATCCCAAGAAGGGCCTGATCTGGCACTTCCAGGGCTCGGGCAAGTCGCTGCTGATGGTGTTCGCGGCGCAGAAGCTGCGGATGCACCGCAAGCTCGGCAACCCCACGGTGATGATCGTGGTGGACCGCATCGACCTGGACACCCAGATCACCGCCACCTTCAACGCCGCCGATATCCCGAACATGATCGGAGCCGCCACCCGGCAGGAGCTGCAAAGCCTGCTGGCGGCCGATACCCGCAAGATCATCATCACCACCATTCACAAGTTCGGCGAGGCGGATGGCCGCCTGAACGAGCGTTCGAACATCATCGTGATGGTGGACGAGGCGCACCGCACCCAGGAAGGCGATCTGGGGCGCAAGATGCGCGACGCGCTGCCCAATGCCTTTCTCTTTGGCCTGACCGGCACGCCGATCAACAAGCGGGACCGCAACACCTTCTGGGCCTTCGGCGCGGACGAGGATGAGCAGGGCTATATGAGCCGCTACTCGTTCCAGGACTCGATCCGGGACAAGGCCACGCTGCCGCTGCATTTCGAGGCGGTGGACGTGAAGCTGCACATCAACAAGGACGCCATCGACGAAGCCTACTCCCAGATGACCGATGAGCTGAGCGAGCTGGATCGTGACGACCTGGCCAAGCGGGCCGCCAAGATGGCGGTGCTGATCAAGGCCCCGGTGCGGGTGAACGCCATCTGCCAGCACATCGTCAAGCACTTCCAGGAGAAGGTGGAGCCGAACGGCTTCAAGGCCCAGGTGGTGACCTTCGACCGGGAGTGCTGCGTGCTCTACAAGAAGGCCATGGATGAGCTGGTCGGCCCGGAGGCCAGCGCCATCGTCATGCACACCCAGGGCGGCAAGTCCGATCAGTACGCGGAATGGAAGCTGGCCAAGGACGAGGAGGAAAAACTCCTCGACCGTTTCCGCGATCCGATCGACCCGCTCAAGTTCCTGATCGTCACTTCCAAGCTGCTGACCGGCTTCGATGCGCCCATTCTGCAGGTGATGTACCTCGACAAGCCGATGAAGGACCACAACCTGCTGCAGGCCATCTGCCGCACCAACCGTGTTTACCCCGGCAAGACCCACGGCCTGATCGTGGATTACCTGGGCATCTTCGATGACGTGGCCACGGCTCTCGATTTCGATGAGAAGGCGGTGCAGAAGGTCATCACCAACCTGGACGAGCTCAAGAAAGAGCTGCCCGGCGTGGTGGCGAGATGTCTTGCGTTCTTCCCGGGGGTGGACCGCACCGTCGGCGGCTACGAGGGGCTGATCGCGGCGCAGGACTGCCTGCCGGATAACGAGTCCCGGGACAAGTTCGCGGCGGAATACTCGGTGCTCTCCCGTCTGTGGGAGGCGCTGTCTCCCGATCCCTGTCTCGGCCCCTATGAAAAAGACTACAAGTGGCTGACCCAGGTTTATGAATCGGTGAAGCCGCCGAGCGGCAACGGCAAGCTGCTCTGGCACGCCCTGGGAGCCAAGACCATCGAACTGGTGCATGAGAACGTGCATCTGGAGACGGTGCGCGACGATCTTGACACCCTGGTGATGGACGCCGAAGTGCTGGAAGGGATCTTGGACTCCAAGGACCCGAAAAAGAAATCCAAAGAGATCGAGATTAAGATCATCGCGAGACTTCGCAAGCACAAGGATAACCCGATATTCGTCGCGCTAGGTGAAAGGCTGGAAAGGCTGCGAGAGAAGCATGAACAAGGGCTGTTGCACAGTATCGATTTTCTCAAGCAGTTACTCGAATTGGCGCGCGACGTGGTCGAAGCCGAACAGGTCGTCGAGCCAGAAAATGAGCAGACTAAAGCAAAGGCAGCCCTGACCGAGCTGTTTTCAGAGATAAAGGGGAAGGACACGCCAGTAATCGTCGAGCGTATCGTCAATGATATTGACGAGATCGTTCGCATGGTTCGGTTTCCTGGTTGGCAAAACACGAAGGCCGGAGAGCGCGAGGTCCAGAAGGCCCTGCGCAAGGTGATTTACGTGAAATACCAGGTCAAGGACCAGGATCTGTTCGACAAAGCGTTCGGATACATTCGGCAGTACTACTAAGGATCGTGAGAAGAGACAACCAGCCAAGGGCTTAAGACGAGATTTCTACGCTCGACGAAGTAAAGACAATGACCTGCCCGGAACCCACGGTGGTATGGGTCGTTCATCCATTCCGGGCGAACTTTATCTGGTCTATTTGAGTTATCATACTTACCCACAGTTCAGTAACCGCTGAGTCGGGAATGGACGATATCGTGGAGCTAAAACGCCTGGATGCGGGGGTTTGCCGTTTCTTTGTCAAGCTGGAAAATCAGAATCCGGGAGGCTCAATCAAGGATCGTTGTCCATGATCGATGCCGCCGAGCGGGAAGGCAAGATCCGCCCCGGTGGCACCTTGGTCGAGGCCACGGCGGGCAATACCGGTCGGGGTCTAGCACTGGTGGCCATCCAAAAGGGCAATCGGGTGATGCCGGTGATCCCCGATAAGAAGAACGGTTTCGCGGTCCGGTCAGTCCCGCTATGGGGGCCTCGCTTGAAGGTTATCGCGCCGCGATCGACATGCACGAGGGACACTTTCTCCGGCTGATCACCCGTTCCGATCTGCTCAACTTTTTACGCCGAAAGCTTAAATAGCCCCATGACTGAACAGACCAAACGCCAGGACTTCGCTACCCGGGTCATTCACGCCGGTCAGAGTCCGGACCCTTCCACCGGTGCCATCGTGCCGCCCATCTACGCGACCTCGACTTATGTGCAGGAGAGTCCGGGGATGCACAAGGGCTTTGAATATTCGCGCACCCAGAATCCGACACGGATGGCCTTCGAACGTTGTATCGCCGATCTGGAGAGCGGTATCGCAGGTTTTGCCTTTGCGTCGGGGTTGGCGGCCACGGCCACGGTACTGGACTGCCTGGATCAGGGGGCCCATGTCATCGCCATGAACGATCTTTACGGCGGCACCTACCGGTTGTTTGAAAAGGTGCGCCGTCGCTCGGCGGGTCTGCGCGTCGATTATCTTGACTTGGGCCAAATTGAAACGCTCGCCGGTGCTATTCGCCCGGAGACCCGCATGATCTGGGTGGAGACCCCAACCAACCCGTTGCTCAAACTGGCGGATCTACAAGCCGTGGCGGATATCGCCAGACGGCACCGCGTGCTCAGCGTGGCGGATAACACCTTCGCCACCCCCTGGATCCAACGCCCCTTGGAATTGGGTTTTGACCTGGTGCGTGCATTCCGCGACCAAATATCTGGGCGGACATTCGGATCTCGTCGGGGGTGCGGTCGTGGTGGGAGACAACGCCGAGCTGGCCGATCAAATGGCTTTTCTGCAGAATGCGGTGGGCGCCATCGCCGGACCCTTCGACAGTTTCCTAGCCTTGCGGGGCCTCAAGACTTTGGCCCTGCGCATGGAGCGCCACTGCCACAATGCCGCATACATTGCCGCCTGGCTGAAATCGCATCCCGCGATCGCGAAGGTGCACTATCCCGGCTTAACGAGTCACCCTCAACATGATTTAGCCAGAAAGCAGATGCGCGCCTTCGGCGGCATGCTCAGCGTCGTGCTTAAAGGCGGACTCACTGAAGCCCGCTGTTTCCTGGAACGTTGCCGGATCTTCGCCCTCGCCGAAAGCCTAGGCGGCGTGGAAAGCCTCATCGAACACCCCGGCATCATGACCCATGCGTCCATCCCCGCCGATCTTCGCAAAGAACTCGGCATCGACGACGGTTTGGTGCGGCTTTCGGTGGGCGTGGAGGATGTCGGTGATCTTGTGGCGGATCTGGAGCAGGCGCTGGAGGGGGTTTCAGTTGTCCGGTAGCGTTTAGTCGTACCTGTCGATAGGCGGAAGCTTTAGTTGGGTTGGGCGCCTTTCTTATCACTCCGCTTCACCGTTGAGAAAAGCGAGCGCCGTGGCGACGAATTTCTGCGTCATCTCGCCGAATATAGGACCATGGCCTGCGTTAGGAACGATCCATAGCTGGGACTTCGGGATAGCGGTGTGCATTTCCAGTGGGATGTTGATGGGGTAGAGGGGATCGCGATCGCCGTGCACGATCAGCGTACGCGCGCTGATTCGGGACAGGGACTGGGAGGTGAAGTTCACATCATCGTAGCTGTCCTGCATGGCATTTCCTAGTCTCCAGAGCACTCGAATCTGCTCATCGCCGTGTTTGTGGCGCTCGCGCATCGCCTGCCACTCGGACTCGCTGCGATTATCGACAGCTATCTGGCGCATGATGTCCCGGGCCGTCGCTGGAAAATAATGAGCCGCGCTAACCAACACCATCGCCTCAATGCGGTGAGGTTGTTGGGTGGCCATGTGAAGCAAAACCTGGCCTCCGCCACTGAGGCCGATCGCCTTGAACCGATCCGTATGCAGGCTATCCAGCAGGGAAAACACATCCAATGCACACTGCCGGAATGTGAACTCGGCGCCGCCGGTGGAGCGGCCATGCCCTCGCAGATCGGGGATCACGAGACGATAGCCGGACGGCGGGTTGTTGAAAACGTATCGCCAGTCGGCGCTACAGCCGGTGAAGCCATGCAGCAGGACCAACGGTTCGCCCGCGCCCTGGAGTTCGTAGTACATCTCGATCCCAAAGACTGGCTGCGTCTGCCTCTGGCCTGTCGGCGGTTCCATAATGAAAATTCGGTTGGTTAACCGCGCTCAGGAGGTTTGGGTCATCCATGGCACGCCCTCCTTCATCGCAAGCGTTCCTCAAGAAATTTTTTCGCCAGTTCCCGTTCTCTCGCCTGCCCCGCCCGCAATGCATCGAACAGAGCCAGCAATTCGTACAGCACGGGATCATCCATCGCAGCCAGCGGTAGTTTCGCGTACAAAGGCAGCAATCCCGGCCCCCTGGCGATTCCCTCTGGATGCGGCCAAACTGGCGGCGGTTCATTCACTGAAGCCATGATAGTGTTGAGCGGTGCAGCCCCATGCGCCGTTGGAAAACCGATGGTCATCTCGCTCCGCACGGCAGGATAGGCATAAGGCGCACCAAAGATCACGAACGATCGCAACGCCGCCAACACGGGCCGAGGCGGCCCCTCGATTTCCGTTACCAGCCGGGCAGCCGTCAGACGCTGGACGGCCGCATGCGCCTCGAAGCGGGACAGGCGCATGACGTCTCCCAGGCCGGCATAGGCCAGCCACTGTCCTTTCAATGCCACCAGTTTCAGGGCGATTGCCAGATCCTGGGGCTTCAGTACCCATTGACGCGTGCTGGCCCGTTTCATGGCGACTGATTTATCAGGTGATTTTGCGCGATTCATATGCTGTATGCAATATGCATACAGCATAAAAAAGCTTCGTGACTAAATGAAGGTTAAGTAGTACAACCTCTTCTAGTTGTCCAGCGCCTCAAAGGTATGGCGGTAGTGATCGAACAGCTCGTCGCCGTCTTTCTTAATGAGGCTCGGCCAACTGTAGTGCTCCGGCACCGGGCTCAGCTGGTTGTACGGCGTCTTGTGCGTTCGTCGGACCTCCGGCGTTGAAGCTAAACGCTTACCAGGGTGGATTGTTTACCATCAATTGCTCGGCATCGTCCCCGTTTAAAGGTATGGAAAAATAAAAACCCTGGCCGTATGCACAACCCATGTCTCTTAACAATTTCAGTTGCTCATTGCTCTCTATCCCCTCGGCGACGACTTTAAGATTCAAGCTTTTGGAAAGACCGATTACCGCTTTGACGATTTCCCGACTTCGTGTCTCCTGATGCATGCGGGAAACAAACGAGCGGTCGATTTTTAGGGTATCGATCGGCAGTGACTGAAGATAGCTTAGCGAGGAATAGCCAGTTCCGAAGTCATCAACCGAGAGTTTTAACCCCAAGGCCTGTAATTGCTGGAGAATGTCCGTGCTCATCGGCAGATTCTTCATAAGCGTTGTCTCGGTGATTTCTAGCGACAGGGTCAACTCCGAGGGGATCAGCTCCGTTTCTTGTAGCACTTGCTCGACCTGGGCGACCAGACCATTGCGTAGAAACTGTTTTGTGGAAATGTTTACCGCCATGAAGAGCGGCAGGGCATGGCCCTTGCCGCGCTGACGCCAGCATTGCACTTGTTGGCAGGCCTTGAGAAGCACCAGGTTGCCAAGGGCCGAAATCAACGCGGTGTCTTCGGCGATCGGTATGAACTCGCTCGGCTCGATCAATCCACGATATGGATGCTGCCAGCGCGCCAGGGCCTCAAAACCGCAGATTTTCCCGGCAGCTAGATCAATCACTGGCTGGTAGACCACATGGAATTCATTGCGCTCCAAAGCGTGTCGCAATTCTGTCTCTAAATTCAATCGCTGGACGATTTTGTCCCGCACACGCTTGTCAAATACTTCGTACCCGGATTTATCCCGGGTTTTGGCCTGATACATGGCGATATCAGCGTCACGCAACAGGGTGTCTGCCCCTGAATATTTGGATTCACTCAGCGCCACGCCCACGCTGATGCCCAGATAGATATCTTGATTTTCGATATTGAATGGTTCCTCCAGTTGCTTGATCACACGTCCCGCTAATAGCGTGGCGTCGCTGACACTCCCGATACCGTCCTGCAGGATCACGAATTCATCGCCGCTCAGACGCGCGAGCGTATCCTCGGTGCGTATCAACGCATTGATACGCTGCGCAACAGCGACGAGCAGACGATCTCCTGCAGCGTGGCCAAAGGAGTCATTGACTTGTTTAAACCGGTCAAGATCTAGAAACAGCACCGCGAACTGGTATTCTTCGTGCCGTTGTGTTTTGTGGATGGCATGATTGAGCCGGTCCGAGAATAACGCGCGATTGGGCAGTCCCGTTAAGGCATCATGAAAGGCGTCGTGGATCAGTTGCTCTTCAACGAGTTTGCGCTGGGTGATATCCGTCAACGATCCAGCCAGGCGGTTGACATTACCGAAATGATCGCGTACTGAAGTTCCTCGAATGAGTATCCAAAGGTAGGAACCATCATGGTGACGCATACGAAACTCAAGGGAAAGTTGGGCACCGACCTTGGCTTTAATCGCATTAATCGCCGCCTTCAATTCATCCACATCATCGACATGAATGTGAGACCACCAGCGCTCGGGAGATCCAGAAAGACTGTGAGCTTCGCCCAGTAGACTGGACAGGCGGGATGAGAAGTGCACCCGGTGCGCATTTAAGTCCCAATCCCAGATCGCGTCGTTGGATCCTTTGAGTGCTAGCGCATAGCGTTCTTTGCTCGCCTCCAACGCGCTTTGAGTTTGCTCACGTTGAGCAATTTCGCGGCTGAGATGCTCATTGGTGGCCATAAGCTCAAGGGTTCGCTGCTTAACGCGATTTTCTAACTGACGGTGAGAATCGCGCAAAGCCGTTTCGGCAAGGGAGCGCCAGTGTTCTTGACGACGGATCCGGTAGCCCATATAAATCATCATGGCGATGAACCCTACAAATAGGGACGATGCCTGTAGCCATACCTTTAGTCGCTGTCGTGCCAGCAGGTCGGAATCGGGTAAAACGATGATATTCCATTGCGTACCGGCAATGGGTTGAGTTGCGAGAATTTGCGAGGTTTCTGCTTGGTTGAGGTAGGCTTTGCGATACAGTTTTCCTCGAGATCCTTGAGCGGAAACTTCAATGAGCCCTGGGATATTCTGGTTTTCAATCAGCAGGCGGTGACCCGCAAATTCACCTTCGGCCAGGATATGCGAAAGAGAGTCTGTCAAAAAGCTTAGGAAGAATACTGCCCTAGAATGATTGGCATTGATCCACGCCAGCATAATGTCGAAATGAGAGCCCAAGGGATTGGGATGGATAGCAAGCTTTTGGGGGTGGTGCTCATGGATATAATTATGGATATTGTCGCGGCAATCTGATTGAATCCGTTCCTTGAAGCGGTTGACTATCAACTCACCTTGAGGATTGGCGAGAGTGAAGCTAAATACATGGCGAAAAGTATTATCCAGCCTGCCCATCAGCCGGTCGTAAATTTCGTTGTCTTTAGGGCTGCGGGTGAGGCGTTCGATGAGCTTAGCGTTTGCCACCACAAACAACGCGATGCTCTTTTGCGTATCGATGATAAATTGGCTAATCCGTTTCGTGGTGCCTTGTGCTGTTCTCTCGGCTAAACTTTGCTGGTGATGGGCAAATTCAGCGGCGCTGATTTCTGCATAGCCTGCTAGCAGCATCGCAACAAATAGGCTAACGAATACCAATAATTGGGTAATGCTCTCCCCTAAGCCTCTGCTGTCCATGCAACTCGAAGGGCTTTGGATGGATTGCATTTAAAAAATGAGTTGTTAAAGAAAAATTAGAAAACTTAACGCCACCGAAAAAATTACAATCGCTTTCGAACCGTCAGAACATGCGACTGACAACCAATACAGTTTAAGAGTTCGCCTATGGTGCTTGAGTTGCCGATTCTCTATCCCATAGATGACCCTTTCCGGCAGGAGCAACAAGATGCTCTTTATGTGGCAATAATATTACATTCGCCTCAGTAATTTTAGCACAGCTCTTTAGGCCTTCTCAGTCAGGCAGCCATTTTTCGTGGCCGCAGAGTTTATAAGCCAACACCGATACCGATGCCGAAGTGAAACCGAGTCCCATCGCGTTCACTATCCTTCGGCCATAAGTAGATTTGTTGAGCGGTAATGACGGGATAAAAATAATCCGTTTCACCTACTTTACCGGTTTGAACCTGTTGAACCGGACCGACTACCGTGACCAGTCGTTGCGCGGCATAACTGGCGGGTTCCAGATAACCAGAGTATTCGAAGATAAAGCGGCCCAATGAATCGCGGCTGGTTCGCGGCATAGCGTCGCTATCGAGAGGGTAAGCCAGTACTTCGATGCGGGTAATCTCCTTGAGGTTATCGGTCTTTAGGATGACGCCACCCCATAGTACGATTTTACCCTTAGCCGCTTGCGGCTCAGTGGCGACTTTGTGAGGTGTCTGCGAGCGGTCTACCTGTTGGGTATCAAATGTAGGGCCGTTGGCACACGAGCTCAACAGCAGGAGTAAAACTGCAGGCAGAATAAAACGCCACATTGCAATCAACCTTTATGGCTTGTTTGAGACTAATTAACTATCGAAAACGATAGGGGTATCCGAAAGGGTACCAGGGATCGTAAAACCACGGATCATCGTAATACCACGGATCGTAAGGATAGCCGAACCGGGTGGGTCCGACGACCGGCTCAGGCCATAGGTAATAGGTTTCAGCCTGAACGATGGGATAGCGATAGGGAAACTCGCCCACCTTACGGGTTTCAACGCCTTGAAGGGTGCCGCTGACCGTGAGCAGCCGGGGTTGGCTATAAACCTTTGGATCTAAAAACTGAGGTACAATGGCGATAAATCGACGAGCGTTTTCATCGGTTTCCTTGGGCTTACCGTCCTTACTCAAAGGATAGGCCAGTAGCGTTAGCCAAGTGGAATTTTCCTTATTTTCGGTTTCCAAAATTTGGCCTCCCCAACGCACGCGCCGTCCTTTGTAATCAGTATTAGCACTGCGTACTTGCTCTAGCGAGGGATTGTCGGCCGGCTCCTCGCGGATCGCTTGGGGGATCTGCGAGGCACATGCGCTGAGCCAGAGACTCGTTACCAGCCATAGAATGGCGGATCGTGGACTAAGGTGATGCATATCAATCATTCAAGTAAGTTCTGAAATCTAAACCCGTCTATCGGCTCGGGGCATTGCGGTCCCGCATGGGTGATGGTCACAATAGTCTCAGAGAAGGGATGAGCTGGAAAAGTTCATCGATTCCTAGGATCTTGTTTTACGTGATTATATGCACCCATCTCCTGACTTGGAATTCTAACATTGCTAGAAAACAATGCCTGAAAATAATGCACGGCGCCGTTTGAAACTATTGGGATTTTCCGTTGCGCTTATCCTCGCCGTCGCGGCGCTTTGGGTGTGGCTCGGCCGCACAAAGCCTGTTAAGGTTATCGTCAAGACCGTCGATCGCGGCCAAGTGCAAGACACCGCGACCAATACCCGGGCCGGTACCCTCAAAGCCTGCAATCGAGCGGGCCTCTCGCCATCGACTGGGGGGCAGATTGCTCACTTGCCCGTGGAGGTCGGTGATCAGGTTAAACAGGGTCAGCTTCTGCTGGAGCTATGGAACGATGACCTCCGCGCACAGGTCGATTTGGCAAGCAGCGAAGCGAAATCCGCCGAGGCGCTGCGCCGTCAGGCTTGTGTGTTATCGGAAGTGGCCGCGCGAGACGCGCAGCGGTTACGCGTTCTGCGAGAGCAAGGTTTGACAACCGAAGAAGCCGCTGACAAAGCCATCGGTGATGCTCGTGCCCAGCAAGCTTCCTGCGATGCGGCTCGCGCCAACGCCGCCGTCAGCCGCTCGCGCGTGGCGGTCGCACGCGCTACCTTGGATCGAACGCGTCTAACCGCACCGTTCTCCGGTATCGTGGCCGAGATTAATGGCGAGATCGGTGAGTTCGTTACCCCTTCGCCGGTCGGCATTCCCACGCCGCCGGCCATCGACCTCGTGGATATCCAGTGTTTGTACGTGTTAGCCCCGATCGACGAGGTGGACGCGCCCGCCATCCGCGTGGGTATGCCGGCGAAGATTTCCCTTGATGCCTTTCCTAAACAAAAGTTCAATGGCAAGGTGCGCCGCATCGCACCCTATGTTCTCGCGGTGGAAAAACAGGCGCGCACCGTGGATGTGGAAGTGAGTTTTACCGATCCCACGGCCACCCATGATTTATTACCCGGTTATAGCGCGGATATCGAGGTCATCCTCAGACAGGAGGGCAACGCGGTGCGAGTACCCACCGAAGCGATTCTTGAAGGAAACAAAGTGCTGGTGTTCGGTGCGGATCAGCAGCTTCAGGAACGCTCAATTGTCACCGGTCTTTCGAATTGGGAATTTACCCAGGTGACAAGTGGGCTGGATGCCGGTGAGCGAGTCACCGTCTCGGTGGATCGCGAAGGTGTGAAGGCTGGAGCGTACGCAGAAATCGAAGAAACCAAATGATTGAACTGCGGCAGATTCATCGTGATTTCCTGGTGGGGGATCAACTCGTCCATGCCCTGGACGACATCAATCTGCACATAACGGCTGGCGAATATGTCTCCATCATGGGGCCGTCCGGGTCGGGAAAATCCACGTTGTTAAACCTGATCGGTTTGTTGGATCGAGCCAGCCGTGGTCAGTATCTATTGAATAACGACGATGTGACCACGCTGAAAGACATCGCACAGGCGGAAGTCCGCAATCGCCACATCGGTTTTGTATTCCAGGCCTTTCACCTGATCGCTCGGTTGAGCGCCGCAGAAAATGTTGAACTGCCGCTGCTCCTGTCCGGCATGCCGGTGGCGCAACGTAAACACCGTGTTGCCCAGACACTCCAGGCGATGAACTTGAGCGATCGCGCGCACCACAAGCCGGATCAGCTTTCCGGCGGTCAACGTCAGCGCGTCGCCATCGCACGCGCGACGATCATCGAGCCCGCCGTGTTGTTGGCCGACGAGCCGACCGGCAATCTGGACCGCAGATCGGGACAAGACGTGATCAGCATACTGGAGCAACTCAATACACGCGGCCTTACGTTGATCATCGTGACCCACGATCCCGACATCGGTGGTCGCGCACAGCGTCGAATCCAAATGCGCGATGGGCGCATCGAAACCGATAGCGCAACGCCAGTCTAGATATGAACTCCATAGACATTGCCCGGTATGCCTGGGGTGCGCTGCGTGGACATCCTACACGCACCTTGTTGATGCTGCTGGCTATGGCGATCGGCGTCGCAGCCGTGCTGATATTGACGTCGCTGGGCGATGGCGCGCGACGCTATGTCGCCGATGAGTTCTCATCGCTGGGTACTAATCTGCTGATCGTATTGCCGGGTCGTGCAGAGACGGCGGGATTCAGTCCCTCCACGATGATGGGAGAAACGCCGCGGGATCTTACCCTCGACGATGCGCGCGCACTGACCCGTAGCGTCAACGTACGCCGTATTGCGCCTTTGAATGTGGGATCCGCCGCCGTGAATTGGCACGGCAAGCAGCGTGAGGTCACCATTATCGGGGCCAATCATGACATGCTGGCGGTCCGCCATTGGAAACTGTCGCAGGGTAAGTTTTTACCGCAAACCGATTTAGATGTGGCGAGCCCCGTGTGCGTCATCGGCAGTAAGGTCCGCGCCGAGTTGTTTGGCGCACGGCGCGCCATCGGTGAATGGTTGCGTATCGGCGACCGCCGCTTCCGGGTGATCGGTGTTTTAGCGTCCGAGGGACGCTCCATCGGTGTCGATGTGCAGGAGACCCTATTGATTCCGGTCGCTTCGGCGCAACAATTGTTTAACGCGCCATCTCTATTTCGTATCCTGGTGGAAGCGAAGTCACGCGCTGCCATCGAACCGGTCAAACAGTTCATCATCGATACCGTGCAGAAACGTCACCAGGGTGAGAAGGATATTACGGTGATCACGCAGGATGCGGTGCTAGCAACTTTCGATCGTATCTTCAGTGCCCTGACCTATGCGTTGGGTGGAATTGCCGCGATCAGCCTCTTTGTCGCGGGTATTTTGATCATGAATGTCATGCTGGTTGCCGTGTCTCAGCGCACGGCGGAAATCGGCCTGCTGAAAGCCCTGGGCGCGGCACCCAGGCAGATTATCAAGTTATTTATGACCGAAGCGTTGTTACTTTCGGTGTTGGGTAGCCTGATCGGATTGCTTATTGGAGAGCTTGCCAGCCTGTTAATACGCCGTGCCTTCCCGGTGCTGCCGGCGCAGGCACCCCTTTGGGCCGTGCTGACGGCACTGCTGGTTGCCTTTTTGACCGGCTTACTATTCAGTTTGTTACCCGCGCGTCGCGCCGCGCGACTCGATCCTGTGTTGGCGCTCTCGCGTAGATAAACTATGTTGGCGCGTGACTTTCTATGGTTTACAGTAGGTTCGCTGATCGCACACCGCATGCGCAGTTCCTTGACTGCGCTCGGTATCGCGGTTGGAATCGCTGCAGTCGTGCTGTTGACCTCCATAGGAGAAGGCGTTCACCAGTTCGTGTTGGCCCAGTTTACCCAATTCGGAACGACTATCGTGGGTATCAATCCGGGCCGCACGACCACGCACGGAGGTTCCACTGGCGTGTTCGGCACGGTGCGACCCTTAGCGGTGGATGACGCAGCGGCACTCAAGCGTTTACCGTGGGTGCGCGCCGTGGTCCCTGTAGTGCCCGGCAACGCCGAAGTGGACGTGGGCAATCTGCGCCGGCGTACCACCATCTACGCCACCGGGGCGCAGATGCCAGAAGCGTTCAGTATGAGAGTGCAACTAGGGCGCTTTTTACCCGACGATGATCCTACGGCTCCCCGCGCATTCGCCGTGTTAGGCAGCCAGTTGCGACAGGAATTGTTCGGCCAACGCAATCCCTTGGGAAAGCGCATCGGTATCGGTGGCAGCCGTTACCGCATCATCGGGGTGATGGAGCCCAAGGGCACGGTGTTGGGTTGGGACTTGGATGACACCGTGTACATTCCGGCGGCCCGCGGTCTGGAACTATTTAACCGGGATTCCTTGTTTGAAATCGATGTGTTATATCCACCCGAGATGGCCGAGGAAGCCGTTGTAGAAGGCGTCAAGAATGTGCTCATCGCTCGGCATGGACGCGAGGACTTTAGCGTGACGACCCAGAAACAGATGCTGGATGTGTTGGGTTCTATTCTGAATATCCTGACTTTCGCGATTGGCGCTATCGGTGGTATCTCGCTGCTCGTTGGAGCCATTGGGATCGTGACCATTATGACCATCGCCGTTAATGAACGCACCAGTGAAATCGGTCTGATCCGTGCGTTGGGCGCACGCCGCAGTCAGGTTCTGGCCCTGTTTCTAGGGGAAGCCATGATACTGGCCGCGATCGGAGGTCTAATTGGACTATTGCTGGGTGTTGGGATCGCCAATGTACTCCACCTGGTACTGCCCGCCCTACCGGTTCATACCCCATGGATTTTCGTCTTGATGGCCGAGGTCGTCGCCATTGCGATTGGATTGGCGGCTGGCGTGCTCCCGGCTCGGCGTGCTACACATCTGGACCCCGTCGAAGCGTTACGGGCCGAATAGCCATGGTGCAACGGCTTGGTTATGCCGCTAAATTCTGTTAGAACAGAGACCTATCAATCACACCCAGCGCACGGCTTGCGGTTCTGAGAGCCGCAACATTAAAGTGAAACGGGAACATTGGATATAAGTAATCCGAGACTTTTGCACCTACCCCGTTTATCTTTTAATCATAAAACGATAAGATATAACCATAAAACGATAAGATAGATAAAAAGGTGCCAAATAATATTATCCATAATAAACCAAACTAGACAAGCGTGGCACCGTGTTGGGTGTTGTACTTTGAACGAATAGTAACCGTATAAACACCGTTCACCAAGAAGAGGATAGAGGAAGTCGTTTTGATCAACCGGCATACGGGCGTTGAACCGTCTATTGTCACCTCCTATCTTGCGTCTAGAGGACTTACCCGAGAAAAATCCGCTGAGCTGACAAAGGAGCAGAGGTTCCTCCCGTTCTACTATTTGGAAATGTCCACATCTGGATGTCTGCGAGGCAGAGAGAGTGATCGGCCGCTCTCTGGCTTGCCAGCCCCTTTTTGCCACGGGACAAAATCCAGTGTCCCAGTAGATGCCTATCTGCCCGCAGATGATTACAATAAAAATGCCGGATTTGCCTGGCTAGTTCTGGCTTTCAAAAGATTTTAACTAAAGGAGGATCGCTAATGAATTGGACGGAGCAAGCGGAGTCTATGGTGAAGACATGGTCCGAGACACAAAAAAAAGCCTGGGAAGGCTGGTATGACTTGGCGCGAAGTGGTCCTGGAATGAGCGGTACTTCATTCTTTTCTAATATGAGCGACCCCATGCAAATGTTCAAACAAGGAATCGAAGCCTGGACGGCGGGCTCCGGCTCCACGGCACAGGACATGGCTGGCCAATTGTTCAATGGTCAGCGGGCCATGATGCAGACTCTGGAACTATTAACGCAATCATGGCAGATCGTCTCCAAAAATCTCGATACCGGTAAGGACTGGCATGGCGACGTTCAGCAGAATACCCAGCAGTGGGGTGAACGAGTGCTCGGCGTCCCCAGCCAAATGTTTGAGACCACGGCCAATACCCAGGAATTGTGGCAGTCGTTTATGGGAGAGTGGGGACCGTTGCTCAAGCCCTGGCTAACCTCTGTGAATCAGATGGCGAGTGGACATTTGGGCGAAGGCCTGATGGGCAGCAGCTCGGGCATGAGTAAGTTGTTCAATTTGGAGATGGATGGTCTAACCCGCTTGTTCGATTTCGAAGCGGCGAAGGACACCGCCTTTAATAAAATGGCGCAGATACCCAGCGTGGGTTTCACACGCGAGCAGAATACCAAGCTGCTCCGGGCCTTCGATGCGTTTGTGGACCTACGCAAAGCGCACGCGAAATATCGCACTTCGCTCTCAACGGCCATGGCGGATGCTGTCAAACGAACCATGGAGAAATTGGCCGATATGGCCAAAGAAGGGAAGAGCATCAATAGCGTGCGCGAACTGAACAAGCTATGGCTCGATGTGGCTGACCAGGTTTTTACGGAAATGCTGGCTTCGGATGAGCACATACAATTACAAAATGAGGTTTCCGGTGCAGGTCTGAAATATCGGATCGAGATGCAGAAGGTCACCGAAATGTTCTTGAAAAATTTTAATCTTCCCACCCGCAGTGAGCTGGATGATACCTACCGCACGCTTTATCAGTTACGTAAGGAAGTGAAAACACTCAAAAAGACCGTGGCTGAGCTTACCCAACCGTCGCCTAAATTGGTGGAAGTTGTACCAGGGAAAAAAACAAAGGCAGCCACACGCAAGGCTACCACTAGCCGCAAGGCGGCACAAGCAAGTGCATCTCCCGCTAAATAAGCGCCTTTAGACGGTTTAGATGAGGCTATCTCGATGTTGACATTTCCTATTCAAATAAACCAGAGCGATGCGATTAAGGAAATCGCGGAAATCAATCGCAAGATGACTACGGGGCTAAAGTTTCTAAGTGATCTCAAGGATGAAGATATCAAGATTGGCACGACGCCAAAGGAGACGGTTTACGAGGAAGACAAGCTGCGTTTGTACCATTATCTTCCGGTGGTGGATAAACCTCACAAGACGCCGATGCTGATCAGCTATGCTCTGGTTAACCGTTACTTAGTAGCCGATCTGCAAGAAGACCGCTCCTTAATTCGAAACCTGCTCAATGAAGGCATCGATGTATACCTCATCGAGTGGGGCGATCCGACACCTCAGGATAAGTTCCTGACTATCGATGACTATCTTAACGGTTATCTGAACAATTGCGTGGATTTCATTCGCGAACGGCACGGGATCGACAAAATTAATTTATTCGGCATTTGTCAGGGGGGCACTCTGGCGACCTGCTATAGCGCTCTACATTCGGACAAGGTCCAGACGCTCACGCTCACGGTGACCCCAATCGATTTTCATGCGGGCAATGACCCCAATAATCCGGAGGCCGGGTTATTGTTCAATTTAGGAAAGAGTACGGATGTGGATTTACTGGTGGATGCCTACGGCAATGTGCCCGCCGATGTATTAAATTTCGCATTCTTGATGGTTAAACCCTTTGCCCTGAATTTCGGCAAATATGCCGACATGGTCGAAATGCTGGATAACGAGAAGGCAATGATTAATTTCTTGCGTATGGAGAAGTGGTTGTTCGATGGCCCCGATTGCGCGGGGGAAGCTTATCGGGAGTTCATTAAAGAGTTCATGCAGGGGAATAAATTGATTAAAAATGAGATCGAAATTGGCGGACAGCGGGTCGATTTAGGTAACTTGACCATGCCAATATTGAATGTTTATGCGATACACGATCATTTGGTCCCACCCCCCTGCACGGTGGCGTTGGGTAAATGTGTGGGATCCGATGACTATTCGGAATTTCCGATTCCGTCAGGACATATCGGGATATACGTCGGCGGCAAGGCCCAGAAAATGCTGGCGCCTAAGGTCGCTGGATGGTTGAAGGAACGCTCTTGAGTTTCCCGATATTCTCTTTGGTGTAGGTACCATAAATAACGAGTGGAGATTAAACCATGGCTGTTAAAAAACTGAGTCGAGGCGTTGCGCTAGTAGGCGCGGGCATGAGCCAGTTCGGAGCATTTCCTGGTCTGACGACCCGGAGCTTATTCGTCCAAGCATTTAAAGAGATGCGCGCATCGGTGGACAAGGGAATGGATCCCAAAGATATCGAAGCGCTGTATCTCGGAAATTACAGCAGTACGCTGTTCGAAGGTCAGGGTTTTACCGCCCCGTTTATGGCCAGCGCGGTGGGTATTACACCCGTGCCGGCGATCCGTGTGGAATCCGCTTGTGCGAGCAGCGGCGTGGCGCTGCGCGAGGGTATCATCGCCATCGCCTCGGGTATTGCGGACATCGTGTTGGTCGGCGGTATTGAAAAAGAGACCGATCTGCCCACCGAGCGGGTTACCGATACCTTGGCCACCGCCAGCGATACACTTTATGAAAATCCAGCTGGCTTTACTTTCCCTGGCCTTTACGCCGCGCTAGCCACCGCTTATATGGACCGCTATGGCGCCACGCCGGAAACGTTCATGCGGGTAGGCATTAAAAATCATGAGAATGGCGCACTTAACCCTAAAGCCCAGTTTGGCAAACGCATCGCTGACTTTATGGCCGAAAAGCGGGCGAAGGCCGAAAAGAAGGGGCAACCCGTTCCAGAGTGGGCGGATGAGATGGCCTTTATGCATGATCCGCGCTCCAATCCTGTCATCGCCTGGCCGATGCGGCTATTCGATTGTTCACCGGTGTCCGACGGCGCCGCGGCGTTGTTGCTGGTGGCTGAAGACATCGCGAGTAACTTCACCGATCATCCGTTGCATATCATTGGTTATGGCCAAGCGAGTGGAGTAGCTACCCACGATAGGGAAGATCTGACGTGTATAGAAGCAGCGAAATTGGCTGGCCAAAACGCGTATGAAACTGCAGGCGTTACTCCCGATGATATCGACGTCGTCGAAGTTCACGATTGCTTTACCATCGCCGAAGTGCTCGCCAGTGAAGACTTAGGCTTCTTTAAGCCAGGCCATGGCTATAAGGCTGCTGAAGAAGGCGTTACAGCGCGTGATGGTGCGCGTCCCATCAATACCTCTGGGGGGCTAAAATCCAAAGGGCACCCGGTAGGGGCCACCGGTACGGGGCAGGTGCTGGAGATCTGGAAGCAGTTGCGCGGCGAAGCTGGAGACCGGCAATTGCCCGGTGACCTGCGTTTGGGGCTGACCCACAATCTAGGCGGTAGTGGGCAGGCCTGCGTGGTCCACATCTTCGAGAGACGGCAATAGCACAGCACAGGAGTTAAGAATAATGAGTGACTTACCTTTTAACAGCAATAGCTTTTATAAATACCTTGACGAACACAAACTCATGGGTTGTCGCAACCGCACCAGCGGTAAATTGTATGTGCCACCGCGCTCTTACTGTTTCGTCAGCCATAACGACGATATGGAATGGGAGGAGATGTCCGGCAAGGGTAAACTGGTGGCCTACACGGTGATCACTGTGGCTCCCACGCATATGCTCAAAGCGGGCTATAACTTTAAAAATCCGTACTGCACGGGCATCGTCGAACTGGAAGAAGGTCCTAAAATCAGTGGCCAGATCCTGGGTGTTGATATTAAACATCCGGAGAGCATTAAAATAGGAACTCCACTGCAAGCGACTTTTATCGAGCGTGAGGAAGGCGAAACCAAGCGCACCTATCTGGGTTTCCAAGCCTAACGTTGATGGTGTTGTTCGTATGATCGCGCCGGGGTCCTAAGGATAGGGGCCCGGGGCGCACGCAAGCTAAACTCTATTGTGTACGCATCGTGTCCGTTGCTCAGGGACGGCTCCACCCCGCACTTCATTCTTCCCTTCAAGCTTCTAAAACTTCTGGCTCAAACCGGCTTTTCTATCGCTAGGGTGCTCAAATCAGACAGGCTCCTCGATCAGCCGTCAGAGGCTATGTATGTGATTGATCAGCTCAATTCATGAATCTTGGCGCAGTGTAACCATACCCTCAAAACACGAGCTCTAATCGATGCGATGAATAACCTGAGTGCAATCCACCCTGAGCAGCCTGATCGACAAGTCGCTAAAACGATCTCGAATACGATTTTGCAAGGTTTTGAGGAACACTTCGATCATTACCAGCGGATTACCGCCGGTGCCCAAGAACGCTTCGAGCAAGCCGATTGGATCGCGGTGCAACAGGCTTCGAGGGAACGAATTTATTATTACGATCAGCAGGTGTTCGTGACCTTCAATGGCTTGCGTTCACGGCATAAACTCAATGAGTTTGATCAGGCCTTATGGCAACGGGTCAAGTTCGAGTATGCTCAGCGACTGCTCGACCACCAACAGGCCGAAGTGGCCGAGAGCTTTTATAATTCGGTTTTTTGCCGCCTGTTCGACCGTAAATATTATATCAACGAAAATATCTTTGTACGTTCGTCGGTTTCCACCGAGTATATGGATATGAACTCAATCCGGTTGGCCTACCGGTGCTATTATCCAGCCGAAGTTGGTTTGAGAGCGACCATCGCCGCCATTCTCACTCAGTTTGGTCTCGGCCTGCCCTTCGAGAATATCCACCGGGATATCCGCAACATTGTCCATTGCTTGCGGCAGCAGCTTCCAAAAGGTGATCGAAAAGCCGGATTTAATTTTCATATCAATGTCTTAAGTTCGCTCTTCTTTCGCAATAAGTCAGCCTATATTATTGGCAAGGTGATCAATGACTACGAGGAATTTGCCTTTGCCGTACCCATCCTCAATAATGAGAAAGGTGGGATCTATGTCGATACGTTGCTGCTCGAAGAGCGCGACCTGCGAAGTCTTTTCAGCTTTTCCCGCGCCTATTTTATGGTGAATCACCCCGTCCCCGCTGGGGTCGTGGATTTTCTTCTCGATTTCTTGCCTAGAAAAAGTAAGGCCGAGTTGTATACCGCCATTGGTTTTCACAAACATGGAAAAACCGTCTTTTATCGCGACTTCCTCAACCATTTGAAATATTCCACCGATCAGTTGATCTTCGCGCCCGGAATTAAGGGTATGGTAATGGCCGTGTTTACATTGCCTTCCTATCCCTATGTATTTAAGGTCATCCGGGATTACATCGCCCCACCCAAAGAGGTCAATAAGCAGACGGTCATGGAAAAATATCAATTGATAAAGCAACATGATCGGCTGGGCTATATGGCTGACTCTCTGGAATATTCCGATGTGGCTTTGCCTAGAGACAGGTTCAGCCACAGTCTGTTGGATGAGTTACATGAAACTTGTGCTAATAGTCTAGAGGTCGATGGGGACCAAATCGTAATCAAGCACATGTATATCGAACGACGGTTAATACCCCTGAATCTCTATGTTCAGAGTGCGACCGATGAAGAACTCAATTTAGTAATTCTCAGCTTTGGTGAGGCTATCAAGCAGATGGCGGCTGCGAATATCTTTCCTGGGGATATGCTCTTGAAAAACTTTGGTGTGACCCAATTTGGCCGGGTGATCTTCTATGACTACGATGAAATCTGTTATATGACGGAATGCAACTTCCGTCATTTCCCTGAGCCGCGTTACCCCGAGGATGAACTTTCGGCAGAGCCCTGGTATTCGGTGGCGCCGAACGATGTTTTTCCAGAGGAGTTCGGTAGATTTCTGCTCGTCAATCCCAGAATTCGCAAGCTGTTTATGACGCATCATCGGGAGTTGCTCGACCCGGAATTTTGGAAACAAAAGCAGGCTAACATTGTCGCTGGCATTCACGAAGACGTGTTTCCTTACTCCCAAAGTATGCGTTTTAACCGGAATTAAACCAGCAAAGATCGAGACAGTGGGCCGGCGGATTTTCGTGGTCGATCCGTTCTTTATCCAACAGTAGCCTAGACTGCGTGCATCTCTATGGCCATTTTCTGCGCCGCATTGAAGTCCGTCTTCCCGCTACCTAACTTGGGCACTTGCGGAATCTTGTACACGGCCGAAGGGATCATCTGGGGAGTGCAATGGGTTGCGATCAGCCTGGATTTTATGGAACTGGACTCAATGTCCCCAGCAACTAACAGAATAATTTTTTCACCTTTTTGAGCGTCCGGAAGCGTCACAGCAACGATCTCCAGCTCATCGCCTTTGAAGGCCTGGGCAATGTGCTCTTCTATAGCGCCAAGGCTTATCATCTCTCCACCGATCTTTGCGAACCGCGAGTAGCGGTCAACCACGGTCAAGAATCCATCCTCGTCGATATGTCCCTTATCCCCAGTTTTGTACCATGTGATTCCGTCACGCGTTAGAAGCACATCAGCGGTTTTCTGCGGATCATTAAAATATTCCTGCATCACCTGAATCCCGCCGATCAGGATTAACCCGTCTTCTCCAACGGCCAGTTCTTCAAGTGTTTGTGGCTGAGCGATACGCAGACTGCTTCCAGGTACGGGAAGGCCCACTGTTGAGGGTTTATTGCCGATCTGTACCCGCCAGTAGTTGGTATCTATTTTATCGGGAACGTTGACGGCGGCAACAGGGGATGTCTCAGTCGCTCCGTAGCCCTCATAGACGACTTTGTTGAATTTGATCTCGAATTTATCGCGTACCTCCGGGTTCAATTTTTCAGCACCCGCGATGATTAGTCTCAGTGATTCCAGCATCAACGGATGTACCCGTCTATTGTTGGTGTATAGCCGCAACAAGGTAGAGGTCGCGCACAGTAGGGTGACACGGTACCTCGCAATAGTTTTTGCCACATTTAACACATCCGTGGGGTCCGGATGGCAGACAACAGGGATCCCTTCTATCAAGGGCATCAAGCTGGTCACCGTCATTCCAAAGGCATGGAATAAGGGGAGCGAGCCCATCATCACATCGTCATCCTGCTTGTTTAGTACGTCCGATACCTGTTTAATATTACTCATGATGTTCTTATGGCTAAGTACGACCCCTTTGGGTTCGCCCTCACTGCCACTGGAAAACAGAATGGCTGCAGGGCTGTCAATTGAGACAGACCTACCGAACAGCCTGTGTAGCATTCCACCCGGCAATAGTTTTACCGCCAATAGTATTCCGAGTTTCGCGGCAGACGATAGCTGTTGGCTTAGATCTTCCAAGTAAAACAGCTTGGCGTTGCCTAAAGGGCCGCTAAAGTGAATGCCGCGTTGACTGAGTTTGTTGATGAACCGGCGTGAGGTGTATACACTGCGGATATCCGCTTTTTCTATGGCTTTAATTACGGATTGGCGAGGTGCGGTGTAATTTAGATTGACTACGGTCTTCCCCCGCATGAGGGTCGCCATATTTGCGAGGATTCCCGCGCCGGTGGTGGGTAGCAGTAGGCCGATGTTCTGTTCGGGACTGTTTCTTTCGATGATCGGAGCGAGGGCGATAACCGCGGTTAAGGCTCGATGTCCCGACAAGGTGGCGCCGCTGGAATCAGCGACAGCGAGTGATGACCCTATTCTTTTTACGGTATGGCACCAGGCGTGTGGTAGCGGTAAAAGCGTGTGGGCGAACTGTTTCCAAGCCGTCACTGAAAGCTCAAACACGCGTGTTTTGACCTTCTGCGCCGGGGTTTCGATTGGCAATGTCTCGCCGAAGGCTACGATGATATGACGCTTGACACCGCGCCGATGGTTGTCACGTAAACTTGAACTGGCACGGGAAAATCGGCTGCCCCATAGTCCATGTAAATAGAAAGGTAGTATTACTCCATCGATGCCATCCACCGTTTTTTCATAACCGCGTTGAAATACGCCTAGTAATCCCGTTCGACTGATTGCTCCTTCCGGAAATAGGCACACTACCTCATTGTCGCGCAGTAGTTCGTTAATTTGCAGCAAAGCCCCTTTACTCCGATCGCTTGCAATCGGTATCACCCCAAAAAAATCGAGGAACCAATTCAGATACCAACGCTCATACAGTTCGCGCTGCATGACGAAGCGTACCGGGCGGGGACAGGCAATCTGGATGATGGCCCAATCGATCCAGCTCACGTGATTCCCGAGTAATAAAACCGCGCCTTGTTCCGGTATATTGTCGAAACCGAGTACTTCGATGTGGTAGCGGCGCGTGATGAGCACCGTTGCGATATACCGAACTAACGATTGGGGCAGCTTTCGGACGGTATAAATTGCGCCCAAAAGCGCGATGAGAGTCAGCAGATAGAGTAATCCGAGTGTACTGAGCCCGAAGAGTGCATAGAGTATCGTTAAGCTCAGAAAACCCAGCATTGTGATGGTTTGGACCCAGTTATTACCAGCCAGCACGACGCCGAGCTGGTCGTCCCTCGCATGGAATTGAATCAGCGCATTTAAGGGGACGATGAATAAACCGCCAAGGGCTCCAAGCGCTAGGAAATCGCAGCCCAGCAGCCAGGAGGAATCTAACTGTGGCACCAAAAACAGAGTGCCCACCACACCCAGCGCACCGAGAGGAATGAGGCCGGTTTCGATATAATTCGTGGATGCTCGGCCGGCCACTAGGGATCCAAACATGATTCCGATGCCCGCGCAGGCCAAGACGCCTTGAATAACAATGGTATTGGTTTCCCGCAGGGTTTCCTTGGCGAAGGCTGGGAAGGCCGCCAGTACCGCTTGAGATATTCCCCAAAATACCGCCAATCCCACTATGGACAACCAAATCACCGGGTTGCGGAAAATAGCATCAAGATTAGCACGCAGATAATAGCCGCCAACGTATTCTTTCCAATCGAAGTTCGATATAGGCTTCGGGGGCTGTTGTTCCGGGAGCCTGTAGCAAAGTGTGAGCTCCAAAGCTGAGCAGGCGACCAGGGCCCAGCCGAGAGGCGCAATAATCTGTAATAACTCCCCGTCAGAGCCGTAACGCTTACCTGCCAGTGCGTATTCAAACAATGCGGAGAATACGAATGTACCCGCTAAAATGGCCGTGGTGGTTGTCGCTTGAACCATTGCGTTGGCGCTGGCGAGTTGGTGCTTCCCAGCCAGGGCCTTGATATACCCGTATTTCGCCGGGGAATAGATGGCGCTTTGCGTTGCAAGTAAGAACGTCATTCCGAAGGCTAGCCAGAACCAACCCATATAGTAAAAAAAGGTGATCATCGGGGTGAGACCGACTGCAATCCAGGCACAGATTCGCATGATGCGATTCTTAGGGTACTTGTCCGACAGAAATCCGGAGGGACTGAACAACAACACAAAGGGCAGTAAAATCAGGCCATTCACAACCGCCGTAAGAATGATCTGCATTTCGCCATCGTACACTTTGAATACCGTATCCTGGATGAGAATCTTATGCCCAAGATCCACGAATGCGTTAAGAAAACAAATGCTAATAAAAGGAGTAAACCCTACCAATCGGAATAGGCTACGCATCGCTATGTTCTTTATTATTTTCCAATCGCGATAAAGTTCAAATATACCGAGTTCTCGGTATCGATCTCAGCGGATACCGCGGCTTACAAGCTCCGTCAAACTGTAAAAGCACGTCAACGCACTTGGCTTTATCAGTAGCCAAATAGACTTATTTGCATTGATCTTCAAGACATCACGAAGCCATATAAACGGTAATTCGCTATAAAAACAGCAAAATCACCGCCCTCAGGCAGGCAGGTCACTTCCCCGTTGTGACTCCCCGATTTTGGATCTATTAGTGAAATTGCGGTAAAGTGGTTGCGCGAAGCTTGGGTTATCGTTTCGTCATGCTGAATTTTACAATACACTCTGCGCGAATGGCTTGTCGAGAAATTAGGGACCGATTTGACTGAAACGATCATTCCGAGCGAAAGCCGGTTTGTGGTGGATGAGTAACCTGGACAGGCTACCCTCCCCTTTGAGTTACTGCAAGCGATGTATAGATCAGCTTCCGGCGGATTTGTAAGATTACTTGGTGAGAGGGGAAACAGCCACTATTTAGCGAAAGGGTGTCGCTAGTCTGACTCAATCGGATTTATCCAAAGTGAATGAGTCTTAAGTATTACGGATTCTGAAATCTATTCCCATCATTCAGCATAGCGTCTACGGATCCGCAATACTTTCGCATTGGACCTCTTTCGTCACTTAACTACGGGAAGTAAATTTGTGCATAGGTTAGGGTTGAATAAATGGGTTATCGCAAGGGGCGCGGTACTGAGTGCGGCACTTTTAAGCGGAGGGGCGCAAACGGCACCCGGCGTCAATCCGGCGGCAGAGCCGGCAACTCAGGTGAATATACCCGCGCCGCGGCAACTCAAACCACACACGGGTACTTCGTATGAAGCGCCATCTGATGCTTCAGCTAAGATATCGCCCAAACTCCAAATCGAAGCACAGAATCAGTTCCAAAGCGAGGGGCGAGCTCAAGCTGGGGCCGCGGTACAGCCTCAAAATCAGGAGTCGGCTAATACGCCGTTGCAAAACCAGCAACAACAATCAACTGAAATCCAGGTGGGAGGGGCGCCCCAAGCTCCAAATCGACCCTCCAGCCAAGCGGGCACTACATCGTACCCAATGAAAGCGCCTATGGAACACGAAGCGCCTCAAGCAGAATCCCATGCCCAGAAAAATCTTTATGGTAGAAGTAGTCATTCTCAAACCCGGCAATCTCAAAATTCATTCGCGACTGAACGCCGGGAGGAATTAGAGGCACGTGCCAAGGAGCTCAGGGAGCATATTGAACAGTACCGTTCGGCGCGGGGCTGGTGGTACGCGCCCTGGGCGGAGGCCCGCCGCCAGTGGATGGATGCACGTCATGATTATTTGAGGGAACAATCCGAACGGCGTTTCGAGCAGTTTCTGACAGAAAGCAACAATTTGCGAAATAGAATTCATCCGCTACCAGGTCCGGGTACTTGGGGTCCCTATGGAAGCCAACCTTGGGATCCGTTGCCAGGCCCGTGGGGGCCTTATCCTTGGTAGTCTCTCTAGGTTCTTGTGACGTTTTGTGCAATGGTCTTGATGCGCGTTTAATTCCCACGCAGACCTTCAGCTAGGGAAGGCAACATAGGTTTCCCATTGCTGGAGCAACATTGCATTTGGATCATTTATAAACAGAGCCTTAAGCCCCTCCGTATAAACCATAACAGGTCCTATAAAAAGTATGTACATTGGTGATTATCTCGGTCGGCGCCAGCTTTATTCGCCTGATCGCTTGGCCATTATCGATGCCGGTAAACCGCAAGAGCTACGGCTAAGCTACCAGCAATTGAATGAGCGGGCTGACCGCCTTGCGAATTGGCTGAAGCGGGAGGCGGCAGTCGCTAAGGGAGACCGAGTGGCTATTCTAGCTCGCGATGGTGTGGAGCATCTCGATTGCTTTTTTGCTTGTGGCAAGCTAGGTGCTGTGCATACGGCGCTGAATTGGCGTCTGCACGCGCGTGAAAATCTTGGTTTAATCGAGAAAACCCAACCCAAAGTTTTGTTGTATTCCGACGATTTTACAGACAGTGTCCGAGAAATCGAGGTGGCGATTGGTAACACCCAGGACGCTGTGCGTTGTTATCTGCATCTAGAAGGGGCGGGCATTCCAGGAAGCCGGCTCTATGACAGCGTACTGGAAGCCTCCGATCCCGCTCCGGTGAGTTGTGAATCGCTGACAGAGCAGGATACGGCTTGTCTGTTGTTTACGGGCGGAACCACCGGACTGCCCAAGGGGGCGATGATCAGTCACCGCATGATTTGCTGGAATGCTTTTAATACGGTGATTCACGATTTGCGCCACGACGATGTTTACCTGTGTGTTTTCCCGCTGTTCCACGCAGGCGGCTTATTTGCATATCTATCCTCACAAATCATATTGGGCAACACCACGGTGCTCACGCGGCAATTCGATCCCGTTGAGGTGCTCGGGCTTATCGAGCGAGAGCGCGTCACAGTCTTCGCTGCGGTACCCACCATGTACCAAATGATGACGCAAGCTGAAAACTGGGAGACAGCGGATTTAAGCAGTTTGAGATTTTGTACCAGTGGTGGCGCGCCATTGCCTGTACCGTTGATTGAACACTATACGCGCGAAAAAGGTGTGCAGTTCAAGCAAGGCTTTGGCATGACGGAATTCGGTCCGGGATTGTTCGCATTGGCCCCGGAGGACGCCATTAGAAAAGCGGGGAGCATCGGCCGCCCGAATTATTTTATCGATGCGCGCGTGCTAGATGACAAACATCAGGAACTCGGACCTGGTCAGATCGGCGAGTTGGTGCTCAAAGGCCCAAGTGGATGCTCGGGTTATTTTAATGATCCTCAGGCCAGTGCCGAAGCCGTAGACAATCAAGGATGGTTCCACACGGGCGACCTCGTTTACTATGATGTTGAAGGTTATTTTTTTGTTCGGGAGCGCAAAAAAGATATGTTCATCTCCGGTGGTGAGAACATATATCCTGCTGAAATAGAGGCCGTGCTTTACCAGCATCCCGCAGTCCAACTCTGTGCAGTCATCGGCGTTCCAGATGCCAATTGGGGCGAGGTGGGCAAAGCTTGTGTTGTGCTTAAATCCGGATTGGAAGCCACTGAGACACAGCTTATTGACTGGGTGAAGACACATCTTGCGCACTATAAGGTGCCTAAAAGTGTAGCGTTTATGGACGAGCTGCCTCTCTCGGGAATGGGAAAAATTCTTAAAGGCGAGTTAAAGCGACGGGTGACAAGTGGCACGGAGTAGCTTGAACGGGCAATTTATAGCCTGACGGAAATGAGTGTCTCGATCCTGAGTAAATCGAGTTGCCTTCGAGGGTATGTAAAGAGGACGCCGATAGGAATTAATCCATCGTTGGTATTAACCACCAATAATTGTTATTTGTGCAGCAACCGAAAAATCGGGTAATTGAAGTATCCGCTGGATCCTATACGAGTCTCTCAAGGGTGCGGCTAAGGGGGAGTCCTTACCAGCAAAGCCTGAAAATCGGATCAGGGCGATTATCGCCGAAGATCTTCGATCCACTCGATGTCGGCAACCCTGGGTTATTCCTCTTCGATCGACCCAAGCCAGGTAAATCCTATACCGAATCTTTGAGGCTGCGTCGAAGGTAAAAAAATTGGCGAGGCTCGTCTCTCCGGTTTTACGATGCCATTTTTATGACTAGACTATGTTAGAATTGTCGGCCTTAGGCAGCTTCATGGAGCAGTCATAAATGATAAAAACGACATACGACGGAAATGAACAACCCATTAGTCAAAAAGTCGGAGCGTTAGAGGCAAGAGATCAACTCTCTACGGATGCTTCACTGGAGCGTTTTGCGCGAAGTTTCGAAGTTAGCGCACGCCGCTGGGAACTGGTTGTCTATCCCTCGCTGTTCGGATTTATCCTACTAGCGGGCTATGGGTTTTTTCTGATATATAGTCTTACCCAAGATATGCACGTGCTCGCAAGAAACATGGATCCCCAGATGTCGTTGCATATGTCGCAGATGGCGGATCATGTCGCTGTCTTATCGGTGAGCATCCAACTCATGGGTGAAGAAATTGAACAGATGGGAAAGCATGTCAGTGAAATCAAGGATGAAATGCAAAGCATGTCGGGTAAAATGGATACCCTCAAACCCATGCTGGTTAACATGTCAGAGATGAATAACGCTATGCATACCATGTCCGCCAACACCAGCCTTATGATGAGGAACACGGGTGTGATGAGTCATGAAATGGGTAAGATGGGACGGCCTATGAACGTTATAAACTCATTTTTTCCATGGTAGCTTAGTTACACAAAAAGGTTGCACCTATCGGTTTGCACTTCTATCTAATCCAGAAACTTCTGCTTCGAGCGTATATGCAAGGGCAGAAATTCTAATATCTCCTTTAATTCGGGTTCCTGCATGCGGCTAATTGCGGTTTCCAAACTAACCCACTCTCGCACTCGAAAGTCCTCTAGCCAGTTATTCAATAGAAATTTCACTCGAAGCGGATAGACCTCGACGGTATAGAGACTCCCCCATTTAGAGTACCGATAGTTCCCGATCGGTGTGCAGCAAACCTGTCCTATAACTCCAGCCTCTTCGAGTGCTTCCTTAGCCGCTGAATTCGCCGGTGAGAGCTGTAATTCGATGCCTCCTTTCGGAATGATCCAACGCTTCCTTTTGCGCGAAGTGATTGTCAGCACTTGCAGATCCTCTGAATCAATCCGGTAGGGAACGACAGCGGATTGGCGACAATAGGCTGAGATACTCGGCATCGTTTTGACCCGTCTAATGCATAGGATTAGCTTACGAAATCAATTAACTGCGTAGACGGTTGCCATTGATTAAATTGCTTTCGAGTCTGCGAGATTACTAGGCGCGGTTTAATAATACAGATTCCTTAGAAGTTCTTCTAACACAGTTTTCCAATCGATGTGCCCTTGAGAAGCTAGGAATAGCAAGAGCGCAAGGCTCGAGACCGCCAACACGGCAAAGCTGATCTTCCAAACACTATATGGTCGTTCCCCGTGAACCGTCCCGGTTTGCCCATTGACTACAAAGCGGTAGGTTTTTCCACTGAAATTAAAGGCGGCAAGCCACGTGGGCACAAGAACGTGTTTGAAGGTGATGTTCCGATGCTGGGTGTTATAATTTAAAATGCGTTGACGATCTCCACCGATATCCTGGCGGATATCACTTTGTATGATAGAGTCCATGAATGTGCGCGCCTCTTGGAATCCCTGGTCCAGGCTGGTCTGATACATTTCGCTGCGGAATCCGCTTAGGTATTCACTTTGATACGGCTTTAGCTGGTTGAAATCCCAGTCTGTCAGACGATAGCGCACTTTTTGAGGTAAAGAATGACTGGCGGGAATAGGGATATCATCGAAAAAGCGCCGGACTTCACCGGATACATTCCGCCAGCGGGTGCGTGCCACCATTCGGGTTTGTACCACCGTTTTGCCGTTAACCACGGTGGTGTATTGCACCGGTTCGTAGTAGATGGTGCCCCGCATGCCTTGATAGGTCGTCTGGGTTTGGCTATCGTAAGTCCAGTATGGGAGATAGATTCCGGCTAATTTGCCTTCGGTGCGTGCATATTTTTTCAGTTTGTTGGGTGCAAACCACAATCCCCTTAGCCACCGCTCATAACGTTGGTGCGCCTCACGCCTTTCCACCGAAAAGGGTAATAGGCCCCAGGGCTTGATTCTGTAGCTCGAGGAGGTCTCGGTGACAACGGGTGTACCGCAAAAAGGGCATTCGCCAGCATGTTCGTTCGCGTCTAAAGTAAATTCCGCCGCGCAATTCTGGCAGTTGCAAGTGATCTGTTCTTCTTTCGGGCCCCGCTGGGAGAATTCGCTGAGCGCCTGATGATAGTCCCGCTCGGTTACTGGTTGATGAGAGAGGGGAATCGGGTTTTCGACTCCACAGTAGTCGCAGGTCAAATTTTCTGTACCGACCTCATAGGTCAGCACAGCGCCACATTGCTTGCAGGGAAAATGCGACTCCATGAGCCAGATTTAACGGTCCGGAAACCGTAAGAAGACGACCGTTACGGGCATGTGTTAGATACTAAAATTCAGAAACTTCTGGATTACGATGCTCTTAGGTGGGGGGCAGGGGAGGGGGCGTTGTGGTACTGAAAAGATGCGATAGGGCCGCGACTCGAACCGCCGGAGCCCACTGAGCCATCCCTTGTGACCAAACCAGGGTGTCGCCCAACACCTCGCCGTTGTTAATTTTCGCGATTACCGTCTCTAGAGCAAAAGGGCCAACTTGTTCACCTTGAATCGCTAAGTAGAACTGCACATTCGGAGGTGGCGGAGGTGGGATAGCGGAGTTGAGCTTAGCTAGATTTGAGCTGTTGACCGATGGTGTCGTCGCCACGGGTTGATTGGTATTCGATGCTTGGCGGGCAAAGTGCTGCGCCATCGCGAACCCCATACCCATGCCCATGCCTTCGGCAGCGCCGCCGCCCGGATTTGTGGCGGCGGCGCGTAGGGCCTCGGCAGACTGAAACTGCGTGTAGGCGTTTAGATCGCCGACGAGGCCCATGCTGGTGCGCCGATCCAAGGTCTCTTCTACTGCCGAGGGCAAAGATATGTTTTCGACCAACAACTTAGTCAATTCCAAGCCATAGGCTCCAAATTCCGGGGAGATCTGGCGGCTGACGAAGTCGCTGAGCTGATCGTAATTGGCGGCCAATTCAAGTACGGGTATTCCGGATTCGCCAAGAATAGTCGCAAATCGGGAAACGATCAGATTGCGCAGTTGATTGGTAATTTCTCCAGTGGTGAAGTGACCGTCGGTACCGACAATTTCGCGTAGAAAAGTTGCTGGTTCGTGAACGCGCACGCTATAGGTACCAAATGCCCGCAACCGAACGGGGCCGAACTCGCGGTCGCGTAGCATTAAGGGTTTTTTGGTGCCCCATTTAAGATCGGTAAAGCGGCGGGTACTGAAAAAATAAACCTCGGCTTTGAAGGGGCTCTGAAATCCATGGGGCCAGCCCTGCAGTGTTGATAAGACGGGGACATTATTCGTTTGTAGTTTATATAAACCTGGGTCAAATATATCCGCCAATTGACCTTCACTGACAAGAATCGCTACTTGACCTTCTCTTACCGTGAGCATGGCACCGTATTTGATTTCGTTCGCGTAGCGCTCAAAACGATAGACCATCGTGTCATTGGAGTCATCGATCCATTCGATAACATCGACAAACTCGCCCCTAATTCGATTCCACAAACCCATTGTTTACTCTCCTTAGATTAAGAATTAGTAGAATCAGCGTGCTCCCGATCCCGCGCCGCTGGAACGTTGCTTGGCCGCAATCAAGGTTTGTTTCAATTGGTTCTCCAGTTGCAGGAGTTCAGCACTGGCTTGGTGACGCTTTTCACGCCCGGCCGCAGCGATCTGTACGCTCTCTTCTATGGTTTCAATGAGCGATTGATTGGCCTGTTTTACGGTTTCAATATCAAACACACCGCGTTCGACCAGCTGGCGCACCTTCCTATTCGCTTGCTTGAGGTTTTCAGCATTGGACATGAGCAGCTCATTGGTTAAGTCCGTAGCGGCCTTGAGAGTATCCGCGGCCTGCCCCGAACGATGAATGGTAACAGCCTGAGCCAGTTGCTGGCGCCATAAGGGGATCGTGTTGACCATGGTTGAATTAATTTTTGAGATCAGTGACTTGTCATTTTCCTGTACCAACCGAATGCTGGGCAGGCTCTGCATGGTAACTTGGCGTGTGAGTTTTAAGTCGTGGGTGCGGCGATCCAAGTCGTCACGCATTGCTCGTAGGTCGCGCAGTGCCTGTGCCTCGAGCACTTCACCACTGGCTTGGACTGAGCGTTCCTTGGTCGGCAAAATGTCCTCGTCCAATTGGCGTAATTTTTCCTCACCAGCCACGATGTAGAGTTCCAGGGTATGGAAGTAGTCGAGGTTAGCATCGTAAAGCCGGTCTAAGGCGGTGATATCCGTCAACAGTTGGGTTTTATGCCCCTCCATTTTGGCAGAAATCATGTCAATCTGCTTGCGGACTTCTTCATAGCGCTGTAGAAACTTGACAACCGGCTTTGCCTTGTTGAATAACCGCGCGAAAAATCCTTGTTTTTTGTTGGGATCCAGTTCATCGACATCAAAACCCCGAATCGCCGTCACCATTTCGCTCAGAGCCGCGCCGGCGGGTCCGGCGTCTTTGGATTTTACCTGGTCCAGCATCTTATCGGAGACAGTGGTGAGCTGTTCCTGCGCCTTTGAGCCGAAGAAAATGATCGAGTTGGTATCATCGAGATTAATCTCGGTCATCAGTTGTTCGATCTTAGCTTTATCCACCGAATTGGCTTGTTGATAGGGAACGAGTTCCTGGGATACTCCAGGAACCAGTTGCTTCCCCTGCGCGGTCTGACCAGGGGCTGCCGATGAAGGCTGGAGCTCGACGGATGTTGGCGTGTCGGTAACCATTTCGATAATACCTCGGCTATTTCCGTAGTTAAGCGGTATAAGGGCTGATTATATCTAACTGCATGTAACCCACGAAATGCGTTCAAAACTCATCGGTTGAACGCCGTTGTGCGGCTAGATCTCTTGAAATTCCCGAGCGAAGCGTAGCGGGTTTTATACGCTTTCAGTCTCAGGCCACACCCTCATTTTCCAATTGGGTTTTTAGTACTTCTATCTGAATATCAAGATCCTGGACGTCGGATTCCAACAATTTGGCTTGTTGTTCAGTAAAAACGGTCTCAATCGTAGCCAGCACTCGACGAAAATTTTCTTCCAGTTCGCCGGAACGTAGCTGCCGGTGCGTTTTGGCATAGCCTTCTGAAACTCGCTGAGCGCCGTCTAGATAGACATACATGAATTTTCTCGCTCGTCTGATATCTCGTGGGTCTTTGGCAATAGTTTCTAGGATTTGACGAGCTTGCGCGGATATGCGCTGGAGCCGCTGGGTTAATTCCTCCGAACTAAGATCTTTGGAGGCCGTTTCAATCGCCAGGATCTTAGCTTCCGCTTGTTCGAGCGTCTCGGCGACGTCTGGGTCATAAGGGACATAGGATCTAGCGATCGGGGGTTGATCCCGCAAGCCGAATCCATAAGCCAATTGGAAGCCCAAGGCACTGAACAAGCCGTATACAAACGACATAATCCATCCCTGAGATGTACTGAAAAAGACCAAGGCGCCCGTGGTCACCGCAACGAGCGAACCTGCGAGTTGCTTTCCTAGCAATGACGGCGGGCGGAAGAAACGTCGTTTGGCAAATTGATGCTCGGCTTTGAGTGTTTGGCGTGTCAGTAACGCAGCATACAGGTAACTCGCATAAGCCGTGAGGCTAATGGCAAGATCAATGATCTGTCCGCGGAGTAGATCAATAATGATTGCCGGAATGAGGGGCAAGGGCAATAGAAACAGTAACCAGGCGCCGGTGGAGGAGTTTCCTATATAGGTGACGTGTTTGAAACGTTCCGCCATTGAAGACTATATGCGTGAAGTTAGGAGCTTGTGCTCAGTCGATGTGGCAAGCGTCTGATTGTAACCGCGTTGCTGGGAACCGAGAATAGATCGTCGACGAGGATTTATTTCTTTTTACATCTATCGTTTGTCCCGAGCATCTCGTTCCTGCCTCATCGAATGAATGATGTTTCTGTAGAACCCTGGATTGCGGTGGGACTATCGGACGAACAAGACGTAACTAAAGTTTGACAGGTGACTAAACCAATCGTTGCAATTAATAAGATTGCGCCGAATAAACCACGTAGCCAGAAGTTAAGCTTAACTTTAGGAGTCATTTCTGTTGTTAGCCTAAGATTGTTTAGTTGCTCTACTCGATTAATCAGCTGCATCTAGTTTCATTTGGACACCCGTATACAGAGGATGAAATGAATTGTAAACCGCTTGTTACGTTGTGTGTGCTACACACGGCTATGTGGCGTGCAAGAGGCACACAGTATGACGTATGCTATCATTGGGTCAAGATCATCTAGGCTCATGAATTAATTAATGTCAACCAGGGAATCGAAATCGACCGAGGATGCCTTAGCCGATTTGCTAGGCGATTGCGCGGCTGGCGATAAACAGGCTTTCGAGAAACTTTATCGGCGGTCATCGGGCAGATTGTATGCCATGTGTTTGGCCCTTGTAAAAAGCGAGGCCCTTGCCGAGGAGGTGCTACAGGAAAGTTTTGTTAAGATCTGGCATCGAGCGGGCAGCTACGATGCAAATAAGGGCTCTGTTCTGACGTGGATGATGAGCATTGTACGTCACCGAGCGCTAGACCTATTACGCAACCCTCAGTTACAAGTACATCAAGACTTCGATCTGCTTAATGATGGAGAACTTGCGGATTTTGCCTTTGATAAACACGGTCCGGCGACGCAACTGGAAATCGACGCATCCGCATCCGAGGTCTATCGCTGTATGGAGCAATTAAAAGAAACACAAAAACAATGCATTATTATGGCGTATTGTTACGGCTATAGTCACGATGAGATGGCCAGCCTTCTCAAGACACCGCTGGGTACGGTCAAAGCTTGGATACGCAGAGGAATTAAGCGGATAAGAGAATGCCTGGGTTAGATCGTTATCAGCACCCCGTACTTTGCGATATGCTGGCAGCTGAATATGTATTAGGTGTCATGAGTAGTCGCGTCCGGAAACGCTTTCAGCGTCTGATCGGGCAACGAGACTCGGTTCGGCATGTGACCGAAGCCTGGGAACAAAGACTAGGACCGCTGGCGGGACAGATCCACGAGGTTTGCCCCAGTGAACGTGTCTGGCGGAATATCCAACGGGAAATTGACATCGATCCTCCGACTACTCAATTGCAGTATCAATCGGGGTTTTGGTGTAACTTATTCCTTTGGCGTTCCGCCGCATTTGCTGCCTTGACGCTAGCCGGTGTTCTGTTTGTGTATCAGTGGATAATTCTAAGGTCCCAGTCCAATATGATGCCCTCCTACGTCGCGATTCTTGAGAGCAAGCATCATGTTCCCATGTTCGTGGCCGCGGCGAGTCACAAACCATCGCAATTGATTATTAGGGTGACGGAGGAATCCCCTAGGTCTCCCGGTAAAGACCTAGAATTGTGGTGCGTGATGAAGCGTAGCGGTAAACCCATGTCTATGGGGGTATTGAAACGAGCACAAGAGACCATTATCAGGTTAAATGATTATGATTTGAGGATAATGAATGAGACTTCGAGTCTGGAGATCAGTGCCGAACCGATGGGTGGATCGCCTACGGGTAAGCCCACAGGCCCCATTATGTACAAGGGAATGTTTGTTTCGCTGATTTGAGTCCTAAAAATATCATGTATGACCGCGATTCTTGACCCTATACAGCGCCAATAGGAAAACGATTTAGGTTGCTCTAATGCCGAACTAAGAGCATTGATATGAAAAAGATCATCAAGCGTGACGTGATATGGAAACGCCAGCTGAGCAAAGAACAGTATGAAATTTGCCGGTGCAAGGGAACCGAGCTTGCGTTTACTGGAAAATATTACGCTTGTAAGGATAGCGGCATCTACCACTGCGTATGTTGCGGAGCGCCTCTTTTTAGCTCTGATACTAAATATGATTCAGGCTCTGGATGGCCGAGTTTTTGGGCACCAATCGACGACTCCAGTGTGAGCACTCGGCTTGATACCCGTTACGGCATGAGGCGAATAGAGGTCTCATGTAGTCAATGTGACGCTCATTTAGGTCATATTTTCGATGACGGGCCCCTCCCGTCTCGGCAACGTTACTGTATCAATTCCGTCGCCTTGGATCTCCATAGAGGGGAGGGCGATGAGGTGTAGCGAGTGTAAGTGAATGCGCGCTCCGCCTAGCGAGCGGTTAGCTTCCATCGAAGAATGGGACAATTTGATTCCCGGACAAACTGTAGCGACCGAATTCGGCGACAAAGTTAACCCCCTCCCGGATCCGAAAAGGATATCCCCGCGGCTACCGAGCCCCATGTCGTTAAGCGCTTTCCATAGCGGTTAACATTTGTGTGCACACATTCTGCTTGATATCTTTTACCAAGCACTACACGCTGACCTGTTTCTCCTTAATCTCTTGCAACGTCTTACAGTCTATGCATAGTGTTGCGGTCGGTCGAGCCTCGAGTCGTCTTAGCCCAATTTCAACTCCGCAAGCTTCGCAGTAACCGTATTCATCCGTATCGAGCCGGTTGAGTGACTCGTCAATTTTCTTAATTAGCTTACGTTCTCGGTCGCGAGCTCGCAGCTCTAGGCTAAACTCTTCCTCTTGAGTCGCGCGGTCGGCAGGATCTGCGAAATTTGAAGCATCCGATTGCATGTGGTCCACAGTGCGGTCTACTTCATCCATAAGTTCTTTTTTCCAAGCGAGCAGGATTCGTCGAAAGTGCTCCTGCTGCCCTTCGTTCATATACTCCTCGCCCTTTTGACGCTCATAGGGTTCAAATCTATACTGACTTGCTTCACCCGCTGGGAGAGTTGTCAATGTGCCAGTATCCGGAATGGTACTTTGCTTAGTAGGCATATGCGAATTCTCCAAAAACCCTTAATGCGACTATCGCAGAAAAGTCCAATTTAGTATCAGATATTGTCAGTTTACGCAAGTTCCGCATACTCTCGCAGATTGATTCGCCTTAATAATCGGTATAATCAACAAGCTTTCGCCGCATTCCGTGTAACGCGTTAATGAGTCGACTGAATGACAAATGACTGAGCTGAGGGCGTTAATTTTTGATGTCGATGGTACTCTCGCAGAGACCGAACGCGACGGCCATCGCGTAGCCTTTAACCTGGCATTTCGTGAAGCTGGCCTGGATTGGGAATGGGGCGTCGAAGAATATGGAAAATTACTATCGATTCCTGGTGGTAAGGAACGTATCCGTCATTATATCGAGCAGCACCATCTTGTCTCCGGTATACCGCAAGATCTTGATCGCTTTATTATTAACTTGCACCGACTCAAGACGGAACGTTATTTGACTTTGCTAAAGTCTGGCGCCATTTCCTTGCGAAGCGGTGTTGCGCGGTTACTGAAAGAAGCGCAAGCAGCCGGGGTACTGCTGGCGGTTGCGACCACGACATCGCTGGAAAACGTTACGGGTTTACTCGAAGCGACATTAGGGAAGGCTGCTATTAACTGGTTTAAGGTGATCGGGGCGGGTGATATGGTGCCTGCAAAAAAGCCAGCGCCGGATATTTATACGTTTGTCTTAACAGAGCTGGGGTTGAATTCGCAGCAGTGTATTGCCATCGAGGATTCTTCTCATGGCTTGCGTTCGGCACGTGCAGCGGGGTTAGAAACCATCGTCACCGTCAACGGCTATACGCGTGGTGAAGACTTCCATAATGCGTTAGTGGTTATCAATCACCTGGGTGAGCCGGATCAGCCAATGACCGTTCTGCACGGCGATATAGGTAATCACCGTTACCTCACTCTCGATTTAATCAATAAACTGAAGGCAACAAAAAGTGACCTTTAATATCAGCGTATATCTGGAACTAACGTTGCTTTACAGTCGAAGGCCAATCTCGTGGTAGTGGATGAGGACTTTGTTGATGTAGTTAATGGTTTCAGCATATTCTGGAATCCACCCGTAGGGTGCGTAAAAGCCGTTGGCACGGGTATTCCCTAACCCAGCATGGTAAGCAGCGGTTGCTGCCAGAATATTCCCGTTGCGTGCACGCAGCGCCTGCGTCATCAGTTGCACCATCACCGTAATCGGTGCCCGGTAGGTAAAGCGTTGATCGAATTTCATGAGAAAAGCGGCGTCCGCATCATTGAAGATATCTCGGTCCTGTGCATTTTCTTTGAGGTACTCGCGGGCCGCATCTCTTACCTCGTGCCGCCTTTGATCCATTGCCTTGAGCTCACGCAGGTATCGCAGTTGCTTGGTCGCGATAGTCGGATCTACCGGTTTTTTCTCGTTGGTAAGTTCGGCAAGCGCGTCTTCCAGACTCAGTTGATGCGCCGGTTTCCGGCGGGAAAACCGGCGGCGCTCTTTGCGTAGCGCGTAGTATAGCCGTGCTTTACCTGCCAACTCGGGAAGTTTGTATGGAGGACGTGCATGCTCGTCTTGGCTCCCCGCACACAGCAATCCGTAGTCCTCTGCAGTGGGTTGTATAATCTGGCAGATACCGACCGCCAGGGCGGAAGATACGGCAAATTCATAGAAGAAAGATTCCGCCATAATTTGAGCCAATAACCATGCCGGGTCGATGGGGTAGACCGATGCATGTTCCCGCACACTCCGAAGAACCCAGTGCGCAATGTTTAATATCCTCTTCTCCAACTCGACTTCTTCATAGTTTTTGCCCCATACCGGCAGCCTGCGCCCTCGGTAATGATCGGCTATCATCTTGAGCACCGCCTTTCTCAGGCGATATTCGTAGCCAGGCCCATTTGCCGCCATCAATACGGATTGAGGATCTTCGGGCAGAATCACATTGATTGGCGTATTCGGGCACTCGTCGCTGTTTTGATGTCCGATGGCTTCCGAACTTCCAATGGATAGCATCAATCCGGAGCCGCACCGCCGGAGAAAGCTTCGGCGCGTTGTCTGCATTGGGATTCGTCCCCCTATTTAAAAGTGGTTCATGGTTCGTCGCCGAGGGTGAAACAATGCCTGAAGCCACGGTAACTCTCAAACCATCGCACAACGCGTCCGGGTGGGTTGGGCGGTCAAAGCCAGCCACTCCTTCCCTTTTTGTTTGTGCCGCTTAGCATTTGTGGCTAAATTGGTAACAACAAACTGTTGTAACAACCGCCTCGCGCGTTTTTGTTAGGGCGTACGCCGTGACGTGTACATCCGCTACCGGCCAGCGTGTTGGACCGAGAGTGGAAGACTCACCCTCCCAGTATCGCGGTGCAAGCGAGCGCCTTAACGGATAACGGAGCATAGAAACCGAGTGGTTACTCCCAGCGCTGGCGATCGCCGAAAAACAACCTTAGCAACTTGTCATCGAGCCGCTGAGAAGCTAAACGATCATGGATCTGCTTAATACCTCTTTTTACGGTAACGACTTGCGCACTTGGCTCATCGCCTTGTTTTTGTCAATCGCAACGGTGGCTGTATTGCGCACACTCCAGTCCCGGGGAACGCGTCGTATCTCGCGACTGGCGGAACGGACCAGCAATGCTTGGGATGACGCCATTGTCCACCTGTTGCACCAGACTAAATGGCTATTTCTGCTCATCGTTTCGCTCTTTATCGGCTCCTTGTTTCTAAATCTGACCGAGCCGGTGCGAGGGCTCGCCAAGGAGGCTGTGGTTCTCGCTCTGCTCGCTCAAGGAGGCCTTTGGTTCAACGCGGCCATCAACTTTTGGCTAGAGAACTACCGGCAACGCAAACTGAAGGAAGACCCAGACAGTGTGACTACCATGGGCGCTGTGACCTTCGTCGGGCGCCTAGTCCTCTGGTCAGCAATCCTGCTACTTGCCTTCGATAACCTTGGCGTGGATGTTACAGCGCTGGTTGCTGGCCTTGGGGTAGGGGGGATTGCCGTGGCGTTGGCCGTGCAAAACATTCTCGGGGACCTGTTCGCCTCTCTCTCCATCGTACTCGATAAACCCTTTACCGTGGGCGATTTTATCGTCATCGGCGACTACCTGGGCAGTGTTGAGCATGTGGGCCTGAAAACCACGAGACTGCGCAGCCTGTCTGGCGAACAGCTTGTGTTCTCCAACGCCGATCTGCTGGGCAGTCGTATCCGCAACTACGGGCGGATGTTCGAGCGCCGTGTGGCGTTTGCCCTTGGGGTGACCTATCAGACCCCGAGGGAGAAGCTGCTCAAGGTCCCCACAATCGTCCGCGAAGCCGTCGAGGCCCAGGAGAAAACCCGGTTCGATCGATCCCATTTTAAGGAGTATGGCGGATTTTCGCTGAACTTCGAATCGGTCTACTATGTTCTGGGGCCAGATTACAACACCTACATGGATATTCAACAAGCCATCAACCTGCATATTCACGAACGATTTGAAGCAGAGGGAATCGAGTTTGCATACCCCACCCAGACGCTCTACCTGGCGCGTCAGGAGACTCATCGATCAACCGGTCGGGAGCTTAGGGTTCGATCAGTCTCGACGGAAAGCGGGCCATTCGAATAGAGGAAAATGAAATCCGACCTCTTGAGGTGGCAGCGCAGATCCAGCGCAACGCCGATAACGGTGTCAGGCCCGGCGATCTCGCGCACACGCTCCATCATATCGCACTCACAATCGTCGTAGCCGTCCGCGATCATCGCGCCGTGCAGCGCCGCCAGCAGCACGATATCTACCGGCACCGCCGCCCGCAGATCATCCAGCATTTCATCACGCAGCAGTTCATAGACGGCGCGCACGGTGAAGCCGGCCGGCTGCGCAAAAGCCACCAGGCTAAAAATAAATTCATCGCCGCGATCGAGAATCTTTTGCCACCACAGGCCAAACAGATCGAACATCCCAAAATCGGGGTTGTCCGGATCAACATCGCGCTTGCGGGTCACGGTAAAATTATCCAGTCCGGTCGGCATGGGCGAAAAGGTATTCGTCTCAAGCACTATAGCCATCGAACGGGGAAATCCTACATTCACTGGGATCGGCGTTTTGTTTGATTCCATAACCGGCGACACTCGCGCGAACTCGGTAAGGTCGTGCGGGATGTCGAACAATATTTCGATCGAGTATACATACAGCCATTAAATCAGGCGCTAATTTGATTTCGCCTGGAAATGGCAGTGAGTCCAAAAAATCTCGTTTGTTTCGATGGTGCGCCGTTGTATGAGCAACAGGAAAAGCCGGCATTGGCTGAGTTTTGTTTCGCTACCGGCAAGCCGGGAGTGCGTAGTCTGTTTCTGGCATACCTTCGTTTCTGGCGCGATCATTACCATATCGACGGGTTCCGTTTCGATCACGCCAGCCATACGCTTTACCGGGACTGCCAAGACGCGGCGGCGGACTTAGGCATCCTATGGCTGTTGCATGAACCGGAAGTGGCGAACCCGTTGCCTAAGGAGAAGCTCAAGTGTCTTTTCGGACAGCGGCGTCTGGTTGATCCTTTCGCCGTGCTCGGGCCGCAGAAACATCCGTTAAAAAATGCGGCGGCAATCCGGGCGATTCTACCTTGCGCCCGGCAGGCCTATGTTTATTTTCCTGATCAGCCCGCTGTCTGGCATGTCATGGAGCAAGCCTGCGCCGAGGGCTTATGGCAAACCACGATTCCACCGGAGCGGGTCGGCAAGCCTTATCGATTGCACACGGTCGATGAAGCTGGGCAGGTGTCCGAATCGCTCGATCCTTATGCCTTCGTGGTGACATTTATCGGCGAACAGCACAAAAAATTGTTCGCTGAAGGTATTCACTACCGCATCTATGAAAATCTAGGTGCGCATCACCGCACTTATGCCGGTATCGAGGGCGTCAATTTTGCCGTGTGGGCGCCCAACGCCGCGGCCGTCAGCGTGCGCGGCGATTTCAACCGCTGGAATGGCACAGGCCATCCGCTGCGGCTGCACCCCGATGCCGGTATCTGGGAGCTCTTCGTGCCCGGTGTCGGCAATGGGGCCCGTTATCAATTTGAAATTTATCCGGCTGGCACCGGGGCGAGTTTCGTCAAGTCCGACCCTTATGCTTTCTTTATGGAAACCGACCCGGCCACGGAAAGTGTCGTTTATCGGCTCGATGGCGTCTATCAATGGCATGATGAGCAATGGTTACAACAGCGTCGTGAAGCCAATGTCTGGCGTAACCCGATCAGCATTTACGAGGTTCATTTAGGTTCCTGGATGAGAGGGCCGGACAAGCGTTTGCTGAACTATGCGGAGATGGCGGAAAAACTGATTCCTTATGTCAAGGAGATGGGCTTCACCCATATCGAGATTTTACCGATAGCCGAATATCCGTACGAACCGTCCTGGGGGTATCAGGTATCGAATTTCTACGCGTCGACCTCGCGCCTCGGCAAGCCCGAGCAATTGATGGCTTTTATCGATAAGTGTCATCAGCACGGTATCGGCGTTCTACTCGACTGGGTGGCCGGCCATTTTCCCAAAGACGCCCATGCATTGGCCCGATTCGATGCCACACATTTGTATGAGCACGAAGATCCGAGGAAGGGTGAGCACAAGGACTGGGGCACATTGATTTTTAATTACGGGCGGCACGAAGTTAGCAATTTTCTGATCGCCAATGCGTTGTTCTGGCTGGAGTATTATCATTTCGACGGGCTCAGAGTCGATGCGGTTGCATCGATGTTGTACCTCGACTATTCGCGCAAGCACGGGGAATGGATACCGAATGTTTTCGGCGGTAACGAAAACCTCGAAGCGATCGATTTTCTAAAGCACACCAATTACATCGTGCATGACCGTTTTCCCGGCGTCATGATGATCGCGGAGGAATCCACCGCGTGGGCCGGCGTTTCACGGCCGACCGATTCAGGCGGTCTCGGTTTTGGTTTTAAGTGGAACATGGGTTGGATGCACGATGTGCTCGAGTACCTGAAAACACCGCCCGAATACCGTTGCTTTCATCACAACCGCCTGACATTTATATTCCATTACGCCTTCGAAGAAAATTTCATTCTGTCGCTGTCACACGACGAGGTCGTGCACCTGAAAGGATCGCTGTACAACAAAATGCCGGGCAGCGCGTGGGAAAGATTCGCTAATCTAAGACTGCTGTTTTTCTTCATGTACACCCATCCCGGCAAGAAGCTCAATTTCATGGGCGCCGAATTTGCGCAAATCAACGAATGGAGTGAATCAGACGAGTTGCAATGGCCGTTGCTCGAAGAAGAGCCTAATCAATGCCTGCAACTGTTTTTCAAGCGTTTGAATCGGCTCTACCGTAATGAGCCGGTGTTGTATGAAATGGACTGTCGGGCGGTCGGCTTTAATTAGATCAATGTCGCGGCTACTGCCCTTCCTGCGGATCGCGGCGAACGGCGTAACCCGCCGCCCATTTGGGTAGACAACGTCATCAACGGCGTGCGGGTGCGCCGATGGTGTTGTCGCACCGCTAGCTTGGTTAGTCCCACCTTCCCTGGTACTTGATCCCAGTCCGGATATCCTGTCCGACCGTTCGCAGTGCTGCGTTTGTCCACTGGAGAAACGGTTACTACTCATCACCATTTGATCTCCCCAATTAGGCTGACCCCACCGAGGTGAAGGGTAGGGGATGCCCAGACTATTTTGAATAGTTATCGCCTGCTCACATTACCTGGGCATGCCTGCTCACAAACCCGCCGGGAACGGTTTTGAATGATGAACGTCGGCCCAAAGGGCGAAAGCCAGGGAGGGAGGGTTTTCGTAAACGGGTATCCGATATCGACATCGACATCGACATCGACAACATTGCCCTACCGTGGTGGCACCCTACTAAAAGAATTCACACTCGAGTCCAACGCGAAAGGTCAAAGTTTCCTTGACTTATTACAAAATGGGATTATATTCCCAAAATATAGTTTGGGAATATAATCCCAAACTATATGCAGTTGGGCTCAATATTGCCAATAAGGGATGAATGGCCCCCTATTTTTTTGAGTGAGGGGCAAATTCCGTTTGAGGAGGCGCAGGTCCTGATGCAGCTCAAAGACACGGATGGTGATCTCGGCTTTCACGCGAGAATTGACGGCGACGCATAAGAATGCGTCTTCGTTGAAAGCCCGCGGGGGGAAATGTTGTCCGTTTCATAAAAGAGAGTAGTTAATCCCTATTTACTTCAATTATTGTTATTAACGGAGAGTCTGAAATGAGCATTATTCCTAGAAACTTCTTTATTGCCGCTATTGGCGTAGTGGCGTTGTCCGCGTCGTCTTGGGTTGTGGCCAATGACGACGACGATGATCATCAAAATAGGTCATCAATTTGCCAGGTCAGCGCAGATAAGATGTTCCAATCATGTCGCTCAGAGGTTGATGAGGAATACCATGCGACGGCGGCTACCTGCATCAATCTAGGCGACGCCGATGATAGAAGGGAATGTCTTGAGGGGACGAAAGAAACTCGCTTGGAGAATAGAAAAGGCTGCAGCGATCAGCGCGAGGCGCGAAAAGCGGCTTGCGACCTGCTGGGGGAGAATCGGTATGATCCGGACGGCCTACTGGATACCCACAATTTCGTTACAGAGCCAGATGGTTCGAATCCGTATTTCTCTCTTGCTCCTGGACAGACCTATGTTGCGCGTGCCGGCGAGAATTTTGAGGAGACCAATATCGTCACCGTGACAGACGAAGTACGAGAAGTGCTAGGAGTCAATTGCCGTCGCGTGGCCGATGTTGTCCTGGTAAAAGAAGATGACGAATTTGTCGCGACGGAGGTCACCGACGACTACTATGCCCAAGCGCTTAACGGCGACGTGCATTATTGCGGCGAAGTGGCGCGTAATTTCGAAGAGGGTATCTTGGTCAATCTTGATGGGTCATTCGAGGCGGGACGCGACCTGGCCAAGTCAGGAATAATTATCAAGGCGCAGCCCATCGTAGGCGACGCACATCGGCAAGAGTACCTTCTCGGTGAAGCTGAGGATTTGGTCCGATACGTCGCTGGGGTGGATAAGCCAACCGCTGTGGGAAAAGGTGAAGGTGGTGAAAATCCCAACTTTCCCTGTGAAGGAAACTGCGTTAAGACCGAGGAATTTAACCCAACGGAACCTGGTGCGGGTGAGTTCAAGTACTATTTGCCAGGAACCGGATTCGTGCTCGCCGTTGGCCTGGAAGATGGAAAACCGACTGGCGAACGTGATGAAGTGCTGTGCACCGGTGATTCACTGAATGTTTTGAGTGACCCGAGTTGCGGCATTAAGGATCCTTCCGCGCTACTGGATCAGTTGTGTGAATTGTCGCCGGCTGCGTTTTGTGATTAAGTAAGAATAACTAGGTCGACTGCGCGAGCCCAGCCTCCTTCGGAGGGCTGGGCTGCTCGTCTTAGCGGAGACCGCCGACCACTTGGGGGATCGCGTTATCCTCCGTATGCCGGTGCGCCAAAGAGTGTGGTCACAGTTACCGTCCGCTACGGCCATGGCCCCTCTGCAATCGGCAGGGTTATGAATGACTGTGATCCGGAGGGCAACAGGATCAACTTTTTACTGCTTGAGCATGTCAGTCCCATCGGATGGGAAAATGTCGTGCGCTACGGTGAATATGCACTTTACCGAAACCTGATCCGTAAAACTATAATCGCTTAGCGTGTGCCGTTACATCGATCTGGACAGTAGCCGGTATATAATCACACGGTACTGAACAATTGGGCCTAGCTGGATATACTGTAATCCCTCGGTCTTATGCTAAGGAGCGCCGACATGGATATTAACCATATACTTCACTGGCCAATCGATGCCCTTGTTGCCTTGGTCGCGGGGGTCCTCGTACTCTTGGTTCCCCGCCTCCTTCATCAGGCGATCGCCACCTACCTTCTGGTCGTTGGGGTTCTAGGTCTTCTCCAGGGTGGGTTTGGGCATGCGGTGCGTCTTCAGGCCATCGCCGCTCTGGTGGCTGGCATATTGATACTGGTACGCCCTGCGCTCTTGAGCTACGCGGTGGGAATATATTTGATTCTTATCGCTGTCCTGGGACTGGGCTGCTGGTGCAGCTTTAAGCATCCAGGCTTCATAGGTGCTCCCCATCTGGGGTCGGCGGGCATCCAGTGCCTCCGTGCTCCCAGGAGGCCTTGATCCAAAATAGAGGCAGCCAGACGCCCGCGGCCAGCTTGGCCCAGTTACATCATAGCCATGCGACACGAAGTCGTTTCAAGGAGTTGTTTCTCCGATAACGGCGGAAACCACCTGTGTCACCAGGTGAATCTAGGGACATGAATTAAGAGCTGCCCTAACAATGCAACGAAGTGCATGAAGGAGCGTAGGAAAACTCTGGGCCTTCTTGCATGTTGATGGGGCGCCATAGCGCATTTTTTCTGGGAGGCGAACCAGGCGGCAATTCATGATACGTGCTTATCTTCGGTTGCATCCGCGCCAAGCCGTTCCCGATAACGATGATAGAGGTATGAAACGCCGATGAGCATGAGTCCCAAGACGATGAAGGAAATGATGCGAAACGGAGTGCTGACCTTCGCCATGTCCCAGAAAAATACTTTCATGACCGTGACCGCAAAAAGACCAAGGGCCGTTTGCCGCAGCACCGCCTGATCTTTGGTAAAACCCAGACCTATAATGACAGCGGCAAAGAGGGTCCAGAGCACGGAGATCGCAGCGAAACGCGCTTGTGGTGCGTAATCGTAGAAAAACGCCCCGACCTCACAATTCAATGCGAAGAATAACAGAAATCCAAGTGCGCCTAAGAGTCGCGCTTCGCCCTTTGCGAGCCAGGAAGGTAAAACGTCTGTCGAAGCCTTTCGCAACAGACGCGCCGAGGTGAAGAGTGTTGCGAGTACCGCGCCGGTCGTAAGCCAGCGCTCCATGACCAGATAGGTGAAACCGCGAGCGTAGTACAGCTCAAGCAGACGCAAATGGAAGATCTCGTCGTAATCGTGAAGAATGAATTTCCCCACCGTCAGCAGGAGCACTAGCGAAGCCCCCCGATATAACCAACGATGTTGGAGGTGCACAGCCGCCCAGAGGAGTGCAATTGTCTGCGCCGCCCAAAAGACAGTGATCCAGTGGCCAGAAAATAAAATGGGAACGGTGATGAGCAGAAAAACGATTCCTTGAGAGAGCATAAGCACGAAAGGGTCACGATTGTCATGGCCGCGCTGGTGGAGATAGTGCGCCATCCCAAAAAAGAGACCCGCATAGGCGAGTGTAACGAAGCTGATAAAGGGCGCGGCGGCGTATTCCCGAATCATGACATAAGAGAATCCGAACGCGATAAAAGCGTTAGGAGAGAGAATAGCGAAGCCGGTCACGCGTTCTTGTCGTTCTCGGATAAAGTAGTACAGGAACGGCGCCACAGCATAGATGAGAAAAAAGAGATTGAGAAAGAGCGTCGTGCGCCAAAATATTTCGATTTCATAAAACGAGGCGTACTACCCGGAGAACAGAAGCCAGGTAAAACCAAATCCTAAGAAGTTCAGCACGGTCCACTGCTTAAAGACGGCGATGGCCAAGATCCCTGCGTTCAGCAGCGTCATATACGACATGAGCGCTAGCTGGTTATCCCGGCCGGTGCTGAGCACGATGGGTGTGAGAAATCCTCCGATCAGTCCTAACACTGATAACCACTTGGTATCGTATAAAAGAGAAAGCGTTGCCGCCAGGGTCGTGATAAGCGTCATGAGCCCGAAGGCTGGGAGTGGCCCGATAAGGTCATAAATTTGACTTGCCGCGAAGGTGGTGAGGTAGAGCGCTGCAATTCCGCCCCCAAGCAAATATAAACCAAAAGTTTTTGCCTCTTTACGCCTGAAGTGCTCCCCTGCGCCCAAGAACGCCGCCGAGGCAAGGTAGGAGAGGACAACACGCCCGGCAGGTCCGACCCAATGCTGCTCAAAAGCGTACTTGAGAAAGAAGCCAAGGCCGAGGACGGTGATGGCGATGCCGCTAATCAACAACCATTTTTGTCCGACTTGCACTTCTGTTGGGCGATTGAAAGACGGCTCCGAAGCGAAATCTAAAGGCCGCGGTTGAGAAGGCGCAGACTTTGAGGATGCTTCGTTAGAAATACCTGCCGCGGAAGACTCTGATCGAGAAGAGACGTTCGATAACGAATCGGGTGGGAGGGATGTGATGCGCGGTGACGCCGATGGCGATTGTGCGGACCGGGATTGGTCAAGTAGATGTGTAACAATAAGCGTTTCAAAGGCATCAAGGCGTGTTTGTAAACCGTTCAATCGAGTGGAGAGATCCTCCGTGGTTTGTTTCCACTCCTTTCTGATTTTAGCAAAAGAATGCAATATGGTGAGATCCGCGCTGCAGTGAGAACAAGTCTGAGTGCGCAACTGTAGAGAGGTTTGACACACAGGGCACTGCATGAATAACTCCTCTATTTACCCTAACGGCTCCATGAGTGCGGAAATACTCGCTGTTGCCGCCAGATTATAGTGATTTTGCTGATGATTACGAAACAGGTTTACAAGAATACGCTGATGTTGCCCCTTGTGACGCCGGGTAGGCACGACACATTACTGCGCCGCACCCCCCTAAAACGGTGCATGACAGTTTCCCATCACACCGCTCAAGCCTTTCAAAGGCCAAGCGTGGCCCGGTGAGCCGTGAGCAATCACGGGTCGCCTTCGCAATACGCATCTGCAGCCGTCGTACTTCTCTCTCGGCGCGGCGCCATTGTCATTTGCTTCTCCTCATACCCACGGTTCTGCACACTCTCTTACGACGGAAGACCTGTCGGACGTCGGCCCACTTTCGTGTCGGGTAACGTTTAAACCCGTATCCAGGCCATTACAGCCCAGCATTCGCTTCTTCCGACTTCCCAAGCCGGCATACCCATAGGCTCGCCTTACGGCAGGCTGTCCCTTAACCCAAAAGGGAGGCATACCGGGTTTCCACGTTCCACTTCAGGAGTACACTGGGTTAGGTGCCTGCTGTCGACCGGGAGGCGTATCGGCCACGAGAGCCCAGAAGCTATGACTCTACCGACCTCCAGTACCGTTTGGTTCAAGCGTGCCAACCACATTCGCTTGTCATCTATAACGATCTATATCGCAGATTCAGATACCTTCACCCTACAAGCTACCTAGCACTTACCCGGATCGTGGTTGCCAGGAAGGGCCGCCTCTCACGAATAGGCCCCCGCTCGAGTCGCCTCGAGCTTCGTTACATTGTCAGGGCAGCTACTTGATTCATGCCCCTAGGTTCACCTGGTGACACAGGTGGTTTATTCCCAATAAACAACTCCTTGAAGCGACTTCGTGTCGCAAAGCTACCCTAGATCTGGGCCTAGGCAGACTGCACGAGCCCAGCCTCCTTCGGAGGACTGCGTCGCTTATCTGATTATCCTGTCTTCGCAGGGACAAGACAGTAAAGTCGGGAAAATATTCTCAGTTCAGATGGATTTGTTTTAATGCACGTCGTTATTATCGGGGCGGGAATTATCGGAACGCTGAGTGCCTATTACCTTGCCCGTAAAGGCGCGAGGGTTACGGTGCTGGAGAGAAACAGTGCGGTCGCCAGCGAAGCCAGTAGCGCTAATGCCAGTCAGCTTAGCTTTTCATCGCCATATCCGATCGGCAATCCTTCGCTGATCCCGACCATTCCGTCTACCCTTGTTGGCCTCAATGCAGGAATCGAGCTCCGCAAATGGCTGGACTGGCGTCTGTGGCTATGGAATCTGAAATTTCTGACGCACTGCACACCGCGGAGATATAAAAGCAATACCCGGATATTGCTGGAGCTTGCAGGATGGAGCAGGGCGCTGATGAACGTCTTTCTGGAAAACAATCCGATCGAATTCAGCTATTCTGAAAACGGAAAGCTTCGCCTGTATAACTCAGATGCGGCGCTCGACAATGCCATAAAACAGTATAGAAAATTGGGGATGGACCGCATCGAAGGTTTCAGCGTTTTGTCCGCCGCCAAATGTCTTGAAGCTAATCCAATGATAGCAAACCGGCAAGGGCCTTTGTCAGGTGGCATCTTGTTTTCCGGCGATTGCATGGGCGATTCCGTTGAATTTTGCAAAGCCCTGGAAAAAATTTTAAGTGGCACTCCGTATCAGGTCGAATTTAAATACAACGTGACGGTCGATGCCGTGAAACCGGCACAGACCCACAGTACGGTTACGCATCTTGAAACCAGCGAGGGCGATATCAGGGGTGATGCCTACCTGTTATGCGCAGGCGCTTATACTCCCTTGCTGTTGAATAAAATTGGAACTAGCCTACCGGTCTATCCGATCAAGGGGTGTTCCATTGTGGTCCCTTATCCGCAAGGGAAAATGCGTCACAGCATCACCGATATCGACCGTAAGCTTGTGATGGCGCCTTTGCGGTACGGCCTGAAAATATCGGCGGGCATGCTGTTTGACGGCTACAACCGGGCTACCGATTCCAGGTTGCTTGATACGATGAAAACATCCGCTCTTAAAGTCATTCCCGAGCTTGATTTTACACAAGGCAAGATTTACTGGGGATTGAGACCGGCCGTACCTTCCAGTATCCCGGTGGTCAAAAAAGCTGCAGGCTACGATAATCTTTATGTGAATGCGGGACATGGCATGTGGGGCTGGACTCTGTCGCACGCCACTTGTGAGCGGGCGGCGGACATCATGATGCAACAGTAGGATCTTTTGGAACTGGGCATATTCGATCGTCGCGTGGTGAAGGTGTCGTTGGCGCAAGTGCCGGCGGCATCTATCCGATCTACCGAGGCGTCGACGTTTAATGCAGTTAGTAGGGCGGTGATGAAGTCGCTGTAGTAGGCATACATTTGAATATGAAGGAGGGAAGGTAAAGGGTGCAATACGCGAAAAGAATTGCGCCTCGGATGGTCTATTGTGTGTTACGTTTGTGCAGCTGATCTTTAAAGATTTCGCATTGTTCCGGCGTCATATTTCGCCAGGTACGGCGCTGTTCTGGTGTTAAACTTTGCCAACGTTTTTTAACTTGTTCGAGTTGTTCTAGGGTGAGGTTTTACCACTTTTCGCGAATTTTTCTTTGTTGTTCGGGGGATAGGCTTTTAAATTTCTGTTTGTTTTCGCCGATGGCAGTTGGCTCGAAGCCGATCTCGTACTCCTAGCAACAGGTTACTCCCGTCGCATCCCCTATCTCGACCAGAAGTCCCTCAACGGAGGGCCCTGGGCGGCTAGCAACTTTCTTACCTGCGTCAATCTAAGTTTCCCAAATCTGTTCACGCTGGGGTTCGCCGAGATCAACGGCGCTCTATATCCCCACCTCAACCGTCTGGCTCACTTGATCGCATGCATTGCGCGCGCTCAACTCGATCGGCCGGAAGAAGCCCAACGCTTCTTCGAATGGGTTACCAAGTCCCGCTTCGATTTCACGGGCGGGCGCTGCTTGATCAATTCGCCGCGCCACGCTCATTACTGCGACGACCATGCCCTGTACGCGGCGACGAATAAAACCTTCCGCAAGATGGGCTGCTTCCCAGCTCCTGAGAGCAAATGTAAAAAGGGAGTGAATCGGGTGAGTTGCAATGGCCGTTGCTCGAACAAGAGCCCAACCAACGTCTACAACAGTTCTTAAAAAACTTGAATCAACTCTATCGCAATGAGCCGGTGTTATATGAAATGGACTGCCGGTCGGTTGGTTTCAGTTGGATCGATTCCAATAATCACGAACAAAGCATTATCGTCTTCAGCCGCAAGGCAAAGGACCCGCGCATTGCCTTGATCGTCGTGATCAATTTCTCGGCGATATCGCGTTTCGATTTTCGCATCGGCGTGCCTTACCCCGTTTCCTATACAGAGGTATTTAACACCAATGAGATCCGTTTCGGCGGTTACGGTACGCCGTATCCCGGAATCATCTATGAGATGGAAGATGTGCAGTGGCACGGGCAGGAATTTTCGATCCAACTTGAACGGCTGCCGGCTCTGAGTGCATTGTTGTTAAAACCGGCGGCGTCGCACGCGGGTTAAGATCACATCGCTGGCTCTAGCTTAAATTGTATTGACCTACTCGGTTTTTTCTTTCGGAATACTAGTAAGGAACTGATGTTGTCCATCTGGTCTGCTAGCAGGCTTCTGGTGCTTTTGAACCCGGTTCATACTTAAGCAGCAGGCTAGACTCTGTGGCACGGCAGACAGCAGCTCAGGCTATGTTGTCGAAGCGATGATTGTGCTTGGCTGCGTACAGCACTTTGTCACGATGAAAAAGATTGTCGTCGATATGAACGGGGTCCTCGGGGGTGAAGTCACCGCCCCAGCGTATCTCCGGGTCTTTGCGCACCATCCCTAAGAAGCGGCGTACCGCTTCGGGGAGGTGACCGAAGTTAGCACGTTTGAGTTTCTTCGAGTTATAGAAGCTGCCCTGATGGATGATGTTCATATCGATTGCATGTCCGATATGGTGGCAGCTGTTGCTAGCGGGCTTGACCACGGCGCCCTGTAACTGGTGGTCCAATGCACGTAGCGAAGAGGTAACATAACGTGAGTTCGACGTAAGAAGGGTGCTCCACACCGATTATCCTAGGCGATAAACTAATAGGTTCAGTGTGTCACGAATGGGGAGGCGGGTGTGATGATCGATTTAGACCAGGTCTTTTGTGATGTCGATGATTTCAACGCCGAGTTTGAACCGCTGTGGAAGGAACAACTCCTTCAGGCCGGCGAGGTCAAGCGGTGCAGAGACTCGAGTCTGTCGCTGAGCGAAGTGATGACGATTATCATAGCCTTTCATAGTTCGAACTATCGGACTTTCAAGCATTTTTATATGGACTATGTCATGAAACATCTGCACCGGGCCTTTCCAGATTTAGTCAGCTATAACCGCTTCGTGGAGTTAATGCCGTCGGCGCTCATTCCCCTGTGCAGCTATCTTCATAGCCGTCAAGGGCGCGTCAGCGGTATTAGCTTTATCGACTCGACGCCGATCATCGTCTGTCATCCCAAACGGGCCCATTCGCCCCAGTTGTTTGCGGAGGAGGCTCAATGGGGCAAGAACTCGGTGGGCTGGTTTTATGGCTTCAAGTTGCATCTGATCATCAACGACGAAGGCGAGCTGTTGTCGGTCAAGCTAACCCCAGCCAACGTCGATGACCGCACGCCGGTGCCGGATATGACGCGTGACCTGTTCGGTAAACTGTTTGGCGATAAAGGGTACATCTCCCAGAAACTCTTCGAGTTGTTGTTTGGCCGCGGGGTGCAGATCATCACCAAGCTGAAAAAAACCATGAAAAACAAACTTATACCCTTAATGGACAAGCTGCTCACACGCAAACGCGCGCTCATCGAGACGGTCAACGATCAACTTAAGAATATCTCTCAGATCGAGCATACCCGCCATCGAAGTGTTTTCAATTTCATGGTCAACTTGATCGCCGGTCTTATCGCCTACACCTATCAGGACAAAAAGCCCTCCCTCAACCTTCGCGTTACCTCGGCCGATCAGCTGCCAATCCTTGTGTAAGTTACGTCGAACTGACGTTAAGATTACGTCGCCTTCTTCGACCTTGATTTGCAACAGGCGTAACCCCTCCCGATTCCCATGGCTACCTGATACCTTGTCGGTAAAGATACGGCTTGCCTTGACCCCGGCTTCCTTGAGCGCCTTGACCTGAATATCGAGGGATTGTTGGCTAGTGGACACCCGAGCATAACCAAAGAGTCGCATCGTTCAGAATTGTCGCCTAAATCGATTAATAGAAGGTTAGTCTATTAATGTGGTGAATGAAGATTTAATAGACATCATATTCTAGGGTAATTACTATGTCTACAAACTTATACTTTGTGAGACATTGCCATCGTGACGGAAAGATTCGCGCTTTCACAAGCCTTATGGCCATTTTACACAACTATGAAGGCACTGTGCCTACTACGCCAATATTTTCCAAAGACAATGGAACTGGTCGATGTCACCCTGAAACAGGTGCTTGATGTTGTTGACAAACTCAACAGCAGACCCAGGAAATGTCGCGGGTTCAAAACACCTTATGAGGTCTTTGAAGAACTCAGCGGTGTGGATATCAAAAGTTTAATGGGTTATGTACTTATTACTTGAATTTAGGCCGCTTAAAAGTCGAACATCGCGTGAATTACTATTCGGCAACTTTTAATATCTCACGATTAATAAATTCGACAACGTCCATCGTCTCATTTTCTGTCCTCATCGAAATAGTTGATTTATCTTTAAACCAACCAAAATTTCTAACATTCCATCGGCTGGCTGGCATGGTTTTACGTTCTTGTACTGCGGTCGAACTTTGTAAACGGAAGGCAAATTGGCTCCTGGGAATATTGAGCAATACCCGCCGTGTGGACTCAGTGTGGCAACTGATACAATCAGTATTAAAGAAGTGACTCTTCTCAGGGTTGGCTATCCAGTCAACGATATCAGCATTGGTAAGCTCTTTATCCAGGATCGCGCCCTCCTGATCGGTCAACCCGATTTGGGCAGGCTTAGCGAGATCGGCTCCGGTAAATAAAACCGCCGTCGATACGCCACGACGCTCTGCCCCCGACAATCGCAGGTCGGCAGAAATATCACCTCGATTCGTTGTCGAAGGCACCGGCTGGACATTGGGCTGATCAAGAAAACTTATCATTTGTGCAAATCTATGATCGGCGACCGGACCTAGCCCGGGGCTGGGTAATGGAACGAACTTACCTGTTTCCACAGGCACTCTCAACATAGATAGGAATATCCAGGGCTCCGGCCCACCATTATTCAGTCCCATGATCGCGCCGCTATTAAAACGAACCCTATTCAAATGTGCTGATAGAAAGCTTTTGATGAGTCCGGACACTTCCCGGGCACTGTTTGATGTTAGACCTGGATGAACAGATAGCTCCCCATCGGTTTCTATCCCCAGGTCAGAGCAGGCCGCTTTTATTTTGGCCAGGTCTTCAACGATCTCAGTGGTCAGTTCATCGTCCGGAATCGACCGACCCACCACACCCGGTGCGGACTGCTCTATTCCCTTAATAAAATCGAATATCAGATGTATTGCCACATCATGGGCGACTACTTGTTGACCATTTGCTGAAACTGGCTGAATAACTAACCTCAGTTGCGGCCTACGACCAAAGGTATCAATAAGCTCTTTTGAGTCCCCCGGGGCACTGGGATCAAAGCGAATACCTGCAATCTTCCAGTTTGCAAAGTTTCTTGCTTTATCATCCAGTTTTATTTTTTTATTCCCAATAGCCGGTACCTCACCTTCAGCAAGCGCAATCATTTGATCAAAGTCAACTTGAGTAAAAACGGATCCACCATCCTCCCCGGACAATTCACCAATTGAAAGGAGGGTTTCTAAATCATCCTGCCGGGTGGGCAGAGGGAATAATATCGTTACGTCATTTGGGGCCAGTGGAACCCTGGAATCGCCGGGTTGGCTTTCTGTCTCCGGAAGAGCAGCAACAGCTGTCTCCTCGGTGTGTCTCACTTGTTCAGGGCTTGAGGCCGGTGTTTCCGACTGTTGATTGGACGAGTTACATGAGGCTAGTGATAACCCAATAATGGATAGCACAGCAAAGCATAGATATTTCATACTGATTCCCTTCGTTTATTTTTATGAATATCCAAAGACCCATATTATCCTGTATTGGGCGGGACTTGATATAGCATATGCCAATGGTTAACGCAGTGCCATTCGATGGCAGGCACAGCTTCCTTAACAGGAAAGTTAAACGTTTATATTCAAGTCGTTAGTCTAATAAGGTTAGATTTCCTGCAGCAAGTTGAGCATTTTAACGTCGTAATATTCCACCAAGGCTCCCTGCTTAATCGCCTCAATGCTCTTTTTAAGTTTAACTTAAACCGGTTCAAACACGAATAAACAGCGGTGTTCACTGTAATACTTTACCCGATTGGAGGCTAAAACCTGGCCGGGTTCGGCTACTGCCTCCAGGCGGGCCACTCGGTCACTTCGTTGTGAACAACGGCAATTTCACCCAGTTCCCCCCCGATTCTGACTTCAAAGCCTGCAGTGGTA
>CAVSWL010000022.1:0-129640 GCA_963731655.1 uncultured Gammaproteobacteria bacterium | reverse complement strand
AAATCCGTTGTTTGCATCAATCCTCAGCAGAATAGGCGTGGACACCGCTCAATAGCGTACAAGAATAAAACCCTTCGGTCGTTTATTGCGACAGGTGATTTTAAGCTGAGGTTAATTGTGAGGTTAGCGCAGAAACCACCATTTTCCAAAGAGCCCTTTGTACCGCTAATCACGATCGATCTTCCAGCTAATATCGCTGTTATCGGACGGTTCTTCAACCAGACCAAGCGCTTCCTGGGTTTCTCTCCCGTCTGGCCAATATATCCTCACCAAAGCGGTCGCTCTTTTGCTTTTTTCATCTTCGGTCAGCTTGAGCAGCTCAAAGCCTGCCCCTTCAAAGTGCTTCCTCAAATAATCAGGATATTCGGTATTGTGTTCCATCAACACACGATTGGTCGCATAGCGCTTGGCGCTGAGATAGCGGTGCAGTGAAGTGACTTTGCCAGTCTGCAAAGCTTCGTAATAGGGTAGCACGGTTAGGTCGCGGATCTCGCTGTACCGCTGATCTGTCTCGCTTAACCCCCCGGCTTTGAGTACTGCTGACGCTACGGCAGCAATGAGCGTGAACACTAGCAATAGACTTCTCATATCCGTTTCTCCTAGGGGCAAGAGGGACAAAGTGCGTCTATCCATCCACCTTGTTCGATTACAGTTGTTCTGTACCCTTGCCCGTTCGGATGGATATGATCGGCATATTCGCCTGTGTGTCCTTGGGGATTGTTGGGGTTGAACATATCGTAAAATGGTGGCGGCACTACCGGGATATTGTTAGAAGGATTCCCGTCCGAATTCAATTCGCTCCTGAGCTCGTGAATGACCGCATTGAACTCCCGGATATTGACGCTGCGTGCCCCTTGGTCTGGATCGGAATAGGTGGCGCACTGTGTCAGTTTGGAGCAGTCGCCCAGGGCGATATTAATCTCAGCGAGCACTGGTTCTTTTCCGGCGTTGACTACGGCATCGATCATTTGCTGCATGTTGTGTTTGAACGAGCCGGGATAACCGCCGTTGCCGGGATTGAGCCCCAGGCCGCTTGGTGTCGGATTACCTGGCCTGGCATCATTCATACCGTACCAGAGAATGACCCGCTGCGCCTCGGGATGCTTGGCGAGCACAGTGGAGATCAATGCTAAGCCATCCGCAGATTTGTCCCCTCCAACTCCCTCATTGGCGATGAAATGCGGAAATGTGCCACCACTGGCGGTAAGATCACGGCTATTGAGCTCGGTGCATAAAATGGGCGGATACCCGCCTCCCGTGACCCGGCCATCGGGACAGGTGTTGTCCGAAGGATTGTCATCGCCTATGCCCGCAGTAATGCTGTCTCCCATGGCCACTACATAATCGCCAACGCCCACAGATTGCACTTCATCCACGCTGTTGCTGCCCGCTTGCGGTACGTTATTTACATTAACCAACTGAGCCTTTACGACATGCTCACCTTTCCCCACATTGGAGATCGTCACCTCGAAGGGTTCGCTGTGGTCGATGACCTCCTGTTCCTGTGGTGAATTTTCGTCGAGTACGAATCTCACGCCCCAGCCGGAGTGCTGTGTTGAATCAAGACAAGTCGTTGCTCTGATTGTCAAGTTCGAGGAACTTTGTATGTGCAGCGCCTCGGGCGAGATTAGGGTTACCGATGGCGTGGACTGACACAGATTTGTCCCGCTCTCCGCAGGTCCCGCGCCGCTGGGGGCGAAATCGGGATCGGGGGTTAATACGAGTTTGTCGAAACGCGTTCCGTCCTCGCGCATCCATACGTTGATAGTGTGCTCTCCCGTGGAGGTCACATTGATCGTGTGCGTCCCGTTGCTCCACGCCCAACCGCTATTGCTCGGAATGTCGATATTGCTGCTGCTCGCAACCTCCTGCCCGTCCAGTCCCACGTGCACCGAATTGCCTCCCCCAGGACCCAGACCCCGCACCCACACGTAATGTAGGCCGGTGCTGACAAAATTCACCTGATAATCCAGCCGCGGGCTGTTGGCAGCATAATTTACCCTGATGTTTTTGCGAGTATCGGGTAACGCCCGCATCGCGCTGGAGCCCGAGAAACCGGACCGCGAGGTGTCTACCACCCAGTCGATCCCTCCCTGTGACACGTTGCCGTGAAAACTCTCCGACTCTATCGACACTAATCCACCACCGCCTTGCAGGAAGGCAGCCTGTGCGTTGGTGCCAATGACGTTTAGCAGTGATAGGGATATAGTTAATATTAGAAAATTGAGTGCTGAGCACATGCCATTTTTCCTTGGCCGGTGTGTGTCCGATTCGGTTTGTAGTGGCTCTGATGGATCCATGTCTACCAGTGATATATTCCCAATGTGGCTATACTGAGCTGTTGATACCTACAGAGACCCGAAAATCTCACTTTTGGGTCTCGTAAACTGAAATTCCCAGAGCGGAGTCGTCTGGAGAACTCCTAAAGTGGCAAAATCAAGTTGTGCCAGAATACCAGCTAAAAACTGGATATCCCTAACGATTACTAGGTAGGAAAGTAAGGAACAGTCACCACCTATTAAAAGCAAACTACATAAAGCCGCCCAAACTGTCAACTACCCAAACTGTCTACTACGAGGAAGTCGCATATTTATGCGGGGATTATCATTTGAACTAAAGGGGACTACACATGCATTGATTCGCTTGGGTGTCATTTGCAGGTAAATAAATATGTCCTGAAATTTAAACATAACTATAACTAAGGGTGCCCTCCCGATTTACCGCACGTTGTCGCGCATTCTGTTGAGCTATCGAATCCCCTGATTTCAAATCACTGCCTGCATACCGGTTCGGTCTATACTTCTCCCGTTGTACCTGCGAATGCCGATGATGGTAACGCTCATAAGCCAACACGTTAACCTCGGCCTCGGAAAATTCCAACTGAAACATCTGCCTTTTACTGCGGCGTAGGCGTAGGCGTAGGTATTCAACCGATTCTCTTACTCGATTCGCATTCCCAAAAAAATGCTCCAAAGCCCTGGGTTTTTGGCCAAATTGCGCAAGTGCGACACGCTAATATCCGATGCTTTCATCAATCCCCATCAGAATTGACAACTCATCGGTTTCCGAGTACTTTTCCGTTCAATTAAAAGGTTGTTTATGTTTTCTCATTCTCCGTGGAGCTCCACGTGTACAAAGATCTCTCCCCCACCCTCGGTGATTTTGAATGCAGATATGCCGATGCTGACATTCAACTACAGGGGCGTGCGCGCCACGAGATAGGAGTCAACCATTTTTCCTGGTATGAGAACCGCTGCTGTTCTTGGCAGACCTACCGGACCGTCGGGCTGTGATGAGCAGCATCAAGCTTCCCCATACTCTACTCGTTGACCGCCCCATCATCGCTGTAGCGCCAAAGCGCTCAGCGATTGCGGACCTCATTGGACGAACGGGCTCAGGATATGCGTTGCCGGTCAACAGTGACTGGCACGAAGGCATGCGGGGCGGTGTGGCCGATCGATCGAGAAAGATGGCGGTGGGAGCATCTTGTTGAGAAAGAAAGTTGTCTTCGTCCTGGGGTCCGGTCACTGCGGCTCGACGCTGCTCGACCTGATACTCGGTAGCCACTCCATGGCGTTCTCGTTGGGTGAAATCCGCCGCATTGCCACGGCTGTCGATGGCGCTCATGAGGGACCGTTGAAGATCTGTGGGGTGTGCGCCGATACGTGTGATTTCTGGAATGGCCAGGTATCCGAGGCATGGCTCAAGCGTTTCTACTCCGGCAAGAATCCGATGCGCTCCGTTGTTAGGCGGGCGACGAACTACTTGCTGAATCATTACGATTACCTGATGCGCTGCAGTGGCAAGTCGATCATGATCGACTCGAGTAAGAGCACCGCATGGTTCGACCTCCAATTAAAGCCCGCATTCAAGTGGCGCGATATCGATCCTCATCTGTTGTATCTTCGTCGTGACGGGCGCGCTGTCGTGTCAGCGTACTATCGTAAGTACCCAAAACATGGCTTGGAGCGCATTGCTCAGGATTGGGCCCGCCAGACTCGTCAGATGGAGACCTATTACAGCCGATATCCCGCTCACCAGAAGATCGAGGTCAACTACGAGGAGCTAGCAACGCAACCCGAGCCCGTGGTCGAATCGATTTGCGATCATTTGGGAATCGAGTACGAACCCAATATGCTGAGGTATTGGGCGCACGATCATCACCATGTTTTCGGTAACGGAGGCACGCGCAACCTTATATACCGTTACCGGGAACAATTCGAGCCTCTGAGCGAGCAAACCAAAGCCCGAGTATCCAGCGCCAAGCAGCACTACAAGCACGAGTACTACGACGAAGTTGATATCGCCATCCGGCTCGACGAACGGTGGCGGCGAGAACTCGACGAGCAGGCGCTAGCGACGTTCGAACGTGTAGCTGGTGAAGCCAATCGGACCTACGCATACGGTGACAGCGCGGCCTGATAGGTCCTCTTGACCACCCATGTTGTGCTGTGCAAACAGGTGCTCTGCGTAATTTCCGCCGCGAACAGAGCTCACCACGCTGACCCTACCTATTCACCGGTTTGGCATTTTCATTTTTATTATACTGGCGAATATAACGTATGGGCTTTCTCTTCAGATCAAACACAGAAGCATAGACACCGGGGGCAATGACCTCGGCGTTCGATATTGGCGAATTACATCTCGACTGGGTTAAACCAAGACGAGTAGTCGGCGTGAAATACCTATAAACGCTGCGGGGTGTCACCAGGCGCTCCTCGACTCGCTGGTTCTTGTGCGCTGAGAGGTTGTCGGCGATGACGTGGATGCGTTGGTCGAGGATGCTATCGATTGCGTTCATGCGTGTCCCAAACATCGTAGATCCCATCGGCAGAGACCTGCGCAATCGGCTTATCGATTGACTCGAGTAGATCTGCAAACAGTTCGTTGTCGTCCACGTTTTGGCTTGCGACCACCGCGTCCAAGATCTCGCAACAAACCGCGGGATTAAGCACTACGCATTAAGGTAATTGGTCAATGCTGTTTTTCATAGATAGCTCAAAAGTGCCCCTAATACCATTTATATCGACAGTATAAATCCCTGCACTGAGATCTCTTACATCCAATTGTACGGTATGTTCAAATGGGCTCACTACGTCCAGGCAACTGATATCCTGACTAGCAGGAACTCTGACATTAAGTTCAATTTTAAAAATATTGCCCTCAGCCAGGTGAACTGGTCTGTCTGATGACACATCCAGGTACTCACAGCTATTACGTAGATAACCTTTTGCTACCACATTAATTCGAACAGGAAATGACTCCATAGCGAGAATCTCAATACTTTCTACCGCTGCTAATTTGTCGATTGTTCCCATCTCCGGGGGGGATAGCGCCGAGGCATCTTTTACGCGAAACAACATTATCGGACCATAGGCGACAACCGCAAGATTGGCTTTATATAGTGGAGCATGTCCACTTATTTTAAGACAGGGAATGGAGAGCTCTCTCCCATCAAAGCGGGCTGTGCACGCGTTCTCCACATCTGAGGATGTTACATTGGGAGTGACAGGGAGATCGGGGCCTAGTGAACTTACTGATGGTAGCGGTAGGGTCGGACCGGGGATAGTATCCTTGCAGTTTGTATAGTCACGCTGTTCAGTCTTCGCTGAATCTGATAATGAATCGGCACAATAGCTGGGCGTTGAATCCATCAGTTGGTTTGCTGATGTGTTGCTACCATCAGAAGAATCCGCAATCGCTTGCTGGGAAATAATTAGGGCAAGATATATATAGAAGCAGATCGTTAAATAGTTAGAAGGCATCTCTGTGTCTCTTAATTTATGATGCCGATAGAGATACGTCATTATCGCGATTGATTCGAGAGTCTTATCGACAGAAGGTAATACCTGAGGAGTTGTTGGCTTTAGGTGAAGCGGTAGCATTAGCACAAGAGCGCTCTTAGTCTGCTGGACACTTTGCGACAGCAGATTAAATAGGCGCCTGAACAAAGCCACGAGAGTTATGTTGCAAGGAATATTTGCCAAGATTGCAGGACGCTGCGGAGTCAATCAGTCAATTACAAAAGTTCGACTGGCAACTGAGCTCGAACTGCCGAACAATAGTCTGCACCTGCTCAAAGTGGTGACTATTTCCCAGCCAGAAAGGGTTTGAGTCGAGAGTCTTCGGTCGTTACCAGAGTTGGATATTGAACTTTATGGATTCCCCTTCGAATATCCAGCATGAGCAAACTCAACCAAATCGCTTAGGGGGATGTCGACCCAGTTGGGTCGGTGAACCAACTCGTAACGAAGCTCGTAAAACAGTTTTTCTAAGTAAAAAAGTCCAATCAATTTTCGAGCATGGGTAGTATCACATGGATAGATAGCGTTATCTCGAACGGTGCGGATATAGCCCATTAAAAACGCCGAGCTCGCCTGTTGCGCCCACGCATGCACATAGGGTTGGAGCACACAGGCTTTTTCGGGTTGTTCGATTACCAAACCTTGTATAGCTGCGTTCGCCGCATAACTCAATGAGCGTAGCATTCCCGATACGTCCTTTAGAGGGGAACGTTTGAGGCATCGCTCGCCCAGTGGCCGCGCAGGTTCACCTTCAAAATCGATAATAATAAAGTCGCCCTGGGTTACGAGCACTTGCCCAAGGTGATAATCCCCATGGTAACGAGTTTTGAGAGCCTCGACGATTTTAAGATTCGGATCTGATAGATAACCCAAAAGTCTCACTTTCTCTGTTAAAAGCTGGTCCACTAATCGTTGCGTGTATTCTGGCAGGTCTGCTCGCACTTGTGTCAGCCTCTCAAGTGTGTACATCGCTTCAAGAAGAATCTGTTCACGCCATTGGCTCAGATCAGCGGGTGCTATGGGTTCTGGATCAAAGGCTGCATTCCCAGTGTGCTTAGCCAGTGCTAAATGTAATTCCCCCGTGCGTTGGCCTAGAATGACCATCAAATTTAAATAACCGCCTTGTGCGCTTTTTATCAGACTTTGGCGTATCGCCGTTGGTGCTAGCCAGAGCTCATCCAGAAAGTGATCAAGAAAATCCAACGTATAGGTCCAACCATCACCTTGATTTGCAATACAAGCCTGCAGCAGGGCCAATGCCATCGGAGGCTTGGCTGAACAGTTGAACTCTACGGCGCCGACAAGCGGCGCGATATGAGAGAAGGGCGATACCTCGGTGAGGAAACGTCCCATTTCCAGTTCTGGATTGAGTCCTGATTGAAGTCGGCGATATCCTTTCAGAAATAGGCGGTTACCGAGTATGACAGCGGTGTTGCTACCCTTGGCCGACGGAGAGCTCATCGCGAGTTCGTCAAGATCGCTGACCAGTTTTGGGTAGGCACGGGTAGCTGAAAATGATAACTGACCGTTCGCTAACGGAATTTGCCGATCATCTCCCATAGCGCGAATCAGGGCTCGGCAAAAATATCGATCCGCAAAGGCGTCACACAAATCACCCACACGAGCGCGTTGTTTTACCTTGGCGAGTACGGCATACGATAGCTCGTGAAGACGATCGCCATCCTCACCCCAGACAAGCGAGAGCGGCAAAAAATAAAGCTGTGCTTCGCTCTTAGTAAAATGGACGTTTACCCATAACGGCAACCACGATTCCCTCCCATCGATCCACTCCCCAGGGTATGTGAAGTCAACCTGAACGATGTGTTGACCTTTCGCGGCGAACCACCGTTGATTGGTTAAGAATTCTGGCAGGATCGTTTGTTGCAATTGGTTCTGCAACTTGGCTGCCAAGACCCGTTGTGCAGGCTCGACCCGCTCTGGGAAGAAGCTGTCCCAGTTCGCGAAGAGCTCCAAGACAGGCAGTTCTCTCGAAGTTAGATGCTCTTCATATCCGGAAGACACCTCGGCCTCCGTACTCAATCGAAACGAATACACACCTTAGATGAGCACCGTTAGCGGACACGAATGCCCCCGAGGATAGACGCTGGATATAACTGATCGCTCATTATGATAGTATGTCCCTTTAAAAGCAGCTAAAGCCAGATCGATGGACTGCATAGAGTTTGACATGTTAGAGAGACTTAGAATGATCTTCGTCTTAAGCCCGCGTCTGTACTAAGACGCTTGTAATTGCCTTGATGAAGAATGTGCAGCCGGTTTTGGCTGAAAACCTTATGGGTTTGTCATCCCGCAATCAACCACCTCATCGAATTTACCGGTAAGATTTAAGCATTGAGAACAGGTCCCACTCTGTGCTTCGAAATTCATTGCTTGATAACCGGTGTAGGTCTACCTTAACCCTGTTTAAATTGATTAGAAACTTAAGACACTTAATTTTTTGCGGGTCGAGCGCCTATTGTTCCATTCGCAGCTGGCTTCCGTTGGTCTCTTAGAATCCACAAATTCAGGGATTCCACTAACAAGGACTGCCGGATGGAATGAGCTTATGATCGAGCGAGATAATGATAAGGACGCACTAATATTTATACTTGTCAACATCTAAACTGATCAGCTTATATTTTATTCACAATTAGCGTTTCGCCTTGAACACGGCGCTTGACCATTGTATTAACCAAGTTTCATATTGCTCATGAAGCATGGATCTTACTGTTTATATTGATTATTTATGCATAGATTGATGCTTGCCCAGCCTAACGAAAGGATACTAATTACCCCACCCACCCGATAATGATGACAATTAATCCACAAGGTTATCCACAGGTTTTATAGATATTCCAAATTTGTGTTAGTTTTTCAATAGCTAGCAGACTTCTTCTCAAGAAGCTGCAGCAGACGTCCCCTTTATTTTCTATCTTCATTTTATGTTAAAGGCATTGATCCTACAGGTAGCCGTTCCCACCCCGTTACAAGGGACCTTCGACTACCTTCCGCCATCCGACGATTTTGAAAATTCCTTAGAAAACGGAATCCGGGTGCGCATCAATTTTGGTCGCCGTCGCTTCGTGGGTTTGGTCGTCGGCCAATCTCGTACCTCCCGAGTCGAGCCGCACCGGTTAAAGCGAGTCATCAATGTGCTGGACACGACGCCAATTTTAGATAAAGCCTTACTTGAACTGTTACAGTGGTCTAGTGACTATTATCACCATCCCATTGGAGAGGTCGTCCAGACCGCCTTGCCAAAACGCTTGCGTGAGGGGCATGCTGCCACCGTAGAAGGCGCATCTATTTGGGAAATCACACCGCAGGGTCAAATGGTGGCCAGCGAAACCATGAAGCGTGCACCGCAGCAATCCGCGTTACTCAAACTTTTAGCCCAACACCCCTCCGGCCTAGGCGCCGACCAATTGAACGGTTGGCAAAAAAATTGGCGGCAGCCTATGCAAGCCCTGCTTCGCAAAAAATGGATCAAACTACGCCGAACTCCTTGCCTGCCGTCGGGGACTGTCACTCCCAATGCCCCAGTCGCGCTCAACCGCCACCAATCAGCGGCAGTCAAAGCCATACTCGCCTATCGGAATCAATTCGCCCCCTTTCTACTGGATGGGGTTACCGGTAGCGGCAAAACCGAGGTCTACTTAGAGATTGTGGAAGCGGCATTAGCCCAAGGTCAGCAGAGTCTCGTGCTTGTTCCCGAGATTGGCCTGACGCCCCAATTAGTGGGACGATTCCGTGCCCGGTTCGATGTACCCTTGGCCATTTTGCATTCAGATATGTCGGCAAACGAACGTCATTGCGCTTGGGATATGGCTCGCAGCGGCGGCGCACCAATCGTTATCGGAACGCGATCAGCGATCTTCACACCCTTGGCTCAGCCTGGCATGATCATCGTTGATGAGGAGCATGATGCTTCGTTTAAACAGCAAGACGGCTTCCGCTATCATGCGCGGGATTTGGCCGTGTTTCGCGCCAGACAATATGGCATTCCGGTGATTCTGGGGTCAGCCACCCCCTCGCTGGAAAGCGTCTACAATGCCAAGAACAACAAATATCAAGTGCTAAAGCTTCCTGAGCGTGCGGGGAAAGCTCAGTCACCTAGTCTGCAAATAATCGACCTCAGACGGCAGACTATTGATTCTGGCCTATCCGAACCTCTACTTCGCCAGATGCACGAGCGCCTGGCATCCGAAGGCCAAGTGTTACTATTTTTAAACCGCAGGGGATATGCGCCGGTGCTGATCTGCCACCAGTGCGGCTGGTCGGCAACATGCGAGCGTTGCGATGCCCACATGACATTGCACGCAAGGAATCAATGCCTATGTTGCCATCACTGCGGTGCCGAGCGGAAACCTCCCCGACATTGCCCAAACTGTGGAGAGGAGGAGTTGAGAGTTGCCGGTGAAGGTACTGAACGGGTGGAGCAGGCTTTGCAGCGTCACTTCGCAGGCATCCCGATCATTCGAATCGATCGCGACACGACTCGGCGTAGAGGCGAGATGCAAACCAAACTGGAGCAGATTCAACGAGGGGAGCACCGCATATTAATCGGAACCCAAATGCTTTCGAAAGGCCATGATTTCCCGGAGGTCACCCTAGTCGGGATTATCAATGTGGACCATGGACTCTATAGCACGGATTTTCGTGCCACGGAACGACTCGCCCAATTGATCGTACAGGTATCAGGTCGTGCCGGCCGCGCCGATAAGCCGGGGAAAGTGGCTTTGCAAACTCATTTGCCTGCGCATCCCTTGCTCGAGACCTTGCTATCCGGCGGATATGAACTGTTCTGCTCAGCGGCTCTAGAAGAGCGGCGAATTGCCGGACTCCCGCCCTACCGACACTTGGCCCTGTTACGGGCAGAAGGGGTAGAACAGAACGCCGCCTTGAAATTTCTAGAATCGATGCGTTCCTCTAGCCCGCTATCTAACAGTCCGGAATTGGAGGTATGGGGTCCGGCGCCAGCCCCGATGGAACGCCGTAATGGCCGTTATCGAGCACAGCTGTTGTTAATGGCAAAATACCGAGGATTACTGAGAACCCAGTTGAAATCCTGCATTCAATGGCTGCATTCAGCCCCCAAAGCGCGCACAGTGCGTTGGTCGCTTGATGTTGATCCGATCGATCTGTATTAATCGCAATCACTGGGCAATGCCGGAAAACATGAAGCCTGTACGGTTTGCTCCAGCATGGCTGTGGATAGCCGTGATACGCTCGTTAGAGCTATTGAGCCTTTCACCGTTCTTGCTACACTCGAGAGACTAGGGTTCATCTTCCACATCGAATCCATAGGCGGGAGCAGAGTCCTCTGAACACCCTTCCAAGCACAGCTTTGATTCCTAGCGGGCTTGAAGAGGATCGCTCAGGCTTGGCTGATTGGTTACTATTTATCGCGCCTGCTCAGCGGTATAAGAGCAACCAACCGACTAGAGATGGCCGACCGCAAAAACTCACAAGGAAAAAGTATGTCTTCTACCCATACCAAAAACGAGCTTATTCTTGCGATTCGTCAAGCTCTGTCTGCCTTAGAAAGCGACGGCACGTTGCCTGAAGAAACTGGAATAGAGATTCAAATCAACCGGACCAAAAACAAATCGCATGGCGACTTTTCCTCAAACTATGCCTTAACCCTCTCCAAAACGGTGAATATGCCAACCCGGGAACTAGCGCAAGCCATCGTCGACCATCTACCTACTCGCCCCGATACTTTTAATGCTAAAGTCGCCGGCCCAGGATTTATCAATTTCTATTTGAAAGAGTCAGCGAGTCTCGCGGTCATTGACACTGTTTTAGAACAAGGGGATGGATTTGGCCGCAGCCAGATTGGCAAAGGTCGCAACATCCAAGTTGAATTCGTATCCGCCAATCCAACGGGACCATTGCACGTAGGGCATGGGCGCGGCGCCGCTTACGGTGCGACGATCGCCAATCTCTTGGAGGCGATTGGTTACAAGGTTCATCGGGAATATTACGTCAATGACGCCGGCCGGCAGATGGATATTCTTGGTACTTCCGTATGGCTTCGTTATCTTGAACTCGCCGGAGAGGAGATCGACTTTCCAGCAAATGGTTACCGCGGTGACTATGTGTGGGATATAGCTGCCACGCTGCATCGTGAACATGGAGAGGCCTATCGGCATGGGGCGGCAGAGCTGTTTCAGGGGTTGCCTCCCGATGAACCTGCCGGTGGCGACAAGGAGCAACACATCGATGCCGTAGTTAGTCGAGCTAAACAACTCTTGGGTGACAACCGCTATCGCTACGTGTTTGAACTGGCACTAAACACTATCTTGGACGATATTCGTGACGATCTGGAAAAATTCGGCGTAGCGTATGATGAGTGGTATTCCGAACGGTCTCTAGTCGACCGTGGGGCGATCAATGTGGTCCTCGAACGATTGCGAAATGCCGGCCACATTTATCGAGATCACGGCGCTCTTTGGTTCCGCGCAACTGCATTTGGAGACGAAAAAGACCGGGTAATCATTCGGGAAAACGGTCAAAGCACATATTTTGCTTCAGACATTGCCTATCACATGGATAAGCTGGAACGTGGCTATGAGGAAGTGGTTGACGTATGGGGCGCGGATCATCACGGTTATGTTCCGAGAATTAGGGCGGCGTTGACGGCGCTTGGCAATGATCCGGCTAAACTGCAAGTATTGCTAGTACAGTTCGCTAATCTTTACAGGGGCGGAGAGAAAGTTCAGATGTCGACCCGTTCCGGGGAATTTGTCACCTTACGGCAATTACGCAAAGAGGTGGGCAAAGATGCCGCACGGTTTTTTTATGTGATGCGCAAATGCGAACAGCACCTGGATTTCGATCTTGATCTAGCCAAAGCGCAGTCTGCCGATAACCCCGTGTACTATATACAGTATGCGCATGCACGCATTTGCAGCGTTATGCGTCAGCTCGAGGATAAAGGATTGAGCTACGCCGGGGATGAGGCTGAGGTAATACTTCTGACAGAACCCCATGAACTCGCGCTAATCGAACAACTCAATCGTTATCCCGAAATAGTAGAATCGGCCGCCATCAACAGGGAACCTCATCAGCTCACTCATCATCTACGCGAGCTGGCCAATAGATTCCATACTTATTACAATGCCCATCAATTTTTAGTCGAATCGGATGAGCTGCGGAATGCGCGGCTCAACCTCATCCTTGCGACTCGTCAAGTCATTCGCAACGGTTTGCACTTGCTTGGCGTCTCTGCTCCGGACGCTATGTAATGATACCTCGGGATTATAAGCACTCGCGCACTTCTCAGCGCAAACCCTTGCCGGCTTGGCTGTGGCTGCTGACGGGCTTGGTGTTAGGGCTAGCCGTAGCCTTTCTGGTTTATCTCAATGCGCAGAAAAACGCAAAGAATATCCAGCAGCATTCCGAGACAGAGATTTCCGCCAAATCCGCATCAAACGCCACGGGATCGAAGCCGACACAACAATCTACGACTTCGGCGAAACAGCGATTTGATTTTTACACTTTGTTACCGGAGCTCGAGGTCGAGGTTCCTCAAGAAGCTCAAGCGCCTAAACAATCCCCAGCCCCGTTACAGTCGTCACCTGACGAAAATAGGGAGGTAACCTCGCCGAAAGCTCAACATACTACAGACAGCTACTTTCTGCAGGCGGGATCTTTTCGAAAACTCCAGGAAGCCGATAGCCTGAAAGCCAAACTCGCTTTAATCGGCATCGAATCCACGATTGAGTCTATAGAAGTGAATACAAACACTTGGCATCGCGTTAGGATCGGTCCGTATCACAACCGTTCACAAATCAATCAGATCCGCGCTCAATTGTCCAAGAATCACATTGAGACATTTTTGCTCACCGCCAAAGAAAAGGAATGAGGAGTTCGGCATGCTGTGGGGACAGCCCACCCTACCAGCCTAAAATAGGCTTTCCGTATATTGGAGATTTGCTCACGAGAGCATTCGAATTGCGTTACTTTCGGTGGATTTTGTTGGCGCGACGCAGCTCCGTTAAGATGTCTTTTTGAATCCCATCCAGTTCATCGATCTTAGCCTTCGCGGCACCGCTTAACCAAGCCGTGGTATCTTTTTTCTTATTGGCAAAATAATCGAGTATGAATTGCTCTGTCTTGAGCACAAAATTTATTGCTTCTTTGGGATTGATTTGAAGAAAAGGATTTTGCGCAATCTGAAGCGCCGCTCTCTCTTGTATAGTGCAAAATTTATTGAGTAAATAATACAGGGCAATACGTGCTTGCCGCGCTGATTCCGATATTTTTGTAGACGAGTAAGCATTCAGGTTCGCGTCCACGATGGTATCGAGCCAATTGGTCAGATCGTTTTCGGAAATGACTACTTCTTTGGCATTGATTTCCTGCGCAAGCTCTGTTATCCGGGTCTGCAAGACATCGAATTCCTGCTTCGATTGCCGCCTATCTACGGTACGTCGCCAAAGCGATTGAGAAGCGAGCAAGCGTTTATGTAATGCCGTCAACTCCAGTTGCAGAGCACTCACGGACTGCTCTTGATCTTCGACCTGACGACGCCTCGCATTGATCGCTCGCGTATTTATGCTAAGTCGTAGCAGATAATACTCACCCAATAGCCGCTCAATGCTTCGTAGATAGTCTCTGAGTCGAGTGATGGACTCGTCAAACCGAGGCTTATCCACGTCATTGGCCGGTGTAGTGGCTTCCAGCAGTTCGATGGTTTTGCTTACACTAACCTGCTCGCTGCGCACATCGATCAATAGGCCATTGATACTTTGAAGATTCTGCTCAAGTATTTGAGGTCGGTAATTGGTTTTATTTCGTTGCACATTGTCTAAAAGATCGATCAAGTGGACTACTTTATTCTTGAAAATTCTGATATTCGCTGTGTTTGAAGCTGAGCGCGCCTTATCTAGAGCGGCTACTACCTTTTCCCCGTAGGTTTCTTGGTCTTTGAGTTGCCTTGAAAGATAGTAGGAATTTGCGCCCAACAATAGCCCTTCTACCGCTTGGCGAGAGCCTAGCGGTATTTGTTCGGTAAAATTTATCGGAATGTTCGGGGGGAGCTTTTCTACCGGTATTGCAGAAATCTTTTCCGGCGGTAGCGTCTTAACCAGCCGGAAAAACACCTCTAGGGATAAGCACTGCGATGGCGGAATCGAGCGATCGGTCTCCATTATATTTCCAATGACAGTATCTAGAGAATGTTCTTGAAGCGCGTGGGATAACACATCATTGGTAATTTATCGGCCGGACTGAGAATTAATTTAGTGATGGGGCCTCTTAAGCATCAGTTTTTATGTTTTAACGCGCCTTGCTCTTTCCAATACCTCAACATGCGTTAACTGTTGAAATATTCGTGCGATTTGTCCATTCATCCCTATCGGCTAAGGAAATCAATGGGCTTAGCGCTTCCTTGCGGCGGCGGATCCTGGTGAACTTCGTTCGCGTAACAGTTCGGATGAGAATTGCTGGGTTAGGAGTAGCTATGCACAAAATCGAGCATGCGCTGGGTCGATCGCAAGGCTTTGACACGAATGTCTTCCTCCACGAAGATCTCATTCGCACCTGTCTCCAATACATGCGCCAGATTGTGCAGACCGTTCATGGCCATCCACGGGCAATGTGCGCAGCTCGTGCAGGTTGCCCCCTCTCCACCTGTGGGAGCCTCGATAAAAGTCTTCCCTGGCGCCGCCTGCCGCATTTTGTAAAAGATGCCATTGTCTGTGGCCACGATAAATTCTTTGTGGGGCAAGTCACAGGCGGCTTTGATTAACGCCGTGGTCGAACCGACCACATCGGCTAACTTAACCACCTCTTCGGGCGATTCTGGATGAACTAAGACCGCCGCGTTGGGGTGTTGCTTCATGAGTTTACGCAAACTTTCGGACTTGAATTCCTCATGAACTACGCAAGCCCCTTTCCAGAGCGTCATATCAGCACCTGTGACGCTTTGTAGGTACCGTCCCAAATGTTTATCGGGCGCCCATAATATCTTCTTGTCTTCATCCATCAGGTGGGAAACGACTCGGACTGCAATGCTCGAGGTGACGACCCAATCGGCGCGCGCTTTTACTTCCGCGCTCGTATTGGCGTACACGACGACGGTATGATCAGGATGCTCATCGCAAAAAGCACTAAATTCATCGCTGGGACAACTCAGATCCAATGAACACGTCGCATCCAAGGTAGGCATAATCACTCGTTTTTCCGGATTCAGAATTTTGGCCGTTTCCCCCATGAAGCGAACGCCGGCAACGACCAAAGTGGTGGCCGGGTGCTCGTTGCCAAAGCGAGCCATGTCCAGTGAATCAGAAACATAACCTCCGGTTTCGTCGGCAATGAGCTGTAAATCCTTGTCGGTATAATAATGCGCCACAAGCACCGCGTCTTGAGCTTTGAGCAGGCGCTTAATTCGATCGATCATTTGCCGGCGTTTTCTGCCAGCATAACGTGGTGTTTGGGCATCGATAATCGACGTTCGTGGAGCCTCGAAACCTGGTAAATAAGCACGTAATGTTGTCGCTCTCATTGTTTTCTAATACTGTGTTATAGCGTTTGGGGTCAGCTTCGGATGGATTGACAGACCCAATCCAGCAACATCCATCCAATCTCATTTATTGTTATTGATATCGGCTGATATCTAATTATGACAGAATGAAGTATACCCTAGAACATGGATGATGGATGACCATTCTTGAGTTCGTTTTTGGCTTAATGTAAAGCCTGCGGATCTGCAATACCAGTCCATAGCGCAACAGTTGTGGTCACCGAGGATAGCCATTGAGGATGGAATTAGGAGGAGAAGTACACTCGGCCTGCGTAACCCCCAACGGGAGCTGTTTTTAGTTCTACTGGGGCATATGAGGGGGCGTTCGTGCAAATCTTGCGGTATTGCAGTTAGGATCTGAGCGTGAGCGAGCGCTGTCATAGAGTGCAGCTAGCGCACTTGATTAGTGCAATGATCGTGCAGATTGCAAGGATTAGCGTGTGTCCGATGCATTATAACGGTTGCGGCAAATCCATATAACTGAATGAAAAATAAGAAGGAATCTGGACCGTTACGCCGAATGCTGCATGGCATGAAATTTGACTCAAGATTAAACAGGGCCTTGCTGCAAAGTTTAAAAGAAGTTAAAAGTGGTGTTGTGTCTACTGTAATTCGCTGCTTAGGCCTTCTTCGATTCCGCTGATTTTTTTCGATCGTCAACAAGAGAGAGGTCTATTCAGTGATGCCAACTGCCACGTCTACGGATACACCCAACGTATTTGAGCGCTCTGCTGACACCGATACGGTAACGCTGATTGCCGATAATGAGCGTTATGAGTTTCCCGTCCGCAGCGGCACAGAAGGTGAGCGCGCCATCGATATCAGCAACTTACGGCAGCGTACCGGAATGATCACCATGGATCCTGGATTCGCCAATACCGCAAACTGCGAGAGCGCGATTACTTTCATCGATGGTGAACGGGGAATTCTGCGTTACCGTGGTATCCCTATTGAGGAATTCGAGAAGCGTCCAAATTTCATCGCAGTCGCCTGGCTGCTGATTTTCGGAAGCTTGCCGACAACGGAGGAATACTCGCGTTTCAGCAAAGAACTGGTCGATCATGCGAATATCGATGAAGCGATGAAGCACCCTTTCGAAGGATTTCCTCACTCATCGCCCCCTATGGCGACCCTCTCGGCGATGATCAATACCTTATCTTGCTTTCATCCAGAGTACTATGATCTTGAAGAACCGAGTCAGTTCGAACTCGCCGCTGCGCATTTTCTGAGCAAGATCCGCACCTTGGCGGCCTTTGCCTATCGTCGCTCCAATGGATTGCCGTACGTTTATCCCAATAAAAAATTACCCTATGTGGTGAACTTTCCTGCACATGATGTTCACCGAACCTTATGAGCAGCACCTATGCTTGGATAGCGTCGCCGATGCCTTAAGTCTTTTTCTTATCCTGCACGCAGACCATGAGCAAAATTGCAGTACCTCAACCGTGCGCATGGTCGGCTCCAGCGGCGCCAATTTATTCGCTGCCTGCGCCGCTGGTGTTTGTGCGCTCTGGGGTCCCCTCCATGGTGGAGCCAACATGGCCGTAATCGAGATGCTCGAGGAAATCCGGGCAGGGGGAAGCACGCCGGAAGAATACGTAAAGCTTGCTAAAGACCCGCAAAGCAAAGTGCGACTCATGGGCTTCGGGCACCGCGTTTATAAAAACTTCGACCCGCGAGCAAAAATGTTGCGCAAAGTCTGCGAACGGCTGCTGGACGCGCTAGATGTCGATGATCCTTTGTTGGATATCGCCCGTAAATTGGAGGAAATCGCGCTCAGCGACAACTATTTCATCGATCGTAAACTGTATCCGAACGTAGACTTTTACAGCGGAATCATCCTGCGCGCCATTGGCATTCCGCTCAATATGTATACGGTGTTGTTCGCTATTGGACGGCTGCCTGGATGGATTGCTCATTGGCGAGAGCAAAACCTGAGCCCCGAACTACGCATCGCTCGCCCCCGCCAGATATACACTGGTAACCAAAAGATAGACTATGAGGATGCCATACCGGCACAATGGCCTCAACCTTGAAGTAACCAATTTTTTGGTCATTTGAGCTGTTGTATGGCACGGTAGGACGCCAGGAATCGGTTATTGGCATTTAGGCCACCAGCGAGGCCAATACTGGAGAGAAACTCCTGGCTTCTGTCCTAGCGCACCCCGACTCGGGTTTTCCCACCTACCGGGATACTATCCCCGGACAGATCGGTGGCGGTGGTCGGTTCGGCGATCGTCACAGCACGGAGCCTGACACCTCTTTGTCATCAAACATATCCGATATTGTGTCGAAAACACTCTCGCCGAGATCGGCTAGGGGAAGGTATTAGAATGCCAAGGCCATCGACTTAATTCGGGGGGCTCATGATGGCCCTGTCGGGAGATACAGTTCGTCCCTCACCGCTATCCTGCCTTATTCGGATAGTGCAATTCCCTGCAAACCGTCGCCTTGGCTCAACGCAGCCGATAGGCTACGGGAACGATGACCTCGAGCGGCGTCTGGGCGCCGTACGGTGGGGACGGAAATGGGCTGGAATCATGCGCCAATCGCAGCGCGGCTTGGTCGAGGACCGAATGACCCGAAGTGGAGACGACCCGTGCGCTGAGCAGACCTCCGTCGGCCGCGATCGTCAGAAATAATTTCACTTTCCCCTGCTTGCGGCGCAGCAGCGCGCGCCGTGGATAGCGCTTGTTGCGCTCGATGCGACTGAGCAGTTTATCGGAATAGTCGGCGGCGTGCGCCGCCATCTCGGCGCTCGATACTCCGGGTACTCGTCCGGTCTGCCGAAGCTTCGGTACCGCGGGCAGGGTATGTGCCGAGTGGATCACCGGTGGTGGTTCGGGTTGCGGTAACTTGGGTTGGGGTGGAGGTTGCGGTTCCGGCAGTGGTTCGGAGTCCGGCTCGGGTTCAGGCTCCGGTTCGGGTTCGTCCAAGGGACGTGTCGCCGGCGCTTCGATCGGTTCCCTTGGTGTGTCGGTTGTGTCGACGAAATCGATGTCCAGCGCGGTTGCGGTCGCTACGGCGGGCACGTCTCCCGAGGTGGAGGGCAACTCGCGCAGCGCGATGCCATGCAAGCCCAATGCGATGACAAACGCGATGAGCCAATGCACCAGGCCCGGTTTCATGCCACTGGAGATAGGCGGCCCATTGGCTACTAGCGCGCACCGGCTCGGCTCACACCGATCAGGCGAACCTGCGCAATGCCAGCCCGGCGCAGCCGACGTAGCAGCCCGATGACCTGTTTCGCGTCGCTGCGACCGGGATCGCGACCGCCAATCCGGCGGCGGTCGTCAGCAGGGCTTGCCAGATGCCCCCGGAGAGCACCGCCGGATCGACCTGGCGACCGGCGTTCTCCATCGCCTGAAAAGCCTCGATCATGCCGAGCACGGTGCCCAACAGGCCGAGCAGCGGGCTGAGCGTCGCGATCACTTCCAGAATGCGCAAATAACGGAATTGTGCCTCGAGTACCTCGGCGGCGACCCGTTGCGATTCCTCACGGACGTGTACTTCTGGCGCGCCGGCCAGCAGACCGCCCATCGCTGCGGCCAGCACCCGGGGGATCGGTTGACGGTTCGTCCGGGCGTTCTGCCATACGGTCTCTCGGTCACCGGCCTCCCAGGCGCCCAGTAGCTTCCGTGTCGCACGCTCGCTGCCGAGGCCGAACGGAAACAGTTGCCAGAGTTTCACCAGGATGACCGTCAGCGCGATTATCGACAACACCAGCAAGATTACGACCACCGGACCGCCGCTGTGCACCAAGGCCGAGTTTTCGATCACGGTGATGAGACTTTGAGGATCCACCATGTCAGTGACTGTGCATTCGGGTTTAGATAACAGCAGGTCAGGCTCCGGCGACGCCTAGCGGCGCGGTTGCCGATGGGAAGTATACGGGGGTTTGCGGTTTTCCAGTAGCTCCCGTTAGTATGTTGTCAGCAATTCTCTCGCCCGGACCCCTGATGAATGATGCGAATAGTGCGGACATCGCCCGGTCGCACAGTGACAATTTCTGAGAAGTAAGCGCGTCGCGATTTAGCGCCTTGCTGGGAATAGTGGCTTGTGCTCTGCCCCAATAGGGCGCCGTCATCTCCCAGAACATCGATGTGGAGATAGCCCGGAATAGGGCCACGTCCAGAGTACTGTTTCACAAGAAACCCCGAAATTCTCAGCTTATGATCAATAGTGCGTGCCCGCACTAAAGCCACCCGCGCGTTGTGCGAGTTGATGCGTTCAATGTTCACTGTACCATCGGTGGCAATATCCGGCGGTAAACTGGCGCACGCGGATAACGCCAATGCCATTACCGATCCAATGCAACGCGACATTGAGGGTGTGAGCGCTAGATTTAATACGTTGTGTCTGAATTTCTTCATCGGTTTTCTCCTGTTTCGCTCTTTCCCCATTTAATGTGCGGCATCAACAACGACTGCCGCACTGCGCAAATTAAAGAACAGTTTTTTGTCTGTATCTGTCAGGGTCTAATGATCAATTAGATCCGCTTCTTCCCAGCACCGTTTCATCTAATCGCCGCCGAAGTAATGCGCTTCAGACCCCTATCATAGCTACCCTTCCATTATCCTCGCTTGCTCGGCATTGCTCCGCTGGGTTAGACGCAAAGCGTAAACGGCTGCACCCGATACGGCCATGGTCCAGACAATGATTGCACCGGAAGGTAAATCGAAGAGGGCGGAGCAAAGCAAACCCAACGCATAGCCGGATGCGCCCACGCTATAGCCGACCAGCAGACGCCTGCCTGAAGCGTAGAAGCGGCTGGCCAGCGCCGGGATGATCAGGCTGGCGAATACGAGGTAAACCCCTACCAACTGCACTGAAACCGTTACGGCACAGGCAAACAGCAGATAAAATCCCAATCGGCCTAAGCGCTCCTGCAAGAGAAACCAAACGGTCAGAAGGATCGCGGTGAGCATGGCCACCAGCGGTAATTGAGCATAGCTCACCCATAGGATCTGTCCCACCAGCAGATCCTTGAGATGTTCCCCGCCGTGCGGATTACCTGCCAGCAACAGAATTCCGCCGCTTGCCCCCAGCACAAACAGTGCCCCGATCAGTGCTTCCTGCACCTCCGGCCAGTGCTTCTCGGTTAAGGTCAACACCAATGCACCCAGCAAGGCGGCCACGACCGCCGCCACTTGCACCCCCCAGCCTTGAGGTTCCCAGCCGAACAGGCTGGCGCCAATCACACCTAGCCCGGCGATCTGGGCAATGGCCAGATCGACAAAGATGATACCGCGGGCGAGCACCTGCTGGCCCATCGGCACGTGAGTGGCAAGCACCAGGAGCCCGGCTAGAAAGGGGGGGGCAAGGATGCTCATATCGAGTCCTTGTGCATCAATCACTAGGTTCATCGGGTTGCCTCCAGCAGGCGGTTGACGGTATCGTCGAACAACGCAAAGAGATCCTGAGCCTGGTCGTTGCCGCCCACCGTACCGGGTAGTACAACGGCCGGGATCTGGGTCCGCTCGGCCACATATTCGGAGGGCCGCGGATCGTCGTACGGGGTGCGGATAATCACCTTGGCCGGTTGCTTCTTCAAGGTGGAGAGGAGCTCGGATAGGTAGGCGACCGATGGCGGTATGCCAGGTTTGGGTTCCAGGGCGGCGACCTCTTGTAATCCCAACCAGTGGTTCATATAGACCCAACCCTTGTGATACACCACGATGGGTAGACCCTGGAGCGGCGCGGCTTCCGCCTCCCAGCGGCGTATCGCCTGCTGCCAGTGTGCGGAAAACTCCGCATGGCGCTTCTGGTAATATGCCCCCCCGGCCGGGTCCACTTCGGCCAAGCGCTGGGCCAAGGCATCACTCACCCGCGCGATATTATGGGGGTCGGTCTGAATATGCGGGTTCCCGGCCGCGTGGATATCCCCTTCGCCGCGGCTCAGGACGGTGGGCACCTCCAACAGGGGTACGTACCGGGTCGCTTCCAGATAACCGGGGCTGCCCGGCTGCACCTGGGCGTTGCCCGCTTGGCGCAGCAGGATCGGCAGCCAGCCGATCTCCAGCTCGGCACCGGTACACACCACCAAGTTGGCGTTACGCACCTTGGCGATCAGGCTGGGCCGCGCCTGGATATGATGCGGGTCTTGCAGCGCCGTGGTCGCGTTAAAGACCTCGACCTTGTCGCCGCCCAGTTCCTTCACCAGCGCACCCCACTCGGGTTCACAGGCCACCACCTTGAGATCGGCAGAGGCGCCGGACGCAAAGCCAATCAATACCAACGATAAGCCCAACAGGTAAAGCTTTTTCATCATGTACTCCTAGAATTGGTGAGCGCCATGGGTACCCAGGCTATAGATGTACTGCACGAAAATCTCGTTTTCATCCGCACTTTTCCGGGATTGATCGTAACTGTATTGCAGACGCAAGCGGCTGAATTCGCTGGGGCTGTAATCGACCATCGCGCTGTATTTGCTTGGATCGAAATCGGGCCGTGGCAGATTCGCGTTGTTGGCGTCAAAATCCAAGTGGCCAGCAAACAACCAGTCGCCGCGCAGGCCTACCCGCCAGCGGGGCCGGAATTGGTAGACCCCCTGGAGGTAGGCGCCGGATTGCCTTGATGAATGCTCGTCGGTTTGCGGACCCTGCGACACCGCGTCGGTGTCGTAGGTCACATCACCGTCTTCCCAGCGATAGAGGTATTCGCCTTGCAGCTTGAAGTTGCTATAGGTGGGGTCACCGTTGGGCGCATACTTCCAGACGCCGTCCAATACAAGCAGATTGCTATCGCCCGAGAAGCTATTGGTGACGCGATTGCCGAGCAGGTCGGTCTGATCGAACCCGCGGTCGCGCGGCTCGGAGTGGAGGAAGGATAAGCCCGCCAGGTAGCTTTGGCTTAGACCTACATCGTCACCGACATGCACAAAGGCTGCTTCCGAATTAATACCGTTCTCGTTACGATCCGTTCCCGGGAAATCCTTGCCGCGGCCGATCTCGGCACCGAACTCCAGGAACAGCCCGGTGGGCGCAATCCATCGTAGCTGTAATCCGTCCTCGCCATGATTTCCTGTCGGCCCTGTGCCCAAGAAAGCCTGGTAAGCCAGTGGCGCGTCGAAAAAGTCCCAGGCGTGCTGATGGATCTCGTTCAGATAACCGATGCTGGAAAAGAAGCGCCCTGCTTTGAGGGTAAAACCATGCGACAAGGCCGTCGTCTGCACATAAGCCTCTTCCACCTCGACTTCGTTGTCCGGGCTTAACGCCAGGTTTAAGCCGCCGTAGAAATACGGATCGATCGTAGCGAAGAGATCCAACTCGGATTCGGCCAGGCTGAAGCCGCGCTTTTGCGGACCAACTTCTTCTGCTGTTTGAAAGCCGGTGATCTCGTTGTCCTCGGGATTCCGCGACAGATTGGCATAGCTGCCCTCCAGGATCAGGGAGATGTCGGGATTAAACGCATTGCTGCGGACAGGGGGATTGGCAGGGAGTGCGGGAGACGGTGTCCGTTCCACCGCCACGGAGGTCTTCTGAGCGGTTTCTTGGGCCTGTTGCGCGGCTGACTCCGCTTGTTCCAGGCGTTTTTCCAGATCCTTGTTGCGGGTTTCAGAGCCTGCCTTAAGCTGTTGAATTTCAGCCCGTAGCTGTTGTATTTCAGTAGAGTCCGCCGCGCTAGCGGGTAATGATATAGTCAAGAGTAAAGCACCGCCCAAGACAGGGATTGTGCTTCCAAATAAGCAATGCTTTGCCGAAGACGGCAGTGCGGAATGATGGTCTACAGGCGGCGACGCTGGCGCGTTAACACCACCGACATCCGACGCCAAGTTATCCAAAAACCGGGTTGTTTCCCACGGCATGGCTGATCTCCTCACGTGATAACTCAATGAGTAAAACGGCGCGAACGGGGTTGCCCGCGCCACTTAATCGAACGTGTTGTAGAGTTCAGCCAGTGAGAGGGGGTGAGCGAATGCGCTGATCGAATAGAAGGAGAGGGAGGGTAGGGGTGTAATCTTCGACAGCCGGCGCTTCACAATGCGCATCCGCATGAAGGGTCGGCATGGACCGAGCGAAGGCATGCTCCGGCCCTTGGAAATGCAGGCAGAGTTGGCAGGGGTGATCATCCAGGATAGGGTGTTCGAAGGCATGGGCAATGACCAGCAACTGGCCAACAAGAACGCTGACCAAAACCAGAATCAATCTGACGCGTCGGAGATTCATGTCTCGGCGTTCAGGATTCCGTCCGGCATTGTCATACACTGCCTTATCATAGTTCTGGTTTGCACCTCAAGCTAGGGGCGCGTTACGTCCCGCCCTCGCTAAGGATTGTTGACGAAATAACTTTCCCAAAACAATAAACCTTGTAATCTTTTACCCTCTGGTATGATTTTCCTGCAAAGTTGAAGATTAGGCTACCAAAATCTGGAAAGCTAATCAGCATTATTTCAAGCATGGGGGAGGAAAGTATGGGAAACCGAGCCTATAGTTGGCAATACACGTCGGAGATGGAAGGGGTTTGAAGTCCGATAGATCGAAAACGGATGTTAAAGAGAATCTAGCGACTCTAACCCTCCAAAACATCAATTTCTAGACACTGATGCCGATTCAATGTAATCTTGCAGCGTCTGTCGGATCGAATCACTATTGTTACAGCTCGGCCTTTTCTTGGCCCGCTAACTTATCCATCGCTTTCTCTGAATCGGCGCGAGCTATTTCCATCAACTTAGCCGCCATTTCGACTTCCAATCCGCGATACTTTAACTCGGTGCGAATCGCTCTCATGGCATCCTTTTTCTTCTCAAAAGTCTCTGCCATTCGCGCAGGATTCGCGTTTTGAACAATTAACGACCCGATCGCTGCGATTAGACCCCATGTGGTAAGCCAGCGCGGTTCAGAAAACCAAACATTAGTCATATCGCCGGCACCAACCCCACCGGCTGCTGTCGTGAAAAAACCTGCAATGGTAATTAACAGCAACACCACCCACTGCACGGTAGAACTGTATTTTCGGTAACGCCTGTAGCGGGCAATGTCGCCTTCAATTTCAGTCAAAAGATCGCCTTTCGTTTTATCTGCTGTATTAGTCATAGCGATACTTCAGTCCAGTCGACTATTACCCCATGATCGAGTATAACTGCGGCCTAAACGCCTAACAGTCGGAATGTCATCAGCAACGACGTGGTACTTACTTGACAGGCTAACCGCCCTACCCTCCCGCCCTGATCTTCATCGCCTAATATAAGTGCCTTCCTTTACTTGCCTAACAAAAGCTTCGGCGGCGTCGGCGATGGTCTTGCCAACGTATGCATACTGTTTGGAGAAGGGTGGCCATCGTTCGCCTAGACCAATGACGTCATTGATAACGAGTACTTGCCCATCGCAAGATGGGCCCGCACCGATCCCAATAGTCGGAACGGTGAGGGACCGTGTAACCGTTTCTGCAAGTGTCTCTGGAATGTGCTCAAGGACCACCATATAGGCTCCTGATGCGGCAATACCGATTGCTTCGTTCAAGACGCGCTTTGCATCACCCGCCTCTCTCCCCACTTGTTTAAAACTGGTGGAGGTTTGGGGTGTTAGTCCTGTATGGCCAACGACATCGATACCATTTGCAACGAGATGCCGAATCACATCGTACTTTGGACCCTCTAGCTTTACGGTATCGGCACCTGCGCTAAGCAATAGTCTTGCGCTTTGCAGTGCTGTGTCCGGATCGCAATCGCTGTTGTATGGAAGATCCCCGATGATATGGGTGTTCACGGCGCCGCGGCGTACTGCACCGATGTGATATTGCATGTGCTCGATCGTAACGAGGCGTGTACTATCGAATCCCATTTCCACCATCCCAACCGTGTCACCCACAAGAATCACAGGGATTCCCGCCTTCTCGAGGCAGGAAGCAACAGGGGTGGTATAGGCCGTCAGCATGGGGATTGGGGTTATCGACTTCATTTGCCGAAGTGACTTCGCACTATGCTTCACTATGCTCATCGTATCTCTATCCTATTTGTATTCGTTGTTGCCCGCCTACACTTAGTAGCTGTTTAAAAACCCCTCAGCGAGCACGGTACGGCATTATGAATCGGCTCCTAAGACAGCCGGATGAACTAATCGTGTTTACATCTGTGTGTAATGTGCAACCACCCGTTTAACCTTGCCAATCTCATCGAAAAACATGACCTCAATGGCCATCTTGCCCATCACGGATTTATAGTAGATTGCAATTGACTCTACACCCTGTGCCACGTCTACCAACTCAAAGTGTAGCTCTGGCACCTTTTCTAAAGCCGACGCCCAATATTGCCGTATGTTTGCCTTTCCGCGAAGGGCTCCTGTTTCAACGCCCACGATCGCCTGGATCATTGGTGTAGTAATTTCGAAATCATCTGAGTAATGCGAAAGGATTTTGCTAAGATCGTGTAAATTCCACGCCTCAATCCAATCTAATGCAAATACTTGAGGGTCTGGCATCATAACGTTCTTTAATTGATAGGCTAAGACTTATATATCAGGCAAGAGCGTAAGTGCGTCCCAGCTATGGAATTTGTTCAAGTTTTACACCTACGAGATAAACATGATTTTGTGGCCACTGATCCAATTCCAAATGTTTGCAGATAACACCATTGTCGATCAAAACTTTTAAGTTTCCATTAATCCCAATTGAACTGTAATGAAAGGTATCATCATGCCACCGATCATCGTGTTCTCCAGTTGCTTCGCCAAATGTGTAAATTAGAACACCACCATTCGACAGTAGACCACACAATTTAGCAACTACGGGTATCTGCATGGCAAAAGGAAGATGGAAAATGCTATCCCACGCCACAATAAATTCAAATTTCCGATCTATCTCCCAAGTGCAAATATCTTGAACATGAAATTCTTCGCTCGGATGATTCCGTCTTGCCAACTTGATCATCTCTTCAGAAACGTCAATGCCTATTACGTGAAATTCGCGATTCTGCAACATCCGAACAAATCTCCCTCCTGCCCCACAACCCACATCTAAAGCGATGCCGGACTTAGAGGAAAAATCCAAAGCTTTTTTAAATTGCTTCACTCCATAATTAGAATCTGCGTGGCGGTCATGCCACCATTTAGCAATTTTATCGTATTTCTTTCCTAAGACTGATGGTTCCATGCTCGTAGCCTTAACGTGGAAGTTCCTCGGGTCGCGTAAGCGAATCCACTAAAATGCCATATTGATTCCTGGATTCCGCTACGCTTCATCCAAGCCAGACGTGCTACATGTGCTTTCAGCCTGCTTCCTCAAACATGTAGCTTATGATTGGCCGAGGCCCAACGTTACTAGCGACCTCCCTGAAACCAACGCGGCAAAATGTGGAAACATAACCCGTGCTCGTTGAGCTACGCGACAGGCTGGCATCTAGTGGATAGGCTTCGACGGCGTGCGCTCCGGCCCGCTTCGCCGTTTCAAGAGCTGCAGCAATCAGGGCTGTTGCCACACCTCGCCGGCGATAGCCTTTGCGCGCATAGAAATACGATATCGACCCAACCGGCAGGTCATCGACGCGCCTGAGTTTCTTATTAGAAGGCGCTTTTTACTACGCCACCATCTACTCTCAGAGCGGCCCCTGTCGTTGCGGACGCGAGTGGGCTCACGATATAAGCCACCAACGAAGCAACTTCGCTTGGTGTTGCAAAACGCTTAATCAACGACGTTGGTCTCACCTTTTGAAAAAATTCTTTTTCGAATTCCTCGAAGGATTTACCTGCTTGCGCCGCAAGTTGTCGAACAAAATCACCTACACCACGGGAATTGGTCGGGCCTGGAAGCACGCAATTTACAGTAATACCTGTTCCTGCAACGGCTTCCGCGAGCCCGCGAGATACGGCAAGTTGAGCGGTCTTAGTCGTGCCATAGTGAATCATTTCAGCTGGAATTTGAACGCCACTTTCGCTAGAAACGAACACAATGCGTCCCCAATTACGCTCTCTCATGACCGGGAGATATAAACGGCTCAGACGCACGCCGCTTAGGACATTAACCTCAAAAAAGCGCCGCCAATCATCATCTGAAATCTCTTCGAAAGACGCAGGCTCAAAAATGCCTAGGTTGTTTACCAATATCTCTACATTTGGATGCTCTTTCGCAAGCTGTTCTGCAGCTTTTTGTGTAGAAAGATCGCCGGCAAAGCCTATTAATTCACCCGTCGCGCTAGAGGTAAGTTTCGTAATAGCATTATCAACTGACTCCCGAGAACGGCCATTAATAATAACTCTCGCACCTTCGGAAGCAAGGGCCTCTGCAATAGCGTAGCCGATACCCGCAGTACTACCGGTAACAAGAGCTAATCGATTTCTTAGCTTCAAATCCATAGTAACCCCCTGTCTTCGTTTCTCGTGATGCTAAATCACAAAGTGCCAATGCATAACCAGAGTTGAGCGGCTATTAGGAGTGCATCGACACGTTACATATCGATCCGGAACCCAAGATCGATATCACATGCTGCCTGACCACCACGGTCACCCCAGTTGCTAGTTAGTACACTTGGCATCTCGTCACCCTTCTTAAGACACTCCAACGATCCACCCGATCGTCGGTTTGGCCGAACTTCAGCACGCAAAGTTCCGTTATTGGAACCTCTGAGCTGAACCCACTGTTAGGCAGGGTGACTCGATGGGTACGGTTCGATGCCTGGGTGTAAACACCATTCAGTTGACGCATCCCCCGCGACAGGTTCCCCTCCACGGTCTCGATCACCAGATGATAGTGATTCGTCATGAGGCAGTAAGCATGGCAGATCCAGTTGTAGCGTTCTACGACCTCCGCCAATACGCCCAAGAACGCCTCCCGATCCCCATCGTCCTCGTAAATCGCCTCCCGCCTGTCACCTCGGGATGTAATGTGGTACAGGGCACCGGCAAATTCGATACGCAGTGGTCTCGCCATACCCGCAGTGTAGATCATTCATTCTGATGTTACAATGCGAGACCTGACCCTGATTTGACCCGCTGATTTGACCCGCTGATTTGAACCCGCTCAGTATGAATCCCCGAGCCTTGCGAGCCACCCTGCGCTCCTGATTCACCTTTCGACGGCCTTCGTCTGGCCATGAGTTGGCAGGCGATCGGCTCGTCATGGTTTGCCGGCGACCTCCCCTACCCAGAGACGACATCCTGTGCCGGTGGCTGTGGCAAAGGGCCCACCAGGCGCTCTGGCGCGGTCGTGCACCGCGCGGCATCGAGCGGGCGCGAACACGGGCGGCAACCCGGGAATAGTCTTTGCCCAACCTGCAAGGCAGCACCGCCGTATCCACAGCAATGCGCCGTCACCGAACGCCATCAGCGTGTAGGTCGACGACGGGGCTCCGGCACCGCGGCGAGCTGCTCGTAGGCGATCTGCTGCAGCGCGAGCGCCTGCTCGACCGTTAGGCCGAGCGCTTCGGCAGCGTCTTCGCCGGCACCGAGACTGAGCGGGTCGAGGCCCGTGACGCTGCCGAAGATCATCAGCGCCTCGAGGTAGCTGCCGTGCTGGCTCGCGTGGTAATTGTCGTTCGCCCACAGCTTGACCTGGCCCGGGTCGATGCCGTCGTACGGGTTGGTGTCGGCCACGCCTTCGGCCATCGCACGGTTCCACGCCTGCCCCACCGGGATCACGCCGTGAATGTTGTCCGAGCGCGCGTCGGCTTCGGTGTAGGCGACTTGCAGGTCCTCGGCCATCTGGTAGATGTCGCTTCCGTACCAGGCGCCGGTGGACGGGTACGTCTGGTCGGCGCGCGACCACGTGGCCATCAGGTTCACGTTCACGTCGTTGTTGTAGCCGTAGAACATGTCGGCCAGCAGCGCCGAGTACTGGTACAGCGTGGCCGGGTTGCCGGGGTCCGACGCACTCAGCGTGCTATACGTGTGCAACACGACGTTGTCCCACGCCTGGCCGAGCACGCCGGCGCGGTTGTTGTAGTGCCAGTCTAGCCCGACCCCCGGGTTCGTCTCGACGAACACGTTGTAGTCGAGTCCGGCCTGGAGCGTGAACTGCTTGAACAGCGAGCCGATGCCACCGACGCCGGAGTTGTTCAGGTCGGTCACGAGGTCCGGCCGGTAACCGTCGGCCGCGGAGCCCGCGCCGTAGGTGAAGCTGTTGCCGATGAACACGATGCTCTCGGCGGCCTGCACGCCCGAGAAGCCGAGTACGATCAAGGCGGCGATGGCGCCGCGGCGGAAAGTCTGTTGCATTTGTCATCCTCTATAGGTGGATGTCCGATTTGTTAACTCTTCGGTTCATTCATCCGCATGCTCCGTCACGCCGCTCGCCTCCTTTCTCATCCGAGAGGACGGTGTTGTACTGGGCACGCAGCGCGCGTACCCTCGGTAACTACTTGGCGCGATCTCACCAAATGGTGAACAGCTGTAACCCGGCGCTCATAGCGGCGGCGCGATGTCCTCGGCGTAGTCGTAGAGGGCGCCGAGGATCTCCTGGCCGCGCTCGTCGGCCGATTCCTGCAGCGCGTCGATGCGCTCGAAGAACGCCGGGCGCTTGGCAGACAGCACCTCGGGCGTCAGCGCGCGCAGCCGCTGCAGCTGGCGCCGGTCGTCGTTGTTGACGAGGCCGCCGTACAGGTCCTCGTCGACGGTGAATGAGAAAAATAAACCCCATTTTATTACTCGATGATTAAGTTTTTCGAGCTTGACAAGATCTGGTGGCAGCTGAGTCAGCCGAACGCCCCCGGGTCTCGGCGCTTGCTAAAACCGTCAAGGGGCGGGCGACTGGCCTGCTACCGGCCTCTATTGTAGCGCAGTAGGGGACGAAAGCGAGACGGTTGATAATACAGCGCCATTGAGTCTCCGTCGGACGCTGTGAAACCGAGTATAGGAAGAATAACTGCGAACGTTTCCGCCGCAGTTAGGGCGAAAAGCGAGGTGAACGGCTGTTCAATACCCATAGACTTTAGCAAAGCGGACTTTAATTCTTCTTATACTCAATTTGAATGCTTGTGCGTCGCGAGGGTTTATTTCGACCATTGATCCAATGGTTCTCTGTGTCCCCAAACATTTGTAATCGGGTCAGATTTGGGATTTTTTTTTTTCCCTCATTCGCAGCGACTTCATTGGCATGCCAAGGCACCAGCCTAAGCATATCAATTAGAAACATATGGAAATCCCCATGTGCGAGTACGATAGGCCGGCTGAATCGTTCTGTCAGATTTAGCAATGTATCCAGAAAATCCTTAATCCCAGATCCATCCTGATCGGCGATGTTCACATCAAATCGGGGATTCGCGTGGGTAGCGATGAAGATGCCTGTGCATTTCTTTGTTCAGCGACGCAGCGAACAGCTATCTGGCAAGGGAGCCTACGGTAGCAGGGCCAATGGATCAGCTACTCGGTTGCTCGATCATGTATCGCATTGCTATCGGACCTTAACGGAGCCGTAGGGTATTCACGTTGCAAACGTCGCCGGCCTATGAAGAAAGAATAGCACCAATCCCAACAACCGCTAATTAGTTGCAAACTCACAAATTAACCATTGATTCATCGATATTCACAAATCAACCATTGATTCATTGATATCACCGAGTGCCCTTGATATTAATCAGTAATGGTAAGGAAAACGCCCAGGTTTCTCCTTAAATATTAGTAAATTGTAACTAAAAGTTTGAAATCGTTCTAACTATACGGAAGCTAACAACAATAGGAGTAAACTCCGTCGTACAGGCGTGAGTGAGGAGGGAAGCAGTTTGATAATAGATTACAGAGATCATGCGTTTCTTGGCGACGTCGAAGCGGATCTTTGCATCATCGGTGCAGGCGCGGCGGGGCTGTCCATCGCGCGGACGTTCATTGGTACGTCGATAAACGTCTGCGTAGTCGAGAGTGGTGGACTGTCAGGCGAGGAGCGGAACCAGGCGCTTTATGACGGTTCGTCGATTGGATTTCCCGATTTCGATCCGGGCATCTCCCGGATGCGGGTCTTCGGTGGTAGCTGCAACCTCTGGGGTGGTGGGTGCATTCCGTTGGGCGAACTGGGCCCGCGCGAGTGGGTGCCGCATAGTGGCTGGCCGATCGCATACGAAGAACTCAAGCCCTACTATGCGCTCGCACGGTCCTTTTGTCGCATTGAATCACACGATTTCGTCGAAGACTCGTTCCTGACACAGCCTTCCTTTCCGCCCTTGTCCTTCGACGGGCGAACCCTCGTCAACAAAATCTTCGCCATCAGTCCATTGTTTTTCGGAGATGCGTATCGTGCCGAGATCGAGCAGGCCTCGAACGTCAAGGTGCTACTGCACGCCAATCTGCTGGAACTTAAGGCCTCCTCTTCCGGGACCTCAGTCCACTATGCCCGCATTAGCACACTCGATGGACGTAAGGGCATAGTGCGTGCTAAGCACTATGTACTTGCATGCGGTGGCATCGAGAACGCGCGTATGCTGCTGTTGTCGAATTCAGTTGCGCCCCACGGACTCGGTAATGACCGTGACCTCGTAGGTCGTTTCTTTATGGACCATCCGAGCGGCAAGATCGGTGAGGTATTCACCAGGGACCCGTACCGACTCGCTCGCCCCTATGATCGGAGCTTGAACAAAGGACCGGTATCGTGCTTTCCTGAAATCTGCCTGTCGGACGAAGCGCAGAAGGCGAATCGCATCCTTGAAGGGCGCGTACGACCTTTTGCGATCGAAAGTCGGATACCGGGAGGTATCCGTGCGTTGCGTGAACTTAGGGCAGCGTTACGAGCGCACAAACGCGATGAGGATTCAGATCTTAAAGTACGCTTGAGCGCCCGTAAAAACGGCGAGCCACCTAACATCGATAACATGGTGGCTACAAGCGAAAGTATAAATCGGCTTGCCTTACGTGTGGGTCTCGGTATCGGCGATATTGCGAAGGCCTATGTGCGCAAACTGGCTAAACAGCCCACTTTGAAGAGCGATCACGTGGCTCTGATCGGCTATTTCGAACAAACTCCCAATCCGGACAGCCGGATCGTCCTTGGCAACGAGCGAGACGACCTGGGACTAAGGAAGGTCTGCGTCGACTGGCGGCTGACCGCGCTGGATAGACATACCTATCGCACCGCCGCGAACCTGTTCGGCAACGAACTGGCGCGCACAGTTAAGGGACGATTCCAGATTGAGCCCTGGCTCGAAGAAGACGACAGTGCGGTGCCGCAGGTTTGCGGCACCGCGCATCATCTCGGCACGACGCGGATGTCGGACGATCCGAATCAGGGTGTTGTTGACCGTGAATGCCGGGTCCACGGTCTTAACAACCTCCATGTCGCCGGTAGCTCGATCTTCCCGACCGGAGGATGGGCGTTTCCGACGTTCACAATCATAGCTTTGAGCCTGCGTCTCGCGGAACACCTGCGAACGCGTCTTGAGTTCGACTCACTGGTGTCGCTTTCACCTCTTGAAGCGGTCGGAAATCAAGAGCATAAGAAGAATAAAAGCCTACTTTGCTAAAGTCCACGGGTATCCCCTTGTGTCAGCATAATGACCTGAGGCGCCTCGGGGTAGCTATCGACAAAGTGATAAACGAAAGCCTGAGCTAGGCGGTGCAGATCCTGAGGCGTGACCGCATTCTCCAGGCGAGAGAAGGTCGGAGCACTGGCTAAGTTGTCATCGACATCCAACGGCTGGCGCTCTACAGCGAGCTTAAACACCGGATCGTGACGCAGGCTATTGGCATCATTGCCTTCCTCATAACCACAAGCGACTTGAAGAATACGTTACGCCAGTAAGTCGGGCAGGGAATGGTCGATATAGGCGGGGTGGCGTTGGTCGACAATCGCCCCGGCTAAGCGCTCGATCAAGCCGATCTGCTGATCGACGCCGCGCAGCAGCATCGGTCCAAAATTCGAAGACAGGGCACCGCCTTGAAAATCGCCGCGAAGGCTAAACCCTGAAACGGGCGGGAAACGAAGTTGTTCTGGTGGAGACTCAGGCATGGGAGAACCTCATCTTGCTACTTACGAAGCGTGATTGTTGTTAAACCCATTTTATCAATGGATTATATGAGGTTTGCCCTTTTTTATGAATAATTCGGGAATAAATACGTCGGGCATAAAATCCCCCTGAAAATATAATGCTGAAATTAAGTGGCGGCGCGTAGCGACATCCACTTGAACGACTAGATATACCATTACTCGTAGTGTGTCCACATACGTAAAACTTTAACTATCTTTTCTTGCTCCAGCACTTGGTACACAAGACGGTGCTGGATATTGATTCTCCGAGAATATGCATCAGCCAAATCGCCAACCAGCTTCTCGTAAGGTGGTGGATTTTGATAGGGATCATTATTGATGATTTCGAGTAGCTCTTGTGCTTTGCTTTTGAGGCCAGATGAAGCCAATTTTTTTGCATCTTTCTTGGCTTGATTAGTATACCGAAGTTCCCACATTACCAATCCAGTTCGTTGCTGCATTCATCCACATCTGTTTCCATGCCTTCGATGATGGACTCCCGCATACCTGGTATTGAAACCAGGAAAAGCGTCTCGTTAATAGCGTTCCAATCCTCCTCCGAAAGGAGCACCGCATTAGATCTTTTTCCTTTAATTACAATAGGTTGATGCGTTGTGGCAGCTTCATCTATCAGGCTATACAACTTGGCCCTAGCTTCGGTCGCATTTAGCATAGTCATACGTACACCTCCAAAACCAAAAGCGTACGCCATAACGTACGTTTAGTCAATGGACATTTTGAGGTATAACGCCATGCTCAGCAGCAGCCGGGGCCACCGCTGATTTTAGGCAATGTGTGTAATTTCAATACTCCTACACCTTTCAAAATTGCACCGCCCTGGCTGTCTGCTGAAGCTACAGGTTGTGCAGCAAGCAACATCTTTAATCAGGCGTATGCAAGTCGCCCTTTCGGTTGAGGAATTGGCCTACCAAGCTTGGTCGCAGTCTCGATCCACTCTTCGATTATTTGCTCCACATAGTCGAGAGCTTCCCGATAGGACTTACCATCTGCCATGCAGCCAGGAAGTTCCGGGACCTCAGCTACGTAGGCATTGTCTTCAGAACTCCAAAAAATTATTATTTCATATTTTTTATCCATCACTATTCTCCAAGGCGAAGATCATATTTTAAGATCATTTCCCTTACCTGCTTGACCTGATAAGGTTTTCCTTTCCCATCTTTGGGTTGAAGATTGAGAATCTCCTCAACCCCGTCTTTGGTAAATATGTGGTGATCGCCTTTAATGCGCTCGTCAAATCCAAGTCGCTTGAGCAAGGAACATAATGTCTCGAATGAAACGTTCGCATCTGATCTACGCATTAAAATGTGCTCGTACAGTTTTTCGAGTTTGCTCATACTTTTATCCAATCATGATTTTCCTACATGATTCTGTCACTGTGTTTGCACAACTATACATGAACCCCACATGTGTCCAATATTCCTGCCGTTTTCGTGTCGTGTATCCAGGTTTGCATCTGTTTTACCCCTTGAATTACCATGACTGTGACACAGATAAGGGGGCGACTATTGCATGGAGGAAAGTGGACATAGAACCGTGTCAAAACACTACAGCCACTAAACGGAGAAATCTACATTCACTGCGTTCGACGTTTTATTCAATTCCATAAACGGCGCTTTATGCTTAAATTCGGCAAGGTCTATACAATCGGCGCACCGGAGCAAGTCATTACCGCAGAAAATATACAAGCCGTGTAGACCGCCCGATTCTGGTGGATCACAATCCAACCACGGGGAAACCCCGTGTCAGTTTATTTTGACTCCATTACGGAGGATACCCTGCATTGGCAGACACTGATTGTTGGCCAAATTGAAGTACGTTCGATACACAGTATTCGAACACGCTCAGCGCATTCGTTGGTGTAATCTGCGGTATCGCCTTACTGGCCAAGCTCTCGACGGCAACGCTCGTAGGCCATAATTCTACCGAGGATATTTTTTCGACGAACCGCTGGATCGGTTTATTCCCGAGAATCTAGGGGGGTGGCATGGCCGATATAATGGCCCTGGGCATAATCGACTTTTAACGACCGCAGTTTGTCAAAAATAGCCTTGTTTTCTACAAATTCGGCGATCGTTTTTTTACCCATTAATTTACCGATTTCGTTGATCGACTTGACCATTGCGCAGTCTATCGGATCAGTGTGCATGTGCATCACAAACATGCCATCGATTTTGAGTAAATCTACAGGCAGATTTTTAAGGTAAGCAAAGGACGAAAAGCCGCTGCCGAAGTCATCCAGCGCAAAACGGAACCCCTTCTGCTTCAATTCCTTGATAAAATCTATCGCACTGTAGAGCTGAGTGATCGCAGCCGTTTCAGTAACCTCAAAGCAAATCTTTTCAGGTGTAATGGATGGAAATTCCTTGAAGGTTTGTAGGATAAAACGCAATACATCTGCATTACCCAACGAACGTCCGGAAAGGTTTATGGAGCACATCGAAAGGCTCTGAAGCCTATCGGGGTTACGGACGAACCATTCGACGGTATTCTCTATTACCCATTGATCGAGCAGGGGCGAGAGACAATAGTGTTCAGCGGCAGGTAAAAAATTATTCGGCGAGATCACCTTACCATCCGCATCGAGCATTCGAACCAGGACTTCAAAGTGCTCACCTTCGTAGGATGCTTCGATCGGACGGATAGGTTGAAAATACAATTGGAAACGGTTTTCCTTCAACGCTTGATTTAACTGGTTTGCCCACTGCGCCTGATTGAGGCGGTGCGTCAGCTCTTTGTCTTGCACGCTGCCGATATGAAGCCTATTGTAGCCTTGGTCCATGGCGACGTTACACGCAGTCTCCGCGGCACTCAATGCTACCGTTGCGCTATTTGTAGCGGAATCCAAAGGAACCAGTCCGATGGAAACGCCAACATCATACTCCTTACCCTCCCACTCAAACCGGTATTGACTGAGTACTTGTTGCAATCGCTGGATAATGCGCTTGGCCTTTTCCAGCGGGCAGTCAACGAGTAGCATACCGAACTCATCCCCCGCAAAGCGAGCCAGCAAGTCACCGCTTCGCAGTTTAGATGAAAGTAAATTACTTATTTGCCGCAATAACGCATCCCCTGCGAAGTGGCCACAAGTCTCGTTGATGACGTGAAAATGGTCGAGATCGAGATGACACAGCGCATGTTTCCTAAGTTCATGCGACGCGGGTTCCAATAAAGAGTGCAGTTGCAGCTCAAAGGCCTGACGATTGTGCAGTCCGGTGAGAATATCGTGTTGCGACTGCATGCGGAGCCTGTCGGAAAGTTCGCGTACCTCGGCGGAGCTTTGCTCGAGTAAGGCGTGCTTTTCCACGGTTTGAGTATATTGAGAAAGCCCATCTTCGATCGCAGAAGCAAGCATCCCCGGATCGCAGGGTTTAGTGAGGAATTTCAATACCTGTCCCTTATTCACGGCATCTACGGCTGTCTTCTGGTCTACGTTTCCCGTCAACATGATACGTACGGTATCCGGAATGATTTCTTTGAGCCTGCTGAGCAGTTGAAGGCCGTCCATTCCCGGCATGCGCATGTCGGAAACCACGACGGCGAAAGGACCATTTTGTTCTATCATGTGTAAGGCTTCCTCGGCACCGCATGCAACATCGAAATGAAAATACTTGCGCAGTGAGCGCCGGTAGCCGCGAAGAATATTGGGGTCGTCATCAACGAGGAGAATCTTGTCGGTCATCATTCTCTCTGTCATAGAAATATTTTCAGAAACCAGAATCGGCCAGCGTAATCCATCACAGCGGACTATTTAACTAAAGGGATACCGGGCAGATGAGATGCGAGTTCGGGGATTTTCAGAACGATTCGCCATTGACATAAACAGCTTTTATCTGGGCCCGATCAAGATTCGAGCGATGTCACACGCTCGCCATCCAGACTGGATTCCTCTCGATGAACTTCATCGGCCTCGGAATCAATCTCGATTTTCAGCGGCTCGATGAGCATTCCGGAGCCTTGAAAGTTCGTTAAGAACTCGCGCACCGATCCGGTCACTTCCTGCCCGCGGGCGACGACGATTGCCCCTTGCTTAGTCTTCGCGGCTTCGGCCAGAACCATGCCCTCTTCTAGCTCAGATGCCATGATGCACCTCACTTGCGTTGTCGTTTCAGCGCCTTGGATGCGCTTCAGTGTTTGCAGCACCTTGGGATCATACTTGCGGGCGTTTTGCTGCATGCGCGATAAAGCCTGCTCCGAACCGAGTCCCGCAGATTCCCACGTGTCGAAATCGAGTACAGCTTTTAGCAATCTTGCGCCAATGGGGATCTTCTCTCCGCTCACGCTATCATACGGCGTACCGGTACCGTCGAAATTTTTCTCTTGGTATTTGATCATCGCCGCGATTTGTTCCATACGTGGAATCTTGCGGATCAAATTCGAGGCTACGCTCGGCTGCATTTCAAAGATTTGCCTTTCTTCCTCACTCAAGGGCTTGCCGCTGTAGACCTTTTGCAATACACCCTCTGGCAACAACACGCCCCCAATCTGGGATAACAACGCCGCGGTCTCCACCGACCAGATTTCTGGCAGATCCATGGATACGGCAAGCTCCTGTATCCGACGTTTCAACCGAGCGGTACGCCCAAAAGCCTCCGGGTTCACCAAAGCCAGCACGTCGGTAAGCACCTGGACGATGCTCTTCAAGGTTTTCTCCAAGAGCTCACGTTCGGCTGTAATCAGTCGGTATTGCTCTAACCCGGCCATCAGTGCTTTGGCGAATGTCTCGTGTGGACAGGGTTTCGTAAGAAAACGGAAGATGTGACCTTCGTTAATCGCATCGATGGCTGTCTGCTGATCACTGTTTCCAGTGAGTATCATGCGCACGGTATCTGGGACTTTTGACTCGACTTTTTGTAATAGCTCGATCCCATTCATCTTCGGCATACGCATGTCAGAAACGACCACAGCATAGGGCTCGTCACTCGAGATCATTTCCAGCGCCTGCTCCCCACCCTCGGCCGTATCCATATCAAATTGCTTGCGAAACTGACGCTTGTAAGCCATCAAAATGTTGGGTTCATCGTCCACGAACAAAATACGTCCAATCATTGTGGTCTCCCGAAATCCATGCTTTGCGCGCAAAGTTCCCGCCAAGCAGGCCACCGCACATAAAGTTCATTAAGGCCATTAACCTCCAGCTTATCCACTGGAGCATTTTTATCCGCCGTGAGTTCACGAGCGAACGCATTTGCCGCGTATACCGCCGTAGCCACTGAAAAGCCGTTATCCAAGCCTGCGACCGGCCCGTGATGGAGCGCAACCGCTTTGACCACAGATTCGGGCAATCCCCATAATCCCAGCAGATACGCTCCCACCTCGGCATGTGTCGTGCCCCATTCCAAGCGTTCCAGCTCGAACAGATTGGTGTTTGAACTCTCAGCGAGTCCATGCAATCGCTCATATTCTTCCGGCAAGTTGACCAGTAGCACGAGCCGGCCGACATCGTGCAACATGCCGGCAACGCTAGCATCCGAATAGGCTTGCTTGTCTGCCGCTTCCGCCTTAGCGATGCGTTTGGCCAAAGTCCCCACCAGGGTGCCGTGATGCCAAAGGTCGTCCAAATCCATATACTTCGGTAATTTGTCAAACTGACGGAACACGTGCGCCGAAAATACCAATGCCTGGACCGTATCCAGGCCGAGCATATTGACTGCGACTTCTGGATTGGAAATGTGTTGTGGAACCCCAAAAAACGCCGAGTTGACCAGCTGCAGCATTTTTGTCGTCATCGCAGGGTCTTGCGCGACAATCTCAGCGATTCGCTTAACCGAGGTGTTTGAAGAGCGAAGCTCTTCCTGAACCATTAGGTAAAGAGAAGGGATACTCGGTAGAGCCTGGATACGCGAGATCAGAGACTCAAATATCGGATTGCAACCAAACAGATTGTGCAGTGACAACACCCGATCCAAGGTAGCCTTGAGAGTTTCGGCAGCACAGGGCTTGGAAAGATACTGATGAGTCGTCGTCAGCGAACGAATAATCAGCTCCCGGTCCGCATGGCCCGAGAGAATGATGCGCGCGCTCTTGGGATACCTTTCTCGCACCTCGTTGAGTAACTGCGACCCATCCATACCGGGCATCCTCATGTCGGTGACCACCACGTCGAAAGGCTCTTTATCCATGAGATCCAATGCTTCACGTCCGCTCGATACAAACGCCATATCCCATTGTTTACGCATGCCCCTGAGCATCCGTGTCAATCCCTGCAGGACAAGCGCTTCGTCATCGACGAACAGCACGCGTTGTCTATTCATTGGTATTACCCGTACGACTTAGGGGTAGATAAACGTAAAACGTGCTACCTTCGCCCTGCTTGCTCTCACAGACAAGGCGTCCACCATGCTTGTCAACCACGACTGAATAGCTGATTGCAAGCCCTTGACCAGTGCCTTTACCCACCTCTTTTGTGGTAAAAAATGGCTCGAATATTCTGCTACGCAGTGTTTCCGGGATACCCGCACCGGTATCGTGTATGCGGATGACAGCCTCGCCGTGCTCAACAAAGGTCGATACCTTAATCGTGCCTTTTTGTTTGGGAGAATCGCCTATCTTTTCCTGAATGGCATGAACGGCATTAATAATCATATTCAATACAGCTTGGTTGATATCACCGATGAGGCAAGGCACGAGAGGCAAGTCGGGATCCAAGTCCAACTCCACTTCGGCGACATACTTCCATTCATTGCGCGCCACGGTGACGGTGCTCTCGACGGCTTTATTCAAATTTGCGGGGAGCTTCTCCAACGTGCCCGGATGGGCAAACTGTTTCATCGCCTGCACAATGCGGCTCACCTGTGTCACGCCTTCCAAAGCTTGCTCGATGGACAATGGCAACTCTTGCCGTAAATAATCCATATCCCATTCTTCCTTAAGCTGCTGAAGCTCCTTGAACTGCGCCGATATCGCCCCACCTTCAGATATTTGTTGTGCCAGCGCATCATAATTGTCGAGCAACTGTGTGATCTCATTGAAAGATTCATTTACGAAACGCAGATTGTCGCCAATATACTGGGTCGGGGTATTGATCTCATGCGCGATCCCAGCGGCCAGCTGTCCAATGGATTCCATCTTCTGCGCATGGATAAGCTGCGATTCCAAAATCTTTCTTTCGGTGATGTCTTCCTTCACCGCTAAATAATGGCTTACAGATTCGTCGGCGGCCTTAATGGGTGAGATACTGGCAGACTCTATAAAGAGATCGCCATTTTTTTTACAGTTATGAAATTCGCCTCGCCATTCTCTGCCGTTGGTAATCGTCTCCCACAACGCTTGGTATTCCTCCGGATTGGTCTGATTCGATTTGAGTATCCGGGGATTCTTACCTAAAACCTCACCGAGTTCGTATCCGGTAATTTGGAGGAACTTAGGATTGACGTATTCAATATTTCCGGCTGTATCGGTGATGACGACCGAAACTGGGCTCTGTTCCACGGCCATGGAGAGACTGCGGTTCTTTTCTTCAATTCGGTCGTGTTCGATTACGCTGGCCAGGGTAGCGGCAATCATCGACAAAAAAGCCACCATCGATAGAGAGGATTCCGCATCCCTCTCTTGTGTAGAATCATCACTGATGTAAGTGTTTAGTACGCCAAGGACGCCACCGGTGCCGGAGAGGATCGGCATGACATAATGACCGTGCGGTTTCATGCCTGGATACCGTGTATCGTGACGTTCATCGAGATGAGCTGCGTAAACCATCTCTTTAGACTGAGCGGCTCGGCCGCACAGACAATGGCCCCATGGAACCCTTGCGCACAGCTCAAGGAGCGGCTCTTCCAAACCCTTTTGTGCCACCAAAACTAAGCTATCGGTCTCATCGTTAAGAAAGATCGCTCCTTTTCCCAGTATGGAGAGCCCTGGTACGGAAAGCACTAGATCGAGGATTTGAGAGAGTTTATCGCCGAGACTGATGGGCTTCTGGGAAACCCTCAAAATGCCCGTAATCGCCAACTGATATTCAAGGTCCCGTTTGATTCGTGCTTCGAAACGTTCACGATCCACAATCACTCGGGCAATTCCCACTGCGCCGGGCTTTCCCCTGAGCATTACGGGGGAAATGGAAAGCTCTACCGGCAAGGTTGCGCCGCTCTTTCTAAGCGCCGTCAGCTCTACAACAGTTCCTTGGGGTTCTTTGGTTTCTCCTTTATTCGCACTGGCTTCGGAGTGTGTAATTTGCGCTAATGCGGCGCGGTGTTGAACGCGTTCCTCTTGTGGAATGATCAATTCAACCAGTTCCCGACCCAGCGCCTCTTCGGCCGTATAACCGAACATTGTTTTCGCGCCGGGGTTCCAGAAATCGATTCGACCTTCTGAATCGACCAGGATAATGGCGTCCCGAATGGTCGCCGTAATTGCGCGCAACCTCTCTTCGCTCTCTTGTAGCGAGCGTGTCGCTAGCCAATGTTCGCATAACAAAGTCGGCGAAGACATTCTTATGTCCTGTTCCTGAGAATTGTGGTACATGGGGGGATTAACACGTTTCCAATGCAAAGCGGTCCGGCCGTAAGATCTGGTGTATTCAGGGATATGGGAAATACCATGGATGAAGTACATCAATTTCTGCCATTAGCTCACCATTTCGCTATGAGTCTGCCGTGCTGCAAGCTATAACGGCAGTTAAGTAAGTTTCTAAAGGGAGCGTCCGTCCACGGGTGGTGAGCGGCATTTTTCCTAGACAGAACTTGCTTTTTGCACACAATGGAAATGTTGCTCAAGACTGGAGAGCTTCCAGTAGACGACCGTTTCAACCGGTTACCGCATTCACGTGCACCGTCTTTTTCGATCCATTCGGTACGCTTTTTCGATAAATCGCTCGCCTTTATGAACCCCTTTCGAGAGCGGGTCATAACTATTGAATGAGTCCGCCGTACAGCGCTACTCCGCAAGGAACATCGGCAACACCGTTACAGCCGCAGCGATCCGACGGCAGTTCGATGAAGCCTTCGGCGACGGCTCGGGGGACAACGTAAAAGCTGATTCGTATCCAGCCACCACAGCTTAGTCTCCCCGTTTGGGTTAAAGCACGGCGCGGGCATGAAGTCTTCTGGGCTAGATACTATCGATGAACCCGTATCCGTCCCCTTCACTGAGGTAAAAGTCGCTGGCAGAAACTACAGCTCGACTTGCAAACCCAGTTCGAGAACGCGTTCGGAGGGCAGTTTGTAATATTCCGTGGCCTGGCCGGCGTTGCGGGCCAGCCACGCGAAGAACACTTCCTGCCAAAAATAGGGTAAGCCTGGGATCCATTGCCGCGGAATCAGCGTCTCCCGCGCAAGGAAGTAGGTCGCATCATCGGGATCCACCGTGCAGGCCCAGGTGTTCGCTCAACTTGAGTGCTACGGGGACGTTGGGTGTCTGAGAAAAACCATAATGAAGACGCATCTGCACTACACCCAAGCCGAGACTCTCATATTCAAGTCGTTCGCTTGCCGGCACATGCGGCACTTGCGCGGTTTCCACGTTTAAAAGAATCACGCGTTCGTGCAGGACGTGCGCGCATTTCATATGATGTACCAACGACGCCGGTACGGTCTTGGTATAATTGCGGCCGACCATAACCACGGCGGTCCCAGGCACGCGGTAGGGTGGGTCGTGCTCCAGACGGGCCATGAATGCCTCGATGGTCGTGCCCCGTTCTGCCAGCTTCTCCGCCAACAGCGCGCGGCCACTGCGCCAAATGGTCATCACAATGAAAATCAGCCCGGCAACCACCAGAGCATACCAGCCGCCATCCGGAATCTTGTACAGATTGGCCCCGAGGAACGCACTATCGATCACCATAAAGACCGCACCCCCAAGCACCGCCACCGCCGGAAACCATCCGTAGCGCTGCGCAACGCTAATGATCAGTATAGTCGTGATCAGCATGTCCATGGATACGGCCACGCCGTAGGCGGAAGCGAGCGCGTTGGAGCTGCCGAACCCGAGCACCAGGAGTAGGCACGCCGTCATTAGCAGCCAGTTAATCACTGGGAGGTAGATTTGTCCCGCCTCGCCCGCTTCGGTCTGAATTACCCTCAGTCGCGGCAGTTGGCCCAGTTGAATGGCCTGGCGGGTCAGGGAAAAGGTACCGGTGATGACCGCTTGTGACGCGATGACGGTGGCAATCGTCGCCAACACGACCAAAGGCGCACTGGCCCATAGCGGGGCGAGGCGGAAGAACGGCGCATCCACCGCGCTCGGATCCGCTATAAGCAGTGCCCCCTGTCCAAAATAGTTCAGCAACAAAGCCGGCAGCACAATCGAAAACCACCCCAGCCGGATGGGGCTAGCACCGAAATGACCCAGATCCGCATACAGGGCTTCGCCACCGGTGACGACCAGAAACACCGCGCCGAGGGTCAAGAATCCTACCAGACCGTGCTCCATCAGGAACTGCAGGGCATGGATGGGGTTGAGGGCCACGAGGACCTGCGGCTCCAACCATATACCGCGCAACCCCAGCAAACCCAATACCACGAACCACAGCAACATGATCGGGCCGAACCAACGGCCGATGCGCCCACTGCCGTGACGCTGGATCGCAAACAGACCGATCAACACCGCAATGGTAATGGGCAGAATCAGATGCGAAATAGCCGGAGCGGCTACCGACAATCCCTCCACAGCGCTCAATACCGAGATGGCCGGGGTGATCGTGCCATCGCCGTATAGCAAACATGCGCCGAACAGACCCAGGAGCATCAGGCTATGACGTGCCGAGTGTTTCTTGGCCCGCCACGGATTGAGCAACGCCACCAACGCGATAATTCCGCCCTCGCCCTTGTTGTTAGCACGCAGCACAAAAGTCAGATACTTGAGGGAAATGACCAATATCAACGCCCAAACGATCAACGACAGTACGCCCAGTACGTCGGCAACATTCAGGGCCGGAGCCTGCGTTCCGTGGAAACTGACACGCAACGCATAGAGCGGGCTGGTGCCGATGTCACCGAACACCACGCCAAGCGCCGGCAGTATCAGGCTTAGCCTTTCTTGAGACGTTTCAAGTTGCACTTCAGTCATGGTGTTCACCAGTGAATGTATTGTAAGGGCAGCGAAAAATACTGGTCGATCAGGAGGAACAGACTTCCTCTCGCGCAGCATTGGGCGACGAACGCCTTTCGAGCGCGAAGTCAATGCGCCCGCGGAGTATAGCAAAGAGTCGACCGGGCTTTTACATCGCGCGTTCGAATCCGCCGGTAGCGGTATCATGCATAGAGCGACGCTCGCTAAAGAGGATAAAAAAGCAGAACAGCCTTCGTCATTGCCCCCACTCATGCGACCATCAGCCTCACCCCGACTGCTCGGTGCCCACAAGTGGGTTGATTTACAATGTAACAAGTAGGCTGGATAAGATGCGAGTATTAGTGTTAATTTGGTTCCCGATACCACACCGCTCGCTTCAGGGTGGTGCTCACCCCTCTGGCCTACAAGATTCTCTGTGTACGCTTCACCTCTGTTGTTCACATTTGCTACAGTTTCCATACTCTTTGCGGTGCGGGTCTGCGTAAGCTTCGTCCTGCGGCAGCGATTGGCCAGGAAGCCGAATGGCAAATGCGCATCTGCCTTTGGGCGGGACATGCAGCAGAAAGCGATGCAGGAACTCCTCGCCCTCAAGCGCCATCACCTTGTCACGGTTGCCGTCACGGTTGTCCGTGTACCGAAAGGCGACGTGTTGGCTATCGACGCAGGTAATGCGCGCGTCGCTGATGACGATGCGGTGGCTAGATTGCTACAATGCGGGACCTGACCCTTCGCCCCCTCTGTACGATGTCAGTGGACCCCCTCTCCTAAAATAAATACCCGTCCATTTTTCGGATGCAAAATTCCGGTAATCGGTTACAGTGACTTTTCATTGTCGGATGTAGGAAACCATGCTCCCCCCGGAACCGGAAATGTATCAGGCCTTGTTGCGCAAGGATTCCTCTTATGAGGGCATCTTTTTTGTCGGCGTTAAAACCACGGGGATTTTCTGCCGGCCTAGTTGTACTGCGCGTAAACCGAAAGCGGAAAACGTGGAATATTTTGCCTCCGTCAAAGAGGCTTTGGCTTATGGTTATCGGGCTTGTAAGGTGTGTCGGCCCTTGCAGAGTATTGGCGAATACCCGGATTGGTTACAGCCGCTGATGCGGGAAGTTGACGCAAACCCTGGCCTTCGCCTGCGTGATGCCGAATTACGGGCTCGGGGACTGGAACCGGCGCGCTTGCGGCGCTGGTTTCTGAAGCACTATCACATGACCTTTCAAGCCTATTTGCGCAGCCATCGGATTAATCTGGCCTTTGGCCTGATACGTTTCCGGCATCGGGTCACCGACGCGGCCCTCGACAGCGGTTATGAATCACTCAGTGGTTTTCATCAGGCGTTCAAGAAGATGACTGGCTTCAACCCTATGCACAGCAAAGAAAACAGCATGATTACCCTAACCCGCCTGGAAACACCGCTGGGGCCCATGTTCGCGGCCGCGAGCGATGCCGGTTTGTGCCTGCTGGAATTTACCGACCGGCGTATGCTTGAGACTCAGTTTGAGCGCTTGAAAAAATTAATGAAAGCGGAGATCGTGACGGGGCGCATCCGTTATTCGCTGAGGTCGACCGCCAGTTGCAGGAATATTTTGCCGGCCAACGCCACAACTTTGAACTGCCGCTGGACTTGCGCGGCACCGAATTCCAACGCCGGGTTTGGCAGGCATTGACCGAGATACCCTATGGCGAGACGCGCAGCTACCAGCAACAGGCCGAGGCCCTAGGTAATACCCAGGCGGTACGTGCGGTTGCACGGGCCAATGGGGATAACCGCATCGCGATTATTGTTCCCTGCCACCGGGTCATCGGCAAGGATGGCCTCTTGACCGGTTATGGCGGCGGTCTGTGGCGTAAGCAAAAATTGCTGGAGCTGGAAGGTGCGCAAACCTAGCAAACCTTATTTTGTCGTCAGAATATAGGGATGTAGCGGTACCGACAAAAATCTCGTAATAAAATTGGTATTGGCGTGCAGGCTGATTTTTCTTGTTTATGCGTTAAAGGAGGAACAATAGGAAAACCTAGCGACTAATGTAGCAATGAAATTTCCAATTCTGCTGCTCCAATGTGTTCTCTGGCTGACGCTTGTACTAACGGGTTGCACTGTGACAGGCGCGGGTTTAGCGAATGTAGAACCATGCCGCAATTCTGATCCTGTTGGGTGGTCGGAGACGCTGCACGCTGCCGATGGTGCGCCTCTCTATCTGCTAACTCGTGGGGAACACTGCGATGCGCCGGTAATGTTGTGGCTGCACGGTGGTCCGGGAGGCGCCGAACGTCCGCTCTTTCGGCTATACAACAGCGCGCTTGAAGCGTCCTTCGTCGTTGCCTATTGGGATCAGCGCGGGGCTGGACGTTCCTATGATCCGGACGCAGACCCGGCCAAACTCACGGTCGCGCAGCATCTCGCGGACCTGGACCGGATTGTCGACCACCTGCGGAAACGGCTGGGAAAACACAAACTCGTCCTGGTGGGACACTCCTGGGGTTCGGCGCTGGGCTTGCTGTATGCCCAGCGACATCCCAAAAAAGTCGCGGCTTTCGTCGGGGTAGCGCAATTCGTATCCGGCGCAGACAGTCAACGAGCGCAATACGAGTTCGTAAAAACCGAAGCCTCCCGACGGGGTGATCGCAAAGCATTGGCGCTACTCGCCGAAATCGGAAAACCGCCCTATTCCGCCTCACTCGAGCTGCGCCTGCAAAATCTTGTGGATCGTTACGGAGGTTATTTCCATATCCATCCCAGCTTTTTTCTCGCGACACTCAAAGGCATTGTTTATGGCTATATCATGCCCTGGGAGATTCCACGGTACATTCGGGCTAACAATGCATCCCTTGAAGCGATGAATGCTGAACTCTCAGCATTGGATCTCCGCCAATCGGTTCCTTCCGTCAAGGTACCCGTGATCTTCATGCTGGGAAAATATGACCGCCAACTGGATTCGCGACTCGCCGCCGACTATTTCGACCAGATCCAAGCCCCGCAGAAAACGCTGATCTGGTTCGATCAATCTGCGCACAACATTCCATTCGAGCAACCGAATCTGTTCAATCAACGCCTCATCCAAGCTTTGCGCAAAGTGCAACCTCCGATATCGAGTGCTTTTCGGGACGTCAAGCATTAAACCGCATTCCGCTTTCGCGGATTGTTACTGGCGTTAAATGGATTGCAATCGCGATGGCTATCATCACACTATTGCTGATTGCAAGCCTTGCGGTACCAGCTATTCTGATTTTGATAAATGTGGTGGAATCACTTGTCTAGAATCGGCATCTCATAGGCCAAGAAGTGGTACTCTGAACCTAAATTACCTGTGATCTTCTCGTGGACTTGGGGGCAAAGTCTATTTGTTCTACAATTATCAATAAGGCAATGGTCTTTTTGATCCTTTTGTAACAGGCTGAGACTAGGAAGGAATGACATGATCAACTCGAACAAGCCCCGCCAGAACTTCAAACATCGAGATCGTCCAGAGGGCTTGGGACGCCTTGTCCACCTTGTTGCAATATATGAGTGTAGATCATGGTAGTGGCAAGATCCTGGTGCCCAAGCAGTTGCTGAATGGTGCGTATATCGATACCGCGCTGCAACAGGTGCGTGGCAAAGGAATGGCGGAACGTATGGGCGCTGATCTGCTTTGTCAGACCGGCACGGCGGACGGCCACCTTGATGGCTTTGTTGATGACGCTAGGATCAATGTGGTGGCGTCGGGTAATACCGGAACGAGGGTCTACCGAAAGACTCCGGGCCGGGAAAACATACTGCCAGCCCCAATCCTTGGCGAAATTTGGATATTTCCGAGCCAGCGCATGAGGAAGATAAACCGCACCATGTCCCTGCAGCAAATCCTGCTGATGCAAAGTCTTAACCCCAACGAGATGGTTCTGGAGCAAAGGGGTAAGGCTGGCGGGAAAGGTTGTAAAGCGATCTTTATCGCCCTTACCCGAACGGACGGTCAGTTGCTTCATCTGAAAATCGATATCTTTGACTCTGAGGCGAACCGCTTCCATGATCCGCAAGCCACTCCCATAGAGCAGTTTAGCTACCGCTTGAGTGGTTCCCTCCATGAGGGAGAGGATGGCGGCAACTTCTTCGCGAGTCATGACTACGGGGACATTGTGTTTTTTGTCGGCGCGCACGGCATCGATACGGTCCTCCAAGGCATGATCGAGAACCCGTTTGTAGAGGAACACCAGGGCATTCATCGCCTGGTTTTGTGTAGCAGCAGCGACGTTTCCCCGCATTGCCAAGTCGGTCAGGAAAACCTCGATCTTGGGTTCAGCGGGGAAAAGATCGGCTCGCGAACGCATACCATGGAACCGGACGAATCGGACGATCCATGCCACATAAGAGCGTTCAGTGTGAATAGAGTAATGGCGAAGACGGAGCACCTGGCGCACTTCGTCAAGGAGTTTAGGTTGAGGAATTCTCGTCGAGGCAACCATAGCTTCCTTCCTTGGAGGTTTCATGAAATTACTGATAACACGCATCGGGCAAAACTGCCCGAAAACCCAGCTAATATCATATTATCAGGGCAAAATTGCCTGTTAATCAATGGTTAGAGCAGAAAAAGCATGAATCAACCTCTCAAGTTGAAAACGACCTCAAATGATCTCAAATCAATTTGTCGGCGAGTCGAATCGATTGTCACGGATGTTGAAGAATTGCAGGGTCTCGTGTTCGATGTGGAGCTGCTACCTGACTTCGACTCTCTCCCTGAGGCCAGTACAAGCTCAGCCGTGAAAGAGTCTTGCGCTGCATATCGAAGGTCAACTCAAACGATTTACGTCAATGCGCGAACCTTTTTTTGCCTCGAAACAGAGATGCAACAAGCGGCATTGGCACACGAAATGGGCCATGGGTACGCTCACGCGAAAGAAATCATGTCTCCTTCATCGCCCTATTCGAAGTTTGGAGAATTTGGAGAAGAATTCTTGGCCGATCGATTGGCGTGCAAATGGGGCTTCTTCGAGGGCGTAAAAGCGGAACGCTTGCTTTCATACAAGCAAGAGTACGTTTCCGCGTTGGAGCAGTGGCCCGATGAAAGCACTTATCTTGCTGCTATGCGTACGTGGCATATAAAAAAGCTGGCTGGGTTAGTGTGAAAAATTGCTCTAACAAGGCGGTCAAGCCGTTCGCCTGCGGCTCTCTCGGACGTTCAGCATGGAGCGCCTGCCCGGGCATGGCGACGCCATTTTTGCCCGAGCAAGCGCTCCATGCTGAACGCCGCTTATCTGGGCGTTAGGCTTTCCACGAGGGCGGGGTAAATGAAAAAGGAACTTCCTGGGATCGAACTAGAAAAAATAGTTGCTGAAATTCAAAAGCAATTTGATGTTAGTTCAACCGTATCACATGATGAAAAATTAATTGATCGTCATGGCCATAAGCGACAATTTGATGTTGTTATTAGAGGTAAGTTCGCAGGCCAAGATATATTGGGAGTTATTGAATGCAAAGATCTAAAAAAGAAAGTCGGAAACCCGGAAATAGATGCGTTTGTTACTAAAGCAAGTGATATCAATGCGAATTTCAAAATTATTGTTTCTAGAAAAGGCTTCTCAAAACCGGCTTTAGAGAAAGCAAAACATTATGGCATACAAACGGTCTCGCTTCTCCCTGAAGAAAATTCGTCATGTGGATTTATTGTTGGGAGTAAGTGGCAGGCTGATTTGTATCGATGGGATAAAATAGCTCTAACATTAGAATACGTAAAAGAACCCGATGAAGAAGTATATTTTTCAGCGGAAGAGGTCACTATTTCTGGGAAAAGGGTGATTGATTGGTTTACAAACTATTTATGTAAAAACCACCCAACAGAGGACAAAGAAGGCTGGATGGTGAATATTGGGGTTAAATTTGAAAAACCGCAAACGGTCTGCGTAAGAGAGAACGAATGTTATGAGTGTGATGGGTTGGCATTCCATGCATTCCGTATAGCTGATAAAAAAGAAAAGTTAGTTGGATGGTCGGGTACCGGATTCTACGATTGGCAAAACTCTAAGGTCTCACTACCCCCTAAAGGAAATATAAAAAGCTACTCTGTCCCCGTAAATTTCTTAGAATGGGAAGATAGAAAAAATGATGATGTTTCGACTGAAGGGTTTCTTACTATGAAAATAATTGCCCATAATGTCCAGTTCGAAATGATCGAAGATGCTATTGATCTAGAAATCATATGATTTATATAAGCCTAACAAACGCGTCAAAGTCGACGCTCGTACCTCGCGCGCTTTACGCGGGCGTTATGACAACAGGAGAGAATCGTGAGTAAATTTACACACGCTTTGATCGTATCACCTCTAGCGGACGGAAAATCATGGGTGGTATTAGAAGAATTTTCGTATCACGTTGGAAATAGAAAGAAAGCACCGATCTCGTAACTATATCCAAAGGTTTTGTTACTGATTTCGCATCAGTACCCAGGCTATTTTGGGTATTTATACCTCGGTGGGGAAATATGGAAATGCCGCAGTAATCCATGATTGGCTTTATTGGGATCAAAAGAGAAGTAGAAAAGAGGCTGACCGAATACTTAAAGAGGGTATGGGAGTTTTGAATGTAAGTAAAATAAAAATAGTGACGATATACTACGCTGTTAGGTGGTTTGGTTGGATCGCTTGGTTTCGAAACGCTGGGGAAAGGCATGACAATTATAATAGAATAATTGATACAACAACCATCAAGGCATCAATTGTACCTCAGAGGCCAAGCACAATCAAAAGTGCATACACATATTACACCAAAACCAGGCATAACAAGGCCAATTAACACGACCACACAAAACCCGCTGCGCGTTTTTTGCGCCCGGTTATTTGCGACGTTGGGCGACAAAAAATCGATATCAGGCGATTATCTCCAATTGCCGCGCTTATGAATTCTTTGAGTAACTGCCGGATACGATTATGAACATTGTCACGCCCCCACTGTCCGTCGCGCCTTACGGCCTAAGCGCAATAACAATGGTTGCCCGTGCCGCCGAAAGCGGGCTTGTCGATACTCATCGGACTCTGATTACTACAATTCAGCAGATGATTCTCCACTCCGATCTGGACAGCGAGGCACTTCCACAGGTCAGCCCAGAAACTCTGGCTCAATACTTTTCTGACCCGGTACTGGCAAGGCAACTCATTCGAGGAATGATTGTTATGAGTCTTGCCGTAGGCCCCGCCAATAGCCGTCAGATGGAACTGATTAATCGTTTCGCCACCGCGATGGCGGTTCAGGAGCCGGCTGTTCGCGCTATAGAGCACCTGGCTCACGAAGAGCTTGTTCGGTTTGTGCTGGATCTTCATCGCCGCTCCAATCTGCGTGACTACATCGAAAACCAATACAAGACTCAAGGGGGCATTTTTGCCGTTGTTAAGGCATTACTTAACTTTAAGGGTTCCTCCCATGACGATGCGCTTGTAGCCCGCTTTAGAAATTTGGCCAAGCTTCCGGCCGACACGCTTGGTCATGCCCTTTTTGTGCACTATCAAACCAATGGATTTGCGTTTCCTGGCGAAAAGGGAGGATTCCCGCTCGGAGCAATGTTCCATGATCTTGGTCATGTCATTGCGGGCTACGACACTAGCCCGGAGGGAGAGCTTCAGATCGCAGCATTTCAAGCGGGTTATAGACGCACAGAAGACGCATTCTTTACTATTCTGTTTGCTGTTCTGATCCATACGGCAGGGGTCAATGTGGCGCCTATACCCATGCCAAAACACCCAGGGCGGATTGGGGAAGGCGACGTGGCAGCTCGCATGATTTTCGCTCTGCAACGCGGCTCACAAATGACTGTTGATCTGGGCGACGGTTGGGATTTCTGGCCGTATCTTGATATGTCCCTTCACGAAGTACGTCAAAGCTTCGATGTGCTGCCCTTGGCCCCTGAGTTCAGTTCGGGGCCGGGCATTCTTGATACATCGGCGGCTTAACTCAGTCGTGTGGAGACAATATGAATGTTTACGCCCTTGCCGAATGTGAGGTTGTCGCTCAACAAAACGTTGCAGGTGACGTTATGCGGCTTAGATTTGGAAACGTGTAGTGAAGGTCAAGGAACTGATCAAACTGATTGAAAAGGATGGCTGGGAGCAGACCCGGATGAAAGGTAGCCATCGTCAATACCGGCATCCTGAAAAAGCAGGTACGGTCACTGTAGCGGGAAAGCCAAGTGCCGACATTCCACCAGTTTCGTTCCACTCACGCGGCCTAAAAAAGCCCGCTATCGCATGAACTCAGACCGATGGCCTATCTACTTGACAAAGTAGCACACTCCACAATATATGAGCCACTTGCTGAAAAAGGGTGTTTATAATATCCATCTTCGTATTCGACACGCTCGATTCCCACGCATGCCTTCATGCAACGAGGCCGGTGAGGCGATTCCGCAGTGGATTCCCGCTTGGGTAATTTGTCGTGCTGGAAGCGTTATACCGTGGATTTAAAGCAGGAATATTTAGCGGAGATGAGTGGACGACCGGATCCGATCGTCGGCGATTGATCGAATGGCAGTCTGGTAATTTTATTAAGTGTCGCACACGCATGCGCATCACCCAGCGCAATCTCAACCAAATTTTTGTAAAAAATAGAATACCTCTAATCGATACTCCAGCGATTACAGACTTGCCGGCTGACGCTATATAGGGTGTGGAGACCAATCAGTAGCCTCGATTGAATCGATTTGCATCCTATGTATCGAAATCAGTCCATGTTCATGTTTACGATACGGCGATACCCATGACAAATTGGCCATGTTAAACAAAGAGCCCTCTTACCGACTGTTTCACCAATGGCTGATCCTGTTTACAGTCCTCTTCTTTGTGTGTTTCATTCTTTGGCATGAGGGACTGATCGTACAACTCTTTATCACTGACTCCAGCCGCATTTCGATCCTCATCGCTTTATTATTTATTGCAGGCACGGCACATTGTGGTCTTCGCAGCCGGAAACTTGCTTGGGAGTTGCATGCCTTGCATGAAATCATCCAATTTAAGCAAACCAATTCAGAGGCCCAACTCAGATTAAAGAATGGGGAAATGTTCATCGGAAACCGTGCTTTTAGCAATTCACTGGCTAAATCCTTTTTCAGCTCATTTCTAAACAAGCTTTCCACTGACCAAACCCGTTTGCACAAGACAGAGAATACGCAGTTAACGGAGGTCTTGTCCGAGCATGCCCGGGGTCAGCACGAGATGGGCTGGTTCGTTACCGATCTGTTGGTAAAACTGGGATTGTTGGGTACAGTGATTGGTTTTATTTTAATGTTGAGATCGGTTATGTCCCTAGGTTCTATCGATTTTAATGATTTACAGACTCTCTTAGGAGAGATGACCATTGGCATGGCGGTCGCCCTTAACACTACTTTGATGGGTCTGTTGACCAGCATGTTACTCGGCCTGCAATATTTAATGCTGGATAGAGGCGCGGATAAACTGATATCCGATGCGGTTTTTTTCAGCGAAACCGAACTGACGCTAGCAGCGCAGGAAACGAAAGATGGCGTTTAAACGCCGCAGACACTACGGTGAACAGGACCCCTTTACCGACTTGTTGTTCAACGCCCTGCTGGCCTTTACCTTTCTGTTTATTCTGGTTCTGATCTTTCTAAACCCTCCGGCGAAAACCGGGATTATCGACCCGAAAGCGGAATTCATCATCACCACAACGTGGGAGGATAACAGTCCGGACGATATCGACACATGGGTCGAAGGTCCGGATGGGCAGGTGTTGTGGTTCAACAGCCCTTCTCTCGGGCTGATGCATCTCGACCGCGACGACCGCGGCATGACCGGTGACCAAATCCTAGTCGGAGGCAAGGAAATAACCAATCCCCTGAACCAGGAAGTGGTTACGATCCGTGGTTATATCGAAGGAGAATACGTCGTCAATCTTCATTACTATGCCACAAAGACCCATCAACCCGTAACGGCGAGCGTCAATGTCTCCAAGGTCAATCCCAAGCTGGAAGTCGTTTATTATGGCGATGTCAAATTAGCCAGACCGGGTGAAGAGAAGACAGCCGTGCGTTTTTCCGTATCGAAGCAAGGCAAGGTATTCAATGTGAATACCTTGCCCAAATCGATAGTCACGCTCGATAAATCATGAATGAAGCAATCATTGGCACGATAGCAGGCTATCTCGTCTTGGCGATCCTGCTTTTGAATCTTGGGCTCTACACTAAATGGCCAGCTTGGATTAAAACCGCAGCAATATGTCTGGTTGCCCTTTTCTACTTTGTGACTTATCAATCTATCACGCAATTTCTTGGCTGGCCTACCGAAGAGGCGTTACCGGCAAAATTCATGATGTTGTCCTCCTGGGTCACGGAACCCGATAAGAAAACCGGTAATGGGGGGAGCATACACCTTTGGGCCGTTGAGCTCCGCGATGACGGACCGGCCGATGCACCGAGAGCTTATGCATTGCCTTACGATTTGGAGTTACATCATAAATTAAATGAAGCCCAAGAAAGGCTACGGCAGGGGATGATCCAGATCGGATCGGCCAGCGAACCCAAGCAGGATCGTGGATGGGTCACAGATAAGCAGTTCGTCAAAACTAAGCAGAAGATCGATTTGTATGATCTGCCGGACCCGGAATTGCCGGAAAAATAACGACTATTCGCCACTCTATGCCATCGCGCCTTCGCTATAGTCTTTTGATCGTTTTATCCCTCGTTGTTGGCTGCGAAAATAAAAACGGTAACAGCTATTTTCGACTGGACAAAGGCCCGCAATGGAACTATGCCGTTGACATAGAAACACCCAGCGGCAAACAGACCAAAGCCTACAGTGTGCGCAATATAGGGCGTAAAATCATTGATGGAAAATCCTATGCGGTCAGACGCACCAGTTATGGTACTGACTACTACTTTGTCGAAGATTCGAATGGTGTCTTTCGGGTGGGGAAACGCACCAGCGTCGAAATCACGCCAAGCATGGATACGCCAATGCGTCCTGTCCTAAAATATTCCCTAGAAAAAGAGACAAAATGGCAAGTTGATACGCACCCCTATGTATTAAGGCGCCTGGTTCCCCAAAATGAGTCTTTAAAGCAATCTTTTACCCTACCCATGTTGTACACGATAAGTTCTACAAATGAAACGATAACGGTGCCAGCTGGCACATTCGAGCGCTGTGTAAAGGTGGTGGGTACGGCTGATTTGGAACTTTATGTGAACGCTCTGCGTGGTTACGTCACCATACCGTTCACCACAGAAGAATGGTACGCCCCCGGTATGGGCCTCGTTAAATTGACACGCAAAGAGGAACTTCAGGCCGATACCATGGAAGGTGGCCGTTATACGATGGAGCTGGTTTCATTCGCTGATTGAACCTGACCCAAATCCCTAGTTTACCTTGGTGCCGACGGATTCGGCCGTGTTCGGCAGGCTTACCCGAAAACGCAAGTTTCGGATGACGACATTCTCGATGCTTTCGCCGTCTGTTGGACTGCCCAGCGGATCTTGGATGGAGAGGCGGTATCATTGCCCGAGCACGCGCCGTTCGACACCTACGGATTACCGATGCGCATCCTGTATTGAACCTGAGGATTATCCATCAAGGTGATGGCCTGCGCTTGACCACCCCACGGCGTAGGGACTGCTTTCCAAACCGATTTTGGATTTCGTCCAGCGTGGCATAAAGCTTTTGTTCCTTGTTGCTTCGAGGTTCTGAGTCGAAGAGATTAAGCTGTCGTATCCCGGGGGTTTCCCAATGGGAAAGCCCCACACCGATGAGCCGCACGGCTTTGTTTTGAAAGGCTCGGTCCGCGGTCAACGCTTGGGCCGTACGAAAAATCACATGATCGCAGTCGGTGGGTTGGTCCAGTGTTTGACGTCGCGTGTGGGTTTCGAATCCCGCGAAGCGAATCTTGAGGGTTACCACGCGACCGGCTAAGCCCTTCTCCCGGCTTCGATAACCGACATCGGCCGCGAGGTCGCGCAACACCTCGTTCAATACCGACCAATCGGCGATATCGTCGGAAAATGTGGTCTCTCGGGATATCGATTTCCGTTGCCCGGTATCGCCAACCCTAGCAGAGGCCATTCCTCTTGACTGGTAATAGAGATGATCAGCGCCCTTCGCGCCGAAGTGGCGAACCAGCTGCTCGCGGGGACACTTCCAGAGATCGGTAACGGTGTACAAACCGAGCTTTACAAGCCGTTCGGCGGTTCGGTGGCCAATACCGCGAAGATTTCTCACCGGCATCGGAGCTAAAAACTCGAGCACCTGCTCCGGTTTCACCAGAGTGCAACCATCGGGTTTGCGGTAGTCGGAAGCAAGCTTAGCGATCAATCGGTTCGGACCGATACCCACCGATGCGCTGAGTTGTACGGCCTCAAAAATACGTTGCTTGGTTAGATGCGCGATCTGCTCAGGTTTTCCGAATAATTTCTCCAACCCGGTAATATCCACATAGGCCTCGTCAATCGAGACGGGCTCGACCAGGGGAGAAACGGTCTCCAGGACATGGACTATTTTTCGGGATTCCTCCGCGTATCGGGAAATATCGGGTCGCAGATAGTTGGCAGTGGGACAACGTCGGTACGCCTCGCTGATCGGCATCGCGGAACGAATGCCAAACCGCCTGGCTTCATAGGAGCAGGTTGAGACAACGCCACGGCCGCCCGGTTGGGCTCCGACGACCACCGGCTTTTCCCTTAGCGTAGGATCGTCGCGTTGTTCGATGGCAGCGAAAAACGCGTCCATGTCAACGTGCATGATCCAGCGTTGTGGGTCCACGGTCATGAGTGGTTTGATAGTGGCGGCTAAGTCTGTATGGCAACCCAATGAGATTAAACTTCATTATCCACATTGACGCCGCTACAGCAATTGACTCATGAGCTATACGGCAGCCCCACTACCAAACGGTTTTCTGGCCAACCACACGGAGACCAGCAGCAGCGCGAACAGCCATCCCGACAGCCAGAAAATGTCGTTGACCGCGAGTAGTGACGATTGCTGCGTCACCATGTGGTTGAGCTGGTCGAGCGTCTGACCGTCAGTCAATCCGGAGCGGCCGAGCAGGTCCATCGTCTGCGTCGCCTGCGGCGTGAACGGCGTGATGTTTTCCACCAGCTGGGTGTGGTGCAGCGCCTCGCGCCGTTGCCAGAAACGTCGTCGCCAACGATGCACCGAAACTGCCGGCGGTGATGCGGAAGAAATTGACCAGCCCCGATCCGAAGGCGAGCTTTTCCGGCCCTAAACCACCCAATGTAATCGAGATGAGCGGCGCAAAGAACAGGGCGATGCCCACGCCTTGTAGCAATTGCGGCAAGGCTATTGTCCAGTAATCCGCGTCGGGCGTATAGCCGGCGCGCCAGAAGCTGGCGGTGGCAAAGACGACAAACGCCCCACTCGCAAAGAGGCGTGGATCGACACGTCCCAGAAGCTTTCCGACCAGCGGGGAAAGCAGGAATGCCAGCACCCCATTGGGCGCGACCGCCAGGCCCGCCCAGGTCGAGGTATAGCCCATCTGGGTCTGTAGCCAGAGCGGCAGCAGCACCACATTGCCAAAGAAGAGGCTATAACCCAGGCTAACGGCGATAGTGCCCGCACGAAAGTTGCTTCGCCCGAGCAGTCGCAGGTCGACGATCGGATGCGCTTCGGTCCATTCCCAGATGACGAAGACCGCCAGTCCGACGAGCGCGATGACCGCTAACGCCACGATGACCGGCGAACCGAACCAATCCAGCTCGTTGCCCTTGTCGAGCATGATCTGCAGCGCTCCAACCCAGATGATGATAAGCCCGAGACCCACCGCATCGACTGGCACCTTCGTTATAAGGCTCTCGCGCCCGGCGAGCAGCCGCCAGGTGAGCGTCGCGGCTGCGATGCCTACCGGAACATTGATATAGAAGATCCACGGCCAGCCGATGGTGTCGGTGATCCAACCGCCGAGGATCGGGCCGACCACCGGGGCGATCACCACGGTCATGCTCCAGATGGCCAGTGCCATACCCCGTTTGTGTTCCGGATAGCTCGACATCAGCAACGTCTGCGATAGCGGCACCATGAGGCCGGAGACACTGCCCTGCATCATGCGCAACGCCAGCAGGGTCTGGAAACTGGGCGCCGCACCGCACAGCCAGGACGCCAGGGTGAACAGCAGCACCGCGGACACGAATACCCGCACCTGACCGAAGCGCTGCGCCAGCCAGCCGGAGAGCAGCACCGAGATAGCGTTAGCCACGGCATAGGAGGTAATGACCCAGGTCGCCTGGGTCGGACTCACACCGAGATCACCGGCAATCGACGGCAGCGACACATTCGCGATGGTGGTGTCGAGCACTTCCATGAAATTGGCCAATGCCAGCGCGATGGTGACCAGGGCCAGCGCCGGTCCTTGGAGACAAGTTGGTTGCGTCTGAGTGCTCATAGACTGGCCCCCTCTTATCTAAGGTCCCGAGATACGGCTGTGGATTGTAGGGCAAGGTGAAACAGTTCCGGCTTGCACTCGCCCGAGAGCCTACCCGCAGCGACCGTTTGTAGGCCACTACGGGGCGAAGCGTTGCTTGCCACATTGGCCGCGATGATCCGGGCCACCAGTTCAGCGGCCGCCTGCCGCTGCTGGTCGAAGACATGCGTCTGATACTCCGGCGCTTGGTGTTCGCTCGGCAACCTTCGCGTGCCTTCCCTATCATGCGTATCCACTTCGACATTCATCGACAGACCGATGCGCAATGGATGTGCCTCGAGCTCCGTTTTGGATAATGCGATGCGTACCGGCAGCCGCTGGACCACTTTGATCCAATTACCGGTCGCATTTTGGGCGGGCAACAGGGCAAACGCGCTACCGGTGCCCGCGCCCAGACCCGTCACGGTCCCGTGGAACTCGATATCGCCTCCATAAACATCGGCGTGCAGCGAGACCGGCTGGCCGAGACGGATATTCTCGAGCTGCTTTTCCTTGAAGTTGGCGTTGACCCAGACCTGGTCGAGCGGAACAATCGCCATTAGCACCGATTCTGGATTCACGCGCTGCCCCAGCTGTACGCTGCGCTTGGCGACGTAGCCCGACACCGGCGCCAGCAAGGTCGTACGTTGATAAGCGAGCGAGGCTTCGCGTAACGCCGCCGCGGCGTGCTCTACATTGGGATGGGTTTCCACGCAGGTGGCGTCGGTCAGCGCACGGTTGGCGGCGAGCTGCTCTTGTGCAACCTGTAACGCCGCCTCTGAAGTGCGGGCCGCATCGCGGGAGTGCTGGAGATCCTCATCCGATACGTAATTGGATTTCACCAGTTTTTCGCGGCGGACCAGATCGTCTCGGGCCTTATCCGCGTCGACCTGACGCTCGGCCACCGCCGCCTGCAGACGTGCGGTATCGGCGTAAAGGCCGCGCGTTTCGCGTATGGTCTGGGCGAGCTGCGCCTCCGCCTTCTTCAGCGCGACGGCCGCATCGGTTCTATCCAGCTGTACCAGCGGTTGCCCCGCTTGCACGTAGTCGGTATCGTCGACGCCGATCGCCACCACGGTACCCTCGACCTGCGGTGTGATCTGCACCACATTGCCGCCCACGTAGGCGTTATCGGTCGCTTCCGTATAACGCGCCACGATCCACCAATAGGCACCGTATACCGACCCCAGCAGGACTACTACGCCGAACACCGCCATCAGCAGTTGCTTACGTTTTCCATTCGGCTTCGCGCGCGTTGCGTCAACGGCCACACCGCCCGCACCACCGAGTTTCTCATCCGATCGATGATCTGCTTGCGAATTCATAACCACCTCCTACAGACATTCGCCGATCAATTCTTGGGACCGGCGCCGTCACAGCGTTCCGCCGAGGATCGGATCGCTCTACGATACCTTCACCGGACGGCCGCTCGAGGAACGACGACGCCGAATCACTATCACAATGTCAACAACTGTTGACAAAATAGCTCAGCAATACTCGAATGTCAACAAGCGTTGACGTTATACTATCCTCATGAATGATGACGACACTTTGAAGACTCGGCGTTGCGATATCACCCGCGCCAACATTCTCGATGCCGCGCGCGAGCGATTTGCCGCCGAGGGCTATGAACGCGCGACGATCCGCGCCATCGCCGCCGATGCCGGCATTGACCCCGCTCTGGTGATGCGGTATTACGGTAACAAAGCCGGTTTGTTCGCGGCCGCAGCGGATTTCGACCTGCAATTGCCGGAGCTTGCCGCGGTGCCACGCGACACGGTCGGCGTGGCCTTAGTCGAACACCTCATTTCACGTTGGGAGAACGACGACAAGCTGCCGGCGTTGCTGCGCGCGGCCGCCACCAACGAAATTGCCGCCGAACGGGTACGCTGCATCTTCGCCACGCAGACCGCGCCGGCGATTGCCGCCCTGTGCCCGGACCCGAAGTCGGCCCTGACCCGGGCCGGTCTGATCAGCAGCCAGATGCTGGGTTTCGCCCTGTGCCGCTACGTGCTGCAATTGCCGCCTGTCGTGGCCATGAAGCACGCCGACATCGTCGAGTGGCTGGGACCGACCGTGCAGCGCTACGCCTGCGACGGTCAATGCCGTGACAACGTCTGTCGACATCGGCTTAGATTAGATTTCCGTGGCTTGTTTAAGGACGGGTAACTGGGCCAAATTGTGACAAGACAATTATTGCCACGGGTGGCCCCAGCAAGGCCGTCGCCGTCCGACAGACCCGGGGAGCACGTTTGGTCAGCACACCATATATTTATTGCCCCATAGCCGAATACCGCTCAGTGGAAATTACACGTGCGAAAGCTACACGCAGGGCTGTCATAAATGCCGTATGCACATGTTTTGCCTTTATGAAACTCCAGATCGAAGGCTGTATGAGTTGTAGCATCCACACACATATGAGTGATAGCCCCGCAGAGTACAACTCCTCCAACAACGAGGTACCTTTTCCCACCGCAGTCAACGCTACGGTGTAAGGCCGAACGTTGTGCACAAGAAAACAGGTGACGTAGGCATGGAACGGCATCATGCTGTAATATAGTATAGTGGTGACCATAAACTCTGGCCCCGATTGCTCAACTGCAGTACGGTTTCAATACGCTGGTCGCGTAAAGATAGATGTCTTTGGGGATGAGTATAGTGTGCAGGACACATTGGTCTATCCTTAGAAGTTGTTGGGCCAACTTCAGTCGACGGAAAGACTGATTGTCTTCACACTCAGCGTGGCCTCCCAAATCGGAAACACAGAACGGCTCCCACGTATCTGCCAGGAACCCAAACATGGGAAACATGATTAGTGAAATTGAGGTTCTTTGGATAACAGCCGGTCTTGGGTGTGACGGCGATACGATAGCCATAACTGCTGCAACCCAACCTAGCCTCGAGGATGTCGTCATGGGTGTCATTCCGAACATTCCTAGGGTCCACTTTCGAAACCCCGTTCTAGCCACAGAAAATGCAGACGAATTTATGGAGCATTTCTGGCGTGCAGATAGCGGAGAAACAAGTTATTTTATTCTTGTAATTGAGGGATCAATCCCCAACGAAAAGCTTAAAAGCGAAGGCTATTGGGCAGCGTTTGGTACGGATAGGAAAACGGGTGAGCCCATCCCCACCTGTGAATGGATTGATCGCCTAGCGCCTAAGGCTTGGGCAGTAGTAGGTGCGGGGACATGTGCCGCTTTCGGAGGTATTCACGCTATGGAAGGGAATCCAACCGGTTGCATGGGGCTTGCCGACTACCTTGGTAAGGACTTTAGATCCGCTGCTGGTATGCCCATCATCAATGTACCAGGATGCCCTATACACCCCGATAATTTCATGGAGACTCTTCTCTACTTGTTGCGTCAGGCGTTCGGGAAGGTGCCTATGATTTCTCTTGATGACAATTTGCGACCAAAATGGCTTTTCGAACAGACAGTTCATGAGGGATGTGATCGAGGGGGTTTTTATGAGCAGGCTGACTTCGCGGACATGCATGGACAGAAACAGTGCATCGTAAAATTGGGATGCTGGGGACCGGTCGTGCAGTGCAATGTAGGCAAACGTGGATGGATGGGGGGCGTCGGAGGCTGTCCGAACGTAGGAGGAGTGTGCATCGGATGTACCATGCCTGGTTTTCCGGACAAACTCATGCCCTTTATGGAACAACCGCCAGGTTCAAAACTCTCGACCGAGGCCGTCTCGATTTATGGCAAATCCATCAAGACGCTGAGACAATTTACCCAAGATGCGCTCAATAGAGAGCCTGAAAGACAGAATCAATCCGCTCCTATATTTAAGGGAAAATCCAATAGTGACTAAGTCAACTAAAAGGAAAATCGTTAATCTCTCATGGGACCCCATTACGCGGATCATTGGAAGCTTAGGGATACATACGAAAATTGATTTTACAGAACGAAAGGTTATCGATTGTCATTGCACTTCATCAATCTTTCGAGGATATAGTGTTTTTATGCGTGGCAAAGATCCACGCGACGCCCATTTCATCACAAGTCGTATTTGCGGTATTTGTGGAGATAACCATGCAACTTGCGCGGTCTATGCACAAAATATGGCTTTTGGGGTAAAGCCGCCTCCACTAGCCGATTGGATTATTAATCTGGGTGAAGCAGCCGAGTATATGTTCGACCACAATCTATTTCAGGACAATCTGGTCGGCGTGGATTTCTGTGCAGAAATGGTCAAGAGAACAAACCCTAGTGTGTTCGATAAAGCCGAGATAACTGAAGCCCCGAATGCAGCCATTCATGGCTATGCAACGATTTCAAAAATTATGCACGCGCTCAACCCATTTGAGGGAGAGTTTTATCGTGAAGCACTTCAGATGAGTCGGCTTGCCAGGGAGATGTTCTGCTTGATGGAAGGACGCCATGCGCACCCCTCAACACTTTATCCAGGTGGCGTCGGTACCGTTGCAACACCGCAGCTATTTACTGAATACCAATCACGCTTGCTACATTACATGGATTTTATGAAACGAGCCGTTCCCCTGCATGATGATTTGTTCGATTTTTTCTATGAGGCCTTACCAGGATACGAAAAAGTAGGGCACAGGAGAATCATGCTTGGCTCCTGGGGGACATTTCAAGACCCCTATGCTTGTGACTTCCGGTATGAAACGATGGCGGATTGGGGACGTAAGATGTATGTGAGCCCTGGCATCGTCGTTGACGGAAAGCTGATTACCACCAATCTTATTGAGATCAACCTTGGAATAAGAATCTTATTGGGAAGTTCATTCTACGAAGACTGGGATACTTCTCATCCTTTTGTAACCCATGACCCGATGGGGAACCCCGTTGATCCGCGACACCCTTGGAATCAAACCACTATACCCAGGCCGCAGAAGAGAAACTTCAATGAAAAATATACGTGGGTCGTTTCACCTCGGTGGTACTGGGAAAAAACGGGCGAACATCTCGCCCTTGATAGTGGTGGAGGACCGCTAGCAAGACTTTGGGTAACTTCTCTAGCAAACAGGGTGAATTTCGGGCTTGTGCGATCCACCGGTGGTAGCGTGGTCATCAACCTACCCAAAACAAGCTCGTTTCCGGAGGTTGCATTCGAATGGAAGATCCCTAAGTGGAACAATACCCTGGAACGTAACCGGGCTCGAACCTACTTTCAAGCCTACGCTGCCGCTTGTGCCCTGTATTTCTTGGAAAGAGCACAAGAGGAGGTCTATGGGGGTAACACCAAGACATGGAACGAATTTCAAGTTCCTAAGGAGGCTATCGGATGTGGTTTTCACGAAGCGGTACGAGGTTTCTTGTCACACCACCTCGTTATTCGAGATAGTAAAATTGCCAATTATCACCCCTACCCCCCAACTCCGTGGAACGCCAGCCCACGGGATTCTTTTGGAACTCCGGGGCCGTACGAAGATGCTGTGATGGATACACCCATATTTGAAGAAAGTGACGAAGACAATTTTAGAGGAATAGATATCATGCGGACCGTTAGAAGTTTTGATCCGTGTCTTCCCTGTGGCGTTCATATGTATACCGGCGGCGGTAAAGTCATCGAAGAAAAGCACTACCCAGCTTATGGAGTACTATTAAACAAGCCATGATGGACGGGAGTCTTAAAAAACTATCGGATACCCTGCTTTATGAAGGCTACTCGCTCTACCCGTACCGTAAATCGGCCTTAAAAAATCAGCATCGATGGAATTTTGGTGTTTTGTATCCCGCTTCCTATGTCAACCAGACACCCACGTACAGCAGTGACAAAGCGAAGTTTGTGACCGAGTTTCTTGTTGAGTTTGAGAGACCAAGACCAACTTTCCACTGTAATTTGCGTTTTTTTCGGCAGGATAAAGATCAAAGCGATCGCGAAGAAAATATTACCATCACCGATATATCCGGAAATTACGTAAAACTGCTTGAGTCCGCTCACTTAAGTGGGAAAATTGAGTTTGAGTTGACCCCGTTAAATGACACGGTAGCACAACTTTCCGTACGCTTGGAAAACACAGCATGCGGTAAAATGCCGTTTAAAACAAGACAAGAAGCTCTGACAAACTCATTTCTATCTACCCATATGATCATTCAAGCCCAAGGAGCTTCGTTCGTATCAATGACGTCTTATCCGGAGGCATATGAACAGTTTATTGCCACATGTTGTAATGATGGCCTCTGGCCTGTCTTAGTAGGGGAAAGAGACAAAAGAAACAGTGTCCTAGCCGCACCTATTATCCTTGATGACTTCCCTAAAATAGCTGAATTTAGCCCTACAGGGTTGTGCGACGCCACTGAGATTGATGAAATGCTTGCCTTGCGTCTTCGAACCCTTTCAGAGTCGGAAAAACAGGAGATAAGATCTGACGCTCATAGCGCAGGTCTTCTAAAAAGTATTGAATGTCTCACCAACGACCAATTTCTATCTTTACATGGTAGATCAGAACAACACGCGCTCAAGAAGGGGACGAAGGTGGTCATTCACCCCAAACGAACGGCTGATGCCATGGACATGTTGCTTGATGGGCGAAAAGGCACCGTATCGACACTCGAGGAGGATTTTGAGGGTAATAAGTACGTTACCGTTTGCTTTGATGATGACCCTGGGAAAGATCTCGGTGAACAAGGAAAGCACGGGCATCGGTTCTTCTTTTCATTAGCCGAGGTAGAACCCGTTGGCGACTAAGAATTCAGGAGATATTCTTATCGCCGGAATTGGCAATATTTTTTTTGGGGATGATGCGTTTGGCTGCGAGGTCATTAAGCGCTTAAATGAAACGCCAACTCAGCAACGCATCCAAAAGATCGATTTTGGAATCAGAAGTCTTGATCTTGCCTATGCGTTGTTTGATGAAAAATTCGGACTCAAAATATTAGTCGACGCCATACAAAGGGGTAAGACGGCAGGAACGATATATGTCGTAAAACCAGATAACAAATGGGCGACTGTTAAAAATGATCAAATATCAAGAATTGATAGCCATAGTATCAATGTTGCACAAGTCATTAAGCTGGCTATCTCTATGGGAGCACATCTTGATAGGATTATTATCATTGGATGTGAACCCGAAACATTTGATATGCACGCATCAGGAGCCTTAAGCGAGCCCGTAAGAAAGGCCATACCCGAAGTTCTAGGATTAGTCGACAAAATATGTGCGGAACATCTTGATCAGGAAATTGTTCCATATGTATAAGCTAGGTTGAGTTAGGGCTGGATTCGCCTCAACTTATTTTGCTTAAAACGCTTTCAGAGCGTTATTCGCTAAAGCTATCCTGTAACCCTCGATTCTTCTGCCTCGTCATCACCGTTTAAAAACCCCTTGGTAATTAACCTGATGACTTCACCCGAACCAGGAAAGACGACTTGGTTGGAGACAACAATCAAAAATATGAGCCTCCGAAAAAGATCTATCTCATAGCAGGCGACCTGGCCACACTGGATGACGCACAACGAATTAAGAACGCTGCAAGCAAGGCCATTCAGATAAACACCGGCAAGATCTGCCAGTTGCATAAACTATCTTCTCTGAAGCGTTTTAAGTCTATTTAACGCGGTATTTATCATGCAAAATAGTGTGTGACTTAAATCCACTCCCAGTGAGGTGAAGTCACATGGGAAAATCACCCGTAAGATGTGGTGAGTAACACGAACTGCATCGATAGAGACAGATGCGCTTCGCTGAGCTCAGCACATCCTACAAATCTCTACCCTATGGGGACTATTCGATCCATTGTTTTAAAGAGCTACTTTTGTGAAGTTAATCCTAAGGTTCCGGTAAGCGAAGTATCAGCAAATAAAGCTAAGAAAACGGACGTATGGTTCGACTGGATATTAACCGGTAGATGAGGTGAGTTGTGAAAGATAATCCCGGCTCGGGGAGGGATTCTCGCGGGCCTATACAAAAAAACAGCAGCGACCAGTCTGAGTTCACTGAGGCGCTTTTAAAAAGTCTTAAGGGCACGTTTGCAACGCCCTTCAGGGATATTAATTCGAAATCCACCTACTCAGACTTCGAATCAAAATACAAAACTCTGGTCGAACAAATCCCGGCGGTGACGTTTTCAGCCTCGTTTGACCATGGACTGAAAGAGGTCTATGTCAGTCCCTTTATTGAGAACCTGCTGGGTTATACCCAGCGGGAATGGCTTGATAACCCTATCCTTTGGTACTCGAGGCTTCATGCGGAAGATAAGCTCCGGTGGAACAGGGAGTTTGCAAGAACAATAGTCACAGGGGAGCCTTTTAGCGCTGACTATCGCTTTGTTGCCAAGGACGACAAAGTTGTTTGGCTACACGGCGAAGCGCGAGTTGTTTTTGACGAGACCAACCAGCCTAGATTCATCCAAGGTGTTGGCTTTGATATTACGGAAATCAAGCAGGCGGAAGAAAGAACGAGAGCTGCTCATGAAAATCTACAAAGGGTCTTGAATTCTGCGAGCGACATCATTAGTACCGGCACCCTTGAAGGCATTATCACTTCATTAAATCCGGCATTTGAGCAGATCACCGGACACAAAGTGGATGATTGGATCGGCAAGAGTTATACGCATCTAATTCATCCTGAAGACCTGGAGTCAGTCGGTAGAGCCATACGGGAAATCGCAACAGGGGCTATTCAAAATGCATCCATAGAACTCAAGCTGAAAACCCAGGAGGATAAATGGGTAGATCTTGAATTTGCTATACAAAGCGTTACGGATTCATCGGGGTGTGCGAGTAGCTTGTTAGCTATCGGGCGGGATATCAGCGCAAAAAAAGAATTAGAGAGACAAAAGCAAAATGAGCAAGAAAGACTTAAGGCACTCGTGGAAGAGAAAACTGCTGAAATAAGCAGATATCGAGACATTGTCGAGTCTTCAACAGATGCGATCGTCACCATCGAGCTTGACGGCACAATCTCCAGTTGGAACCATCAGGCTGAAATTATTTTCGGTTATCGAACAGACGAGGCGATCGGCCAACAAATTTCGATTCTTATACCAGACACCGATCCCACAGGGTTGACCGTTTTTGAGCAGATGAACCAAACAAAAGGGGGCTTTAGCCATGTGGTGGTGACGCGAAGGGCGAAGAACGGTGCGAAAATAGACGTTTCAGTTAGTGCTTTCCCTGTAAGGGATCACGATGGGATCGTAACGAGTATCTCTGAGATCATTAGAGATATCTCCGAACAGAAAAGAGCCGAGCGGAAATTCAAACTGGCTGTGGAAGCGGCGCCTAACTCCATGATCATGACCGATGCGAATGGAAAAATTGTTCTCGCAAACTTAGAGACAGAGAGAATTTTCGGCTATGAACGAGAAGAATTATTAGATCAACCCATTGAGATTCTCGTACCTGATCAATTTCGAGAAACACATCCCTCGTTTAGAAGAAACTATCTATCATTTCCAGTAACAAGACGGATGGGTGAAGGACGAGATTTGTTCGGGCTAGCGAAGGATGGTAAGGAGATTCCGGTTGAGATCGGTCTCAATCCGATTTCTACAACGGATGGTGTAATTATCTTATGCTCTATAGTGGATATTTCAGAAAGAAAAAGTGCCGAACAAGAAATTCGTGCAAAGAATAGACTTTTGGAGAACCAGAAAAAGGATCTGGATCATCTTAATATCGAGCTTGCTAAGAAAAACTCTGATCTGGAGCAGTTTGTCTACACTGTTTCACACGACTTGAAATCCCCACTCGTGAACATTTCAGGATTCTCTGAGTTACTGGAAAGCGAAGAGCCGATCCGAAGCAATGCCAGACTTGACGACTATGTTAAAAGAATAATTAAGAATTCAAAACATATGGGAAGGCTTCTCGAAGATTTGCTCAATTTATCAAGAGTCAGCTACAGGACAATCGAGTTTGACGAAGTGGGTTTATCTTTAGTGATTGAAAGAAGTTGCGCTTTCCTTCAAGAAGAAATCCGTAAAAGTCATGCACAAATCAACGTTAAGAAAAGTACGTATAAAATTATGGCCCAGGAAAATCTTCTTTCACAAGTGTTTTCCAATCTCATTTCCAACTCTATAAAATACGCCAAACCCAATGTAGCTCCCGAAATTCAAATTTCATTTAGCGAAAAAGGCAACAGCATAGAAGTCCTCGTGCACGATAACGGTTTAGGAATTCCACGGGACCAACATGAGAAAGTATTTAAAATTTTTGAACGATTTCACCCAACAATTAAAGAAGGATCAGGTGTCGGACTTGCCATCGTAAAGAAAATCGTCGAACGCCACGGGGGGTCTATCTCATTTGAAAGCGAAGAAAACCAAGGCTCAACTTTTTCAATTTTCTTACCGTTGAAAAGCAGTTACTTAAGAAGGAGAGGGGATAATGAGCAATGGTGCGATACAAAAACCGGTCTCCATCTTATTGGCTGAGGACAATGATGATCACGCCGATTTGATGATGGAAACTTTCCGCGCAGCGAATGTCAATTATCATATAACGCGCTTCTCCAATGGGAAAGAGGCGATCAAATTTTTAGAATCAGCAACGCCCGAAGAGCTCCCGGATCTCGCTCTGTTAGACATCAAAATGCCTTTAAGAAACGGATTTGATGTCTTAAGTTACATTAAGGCGTCAGAAAGATTGAAACATATTCCCACGGTAATCATTACGACAAGCACAAACGACGTTGAAATAAAAAAAGCCTATGACCTGGGAGCATGTACGTTTCTAACGAAGCCCATTCGTTTTGATGAACTAACTAAGATGATCAAATCACTTAAATTTATTAGCGGACTATTGTACTGACTCTGACACTTAAAGATTAATATATGTATGCTTTATTAATAGAAGACGATCCTGACCATGCCACATTGATACGTGAATACTTGCAGCAGGGTTATCAAGGGACTGCTCAGATCGACACTTGCGAGACCATTAAGGAAGCTTCCGTCAATCTGCAAGGCAACCCTGAATATAATGTAATCTATTCCGACCTAAACTTGTCTGACAGTGACATAAAAAAAACCACGAATTGGCTGTTGCACCTTAATGTCACGATACCAATCATTGTACTCACATCTCAAGACGATTTGGATCACGCTAAGGAAATTATAAGGCAGGGAATCCAAGATTATCTCACTAAGGATCGCCTCAGCGCCGAGCTCATTTATAAAACAACGGAATATGCTATCGAAAGAAAACTATTTGACAATAAACTAAGATCTGAAATCGAAGAGAGAAAAAGCTTTTGTAATAACCTTTCGCATGATTTTTATACCCCAATTCGAAGGATTCATTTCTTAGCTCAAGCACTACTGGAAAAGGCTGATGTATTCAAAGAAAGTACAAGGCAGGATATCATTTCGATCATTAATCAAACAAAGCGCGTTGAAGCACTCATGATTGGACTTGAGTCCTACCTTAAATCTGAAATCTTAGAAGAGTCCCTAATCCCGATAGATCTCAATCGAATTTTTCAAGAAATCATCGAATTTAATGGCGATTATCTACACGAAAGAAATGCTATCGTTAAAGTACAGAATTCCCTGAGCTCAGTAATCGGGGAAAAATCGAAAACAACTTTGATCTTCCAGAACATCATTCTCAACGCAGTGAAATACAATGAGAGTTCCCCTCGCAAAGTGGACATTGGCGGGATAATCGAAGGTGATAGGTACACTGTTACGGTTCGAGATAATGGGATAGGGATTGATCCTGAGAGGCTTGGAGACATTTTCAATCCTTTTTATAGACTTGTTTCCAGGAGGCAATATGAGGGAACGGGCTTAGGACTTTCCATAGTAAAAAGAACTGTCAATCAATTAGGCGGAAGGATCTGGGTTGAGTCAGCACTCGGTCGAGGTTCGACGTTTAATATATCGTTAAGACGATACATTCTGTAGGCCGTAATTGATTAGCGCAGCTACAGCATAGTCTAATCCATAAAGATACAGAAGCGGCGCATCTTGTCGGGATTGAGCAGGTTATACCCGGCGAAGATGCACAAACCATTGGCCTCGATCGACATCGCCTATCTGGACTTGCCCACCCAAACATCGCCTTGGACTCCAGCAAGCGCTTTCGATTCGTTACCGCTCGATGAAAAAGAAGGTTTAGAAAATCTATTCCGCGTTTTGGAGGCTATTGATCAACACGAAACCGCTTTTTCAAGGATGAGAATTCGCATGTAAGGACCCGCTGTGCAAAGCTGTGTGATCGATGTGATTCACAATCTCACCGCACTCTACTCAGCCACTACATGCCTTCATCCTTCAACCATTGTAGGAGCTGGTCGTGTTTGTCCTCGCCCGGTTTGAGGGGATCAAGTAGGGGTCGGATGTTGAAAGTACGCATCTCGGACTCGGTTAGGCCGTCATCGGTTCGTACCGAGGGCTTTATGGGGGATACGTCTGACACCCAACGCTCCGAACGCCCGCACAACGCGTTCGATTTAGCCGAAAGTCAACCGGTAATCCAGCTCGGCGAAACTCTTGAAGGCCCTCGGCATACAGTAGGCGCAATGAACGTCACAGCGGTCGGGAACCGAGAGCCGCACGTATTCAATCTGCCGTTTGAAGGGATCGATATGTCTAGTCAATATCCGGCAACTCCGTAGGGCGACTTTATGGTGATAGCCTGTTTTGGGCATACACCCACGCACCTCCCGCAACCCGTGCACACCTCGGCGTTGATTGCAGGGCGGGACTTTGCATCCAGATCGATAGCCCGCCAGCTACAGGCAAATCTGCAGCTCATGCACAACACACCCTCCCATGCCAGACAGGCTTGCTTATCCAAGAACGCCAAGCCGATTCTGATCGGTTCCTGTACACTCTCCTCAAGTTCCATGGGACAGGCATCGACGCAGGCATGGCAGTAGCTGCAACCCCCGCTCTCGAAGTTCAGAAAAGGTGTTCCGGCCAACCTGTATTCGGGGCCATGTAGCCGAATGATATCCATCTCACAAGCCGCGACACAAGGATGCCCGCAGGCCGCACAAGTCTCCCTCCGCAATTGACCCGCATGCCAAGGGGGAGGGGGACCGAGCGCGTTGCTGCGACGAACAAGCCTATCGCGCCCTTCACGGGTTAGAAACCCTCCCTTTAGAAAGTGCCTTCGGGCCCGATCCATTCTTTGATTTTAGTTTATTTGCCCGGTTTTTCAGCGGTGTTCTCTACCAGAGGTGTCACATCGGCCTGCGGAACATGGCACTGAGTACACACGAAGCGCGTTCCGCTGACCTGCTTGCCTGGCTTCTCCGGGCTCCTGCGCAGATCGGTGTAATGGCTTTTAGGCATCGGGGTCGGCAGACCCTTGGCCTTGTGACCGATCATATCAGGCTGATCGTGACAAGCCATGCACTGATTACGGCTAGCGGTCAGAGGCAGATAGTTGTCGATGGCGTGAGGAATCTGAGGCGGGGCCCCTGTAAAGGATACGGGAAGGGCCTCGCTTAAATTTCCGTAACTGAAGGGTTTCGGTGTAGGCGTGTCGAACACGCTGGTCTTACTGAGTCCCATATCCTCGTCTTCGATGGCCTTGCTTTGCCCCGCTGTCACGTCGTCTGCAGTCCTTCCCCCGGCGGAAACGCAACCAACGGCAACCAGAGCGATTGAGAGAATACCTAGTAACATTGTCAATTTCATGCGGCTCTCCTCCAACTTCGCGGTCATTTAGTCGATGCTTAATTATGGCTTTTAATGCGTGTGCGCCGGTCGAAACTCAAAGTCCGTTCCGGACATACCGAGAGACAGCGCCCACAATTGCTGCATTCCCCAGAATCGATAAACCCGACGGCGGCGGCCTTTTTCAGATTGAGCACCTGCGGCTCAGGACAGACCCGGGCGCATTCCCCACAATGTGTGCAAGTCGGTGTGTCGAAGCGTACCCGAATCGGTGCAATCTTTCCGAGCACGGCATAGAATGCCCCCAAAGGGCAGAGATGACCGCACCAGCCATGCCTCAAAATCAGCAGATCGAAAAGAAATACCCCCAACACGGCCGTCCAGCCGAGACCTATTCCAAAGATGAGCTCGCGATGCAACATGCTGATGGGACTGACCCACTCGAAGGCAGCTACGCCCATAATCGCCGACAGTATCAGTGCCACACTCAAAACACTGTAGCGGATACTGCGGCTCAGCCTGAACATATCTCTGATACCGAGCCTGCCTCGCAGCCAAGCCGCAAGATCGGTCACCATGTTGGCGGTGCAATACACTGGCAACATGGACACGATACGGGCTTAGGCCTTGTAGACCTTCACCGCGCACTTCTTGAAATCCGTCTCTTTGGACATCGGGCAAGTCACATCGGGAAGCAGCTTGTTGACGAAAACCGCCTCGTCGAAGAAGGGCACGAAGGTGTACCCCTTGGGCGGCCGGTCGCGCCCCTGGGTTTCCACCACGGCCTTGATCTTGCCGCGTCGCGACTCAAGCCAAGCCACGTCTTTGCGCCGCATTCCCCTTGCCTTAGCGTCGTCGGGGTGCATATAGACCAAGGCGGTGGGCACGGCACGGTGCAGTTCCGCAACACGGCGGGTCATCGTACCGGTGTGCCAATGCTCCAGGACCCGACCCGTGCACAGCCACATATCATAATGATCATCCGGTTGCTCGGGCGGTGCGGCGTAGGGTCGGAAAAAGATCTTGGCCTTGCCAGTCAGACTGGACTTCTCTTTGCTGGTGATCTTGTCCAGATCCCCGCTGGGTATCGCCTTCAAAGCCGGGCCGTAGAACTCGAAATCGCCATTCTTCACATAGGGATCGTATTTCGCATTGAAGCGCCACTGGGTTTCCTTGCCATCGACCACCGGCCACTTGAGTCCGCGCACGTCGTCGCGGTAATAGACGTCGAACTCGGCCAAGTCATGCATATGCCCCTTACCGAACAGGATGTACTCATTGAAAAGAGCCTTCTCGGGAAACCAGTTCTCGCCCAGGGCCTTTACAGTGTGATTGTCATGCCCTTTAGCCACGGGATCCGGCCACTTGACCTTGATGTTGTCCTCGTTGGCGAACAGGACTTTGTACAGGCTGTCCTCCAGCGAATAACCCATTTGTTGAGCCTCTTTCAGCACATCCGGTAGCTCGCCGTCCTCGAAACCATCGGACTTTAATCCGCCGACCTTCTGCCCCTTCCACACGTCTTTTAGCTTGAAGCGCTTGGAGAACTCGAGCGTCTGCCAGACATCGCTACGTGCCTCGCCCGGAGGCGGCACCTGCTCACGCCAGGCCTGGGTGCGCCTTTCGGCATTACCGTACAGGCCCCACTTCTCGAAGATCATCGCAGTGGGCAGAATCAGATCACTCACCTTTGCCGAGATCGTGGGGTAGGGGTCAGAAACCACGATGAAGTTGTCCATCTCACGCGCGGCCTTGATCCAGTGATTGGCATTGGCAGTGGCCTGGAAAGGGTTATTCACCTGCACCCAGGCGAATTTGATACCGCCATCCTCCAGATCGCGCATTATTTTGACGATGTGACTGCCAACCTTTGGGTTCAGGGTATTGGCGGGAAGCTTCCAGATTTTCTCTGAACGCGCGCGATGCTTGGGGTTCTCCACCACCATGTCGGCCGGAAGCCTATGCGAGAACGTTCCAACTTCGCGGGCCGTGCCGCAGGCCGACGGCTGGCCGGTGAGCGAAAACGCACCGTTGCCTGGCATGGCGTGTTTGCCGAGCAGCAGATGCACCATATACGCTTGCTCATTGACCCAGCTTCCCCGGTAATGTTGGTTAAAGCCCATGGTCCAAAAGGTGGCCACCTTGCGTGTGGGCTCGATGTACAGATCGGCGAGCTGTTTGAGTTTTTCCTTGAACTTGTCGAGCGACTCGTCCGGGTCGCCTTTAGCAAGCTCAGCGACAAAATCGAGTGTGTAAGGATCTACAGCCTCTTTGAAGTGCTCGTAGGTGATCATCCAGTGAGCGACGGGCTTGGCGCGGTTATTCTGCTTGATCTTCTCGCCGGGCTTGCGCCTCTGGGCAATGGCCTCATATTTGTCCAGGGTGACCTCCAGTTCCTTGGCCATGACGTCCTTTTCCGCATCGAAGGCATATTCCGCCGTATCGCGCATTCCATAGCCGATGTCGTAAGGACCCGTGGCGAATACACAATGTTTCTTGACGAAATCGTGATCGACTGCGTCCCTCGTAACGATCTCGCGAGCGAGATAGTTCCAGATCGCCAGGTCGGTGCCGGGTTTAAATATAATCTCCAGATCCGCGATATTGGAGGTCTCGTTGCCGAAGGTGGAGAGATTGACCACCTTGACATCGGGATGGCTCAGCCGCCGGTCCGCCACGCGTGACCACAGGATGGGGTGGGCCTCAGCCATGTTGGCCCCCCAGGTGATGATGGTGTCGGTCAGTTCGATATCATCGTAGTTACCGGCCGGCTCGTCGATACCGAAGGTCTGGATTAAACCAACCACCGCCGAGGCCATGCAGTGACGCGCATTGGGGTCGATGTTGTTGCTGCGAAATCCCGCCTTCATGAGCTTGGCGGAGGCATAGCCTTCCGGAATGGTGTATTGTCCGGAACCGAATATCGCAATGCCCGCGGGGCCCAACTCAGAATAGGCCTTGCGGAACTGCTTTTCCATCTCGTCGAAGGCCCGCTCCCAGCTGACTGGGGTGAATTTCCCTTTCTTGTCGAACTTACCGTCCCTCACGCGCAAAAGAGGTGTGGTGAGGCGATCCTTTCCATAGAGAATCTTGCCGTTGAAATAACCCTTGATACAGTTTAGCCCTCGATTTACCGGCGCATCCGGGTCGCCTTTGGTGGCGACCACCCTGCCCTCTTTGGTGCCTACCATGATGCCGCAACCCGTACCACAAAAACGGCATACACCCTTGTCCCACTGTATGCCTAAATCGGCATCTTCGGCCCGGATCGACTGGCTGAGGGGAATACCCACTGTCGCCGCGGTAGTCGCGGCGATGCTCGACTTTAGAAAATCTCGGCGTGAAACCGTCATCTCGGACCTCCTCTGAAGCTCAAAGGCTTATAACCTGGTAAAACCCATTATTCTTATTTTAGGAATCTGTTTCCGACTTAATTTGTTTAACAACGCAAAGCTCAGCTGTCATTGAGATAATCGAGCACCTTTCCTCGATTCAGAGCTTCAAGCGCGTCCAGTTCCATAGGCACCTCGGTCATGAGTTGATCGTCCTCCGCAAAATAATGGTAGACCATCTCCGCCAGGAGCACCTGCGGCAATTTCTTGATGCGCTTCAGGCCATCCACCTCGGCATCGATGGACTCCGCTTCTTGCACGACCACGAAGCGTGCCTTTTGACGATCGACATGATACACCTCGACATTCTCTAAGGCGCCGACGGTAGCCACGGCTTCGTCGATATGCTCTGGTGAGGCCATGACTAATATTCCGGATAGGTTCATAGTAGCTAAGACGAATTGGCTTATAAAAGGTAATGTAACCCTATATCCTTTAACAGTTATGTGCCCGACGAGAAAACAATCTTCAGCACCAAGGCAGATAAGGCCTGGAATTCTCCTGAAGCAGATTGCGGGGGCAGCATGTGTATACTTTATAACCATATACCCACAGCCTGCAAGGCTGAGTCTCTTCCAATACAAGATGAGTCTGAAAGAGGAGGGCTTATTTCTAACACAAATTGAGTCTGAAATAGCGCCGCACCTGTTCATGACAGGAGGATGAAAGCTATCATGAATGATTTAGGCTTAGTGACTATTAAACCGATCCGCGCTTTTCTGGCTGGCACCGAAGCGATTGGGTTTTCGATGGAGAACGTGCCGGAACGCTACGCGTGGATTCATGGCACCTTGATTCGTCTGAGGGATGGGACTCTGAACAAGGGCGATAAGTTGGGCGTATAGCTGTCTATCACAACTACGTCGTAGACGAAATCACCCCATTCGAGAACGTCGCCTCTGTACAGTGCATTAGCGAAGCGTATGTGTTGCCTGTGCTGGAAATGTTGCTAGAAGCCTTCCCGTTCGTCATCCAGGGGTTCCATGTCTACGCATAGCGACGCCTCAACAGATTCGCGGTTTCCTCAGGATCTTGCGTGATAATAATTTCTTCGGTGAGGTCCTCGTATCCGGCCGGCACGTTGGTACCCGTCTTCGGAATGATCTCTATGTGCAGGTGCTTAATCTCCGGGCCGGAGCGCAAGATCACATTGTAGCCGGGCACATTGCCCATCAGGCGGCGATAGATAGCTATCGCGCGTTGCAATACGTCCGCAGTGTCTGAGTTTTTCAACCCTCCAATATGGCTCAAACAGTGCCCATCCTGACGCCGGGGAGCCGCAATAAAAGACAGATTTCTCGGTGGAGCTGGATTGACGCAGAGGGTCATCGTACTATTGGCGTAGACTTCAAACTTTGGTTCTGAGCCATTGTTCTTAGCCTCCAGGACTTCACACACTCCACACTTACCCTGTTGTTCGCGCCGGTTCTTAATCCTCAGGTATATTTCTGGCACCTTAGCAATGAATACTTGACTGTGAAAGCAGTACACGCTCTGACCAGCCTCTGGGCGCTTGCCTCCGTTAATGAATGGGAGTGCTCTTAGTTGGTCCAATTCGCTTCGCCCGGTGACCGCGTTACGCCAGAGACTGTATGCTTCCCATACTTTCCAGCTTTCTACCAGGCTCGCTACGACACGCAGTGGAAGTTCGTCGAGGTAGAGATAGTGGTACTCGGGGTGGCTCGCGATGACAATACACTTCGCTTCTCCAGTGCAAGGAGGGTAACGCCGTACGCGGCTTGGCGTGAGATTCAGGAATGTTCGCATCAACCAGCGCCGTCTTCTCATGTCCTCGGCCACATGAGGCTCGGTACTGTCAAGCATAGCAAAAAACATTTCGATCTCGCGGACCGTGGCCACCTGAGCCAGTTCACTAGCATCAATACCTTGCTCTGTAAAAGACGCCTGAGCGGCATTTATCGAGTGGCGCTCGGTGCATATTAAGGCCGTTCCGCCTTCTTTCGTTTCGGCCTCGGACAGATAAAACAAAGTGCTTGGAGTTCTGCCCCTGCAATACTGGCAGTCTTCGACGGGAACGACGGCGTTTCCCTCTCGAGATTGAGAGGGCCGAAGTTCAAACTTGCGTTGACTGCGTGCTCGATTAATTCGAATCTCCCGGCCCGTAATGCTGTCCGTTGTGGGCTGGTCATTCTCAGGTGCAAACTGCTGGAACTCCGTAATATCGATACGATTGTGAAGCCGTTCGCAGAAATCATCATTGTATGAGGTCATTTCCTTCTCCACTTCATTTCCCACTTGTTTAGTCCCACTTTGTAATCTTCGTAGACCCGCTCTTCCTAAAAAAGCGGGCAACCAGAAGATCATGAATTCAAGATCTTTTGTTTATTGAATATTGCTATGTCTGTAAGAATTAGATTTTTAGGATTTAGAGTTTAAAGGAAATGAGGTAAGTAGCTGATGTATATATGATACTTCCTGAAAAACAACGAAGTTGTTAGGAGATCTTAATACCTCTTCTACCACAAGCGATTATAATCGGTCGAGATATCTTTGCATCATTGCTTGCAGCTTGACAATACCGAAAGTGCCATAGAGCACCAGAAGCCACTACCCAGTGGGGTAGTGGCTTCTTTGTTTGGGCACTTTGCCGACGACAAGGAGTGCAGGGACAGAGGCGCCTTTCGATGAACAGGAATTCGGTAAAACTTCGGAGTGATGCTGGGGTTGACTGAACTCACTCAAAGCTACGTGCTATAAAACCACACCAGAACTATCAAAGTTTTATCTTGTCGCTGCATTCAAACAACACGGCCTAACTCCGTTTTTGTCATGGGTTCAGAGCCCACCGCGACCCTGTCCAAACTCGGCTATAAAGTCGTGACCTCCACGGGTTGCGCCGAGACCTACGATATCTGAGATTACTGGATGCGTCGGACTTCCTCGCCTACACCGATCTCAACCACGCGACGAAGTCCTCGGAGAAAGCACGCTGGGCGGCGATGGCCAGCGTTGGCGACCAAATGCTGGCAATGGTGCTGACTCAGACAAAGGAGGAATGGGCCATAGCTGCCGGCGGACTGGCGGACGGCGCCGGTTTGCCGACGAAGGTGATTCCATTCATCTTGGCGCGGAGTGAAACTGCTAGGCATCATCTACTCCCCATTGGATCCGGCGTGACGGGCAACGGCGTGGAAGCATCTGGCGATGGATCTGGACGAGGCAAAATACAATATCATAACCACCTATTGAGCCACTATTCGACATTCGCGCGTTAACCGCGAAATTAATCAAAGGCGAAACCCGTGGACGCGTGGCCATCAACGTCAATAAGTCGGGCTATCCCTCGTCCTACTCGTCGGCATCTTCGGTCTCCGCATTGGCCGGCCACGCTCCATCCCACGGCGCTGTAATTGCGGTTGAGCGCCATGTGGGGCCTGAGCCACGCAAAGAAAGCCATGCAGAGCGATGAGCTCTAGGATTAAATCGCCGGTACAGTGAGCACCACGATGACCGACGCCGATGCGGATAGCTTGGCGCACAAGGCAGGTGGAGAAAAGGCGTAGAGATCCAGCGGACCAACCGGGAAGACGCTGCATTGCACATAATCATTGTCTTGCCGCGCCATAGGGCTGTAGTTTCCGAAACTTCTGCCGACGGGCGAGGATGGCAGAGTAAAGAACGCGAGTCTGAATGAATGTCCTTTTACACGTGCCGCGCACCATGCGCCGATGGTTTGCCGACGGCATCTTCAGACGCGTTTTCAAGAACGCGGGCTTCATGCTCGGCGGCCGCGCCACCACCGGCCTGCTCAGCCTCGGCACCCTCGGCGTCGCCGCGCAAAGCCTAGGCGCGGAGAAATTCGGCGTTCTGATCCTTGTGCAGACCTATGTCCCGGTGATCACCGCGCTTGCCACGTTTCAATCCTCGCAGGCGGTGATCAAATACGGCGCGGTGTGCCTGGATGAGGACGACACGCCGGGATTGCAGGCGCTGGTGAAATTCACAACGCTGCTTGACATTGCCGGCGTTATCGTCGGCTCGCTGCTGGGATATTTTGCCGCGCCTTATATCGGACCGCACGTGGGCTGGAGCGACGAAGTGATTTCCTGCGCCCAGCCGTACAGCTTGCTCATTCCGTTCAGCATTGTCGCGACGCCGACGGGATTGCTCAGGCTTTACGACCGCTTTGAATTGTTGACCATGCAAACCGTGGTTACGCCGTTGCTGCGGCTGATCGGCGTGGGGATCGCGGCGCTACTATCGGCACCGTTCTGGGCCTACCTGCTGGCCTACTTTGTCGCCGGCACGGTGGGCGGGCAGCTGCTCGCTTATCTGGGCTGGCGCGAAATATACCGCGACGGACGCCTCAAAGGGTTGACCTTGTCGTTCACGGGATTGAGCATGCTTCACGGCGGGATCTGGCGGTTTTCCATTTTCTCCAATCTGCATTCCTCGATTCAGATCGTCACTACCCAGATGAGCACCTTTCTAGTCGGGTTTGTGGCCGGACCGGCCGCCGCCGGTCTGTTTAGGATCAGCCGCGACATTGCCACGGCTCTGACCAAACCCGCCGAACTACTGAATCAATCTATCTACCCGGAGTTCGCACGGCTCGACAGCCACGGCGGCTGGGACCAGTTCGCCTACCTGATTCTACGCAGCGGCGCCGTGGCTGGTGGCGCCGGCGCGCTGTTTCTGGCGCTGGCGCTAGCGTTCGGACAGCCGTTCCTAATTTTCTTCTTCGGTGCGCCGTTCGCCGGCGCGTATCCGCCGCTGGTTCTGCTCGTCGCGGCCGCGGTGATCACCGTCAGTGGCTTTCCAATGGACCCCGCCCTATATGCGATGGGACGACCAAGCATTCCCTTGCGGATCGACGTCGTATCCATGCTGTTGATTTTCGTGCCGATGCTAATGGTGCTCACGCGCATCTATGGTCCCGCAGGCGCCGGGATCGCCACGCTTGTCAGCACCTCGTTCACGTTCATCACCATGGCGGTTTTCACCACTGTTCAGCTACGCTTGCGCGTGACGCGCAAGACGTGATTGCGCCAGATTTACGCCGTTGAGGGTGGCAAAGTGGGCATGCCTCGATGGAGCAGCGCAACGGCCCGGTCGTGGGGGTCACGCATCGAAGGCGGTGGGATGGCATCCAGCAGCCGGACCTGCTTGCCGAGCTCCGTGAACAGGCGCTTGCGAAAGGGCCAGAGTATATTGTCCAAGTCAGACTCTAATTCACCCCATTGCAATGTCCCCGCCGCAAGCAGCGCAGTAATTCCGAATCTAGCGTTCTCAAACCGATTTCGGTAAATTCGCTATTTATTGTTTTCTATTTTTCCCTAATGGACCTCTGTCCAGCATGCAATCTCTGAAACGAAAGATAACGGTAGCCCCAGAGAAGATCATCTCGTCGATATGGGCGATTCCGCAAGACTATGACGATAGCGAACGGGATGCAGCTGATTCTGGCACACGGCGCCGGCAACGACATGAACAACCCGTTTCTGTGCTATGTGCACGAGTCCATGGAGCGACGGGGAATGCTGAGCGTGAAGTTCAACTTCCCGTACAAAGAACGCGGCCGCAAGGCCCCGGATCGAGCACCTGTGCTGGAAAATACGTGGCGAACGGTGATAGAGTCGGTCCGTCAAGACGCCACGCTTCGCCCCCGGCGTCTATTCCTCGCAGGCAAGAGCCTGGGTGGACGCATGGCTTCACACCTGGCGGCACAGGGGGAAGAGTGCACGGGCTTGATCTTTCTGGGATATCCTCTGCATCCTCCAACAATACGGAACGATTGCGCGCCGAGCACCTCCCCCAAATCCAATGCCCCATGCTGTTCATCGAAGGCACGCGCGACCCCCTATGCGACCTGACCCTACTTGACTCGGTGCTGGGACGACTCGACACCCCGACCACCCTGCACACAATTGAAGGTGGCGATCATTCATTCAATGTGCTCAAACGGCTCGGCCGAAAACAAGAGTCGGTGTGGGAAGAGATCGTCGAGGTGATGTCGGCCTGGATAAGCGGACTGGAGTAATCAAACGATGATTCGTTAGAATCAAATAAATGCAGTGGATTGTTGAGGCAACCGACACGGACCCGCACCGCAAATTGCATGTCTAAATCGGGGGAACAGTCGTGATCGATTTCTTCATCAGCCTCAACAGCAAAGACAAAGCTTGGGGAGACTGGATCGCCTGGCAGCTCAAGGCCGCCGGATATAAACTGATATATCAGCACTGGCATTTTCAGACCGGACAGAACTTTGTACTGCATATGGAAGAAGCGGGTCGCAAAGCCAAGCGTGTGCTGATCGTGCTGTCCGACCACTACTTCAGCAGCGAATATACGCTAGCCGAACTCACTCAGGCCCTGAGCCGCGATCCCTCCGGGCGCACGGGAACGATCGTCCCCGTGCGGATTTCCGATTGCGATATTGCGGGTTCGCTACTCGGCCCGCGCAGTTACATCGATCTCAGCCAGATCACCGAGGAGTCCGAGGCACGTGCACGGTTGCTAGAAGGCCTGGAATTAAAGAAGCCGCCGGACACCGAACCCCCCTTCCCCAATAAGCATGAGGACTCTGCGAAAGAACAGCCCGTCTACCCCGGCAAAACAGAATTGCGACTCGAAGATGCAGCATCACCCCGCCAGCACGCTAGCAACGAGCGCTCTGCTTTAGAACATACGGGCACCAAGGATAATCCTTACGATCCCTGGACGCCCGTCATTCCTCCCCGCTTCTTCGGGCGTGAACGTCTGCTGGGTGAACTGGAAAGGGGTCTGGAAGAAAGCCGCAGTCTGTCCCTGGTGGGCGACTGGCGCATCGGCAAGAGCTCGCTGCTGATCACCTGGCAGCGAGCAGCAGAAGCCAAGGGTCGGGTGGTGCGCCTGGTGAGCGGGGAAGGTCCTGAAGGCGTCTCGGTCAAAGCCTTCGTCAAGGCTATCGGTGGCTTCGATGCGCCTGACGATGCCGACGGTGCCGCCGACGTGCTCTCCCGCTGGGCGGAGATCAGCGGCGCCCCCGGTCTGACGCCGCTGATTCCGGTGGACGAGGTGGACGGCCTGCTGCCTCTATTCGAACACCGCTTCTTCGAGCGGCTGCGGGGCATGCTGGGTAGAATCTGCCTGATGCTCTGTTCGCGCCGGGAGTTGGATAAGGTCTACGAGGATCTGGGCCGTGGCTCGCCGTTTCACAACCGCTTGCAACTGCTCTGGATTGGCCTGCTGGAGCCCGAAGCGGCTGAGGATGTGATACGCGGCTGGGTGATGTATTTCTGGATGAAGAAAATGCCGCATTGATGCGTCGATGGGCCGGTCGAAATCCCTATTACCTGCAACTGCTCGGCCGTCATCTGGTCGAGGCTCGGCAACAACGAAGGAGCACCGAAGCAGCGCTGGAAGATTTCATATCCGAGGCCAGCGCGCGGCTCAGGGAACTGTGGAGAATGCTGGACGAGCGCGATCGCGATACCCTGCGCGCCTCACTGGCCGGCACTCCCATGCGCCGTAGCCTGCGCAGCCGGGGGCTGGCGACCGAGGAAGGCAAACCCTTCGGCGAGGTACTTGTGGAATGGCTGAGGGAAGAGGCCTAAGCACGGATAGCTCATGTCTGCCGGGCTATTGGGCGCTCCTATGGCTGCTGTTCATGCAGCCCGTCATGCTGCATCGACGCCTGCGCCATTGCGGCATCGAAGGGCCGGGCGACAGCGCATGGCGTCTCTGGCGGCTGCGAGACGAGAGCAGGGATATCCGGCGCAGCTACGTACGGCGGATGTTTGCCTTGCTGATATCGGCCACGCCCCTCTTCGCTATTGCGGTCTCGTTAATCCTGCATATGGTCGGATTTGAAATCAATCCCGCGGGCGTGGCCGTGGGCGTGGCCGTGGGCGTGGCCGGGGGCGTGGCCGGGGGCGTTACTGTCATACGCCTACCCCTATATCCCTTAGAGGCCCTTATTCAAATCCTGCTCTATTTTCTGGTAAGCAATAATCGCGAGATAGCAACCCTGCGCTATTCCCCGGTGCTCTTTCACGATCTGAGCTATGTCCCCTACCCGTTCCTGGTCCGCCATATCGTGCTGACCGCCGAAAGAGACCCGGCTCTGGTACGCCGGGTGCTGGAAGCCTGCGCCATCGCTCCGGGACAACGGCGCGCCGGTCGAACGGCCCTCGCACGTCTGCAGGCGAGGGAATTGACCGCCCTCGGGCGTAACAACCGATTCGAAGACGCGGTGCAGCTCGAAGGTCAATGGCTACCCGGTGTCGAGGGTGCGGACCCCATGCTGCTCGCCTTCAGGGAAACAGCGCGCTATCTGCTCGCCGCCGACAACGCCGGTAACCCTCATCACCAGATGGAGCACCTGAAGCGCGCGCAAAAAAACTGGCGGCTATTGAAAACCAACTCCTTGGAAGCCCCGGACCTCTCGCCACAGCCCTGCATGAGACCCTGCGGAGCTGGAAAGAAATCGTCCGTGAAAAGGGCACCCGGACGGTGGCCATTTCCTCCTCCCAGTTGCCGAACCCCTTTTACGCCGGCCAGCCGCTCTCGCCGGAGCAGGGCATGGCGCTGTTCCGTGGCCGCGAGAAATTAATACAGCAGATCGAAACTCTGCTCGCGGATCCCGACCGATCCGTATCGATCTCCCTGATCGGCCCGCGCCGCTGCGGCAAAACCTCGTTATTAAGGATGCTGCCCGTTAAGCTCCCGGATGCCATTTGCGTGTTTTTCGATCTGCAGGACAATCCCGTGGATTCGGCGCAAGCCTTTTTTCAGGCACTGGAACGCCAGACCCTAGAACAGGCCTCTCGCGACCGTCAGATGACGTTACCCAAGCTTGCCAATGGACCGATCTTCGAGACCGGGAGCCAGTGGTTCAGGGCAGTGGACGAAGTTGCCGGCACCCACCGCATCCTGATCTGCATCGACGAATTCGAGCGTCTGGAAGAGCTTTTCCCCGGTGACAGGCGGGATCTATTAAAGCTCATGGGGCTGTTTCGTGCAATCATCCAGCACCGACGCAGGCTGCGCCTGCTGGCCGCGGGCGCCGCCCCCTTCGACGAACTGGACAGTCTATGGAACGATCATTTTATCAATCTGCGCGAGATTCCCATCGGCCACCTGGATCGTGAGAATTCGTTAAATCTCCTGACTCGCCCCATTGCGGGGTTTCCGGCTCAAGCCATACCCACAGCTATTGCAAAACGTATTTATGACCGCACACGAGGCCAACCCTATCTGACCCAACTCTACGGCAATCTTCTCGTCACCCGCCTGAATGATCAGAAACGCCGCACCGCACTGGTCGAGGATGTCAGCGCGATCGAGGAAGACGTGTTGACCCAAGCGGCTTATTATCTTCGCAATATTTATCAGAGTGCCCCAGCAAAGGTCCGACATGCCCTGCTCGCCCTTTCAAAAGGTGAACAGAACGAACTACAAGCGAGCACTCGCCGCTGGCTGCGCAGACGCTGGCTTCTCGACCAGGATGGCCAACTTGGAATCCCGGTGCTGGGCAGATGGATCAAAGAGGAAATAGACGATTGAGTCTTCATAGTATGTTGCCCAGATAATGTTCTTGCAGCAATAAGCCATTAGGGAAAGCAATATTATTTTGATAATGTACTTTCTGCTTCCTTGTCGCCTTTCCCCTGCCTAAACACTCTGCATCACAACCGTGCGCACTCAAAGAAAATTTAAAATTTAAACCGCTTTCGTGAGATCGGCATCAAAAACACGCGTCGAGCACCACCGGAGGACAATAGCTTTTTGGGGATACTCTCCTAAAAACGGTTGTCCAACCTGGCCATGAATAGCAAGAGAAGAAAAGTTCTAGCTTTAGGCGCGGTGTTAGGCGCTACGGCCGCGCGCCCCAGACTCCTGCTCGCCAACCTGCAACCGACGCCTGCCCAGACTCGTGGACCCTTCTACCCACTCGATCTGCCCCTGGATTCGGATAACGATTTGGTGCAAATCGCTGGACAGTCGAATACGGCCAAAGGCGAGATTTCGAACGTGATAGGACGGGTACTCGATGACCATGGCCGTCCCGTCAGAGACGCACAGGTCGAGATCTGGCAGTGCGATGTCAATGGTCGTTACAGACATCCGGGGGATCGGGGAGACAAGCCCGAAGACCCCGGATTTCAGGGCTATGGACAATTCATAACTGGGGCACAGGGTGCCTATCGTTTTCGAACGATCAAACCGGTGCCCTATCCCGGTCGTGCCCCCCATATCCACTTCGCGATTCGAGGTCCAGGTTTCGAGCCTTTGGTCACACAGATGTACGTACGGGGCGCACCGGAAAATCGCCAAGACTGGATCCTCAACAGCATACATGACACCGGTGCTAGAGAGAGCCTGATCGTTGAATTTGCACCCGACTCGGCTACTACTGACTCGGTACTGCTAGCCCGATTCGACATCGTTCTGGGGACACTGCAGCGCCTTGGGAATATATAAAGACCGTCTTTCAACCCTGTACGGGTGAGTGGAATTTCAAGGTAGCCTTTCACTAAACTTAAGTCCGCACGTCCTCGGCCATGACCTTCGGACGAGTCACATCGGTTCCGAGGTCCTCAAAGTCATAAGAGCTCAAGAACGGCCCGCCCCAAAGCAAATCGCGGTCGGCCAGAACGAGCGCCGCCGCGTCACGGACGGCATCCCAGTGCTGAGCGATACTGCCGAGCAGGCTTTCGACAATGGCGATCGCCTCTTCATTAAATCCGCCAATGAGTTTGTAGAATGACTAAGATTCATGGCGACCCTTAAGTCCGGCCAACAGCCCCAGGCATGCCATGACCAGCAGTTGACCCGCTGGGAACAGCAGCACGGCGATTCCCAGCACAAAGCTCAGAGGAAACCACCATAACAGGTGCAGCGGGGAGGCGCCCATGATCCAGACAACGAGAATAAACAGGATAAAAACAAGTGTCGCCGCAAACAGTGGGGGAACGACAATTTCACCCTGACGCACTCTTCTGCGAGTGGTCAATAACTGTGCAATGACCCAGATGATGGCCGCGACCCTAATCACCGTGCTCAAGATGGCCATCGTGTTGAGCGACTCAGTGGGGTCGCTAGTGAGTAAAATCTCTCGCGCAAAACCTCACCCTTTGGTGCACGTTAATTTTACTTTGGGGGTATACCATGGGGCTGTGGTGGGCTTGGTTTCGCTGTGTTCAAGAGCTACGCGGGGCCCGCGCTCGGCGTCGCACCTTTCTGTGGATGAGCCTGGTGCTGGCGGGCCTGTCGATTCGAGCGGATCTGGCGGAGGCATCAAAATCCTTGATACAGAAGTGGAAGCCAACCGACCGCTGTGCGGAAAGAGGTCATAGATGCTTTGCCGGATGCGATGGCCGCGGCGCAACTCAGCAGCAGCGCCTTCCTCGATGCGGTTATCAGCGCTACGCCGAAAAGTTCGCTACTGGTGACGTCAGATCGTAGACCGTCCTGAGCGAACTTGTAGAACTGCTGTCCGTCGAAGTCGTACACCACTACCTCACCACCCTTCCGGAGGCCACCCTGCCGGAGAGCCAAGCCGGTTCGTTTGCCGGCCTGAGCGATGTCAGAGTCAGCCAAGCATTGCTGTTGCTGCATACCCGGCTGGCGTAAACATGGACTACGCACGAACTGGTACGGGCAGTCCGTTTGTCATGCTCCGTCTTTGCCGCACGCTTCACTAACCTGGCTGAAATGTTGCCACTGCGCCATGCGCCGTTAAAAGGTGCCAATGTGATATTGAGTTCGCGAACAATAGCGTTACCGAGCAAAAGTTTTAAAAATTGTAACCCAAGAATTGATGTTCTTTTTTTTATTCCGTTCCTATTATATTAGTGGGGACAATTATATAAGTGCATGATTGGATTATATTTATTATAGATAAAAAGCCTAACTAAAGATATATAAATAATTGCATCTGATGAGTGGTTATATTTTTACGATAGAAAAAAGATAGAACGGATAAAAATAGCGATGTCTGGTTGTCCCTATTTAGTCGCTCTCATTACTGTGATGCCATAATACGATAAATTATATACCAAGCTACAAACTTAAATTTTAGTAGCGACTTACGTGTTTTCTTTATTATTTCTGTAATGTTAAAAGTAATCATTGAGGATTTATATGAACGACTGCTGCGCAAGTAAAAGTATTCTGTATAGCATTACACTTGCTATTGGCTGTACTCTCCTTGGAGCTTGTAACTCTGGTACGGAAACTACAAACTCGGATTCCGAGATAACTGGTCAGGCTATCGATGGGTACATCGTGGGAGGAACATACTATTGTGATGGCAAAATGACGGGGTCCACTCAGGCTGCTGGAAAATACAGCTGTTCGGAAGGCACCAAGATTGCCAAAGTTAATGGGGGTAGTGACACTGGTTACGACGAGAATGCAACGACTTCCGACTATGCTTTTACTGGAACTCTTTTGGGCCCGACAACAATTAAGTACGTAACTCCGTTATCGACACTTATTACACAGTTGGCAGGCGGAGAGGCTAATTATGATTCTTCAAAACTGGATAGTTCGATTGCAACAGCGAAGACTGTTTTGAATCTTTCCTCGATTGATCTAGATATTAGTCCCGCGCAAAACGTCAGTAATGCCAAAGCGAACTCAGCAGTACATGCATTTGTCTCTGCAATTTCTTCTACAACAGAAGACTATGCTGCCGCTATGGAAGCATTTGCTCAGGTCGTACAAGATCAATCAGAATCCAATCAACAAATTGATATTAGTGGTTCTGACGGAGACAAAATAAAACAGATTGTCCAAAAAGTACAAACCAAATTACAAGTGTTGCGTCCTGAACAAGCAAGCAACATTGATCCTGATACTGTGAGTAGTAGCCTAGCGACGGTCTTAACGACCATCACTAATACAACTAACGTAAGTCAACTAACGCCTAGTAGTACGTATATCCCAAATCCTGCACTGGCATTTTCGGCAGACGAAGGTATTTTGTCTTTCACTGGACCAAATGACCAAACGTATAGCTACACTATGAGCGAATACGAGAATGCTACTAAGAATAGCCAAGGAGACCATATTGCTATTCTTCCAAATGGAATAAGGCATATCTCACTTGATAATTCTTTAATTCAAGTAAAAAAGACGCTCACAAACGCATCAATTGATTTTGCTTTCTCAATAGCTGCAGAGAACAGCAAGGAAAAACTTAATGTAATAGCAAGAGGCCTTAAAGTGAGCATGGTAGCAGATGATCCCAGCAGTATTAAGGTAACAGTACCTAATGGAAAGGTATGGCAGGTGCAGAGCATTTCGAAAGATGGAACATCCACGCGCGCTGATATCGTAAAAAATGGAGACAGAATATTCTCAAGTAGCAATGGTGGGATAAATATTAATATGGATGATATTGCGGATGAATTAACTAAGAAGGGGCATCCAGATCTAACTAAGGAAACAGGAAATTACAAAGTCACTCTCGTTATCGGTGGCATACAAGTGGCTAAACTATCCGGTTCAAATACAAAACCGGCTGGTTCGTATATTGTAGAAACGAATGACACTTCTTTAAGTGCTCAAGGCTTACGGGGCTATGTAACAGTAAAATAGAAGGAATTGTGTATATAAGTTCGTCTTATTATATCTTCAGATTGTATATTACCTAAGTCGTAGGCATCCAGATAACTGTAATGCTCTGGATGCCTCGATTTATTATAGCAATGTATTTGTAATGGGTATTTAAATACTATCTATTTCATTAACGATTTGGATCAATAGTGTTAAAAAAATTGCTGTAATGATTGGAGTACGAGAATACCATATCGTCATTTTAAAATAACTTATAAGAATCATTAAAAATTCTCTGTTTCTAGTGGAAACAGATGAATAAATGTATAAGCTGTTTTCGTTCTTAAGAAAGAAATATTTATTTTCTGTGTGAAAATCTATAAAAATAATATACTCGCGATTTTCATTGCCACAAAAACTACATGCAAAATTGTGTATTTATGTGCAATGTTGCTATGTAGTCTTGGGATATCAAAATCAATTCATGCATCACCTCTTGATGGGTTTTTATCCATACCCTCAATAGATCTGTTCGGAAAACCTCAATTCCATAATGAATTTACTTTTTTGCTTGAACTGAGTAATGACTTTGTGCCTGATGCTGTAAATTACGAAGGTCCAGTGAAAAGCGGAAAACACAAGGATGCTAAAAGTGTTAAACGATATGAAGGGTTTCATATAATCGGTGATTTTCTAATACAGAAAAATTTGTTAATTAACCTAGGCTTCTGGGATAGACAAATTGCTAATAAGAGAGATATCTCTGATTTCTATACTCTACAGGCGGCAGTGCAATATAAACTTCCTTGGAAATGGTTAAATAATAACTACGCAATTAGATTAGGCTGGTGGCGAAATAAAGCGGATACGCTTACTAAAAGCTCATATACACATATAGAAGACTACAAGATTACTTCTTTACTATTGAATAAGCCCACCGACAATCAGTATCAGTTAAACTTTTTAGTATCCCGACAATTGGGTTATGGTAAGCAAATAACAGCCTATGTTGGAGCTGGTCATAGTAATGTTGACTACAATTCCTTACAAGGTGAATATACCGATAAAGATAATTGCGATTATAAATTTGAACTACAACAAACAAATGGTTCTGTTAATCAAATTGGTCAATGCAATAGCGTATTGTCGCAGGAAACTGCATTGCCAAATACCGCATCTATTATAAATAATATAGGATTTGATCCAAAGGATGACATTAAGTATAGCTCCGTATTTCTACAGATTGGCGCAGTAGCCGAGTGGAATAAAGGACTATGGCATACGAAGCTTGGGTATTATTTTCAACGATTTTATAGAGATAATATCGATCAACAAATTGAAAGAATGGGTAGTCAAAGTACTAGAAATAACCATACACTGACCGCCGAAATCCGTTATAAATTTTCAAGACTATTTGCAGTCTTTTTAAGAGGGGAGTATGTAAGCAGCCGACTGTTAACAATAGCCCCATTTACCTACAATTCTTACACAGCCGATAAATTTTCAGAAGATGGATTTTTCTTGTCGGTAGGTCTGAATATTTTATAAAAATAAATCTATTAGTTGCCTAACTTCGTGATCCTGGGCGACAGTTAACAAGAACCTTCTGGAAACTTGTAAGATGAGCTGAGCTCTGCGACGCGCATATGTCGTGAGCGATGCGGTTCGTGTTACTCACCGCATCCTATCTATAATTTTCCCATGTGGCTTAACTTAACCGGGAGTAAACTTAATCCGTACATCGATTTGTGCCTAATATACCGCTATAATGGATTTATATACCCGATTCATAGGTGTTCGGGATAATTAAGGCCCATTTTCTAATAGGTTGTGAATGCGCGTTAGAGAGGTTTCTCTATGTTTATAGTTTGGATCGAAGATTTCATTTGAAAAGAGTTTTATCTTTTGCAAAAGATTACAAAAATGTTCTCTCGAAGAACTGAGCAGGAACCGAATAAACTCAGATGACAGATCTACAGTGACTTTTAAAATCCTTTGAAAGGATATGGCGAGTTTCTGATCTTGGTCTAAGTATCCGCTACCTAGATTAAATATTGTGTGTGAGGCGAGCTGAGCTGCCAGAGATGAAAGCAAAAGGCTTTCGATGATATTGTTATCGTTCGAGGTGATTTGATTGGCATTGAGGGAGTTTTTGCAGCCTTTAAAAATGAGCTCTATTTGCCATCTGATCCGATATAAGGGATAGATAATAAAGGCGTCTACCTTCAAATTAGTCATATACCAGTGATAGCTTCTTTCGACTGGATTCCAAAAGCCGATGACTCGACACGTCAACCGCCTGCCGTCATGGCACTTTTCGGCTTTGACCTCAATAATGTTTGCTCTTTTCCTTTTGAACTTTATCGACAAGAGCGATTTTCCAAGATGTTTTTTCGATAAGCCCTGGACAACCTCTTTGATAGAGAGGCTTGCGTTTGATTTCAGCCGGCACAGATAGAAACCGCCAACCTGTTGAATTGAAAACAAAAGCCCGTAGTCCCAATAACCTAGGTCGAAGATCACTAAGACACCCTTCAATGACGAAAGCTCAGGAAAACAGGTGCGGTCATGCCTTGATGTCGGAGTTAACTTAAACCAGTTCATCACCCCCGTGAACAAATCAATGCTCGCATGCCATTTGATTCCCGCGGCCGTTCTCGTGCCCGGGAAGGCCGACTTAGCACCATCCCAAAGACTGATTGAACTGGAATCCACAAGCCATATCCCACAGACTCCTAACTGAGATAATAGGTGGGTACCGATTAATGCGGAGGTACTCAATTGAGTCATTAGCTCGGCCACCACCGCTTTTAAATAATTCTTCAGCCGTTGCCTTGAGAGCCTTTCCCAAAACGCGCTTCGGCTGATGTCCTCATTGACCTGCTCCTTCATATGTCGGCGTATCGCTTCGAGTGAAAAGGTCTTTGAGTCTCCTAAGTGACAAAATACCAAACTCACTACAAACTCTAGGGGACTTATATTCGTTCTTGTGTCTTGGCTGGGAACCACTTTTTCAAAGCATTGCTTGAGAAGCTCTAGAGGGCTAACTTTCACTGATGGCGAATACCTTTCTCTTGGATCATTTTTGCTTGTGACTCAGATTATTTTTGCTTGTGACTCAGCATATTAAATCATAGAGGTAGGGCTTTCACTATCATCAAACGAATATCCTACTGTAATATAAAGAAAAATATCCCGATCACCTATGTACCGCTATTTATAGAGTAAAAACGCTCTCGCGCAGATAATTTATGCAACTGGCAGGTTTATGTTTTGAAAGCGAGTATCTGAATGCACTCATTGATTACAAGTGGAGGAAGGTCTAAGCGGATAGCCAGGAGTTTCTCTCCCCCGGCTCTCAGCACCACGCACGCGGGTCCACACGGGGCGATTCCTTCGGATTTAGAGGAACGCCATAAATCGTTGAATACCTCGTCAGCTGAATCGGAGAAGATGACTTGAGTGGGTTCCTTGAACGGATACGTGCTCTGATCAGCGCCGGAGAAGTTCACATATCCGACCATAGTTACTACTAACTAGCAGACGATCGGCTAACGGCCAGAGCGGTGGTTGCTGGAGTTCAAGAGGCAGTTGTTGTGGAGGAATATCCGAACTATCCGAAGAGACCGAGCGTCCTAGTCCTGCAGAGGGATCGGGCAAGAAGACCCATTCATGTTGTATAGGGTATCCCTCAGGGTTATGGCAAACCGGTCGTCCTGGTTACTGCTTACAGGCCGGACTCCGAGCGGTGGGATGAAAGTTTCATGAAGAGGCGATGATGATATGATGCAGCGGATGAAATCGAAATATGTGCATGAAGGAAAGTATGTAGCAGAGGTTAATGTCGCATTGATTGAGGACGATACCGGGTGGTCTCCCTACCTGAGCGTCGAGGACGCATACAAATTGGACGACGTAAGAGATGCGCTTCGCCAGGGTGACTTGGACTCGGCAACTCGATATGGCCGAATCTACGAGCTTCGTCCGGTTGTGCATCAATAATCTGTTAGACAGCTCCAGGCCCGGCGTTACGGCAACTTCGAGATGAAATCTAAAATGATCTCTTCCACATTCCGCGTATTGCTCGCCGCCAGTATGTCCCCGGCCAATACGTGATTGTCACGGTTGACGCTTTGAGTGATTGGCCTGAGTGCCTTGAGTTTCGTCCCGAATAGTGCATAGCGGCGTTCGATTTCTTGAGCGTTCACCACCTTGTCGTTGGGTGAATAAACCACCAACACGGGCTTTTCGATGCTTCCCAAATCAGATTCGCTGATACAGCGTTTCGGGTCTGCCGCCACAAAAGCGCCGGGAGCGATATTGAACAGCCGCAGGCTGGCCCGACGGGCGAAAGCCAGGGAAGGTTTTCGTAAACGGGTGATCGATATCGATGTCGCTCACTGTTCCCACTGTGGTGCCTCCCTGAAGATTATCGCCGCGATCCAGAATCCATCAGCTATTACCCGAATCCTCGCCCATCTGGGGTTCCCCACACGAGCGCCACCTCCTGCTCCAGCGCGCTCTTTCGATCAGTTCGCTATAACCTAATACCGCACTAACTCCCCAAAAACCCGCTTCCCACTCCCGAACCGGCAATCCCCTGTGGCCAGCGCCCGATTTTAGCCTCCGAATTCGTCACATCCAGCGGTATTCAACCCGCTCGAAAGCGCACCGCCAGCTGAGCCCAGGTTCAAAACCCATCAGATTGACTACTCAGCGCCTTCTCGATACATTGTCGTTTGATGAAAAAGGGCGTTTATAATTCCTACTCCCCCTGTAGCGTTCCTAATCTCCGCTAATACACTCAAGAATGCTTACCGGTCCCTATCGTCCTCGTAAATCGCCTCCTGCCTGTCACCTCGGGAAGCAATGTGGTGTAGGGCACCGGCAAATTCGATACGCAGTGGTAAAGCCATACCTGCCGTGTGGCTCATTCATTCTGATGTTACAATGCGAGACTTGACCCCGAGTTTGCGGCAGGCTTTATCACCAAGCCCGATGCGCTCATTAACTTCGCGCGCTTGGCCGCTCGCGATCGATGCGGTTCGCAAGCTCACCGGCATCCTACGATTTGAGGTTTTCGTAGGATGTGCTGAGCAACGCGAAGCGCATCGGTCGAGGGAGAGGGCAAATTCTCGCGGTCGACGCAGTTGGTGCTTTTGTGCGCTCGGCCGTCCACGATCGATGCGGTTCGTGCCTCACCGCATCCTACGACAACATGCATTTTCAACGCCGCACCGGGCGCTCGTGCGGGAATTCTAAATCGCCGCAAAGGGTAAAAGTGCTAAGGGTAAGTCCTCAGGAGGCGAAAGCCCAGGTTGAAGCCGCGATCGCCGGGCGAATCGTTGCCGCGAAACGCGGCGCGAACGTGGGCCGGGCTGTTGAACCAGCTGCCGCCCCGAAGCACGCGGATGGCGCCTGCACTGGGACCCTGGGGGTTGTCCTTGGGACTGTTGCGGTAATAGTTTATATCGTACCGATCGCTGACCCATTCCCATACATTGCCGCTCATGTCGTACAAGTCCAAGCCATTGGCCGCTTTCTGCCCCACGGGATGCGTTTCTCCGCCGCTGTTACTCGCATACCACGCCACCCGATCCACGTCATTGCCGCCGCAGTATTTCTCCTGCCTGCCCCCGCTGCGGCAGGCGTATTCCCATTCTGCCTCCGTCGGCAGGCGGAAACCGCCCTGGCCTTTGTTGTTCAGCTTGTTGATAAATGACTGGGCATCGTCCCAGGAAACATGTTCCACTGGATGGTCATCCCCTTTAACCCAAGCAGGATTGTCCCCCATCACCCGCTCCCACTCCCCCTGCGTCACTTCGTATTTCCCCATCCAGAACCCATCCACGCACACCTCGTGCACCGGTTTTTCATCGGATTGCCCTTCGTTGCTGCCCATCTCGAAACAACCCTCCGGCACCCACACGAATTCCATGCCCGTGACCGGGTCGCGCCATTCATTTCCTGCTTGGGAATGTGAAGGCTGCCCGGGCATCTCTTCCTGCGGCAGTATTGTTGAACTCGGCGTGGTGGGCTCAAGGGCGAAGGCGAAAACCTGTTGCGCCGCGGACAGCGCCACCCAACGCCGTTCGGTGCGGTAGCCCCGTTGTGTCGCCTCGATGTGATAACGCCCCGCGGGCAGCACCATGCCGGGCTGGTATTTGGGGCCGATGTTAAGGATACGGATCTGCGCATCCCCAGGGTTGGGCTCGATGACCAGTTTATAGCCGCCGTCGCCGCGATGCTCTTCTCCGGCGCTTCCGGCCAGGAACACCTTGCGGGTGAGCGATGAAGAGGACCAGGGCACTTGCCGGTCCGCGGTGTCTCGCATCACCGCTACCCGGGTGTTGAGCACCACGTCATCCAGGCTGAGCCCGGGCTGGCGCAGTTGCTCCATCAAATGCTGGGTGAACACGCCATTGCGCCCCGTGCCGTCGGCCGCCGTCGCCCCCGGCGCGGTGGCGTAGAGCACCAACGAGCCTACCGGCGATTCCATCCGCACCAAGCCGCGGCTGGCGGAGCGGAAACTGCGCTCCAGGGGATTGTCGCGACAGGCGTCGAGAATAAGAATGTTCACCGGGTTGTGCGCCGACTCCATCTTGGCCAGCACCTGATCGGCATCGATCGCCTGGTACGGCACTTCGTCTTCGGCCTCGATGTCGGCGCCGATCGGGATCAAATAATTGCGTCCCCCCACCTGCATGCCGTGCCCCGCATAGTAGAACACGCCCACTTCCGCCCGCGTCAAGGCATCGCCAAAGCGGCGAATGGCGTGATGCATCTGCCGTTGGTCGAGATCCGTGTAGCGCTGCACCGCAAACCCGAGGCCCGCGAGCGTCGCGGCCATATCGCTGGCGTCGTTGACCGGATTGCTGAGCGGTGCATCCTTATACTCCCCATTACCAATCACCAGCGCCACGCGCTGGGCCGCCTGAGCCCCCGGCAACAGCGCCACCCCAATGACTACACAAAACAAAAAACGAAGCAGCATATCGGTATCTCAATTAGTATCGGATTCCCATAGTGCAGTGGAAAAAGGCCAGCCATTCGTGAATGGGCAGTACTTTACCATAAGATTTTTAGTTGCGAACACAAATAGTGAGTCCGCTCCGAAAACCCCCTTCCAGCAACCCAGCCCGACAGCGGGGCTGAGGATCGGGACACGCAAGTTGTCAAGTGTCCGGAAGGGATTTTCCCGCATCCGGAGATGGAAAAACGCGGCTTCCAGGTGGTCTGTGGGGTGGAATGAAAGATCGTAGAGGCTGGGTCGTGATTTTAGGGCGTAACCCCTCGATCAAGCGATCGCCTCGGCCTGTTTCGTCTGGTAGCTCGCAATTCGCTTCATGTTGATCCACGCGGCTCGGCATACCGCCCACAGCTGGACCCGAAATTTGCCACGGTACTTCAGCTTTTTCTTGTGGGTGTGGTAACAGAGCTGAAAGATCGTTGCTTCGACATTGCAGCGCCGGTTGAATAACGCTCGTGGCAGATCTTCCGTTCGCCGCCGACAGGCCGCCGTAGCGATGGCTTTGTCTGTGAGGTAGCGCCATTTGCCCTCGACGCGGAAGCGATAGCGCCCCGGTTTATATTCCTCGGCCCGTTGCGTTTCACCGCTCTCACGGTCGGTGACCACCACGCCGTCTTCGGTTCGCTCGTAGTCGTATCGCCCTGGCTTACCCGGAAAACCGGTGGTGTGGATTGCCTTGTCCTGCTCCTTTGCGTACGTCTCGTTTGCTTCGCTGTAGTAGGCCCCATCGACGGAGATTTCCTGAGCCTCGCCTTCGAGTACGGCCTCGCTGTTTTGAACCGCTGCTTTCAAATACGCGTTGTCTGCCGCCGTGGCCGGCTCGACCTGCACGTCGACTATCAGGTTGAGCTCTTCCTCGCAGGTCTCGGTCACGTTGGCGCTGGGCCTGATCGCGGGTCAGCTCCTGAAACACCTCATGGAGCCGGTTGATCCCCGTCTCCACTTGGTAGCGATACAACCGCTGCTTGAACAGATAGTAGGTCGACTCGACAGGGACTTCGTCGGTGAGATTCAGCAAGCCGAGTGCGCGCCGTACCAGCAGGTTGAAGTGGATTGCCTCGAACAACTGCTCGTCGCTCCAACCGAAGCCTTCCTTGAGGATGAGCATCGCCACCAGCAAGCGAATCGGTGCGTTCGGGCGACCGTTCTCTTCATCGAAAAGCGCGCTAAAGCGCTCTTCGGGAATGCGCTTGGTAACCTGATCCAGGAAAACGTTGTGCCATGCATCCGCGTCATTGTGCTTTGCTTGGTCACGCTCGCGCAGAAACTGTTCGATGTTGCTGAACAGATCGATTTGGCTGCTGTCAGGACTGGCTCGGAACATCGTCGCTGGTGCTCAGTTGGAAACTCGGTGGCTCCACGCTATTTTACCACTCACCTTGCAGGGACCCCATCTCCCGAAGGACTTTTCGGAGGGGACTCAAGTGTACGCTCAGCGATGTCGTGCTCAAAGCGATTGAACGCGAACTAGCGCGCAGCGAATGGCGCGAACGGCTTGCCCAGCGCCCTACGACTGACCTTGGGGTTTCAGCGGCGTCACTGCTCGAACAAGAGCGACAACAGCGTGAGCAGGAGCTGCCGTGATCCGCTATGTGATCGATGCTTACGTAGCGGTTGAATATCTCATGCGAACGCCACTAGGCCGCAAGTTGGCTGACCTCATTGCGGATGCCCCTCTGACACGCGCACTTGCTCTTGACATTGTCGTTCAGAACATTCGGATGGCATAGTGCGTGTGCCGTCGACAGTTTTCCATGATATCGGTCTCCGATCCACGGCCGTATCCCTGTAAGTAGCCGCCCCACTCGAATTAGCACAACCATCATTCGATGTTAACCGCGCACTACAGCAATCGCGTGGAATCCTTGGTGGAGCAGCCTGCCGATCTGCTGTCCGTAACCGTCGGATCACCCTTCGAGGTGGAACAAGTCATCATTCAGAACAAGGGCATGGCGCGCTGGCTGTCGCTTCGTCTTGCGGATCGTCCCGGTATCTGCGCCAATAAACAATAGCCTTGCTTCTGAGGCAAAAAACCGCAAAAATGGATTCGGATTTTTTAGAATCATAAACAAGATGAAAACGGACACACGAAACCCAAGCGGCGATGATTTGACTCACCAGCTCCTTGAAATAGCGGAGCAGGCAAGCGTGGAAGCAAAAAAACGCGGGCTGACGGAAGAAAAGTTAATAGAGCTTCTCAGAGAAAAGCATGATTATGTCGCGCATGCCTTATCTGACGTTCTGGAAGACGAATTGCAATGGGAACAGCGCTTTTCCGATCCGAGATCGGAAAATGCGCTAGATAATCTTGTCGCCGAAGCAAAGAAAGACATCGCCGAAGGTGCGGTATACGACTATGATCCTTCTGATCGTCCCGAATGAAGTCAAGGACGACGCGCGGTTTCTGGCGTTGCTTGAGAGCACTTCATCCTGATGCACAAGATCAGGCAAAATCCGCTTTTCGGCGGTGGCGGGAAAATCCGCACCATCCCGGACTGCAATTTCAGTGTGTCCGAAAAAAGGACAATTTACATTCTGTTCGAATCGGACTCCACTATCGACCATTGGGGATTTTGGAAGGCAACACCGTTACATGGATATGGGCTGGCTCTCATGATGAGTATGACAACCTTTTACAAAAGTAATACGCCTAGGACTTGCTAAATATCCAGGCAATGAGTCCTCTTTTTTTCTTCACCTTTGGTGGAGGCAACAACAATCCATTCAGCTTTTCATTTCCCTAATCCACGGCCGTATCCCTTTAAGTAGCCGCCCCACTCGATTTAGCACAACCATCATCCGATGTTAACCGCGCACTACAGCAACCGAGTGGAATCCTTGGTCGAGCAGCTCGCCGATCTGCTGTCTGTCCCCTCCGGTTCACCCTTCGTAGCGGAACAAGTCATTGTCCAGAACAAGGGCATGGCGCGCTGGCTGTCGCTGCGTCTTGCGGATCAGATGGGGATCTGCGCCAATATCGAATTCCCGTTGCCGGCGGGTTTTATCTGGAACGTTTTTTATCGTGTTTTGCCCGGTATTCCCGAATCGCAACCTTTCACGTCGTCGGTGATGGCTTGGCGGCTCATGAAGGCGTTGGATGAACTGCGGGATACTGAAGCTTTTCAAGCGGTGCGTCACTATCTCGGAGGGCGGGATACCTTCAAACAATACGAGCTTTGCGTACGCCTGGCGCAGTGTTTCGATCAATACTTGGTCTACCGGCCCGAGTGGATCACCAAATGGGGTCAGGGAGATGAAGATCATTGGCAGGCGGCACTCTGGCGCCGTTTGATCGAGGAGACCGGCGGAGCCCATTGGGTGGAGGTACAAGAGCGATTTGCCCAGGCTTTACGCGATGGAAAAGTAGATCCTGCAACACTACCACGCCGGGTGAGCTTGTTCGGCATTTCCTCCCTGTCTCCCAGTTATCTCGGCGTGTTGTCTACCCTCGGCAAAGTGATGGACGTGGAGCTCTTTGTGCTGAACCCTTGCCGGGAATACTGGGGCGATATCGTCTCCAAGCGAACCATCGGCCGTCGGCGAGTGGCGGGGACGGAGACCCTTTATCTGGAAAGTGGCAACAGTCTGCTCGCTTCCCTGGGAAGGCAAGGGCGTGAACTGATCGACCTGTTGCAGGAGGTGCCGGCTCAAGAAGCGGAGCATTATGTCGAACCCTGCGCGAATACCCCTATTAGGTGCGCTCCAGTCGGATATCCTGAGGCTCTACGACAGGGCGAATGGCGACGAGAATCTTAGCTGGTCGCCATCTGATAAATCGTTGCAGATCCACATCTGCCACAGTCCGCAGCGCGAGGTGGAAATCCTGCACGATCAACTGCTGCAGATGTTCTCCGAAGACGATGCCTTGCTGCCTTCGGATATCTTAATCATGATGCCCGATATGGAGGCTTACGCCCCATTTATCGACGCGGTCTTCTCAAGCACCCAAGCCTCCAAACGTATCCCCTTTAGTATCGCGGACCGCGCTATCGGTTCGGAGAGTCTCATCATAGAAGCCTTTTTCGAACTGCTCGACTTGCCCGCCAGCCGATTTGAAGCCAAGCGGATCATGGGGCTCTTAGAGCTTCCCGCCATTCAGTCACGCTTCAGGCTTGGTGATCAAGATCTTCCCGAAGTGCGAAATTGGATTCGTGCAACCGGAATCCGCTGGGGCATCGACGCGGTGGCGCGTGCGGAAGAAGGACTGCCGAAGCTCTCCGAACACACCTGGCGAGCCGGTCTTGAACGGATGCTGCTCGGCTATGCGCTGCCGGACGAGGTGGGCGGATTGTATGAAGGCATTCTCCCTTACGGCGATATCGAGGCTCAGAGCGCACGCTTGATGGGCTGTTTTTATAGCTTCGTGGAAACTATTTTTACGCTCCCTGAGCGGTTGCGAGGCGAAAAGCCGGTGGAGGCGTGGGCCGATACCCTACTCAATGTTTGCGACGACGTGTTCGATCCGGATGAAACGCATGAGTCCGAAGTCCAGGCGATCCGCACTAGTGTGGAGGAGCTGCGCCGGGAATCATTAGAAGCCAATTACAGCGCTGCCGTGCCGCTTGCCGTCGTCAAATCCGCGCTGCGGCGAAAACTCGACGCTTTGGGTGGCACGATGCGGTTTCTAACCGGTGGGGTTACCTTTTGCGCCATGGTGCCGATGCGCAGCATCCCCTTCAAGATCATCGGCCTGATCGGCATGAATGAAGGTGTCTTCCCCCGGATCCAGCACCCCTTTGGATTTGATTTAATGGCCAAGGAGCACCGCAAGGGCGATCGCTCCGGCCGGGATGAAGACCGTTATCTGTTCCTCGAAGCGCTGCTGGCGGCCCGGCAGCGACTTTACATCAGCTATGTGGGGCAAGACCTGCGGGACAACAGCGCGATTCCGCCCTCCGTGGTGGTCAGTGAGCTGCTGGACTACGTGCGGCTCAATGTGCAAACCGTCGAAAAACAAAATCCTCTGGATATGTTGTGCACGCTGCATCCGCTACAGCCGTTCAGCGCCCGATATTTTGACGGCGCAACGGATCGCTTATTCAGCTTTGATCAGGCGCTTTGCCAGGCCGCACAGGCGGCGCAGGGGAGATCCAACGCTGCGATGCCCTTTATCAGCAAGCCCTTGCCACAAGCCGAGCCGGAATGGCGAACCGTGTCCCTGGAACAGTTAATCCGATTTTTCTCCAATCCGGCGCGCTTTCTTCTGCAGCAGCGCCTCGGTATTTATCTCGAAGAAGGGGAGGAATTGTTGGAGGATTGGGAACCCTTCGATCTGGATTTCTTTGCCAAAACCCATTTGCGTACGCAGTTGCTGGCGCTTTGCTTGCAAGGAAAGCCCGTCGAGAAGGCGCTGCCGCTATTGCGAGCGCGCAGTAGCCTGCCTCATGGGGAGGTTGGGCATTCGGTTTTCGATCAGGAAGCCGGAGCGGTCGAAAGCTTCGCCCGCAAAGCTCACCGACACGCTAAGCGCGGCGGCGGTTGACTCGGTACGCTTGCAACTGCCGATCGGCGGTTTCCAGCTCGTGGGCACTCTCGAAAAGCTAACCGAGTTGGGCTCTGCCGGTTACCGTTTTGATGTGATGCGTCCCCGCGACTGGATACCCCTTTGGATCCGCCACTTGGCGCTGTGTGTTTGCGATGCGCAAGTGCCCCATCGGAGCCTCTGGGTTGCCGCGGATGAGGTCGTTACACTGGGCGATGTGGACAGGCCCATCGAGCACCTCGAAGCATTGCTCGATCTCTATTGGCGCGGTTTGCACGAACCTCTGCGTTTTTTCCCTAAGAGTGCCTTCGCATTCTCGAAAGTTGCACAGGGTAACGGAACCGCAGATCCGGCAAAAGCGGCATGGCGTGAGTGGGAGGGCTCCGAGTTCAGCCCGGCGCGACCGGAAAAAGAGGAGCCTTATATCCGGCTGCTGTTCGCCCATGAGGATGATCCGCTGAATGTGGAGTTCGAGAGCCTGGCGCTGCGGATCTTCGGCCCCGCCTTCGGCTCTGAGTTGACCACTCCAGAATGAACAGCCAAAGCGCTTCTCCACTCGATATCCTCGCTGCGCCGCTGAAGGGCAGGGTCTTAGTGGAAGCCAGTGCTGGGACGGGGAAGACCTACACCATTACGCGATTGTTTATTCGGCTGATCGTGGAAGGTGTTGCCACGATCGACCAAATTCTGGTGGTGACCTACACCAAGGCGGCCACCGCCGAACTGCGCGACCGCATCCGTCAAGGGCTGACGGCGGCTCTGGAGGCTTTTCAGACAGGAAACTCTGCCGATGCCACACTCGATAGTTTGGTTGCCCGGAGTACGGATCGGGAACAGGCGTTATTGCGACTTGGCAATGCCCTGATGGCCTTTGACGAGGTGGCGATCTACACCATCCATGGCTTTTGCCAGCGCGCGCTGGCCGATCATGCCTTCGAGAGCGGCAGGCCGTTCGAGTCCGAGCTGCTCACGGATGACCTGGATCTGCTGGCGCAAATCGTTCAGGATTTCTGGCGCCGGGAGATCTATAACGCGCCGGGAGTTTTCGTCGATTATCTGCGCCATCAACGCTGTTCACCCGAATCCTTGTTAGGCCAGGTGCGGGGACATGTGGAAAAACCGTTTCTTAAGATACTGGCCCCCGATGCGGTGGATTTCTCAATCGAGGCGCAGACATTCACCGAGGCGTATGCCCGGGCTCGCGAGATCTGGAGAAATGAAAAGGCGTCAATTTCCGCACTGCTCATCGACAACCAGAATCTTAATGGAAAGAAATATCCGCAAGAACATCGATTCCCGGCTGGCTAATCCGACTCGATGAGTTCCTGAGTCCGGCGCGGCCCAATCTTTCCACCTTCGAGCAACTGGAGAAATTCACTTCCCGTTACCTTGCCGAAGGCGTGAAAAAGGGGAAGAAGCCGCCAGTCCATCCCTTCTTTGATGCCTGCGAGGCGCTTGATGCGGCGCGGCTTGAACTGCTTCCTTTGCTGGATATCAATCGGCGTGCGCTTTTGGCGGCGCTGATCGCGTACGTTAATCAAGAGCTTGAAACCCGAAAACAACAATTGCAACTCCAGTCCTTCGGCGATCTGCTGTTACATTTGGCGCATGCGCTGCAAGGCTCCGATGGCGAGAGCCTGGCTAGGACACTCCGAGGCCGCTACAGCGCTGCCTTGATCGATGAATTCCAGGATACCGATCCGATTCAATACCAGATCTTTCACCGGATCTATCAAGACACCGATTTGCCCGTTTACCTGGTGGGCGACCCCAAACAGGCGATCTACAGTTTTCGGGGAGCCGATGTCTTTACTTATCTCAACGGCCGGAAGGATACACGGCGACTTTTTACCCTGCTGGCCAATTGGCGTTCTTCCCCGGCTTTGCTTACGGCGGTCAATACCCTTTTCCTGGCGACGGATCATCCCTTCGTGTTCGACACCATTCCCTTTGAAGCCTCATCGGCGGCCAACCCCACGCGTGAGCCGCTCTACCTGCGGGGGATCGAGGATACCGCACCCCTTAAGATTTGGTTTATAGGCAGGAATGAGAATGGCAAACCGATGGCTAAGGAGCAAGCCAAGGATCTGGCGGCAACCGCCACCGCATCCGAGATCGCCCGCCTGCTGAACCAGGGAATCGCCGCTGAGACCCATATCGGCGGCAAACCGCTTAGCGGAGGCGATATCGCGGTTTTGGTGCGCAGTCATTCCCAGGCGCTGATCGTCCGCCAGGCGCTGGCGCGGTTGGGAATCCCCAGTGTGGAACAGTCCCAGGAAAGCGTATTTCACTCCCCTGAGGCGCAAGAGATCGAGCGCTTGCTGATGGCGATCGCCGATCCGGGGCGAGAGTCCCTGGTGAAAGCCGCCCTGACGACGGATCTGTTTGGCGTCACCGGCGACGAGATTGCTCGTTTCCCGGAAAACGAAACCGTTTGGGAAGACTGGCTGGGGAAATTCCATGAATGGCATGTCCTGTGGCGTGACCATGGCTTCATGCGCACCCTGCGTCAACTCATCGAGTCTCAAGGCTATCGCCACGCGTCTGCTGGAGAAAGCGGATGGCCACCGTCGTATGACCAACGTTCGTCATCTGATGGAGTTGCTGCATTCCGAGTCGCGCAGCCACACCGGTATGGAATCGCTGATCCAGTGGCTAGCGGAGCAACGGATGAGCGATCGCAGCCGCAGCGAGGAGGCACAACTGCGGCTCGAAAACGATGAGCATTTGGTGAAGATCGTGACGATCCATAAGAGCAAAGGTTTGCAGTACCCCATCGTCTTTTGCCCCTTTGTATGGGATGGCCAATTGTGGGCGGAGAAAAACGATATGCCGGCACTCCATGACCCCGAGAATCAAGTTTCAACCCGTGTTGAATCTGCGTGGCGACGAAACCGCCAAGCTGGCGGCCCAACGGGAGGAGCTGGCTGAGAATCTACGGCTGTTTTATGTGGCTATGACCCGGGCGAGGCACCGTGGCTATATGGTTTGGGGCAGCATCAAGGATGCGGGCACCTCGGCACCCGCTTGGCTGCTGCACACCCCTGAGATCGGTCATCGCGTAGAGGATATTAAAACAGCTCGCCAAACTTTCAATGCGCTGACGGAAGAAGCGCTGCTCAATCGCCTTGACGAATTGCGGGAATGCGCTCATGGGTCAATTGAAGTCGTCCCTATTTCGGCGATGACCGATGGCGCCGCCTTTGTGGGCGCCACGGCGCCAACCACCCGCCTGCAGGCACGCGAGTTCGCCGGGCTGCCGCAGCCGCCCTGGCGCATTACCAGTTATTCCGCCCTGGCGCAACACGGCGGCGGTAGCGAGGCGCCGGATTACGACGCCTTGCCCGTTAAGCGGGAGCCGGCGGAATCCCAAAGACTGAGTATCCACACATTCCCCCGTGGGGCGCGGCCGGGTCAATGCCTGCATGCGGTTTTTGAAAAAATCGACTTCACTCGTTTGCGCGGGCCTGAAACCGAAGTTGTTATCGAAGAGAGCCTGCGGAGTTTCGGTTATGATGAACAGTGGGTTCCGGTAATCGCGGAAATGCTCGACAATGTCCTCGCCGCTCCTCTGGATGAGGCCGGTACCATCCGGTTGGGCGCCATCGCCAATAACCATCGGCTGAACGAGTTGGAATTTTATTATCCTATTGCCAATATCACCTCAGAGGATCTAAAAGCATTGTTGCGGCACCACGGATTGGGCGATGCGGTCGACCTCGAACAGTCCATCGAGAACCTCAGTTTCTCGCCGCTCAAGGGGTATATGAAGGGCTTCATCGACCTCGTTATTGAAGCGCATGGCCGTTTCTATGTCCTCGATTACAAGTCGAATTGGCTGGGCGAAGAACCAAGGGACTATGCCGAAGAGCAGCTCGCGCAAGCCATGGCGGACTCGGACTACACGCTTCAATACCTGATTTATACGGTCGCACTGCACCGCTATTTGCGTTGTCGAATCCCTGATTACGACTACGACACCCACTTCGGGGGTGTGTTTTACCTGTTCCTACGCGGCATCGACCCGAAATCTGCTCAGGATACCGGTATCTATCGCGACCGTCCCACCAAGGAATTGATAGAGTCCCTCGACATTTATTTTGCCAACGGCAGTGGGATTGAGCAGGGTGCGGTTCGTGCTTGAGCGTCTGGAAATTCTACGGCGCCAGGGCTTGCTCGAAGACGCGGATGTGCACTTTGCCCGGTTCATGACCCGCCTGGCTGGTGATCACACCGATGCCCTGACACTTGGCGCGTTGCTGGCGAGCCAAGCTACCACGGGCGGGCATGTCTGCCTCGATCTTCACAGCATTGCAGGCCGGCCGATCTTCGATGCGGGTAACGATACGCCTCCCCTTATCGCCCCCAATATTGAACCGTGGATGGCCACATTGCGGGCGAGCTCGGTGGTGGGGGAGCCGGGGGAGCGCGCTCCATTGGTGCTTGATGAATCGGGCCGTCTTTATCTTTATCGTTATTGGGACTACGAACAGCGCTTGTCTCAAAACCTGCTGATGCGCTTACAGCAGTCATCCGATGAGTTCGATTCTGATCGGCTCAAGGCCGGATTGGAACGTCTTTTCCCAAAATCCGAAGCGCAATATACCGACTGGCAAAAAATCGCGGCGGCGGTGGCCGTGCTGAAGCGGTTCTGCGTCATCTCGGGCGGACCCGGCACCGGTAAGACTACCACCGTGGCGCGTCTCCTGGCGCTCTTGATCGAACAGCATGTGGGTTTGGCCCCGTTGCGTATCGCCCTGGCGGCGCCCACCGGCAAGGCGGCGGCCCGGCTACAAGAATCGTTGCGCCTGGCCAAACCGGGTATCAATACGGACACCGCCATCAAGGCGCTGATTCCCGAAGCGGCTTCCACCCTCCACCGGCTTCTCGGGGTGCAGCGCGACTCGAGTCATTTCCGGTATGGCCCCGATAATCTTTTGCCCCTGGATGTGCTCGTCGTCGACGAGGCCTCCATGGTGGATCTTGCGTTGATGACCAAACTGGTGGAGGCCTTGCCGACCCAGGCCCGTCTGATTTTATTGGGGGACAAGGACCAGTTGGCGTCCGTGGAAGCGGGGGCTGTGCTGGGCGATATCTGTGCTGCGGGTAGCGGCTATTCCAAGAGCTTTGCCGCTCGACTCGAAGCGCTTACCGGTGAGTCTATTCCCGATAGGTCCATAACGGGCGCTTCGATGCAGGATGCGGTGGTGGTATTGCATCGGAGTTACCGCTTCGGGATGGGCAGCGGTATCGGGCAGCTTGCCAACGCCGTGAATGCGGGAGATGCCCGCCGGGCTTTACAGGTGCTCGAAGATCCCACTTTTACCGACCTGGCGTTTACCCCCTTTAGCGCCCGAGACGAATTTGAATCGGCTATCCTCAACCGGGCTGAACATGAATTTAGGGCCTATTTCGAGGCGGTCTCCAGCGATGCCGCTCCGCAGGAGATCATTGAGGCATTGAGCCGCTTCCGTTTTCTCTGCGCCCATCGCACGGGAGCTTACAGCGCCCAACACATCAACCAGTTGATCACGGACTGGATCAAGCGCCGCCATAGAATCCATGTCCGTACCGACTGGTACGCCGGCCGCCCGGTGATGATCGCGCGCAATGACTACAATCTGCGTTTGTTCAACGGCGATATCGGCGTGACCTTGCCCGATCCGGCTCACGAGAGACGGCTGCGGGTCTTTTTTCAATCGCCCGAAGGCGGACTGCGGGCCTTCTCTCCCACACGGCTACCCGAGCACGAAACGGTGTACGCGATGACGGTTCACAAGAGCCAGGGCTCTGAATTTGATCGGGTAGCGTTAGTGCTGCCGGAAACCGTCTCCGGCGTAACGACCCGGGAGTTAATCTACACGGCGGTAACTCGAGCGAAATCACGGGTGGAGCTCCACGGCTCGGAAGGTGTTTTGAAACTGTCGATCCAACAAGTATTGAGCCGAGCCTCGGGTCTTCAACAGCGGTTAAGTACCGGATGAAGCGCGAATACCCCTAGACTCGCTCGTTACCGGCTGACAGTTCTTCTGCGTTTGATAGGAGCCGGACGACGAAGCAGCTCCAGTCCCGAATGTATCGGATGAGAAACCGATGGGAACTGAAAGATCAGAAACTACCGAGGATCCAGGTTCTTCCTCACAGGAGGTTGGACCCGAAGAAGCTTTACAGAACCCAGACAGGGATTCCGCTTCGGCCAAGAGCAGAAAATGTGGAAAGCCTATTATCAGCTACTTACATTCCTGGGCCGAATTGGGATTTCACCCGATGCTTGGCCACCGGTAAATGCAGAGCGCCATAAATGATGCATTGACGAGATTGATTCCTCGTCAGGCAATTGGAGCCGGTTGGTGCTAGAAACCCCAAATTCTGCAACTATTAACAGCTACAATTAAGATCCGAATAGGACTAAGCCAATTCGATTTGCTAAAGGTAAACAGCGGTGTGTTTCGTAGTGGACTTGCTTTTACCTGCCAGCGCACCCCAAGTGAATAGATAGGGAAACATACAGCGTGAGGATTACGCGATGAGGGAATCACAAAGCAACGGGACTGATAACATCAATAGCGGGATGGCTGCAGATTTGTACGTAAAGCCAATCGCTGAGAATTTTGATTCGTTCCGAATGGGTGCGCTTAAGCACAATTTCCACGAACACCCGTTAATGCAGTTAGACAAGCTTCATTCTTTAGCGAAATACTTGATGCCGCACGAACTGTGTCGATTTGTTTCACCGGACATTCGGCAGGATTCCGAGTTTTCTCATCAGAGTGAAACAACTGACGGGCGTACATTGGATGAGGTGTTTTCACGTATCCATGAGCCGAAATCCTGGATTGCCCTATACAATGTGCAAACAAATCCGGATTATCAGAGATTTGTAGATGAAGTTATCGATACGGTTAGGCCGGAAGTCGAACGTGAGCAGGGCAAGGTGCTGCGCGTCAACGGCTTTATTTTTATTTCTGCACCACCCTCAGTAACGCCTTTTCATATTGATCGAGAGAATAATTTTTTTCTGCAGATTAGTGGCCGTAAATGCATCACAGTATTTGACTATCTTGACCGCGAAGTGGTTTCTGGCCAAGCTGTTGAAGAGTTTATCGTAAATCGCGATTTGGATAATGTACGTTTACTAGATCGATTTGTTGATAGAGGTTATGAATTCGATGTTGGTCCGGGAGATGGAGTCTATCTTCCATCGACATCGCCACATATGACGCGATCATCTGATGAATGGGTGACGCCTGAAAATCGTGTCTGTGTTTCAATAGGCGTGGTCTTCTATACCGAGCACACCAGAGCAACTGCCCAGGTTCATCAAACTAACGCCGTGCTGCGCCGGCTAGGAATCGTGCCACGGCCGCCTGGAAACAACGTGATTTTGGATGGCTTTAAGCGACCTATTGGAAAGACAATGGCCGCATTGAAGTCTCGATTTAGAGGTTATAATCCGCCTACAGGGGCGTATTAACAGACGTCTCCTAAACAGAGCAGACGCAGCAGAATCGCGTTATAATCGTCGTGTTAAAAAAACACATCCTGACGCCAATCGCCCCGTTGCGCGACACGGTGCGGATAGCCCGGTAGTAGCGCTCTGGCTAATCTTGCCATTGGTGAAGTATAGTATAATTGGATGGCGTGTCCCCGTGTTTCCCATTGCTGGTAATTTCCAAGAACTTGGTTGGATAGGGTTTACTCATGTTGAGATGGATTGATGTGCTGCGTTTTGCTCGTCAGGGCAACCCAGAACCGGACCGCGTAGTCCGGAAAACAGAACAACAATGGCGGACGCAGCTTAGCGATGAACAATATCAGGTCACGCGCGAGCAAGGGACGGAGCGGGCATTCAGTTCAGCGATGTGCAATTTATTTGAACCCGGGCTGTATGCCTGTGTATGTTGCGATACCCTACTGTTTGATTCCAGCGAAAAATTCGAATCGGGCACCGGCTGGCCATCATTCACCCAGCCGTACCAGCCCAACGTCATTGCTTATCATAGTGATCCTTCGCACGGGATGCAGCGCATTGAAACCACCTGTAATACCTGCGAAGCGCATTTGGGTCATGTCTTCCCGGATGGGCCGGAGCCGAGTGGTTTGCGTTACTGCATGAATGCGGTTGCGTTAAAGAAAGTTAGCCACTCCCAGTAAAAAGCTTTTCTAAATATCCAACAGAGTTCGGTATCTTATAATCCGGCTCGTCACCCAAGGTTTACTCCCCTCGCACTTGGCGGTAAGGCCCCGGTAACAGCCCAGTCCGCTCGTTGAAAATCATGCTCTGATTGGCACGCGATGACAGGTTCCGAGTCTCGTCCGACAGCGTGTCGACGACCTGGTCGATTAAGGCCGCGACGGCCATGCCGATCAAGCCGCTATTACTGTTACCCGATCCTTTCGTGAGCCGCGCCGTTCCCTGCCAAAGGGTTTCACCGCTGGCTACGTCGACGAGTCTGGCGTGCGACTTGACGACCGTTGTCGATGCTAGCACCTGGTATTTCTGACCCCATTCCTCGATGGAGACGTAGAGCACGGCGTCTGCACCAATGTATTTGGCGATCTTGTCGAGCGGAACGGTATTCATTTCACCGGGCGTGGGTAATCCGTTGTCCTTCAAAAAGGCGTCGATAACCGCGACCGGGAAGACATAGTAGCCGGCTTCGGCCAGCGGTCGCGTTATGGTTGATAGGTAGATATACGGGGCATTGACTTCTACGGTTTCGTTTAGCGGTGGTATTACCAGAATGGACCGCGGGGGATGGCTGCGCAGCGCGCTGTAATCAAATTCCGGCAGATTAGTAGCGCAACCCACGGTGCCGAGGATCAGCATCGCAACGCCCATCCACTGAGTTTGGAATCGGTATCTAATCACCGGTTCTTCCTGCGACTCAGCATACCGTCTATAAATACGGCGGATTCAGGGTACAGCTCACGTTCGAGCGCGAATTCCTGTAATGCCTCGCCCTGATTGCCCTGCGTGTAGTACATATAACCCAGGTGCGCATGAACTCCGGGCGGTACGCGCTTGCCCTCAGCATTGGCGCGTTGGATATCCTCCGAGAGCTTCGCGATCTGGACGCCCGGCTCGGCTTTCCCGGGGTTTACGTACATGTCATAGATCAGGTTTTCGTAGTTACCCCAACGATAGAGCGGCGCTTCAGTTTCGGCGCAACCGGCAGCCAGTAATGCCACCGTCAGTACGAGTATGATTGGGATCGCCCTTGACACGCGTGCGCTCAATGCTCCGTGGATGGCGACCACTCACCACGTTCCAGATCGTTGACCAGATTGTTAACCGCTTCGGTGATCGCCAGGTTCAGCACTTTTCCATTCAGTGTCGCGTCGTAGCCTGCGGTACCGCCGAAGCCGATGACTTCGCGGTTGCTCAGATCGTATTCGCCGGCGCCTTGAACCGAATGGACAATTTCGGAGGTGGTAACATCGACCACGTTCAGCGCCACTTTCGCATAAGCCGTTTGTTTCTTCCCGGAACCAAGGATGCCGAACAATTGGCGATCGCCCGTGGTTCGTCGTCCGAACTCCGTGACGTCTCCCGTGATCACGACTTCGGCACCTTTGAGATTCTGTTGGGTACCGCGGATGTTGGCTTCCTTCGCAATGGCTTCCATATTCTGGCGATCGACGACGGTGAAGCGGTTGGTCTGCTGAAGATGGGTCTTCAGGATAGTCTTTGCCTGGTTTCCGAGCCGGTCATAGCCGTCCGAGAAGATGCCTTGGAGATAGGTCGAGCGGTTCTGGAAGTCGCCTACCATGAGCACGTACTTAGGACCGCTGTAGGCCGTGCCATAGCTTTTGACCGTAGGCGCTTCCAGGGTGTGGTGAGACTCGGTGGCGCAACTGCTGATTAGAAACATCGCGCAGACCCATTGCAAGGTCCACGCATGCCGCGTCGAGCGAAAACAAGTAGATTGCATCATATAGAAAACGATTTCCCCGAACTATGTGATATTGGGATTCCTGGCGGACGAATACTTTCGAGTATAGCAGAATAAACGAACACCTTATGCTGATCTAAATTGACCCCACTAACGTGGCGTATCCGATACGACCATGATTTGTTTACAGACACCGCGACACTAGAGTACCCGGCAAAATAACACCACTCAAGGAATTCGATAGGCGGTTCTTAGCTCACGAAGCTTATAATCCGCTACAAACTTGGATGCAGCTTACGAGTGGATTCTTGCGCGACTAACTTATAATGCCGCTGTTTACAAGGGCATTACCCACACTCAACTCGGAAGTATCGTCGTTGTGAGGGACGGTTTATCGTGACATTAAGTTCAAAGGCCAAGAAACTATCCGCTTTATATTGGCTGAAGCTACTTAATGCCACCGGCATGTGTACAGAGAAACAACTTTTACAGCTGGCGAAAGAGGCAGATTAGTGGTGGTAAGCGTGTAGAAAAATAATAATGCAGAATAGCGAATTCGGAAATTCTCAATTCTCAGTTCAAAATTCTTCATTCTTTGGGCTGGAAGTGGAAATCAAAAAGAAACTGGCCAAACTTGGCAACCTGGAAGATTAACAATGATTCTCGATCTGACGGCAATGCAAAAAGCGGTTAAGTCTTTAGAAGATGGCGTGGGCAATGCTTGTGACGGCGGATTCATGAATCGTCTCACCGAATCGCAACAGAAATTGGTTATTGCCGGGGTAATCCAAAATTTCGAATTTAGCTATGAACTCAGCTGGAAGTTCATTAAACGCTGGCTCAGCGAAAATATCGGTAGCACCTATGTCGACGGGGTAACCCGAAGAGAACTTTTCCGTCTGGCAGCTCAATCACGACTGATCGACGATGTCGATAAATGGATGTTTTATCACGCCGCGCGCAACCAAACTTCTCATATCTACAATGAGGACATCGCGCGAGAAGTTTTCGATACTGCGAAGGATTTTTCTCTCGCTGCGAAAGACTTGCTGGTCCGATTGGAAGCCCAGAATGATTGATCTTCGACCAGACCTACTTGAAATTGTAAAACAAATACTTAGGCGGCATGTGCCCGATGCTGAAGTGTGGACCTTTGGTTCCCGCGTAACCGGGACAGCAAAAATCTACTCCGACCTGGATTTGGTTGTTATAGAGAGAGAACGGCTACCCCAAAAGCAGTATTACCAGCTTCAAGATGCTTTCGAAGAATCGGAGCTTCCGATCAAAGTCGATGTACTTGACTGGCATAGGATTACGCCGGAGTTTAGGAAAAATATTGAGAAGCGATATGAGGTGTTCGTCCGGAGAAATCGGTACTAAGCGAGCTTGGGTTATGATGTCTGAATGGCAGTTCCCCCCCCAATGAACCTCTTTTAAGTAATGCTTTCTAGATCTGCGCCTGAATCAGGACCGAAATCAGCTTGTTTTCTGGATTCAACAAGAATTGGCGACCACAGCACTTACACCGAGGATTTTGCTTTTCATTCTAAGTGTATCCGTTCTTCTTAGAATGGACTGAACCACGGAAGGGGAAACCATCGATTACAGCCACGGCGACTCCTATGAAATTTACTCGTGTCAGAGTATACCCCGAGGGAATAGGCTAAGTGCTTACTCCTGTGTGGTAATCTTTTTAAAAAGTTAAAGCGACGATGACCCTACCGCCTGTGTCAGGATAGATGCCGCCTTTACTTGGGAATATTTGTTTGAGTAAGGGGGTCACCGAGCGAGTTTAGACCTTGGACTTCCAGCTTCGTAGTTGCGTACTAGTTAACGTATTAAGATTGGTCCGGTTTGGGGGAACCACAACCTTTGCTCTGAGACTTTACTAGCTAAGGAAGGAAGGACACGTGGGCTTCCGAATCTCTGTTTTATCCTCTGGACCAATTCATTGACTCATGCTGACAATAACCTTGATAAAGTGGATTTCAGCTTATCCAATTGAAAGAGCAGACCCTTGAACGTCGGTCGACATTTAACTAACTCGGCGATAATCATCCTCACCCAAAAAACATGGTAAATATGTACCCTCTAAGCGTCCCAGGATTTATAGTCCCCCAAACCTAAACCACCCTGGCATGAGGGGCTCGATGATACGCGTAAGACGCTCAGTATCCCGCGTCTGGCCCTTGCGCGCTATGTGTGCGCTGAACATGGTTTTTCACTCAGTTAATTTTTACACTCCAGAACCGAACTCCCGCAGCTTCTGACAAAGTGGTTTATTAAGCATTTTAGCAGGTTCATAATTAGGATGGTGCAATGAAAGCGATTACTAACATATTGGTTTATCTAATGGTTTTGACATTGCTCGCCTGTGGCGGTGGGAACAGCGATAATGGCGGAAGCCCTGAGGGAAATGTTAGCAATAACACCGTAATGGGTACCGGAGAGGATGGGAGCGGTAATACCGATGTGGATTCAACGCCCATCGCCATCAACCAGGAGAACGGCTTAGATATTGCTTCGGCGGTATTATCGGGGATCTATACGGTTGGGGATCGTGAGGAGACCATCGACCTAATTAGCGGAATCGATACGACACAGACCGCGAACAAATTTGTCACTGCGGTTGTTGCTAGAGCAGGTGGCATTGATAGCCGGAGCGTTGAGAACTTCACCCTAGCTTGTGACTCGGGTTCGATAGCCTATTCAACCAATGATGTTAATAATGACGGGGAGCTGGATACGGCTGACACGGTTTCTATAAATTTCAATAACTGCGTGGTTACTGATGCAGAAGACGGTACCGTATTTACTTCCAATGGCGCCGTTGCTCTGCAGATCAATTCGATTTCCGCTGACGGAGCGAGTGTGAATGCCGCCGCAACCTATACTAACCTAGTACTAAGCGAAGACGATTATTCGAGTTCAATTAACGGCAGCATGACGCTGGATGTGCAAACCACGGTCGATACGACAATCAGTACGATATCCGGTGAAAAGATAGATTTCATCGACGATGATGCAACAGGCATCCTCAATAATTTCAGCCTAAGCGAAAGCTTCAATGAGCAGACGGAGGTATGGACCGAGTCCCATGAGGCTATAATGGCGAGTACCGTAATCGGCGGTCAGGTCATCATTAAATCCATTACTGAATTTCAGGGTGTGGGCGACGATTTCGCCTCAACGGGTGAACTTAAAATAGAAGGCGCCGACGGGAGTTTTGTCGCCTTGAATGCCGATACGGGCAACGTCGACACCGTGTTGATCACGATCTCAGACGGCGGTGCGACCACCAGTGAGGAAATCAACTGGGACGATCTGTGATTAACGTATTTGCCGTTGTCTGGGTGTGCGTTCCATACCTAGGGGAAGTCAGTAGAGCCGTTCACCGAGCTTCTAGCGGAAAATAACGGCCCTGCCAAGCATATCCTGATTCACAGAACTCGAGTTGAACATCCCCGGGGCGGGTTACGCGCGGAGCGTGGCAACCGAGTAGATCGACTCTTTTCTTCGTCGCGCACCTTGCAGCAGGGGACCGCGAATGCGTTGTCACAGGGTTCTATTTGGAATTGACCGACCCCGCTAATGACCAAGCTTTCGCTTTTGGGCTATAGGTACTCCAGCCAAAGCAACTTATTTGTCTACGCCACGCCCCATCGATTGCCCGCTTGCGTCGATCATCACCATCTGACCCGATACTTCGATCGATACAACAATAAAGAAATCGCTTGAATCGGACTATCCACCCCTAAAAGGGGTGGCCGTTCGCCCGATTCATGGCTTCGCCACCGCGATTTCGCGCAAAAATCTTACAGGTGGAGCCGACTATCTCTGACCACGCCCAAAGGACGTGGTTTTCCAAGTTCGAATAAACTAGCAATTACAAGGGCTGTGAATAAGGGCCAGGATGGTAATAGTTCATTCATCGTTCACCAGTAACTGTGAACGGTCGAGTCAAGGCGGTGGAGAATTGGCCCACCAGATCGTCAGGGCGGGGCAGTATGACGCGAAGAAACGGATGGATTTTTCCGTGAGCGTAATGAAATTCAAGCCAGATTCAGGGGTATAGGACGGCGAAGCGGCGGGCAGTAGAGTTGGCGGCAAACTACCACTGGATCTGTTTAAAAAGGGCGTTTATTCTTCCTACTACGCACATGATTAAATTAAGGGAGCATTTCGAATCCTAAATGTCGAGCAACAGATAGCGGCGTAAATTCTGATCAGGGTCGATCACACGAACGAACGGCTTGGCAATCGATTAAACTGGTTCTAGATCCCGCGCAGGATCAAGACAACTATGATCCATGCCGACAACACCATTCTGCTGTGAACGGATGGATCATTCATGGGTATGGATCATTGTGGATATGAGTCAGAATCATTTGATCGAGCAAGGCCTCACGCTGCGTCATATCTCCAAGACATTTGCCGAGGCCAAGGCCCTCGACGATGTCACCCTGTATGTGGTGCCCGGTGAATTTTTCACCCTGCTGGGACCATCTGGATGCGGCAAGACGACCCTTTTGAGAATTATCGCCGGTTTGGAACTGGCCGATGCTGGCGAGGTTTTTCTCGGCGGAAAGGATATCACGCACCTACCGGCAACGAAACGCCAGGTCAATACGGTTTTTCAGAGCTATGCGCTTTTCCCCCATTTGACCATATACGAAAATGTCGCCTTCGGTTTGCGTGCGCGCAAATTCCCCGAGGCTGAGATTAAAAAACGGGTGAAACAATGCCTGGAAATGTTGGATTTAAGCTCCATGGCCGGCAGACACTCTCATCAGCTTTCCGGGGGCCAGAAACAGCGGGTGGCCCTGGCGCGTGCTTTAGTCAACGAGCCCGACGTGCTTTTGTTGGACGAACCCATGAGTGCCTTGGATGCCCGGCTGCGTGCCCAGGTCCAGGACGATCTGCGTCGGCTGCAGCGCGAACTGGGACGGACCTTCATTTTGGTGACTCACGATCAGGCTGAGGCCATGGTCTGCAGCCACCGAATGGCGGTGATGCACAAAGGCCAAGTGGTGCAATGCGGTACGCCGGAAGAGGTCTACGACAACCCCCGTGACAGTTTTGTGGCCAAATTCCTGGGAGCGGCCAACCTGATTCCCGCCACCCGGGTGCCGGGTGGCGTCCAAACGGCTTTTGGCCTCCTGGCTCTTGAAAAGGAACCGCCTTGGCAAACGGGTACCGTGGCCATCCGTCCCGAGTGGATCGGGATTGGTGAACATGAGCCGCAGGTCAACGGTATCCGGGCCCGGGTGACCGAAATCGTCTACCGGGGAACCAATTTCGATCTCTGGCTGGAACCGGGGCCACTTCGGGTACGCACCAGTTCCTATCGACGGATCGATCCGGGCCGCGAAGTGTGGCTGGAACTTTCACCTAAGGAGCTCGTGGTTCTTGAAGACGGCACTCCCTGATTCGATTTTGATCTGGTACGGCGAGCTTACCACCCGGCGCCACCTGTTGAACCGCGGGCGGCTGCTCTTAGCTCCGGGGACACTCTGGTTGATGCTGTTTCTGATACTGCCCGGCTTGGTGCTGGTGCTTGTCAGCGTGATCAGCCGCGGCGAATACGGCCAACTGGAGTGGGTGTTTACCTTGGAAAACTATCGTCGGCTAGCTGGCTTTACCCTGTTTGGCTGGACTGTCGACTACCTGATGATTCTCTGGCGCTCAGCCATGGTGGCCTTTGTCACCACCCTGATTTCCGTGATTCTCTCCTATCCCTTGTGTTTCTTCATTGCCAGCCGCCCCTCGCGCAGCCGGTATATGTGGTTGACATTGGTAATCATCCCTTTCTGGACCAACATGGTGATCCGTACCTATGCCTGGTTTTTAATCCTGTCGCCGGAGATGCCCATTGCCCGGTTGGCTGCATTTCTGGGGATCATTCCCCAGGGTGCGCCGCTGTACCCCAATGCCTTTGCGGTGTATCTGGGTATGGTCTCCATTTTTCTGCCGTTCGTTACACTGCCGCTGTACGCCAGTGTCGAACGCCTCGACTGGTCGCTGGTAGAGGCGGCACAGGACCTGTACGCCTCGCCGATGCGGGTATTCACCCAGGCCATTTTACCCCAGACGATGCCGGGGTTGTCGGTGGGAATAATTCTCACCTTCGTGCCAGCCCTGGGCGTATTCGTCGTTCCTGATCTGTTGGGCGGGGCCAAATACATGCTGGTGGGGAATCTGATTCAGCAACAATTCGGTCCCAGCCGGGACTGGCCCTTTGGGGCGGCTATAAGCATGGGACTGATGGCGGTTACTCTGATCGGTCTCTGGATCTATCGGCGCAAGGGAAAAGAGGCGGAATACCTATGAGACGCCAGCATCCCTTAACCATCGTGCTAGCCTACCTGACACTGTTCTTTCTTTACCTACCGCTATTGGGGGTAGCGATATTCTCGATCAATGACGCCAGCCGCGGACTGGTCTGGAAGGGGTTTACGCTGAAATGGTATGTCATGCTCTTCCATAACGCCCGGATATCTCGAGATTGCTTGGAATTCCCTGGTGCTGGCGGTTTTCTCCACGCTCATCGCCACAGTTCTGGGAACCATCCTGGCCATTGCCATGAACCGTTTCCCGTGGCGTCCCGGAACCGGTAATTTCCTGGATCTGATCCTGCACATCCCCGTGGTGATCCCGGATATCATCCTAGCCGCTTCCCTGGTGGTGATGTTTGGCCTGCTGCGGATGGTCTCGTCGATCTTCGAGCCCGGACTCCTCAATATGATTATTGGTCATATCACCTTCCAGATCGCCTTCGTGACCTTGGTGGTGCGCAGCCGGCTGGTTTCCATCGGCAGGGAGGTCGAGGAAGCGGCGCGGGATCTGTTCGCCAGCAACTGGTACTTGCTCAGGCGAGTGATGTTGCCATTGCTGATGCCCGGCATCGTCGCAGGCGCCTTGCTGGCCTTTACCCTCAGTCTGGATGATTTCGTAATCAGCTTTTTCACGGCCGGTCCCGAATCGCAGACGTTACCGCTGTATATCTTTGCCGCCGTCCGACGCGGCGTCACCCCGCAAATCCATGCCCTCTCGACCCTGGTGATGCTGGTCACCGTTGTTTTAGTAGTGCTGATGGAGCGCTGGACGCGCCGTCAGGAAAAAAAGGAAGCACCGAGAGACATGACCGTTGATATGGAGAGCAATACCGTTCCCGCTCCGCCTTGGGCAATGACTTCGAATACCTGTAAGGAGAATTTAGATGCGTAAGTTCAGTCTTTTGGTATTGGTGCTAATATCGTTCGGCGCGATAGCTGCCGGCACCAAGGAACTCAGAGTGTACACCTGGTCGGAGTACATGGATGAAGAAAAGATGCCGGCGGATTTTGAAGCAGAATACGGTATCAAAGTCCGGCTAGACCTCTATGAGAACAACGAGGAGATGGTGGCCAAGCTACAGGCCGGCGGCGTGGGCCAGTACGATATCATCGTGCCGTCCGATTACATCATGCCGGTATTGATCAACCAGAACCTCGTCCAGCCTCTGGATCACGCCAAGCTACCCAACCTGAAGAACCTCAAACCCCTCTTTCGGCAGAATGGTTATGACCCAGGCAATCGCTATTCGGTTGCCTACCAATGGGGAACGGTAGGATTAATGTACCGTAAGGACAAGGTCGATGAATCAGCCGTCAAGAGCTGGTCGGTGCTGTTTGATCCCCGAAAACAACCCGGACCCTTCTGGCTCATCGATAGCGTACGGGAGATGGTAGGCATTAGTCTGGTTTATTTAGGCAAAGATTTCAACAGCACCAATCCCGCGGATCTCAAGGCTGCCGCCGATCTGCTGGTGGCGACCAAAAAGTCCAAGAACTGCCTGGGCTTCAAAGGCGGGGTGGGCGGCAAGAACGACGTGGTTGCCGGAACCGCGGTGGCGGCCATCGTCTACAACGGTGATGCCATTCAGTCGGTCGATGAGGATCCGGAGCACTTGGGGTTTACTATCCCGGCCGAAGGCAGTGAGATCTGGCTCGATTTAATGGCCATCCCTAGCCATGCACCTAATCCGGATGCGGCTCATAAGTGGATCAACTGGATCCTGTCGGCCAAGGTGGGAGCCGAACTTTCCGATTACAACCAGTATGCCACGCCCAACGCGGCTGCGGAGGCGTTGGTTTCCTCCAAAGATCGGAACAACCCGGGTATCTATCCCACACCCGAGACCATGATGAAACTGCATTTTTCCAAGGACCTGGGAAAAAATAACCGCATCATGGATGAGGCCTGGACACGCGCCAAGTCGCATTGAGTCCAACCTCATCGGTCATTTTGAAAAATACACCGGATCGAGTGTTGAAAGGGTATCCTTTGCGTCGATCGGGCGTTCCATTGCCCCAGCACATTGATGAATGTAAAGTGAGCTATCTGACAAAAACTAAGCGGAGAGTCTAAATGCCCAGTCTTCAACTATTTTTTGCCTTGTGCATTCTGTCAGTCTCCCTCTTGACGAATGCTCAAGCTCCGAATCGTGACATGTGCTCACTATTTACCTCAAAGGAGATGAATGCACTGCTTGGAACTGCTGTTGAAAACGGTGATCCGCTTGCCATGGGCGGCGGGTGCCAGTGGTTTGGAAAGGACGAACAGTCTTATGTGATTATTCAAACGGTCGACCCCGATTATTGGATTGATCCGACGCAGGCACCTGGCTACGAAGTGATACCTGGGGTAGGTAAGAAAGCATACTCGCACCCAGATACGGAAGGAGGCTGGCGCGCAATGGCTTTAACAAATGATGCCGCGGTCTCCGTAGTGATGATTGGTGCGACAGCAAAGCGCGCTAACGCAGTGACTCTACTGCGTCAACTTTTAGAAAGACATTAAACTCGATAGAGCGGATCTTGTATTGAGACGCTGTTAGTATGGTGTGGCAGAATTAAAAATTAAGTGCACAAAACAAGAGAGCGCTGAGGTGCCTTCTCGGGGCAAGAAGCAATTCCCTACTTCGATTTTCGAGGAATAGAAATTCCGTAGACCTGAGGAAGATACACTGACGATTGTTGCCAGGTTACCCGGCGCGTATCCGAACGCTTTTTTCCACGTCGTCGAAAGTGTACTCAAATAGTTCACGCGCCAGATCGCCAGCCTGAACACGCCTCTTGTGTCAGGATAGACGTCGCCCCTTCTATTATGCCCCCTACTCAAACAAATACTCCCAAGTAAAGGCGACATCTATCCTAACGCAGGGGGTTGGTATGCCACTTGGATCACAATCAACACGACACAATACTCTAGAAGGTGAGGTTTTTTTTCAAGCTGGAACACAGCGATTCGCGCTTAGGCTCGATGCGCAATGCGGCTAACGTTGGTACTAAAAAACTAAGTTGACCCTAGCTTGGACTGCTATTGATCCATGCCTTCTACTTTCAATACCGTATTCTCGATTCCCGTCACCTTCACTCGTGTGCCCACTGGACAATCTGCGCCTTCGATCTTCCAAGTTGAGTCATCCACGCGGATCTTCCCAACACCGTTGATGATAGGTGCATCCAGCGTAAACACGCGGCCGATGTATTGCGAACCGCGTCGGTTCAAGGTCGGCTCGTCGGTGTGTTCTGGGTAGCTGCCCCGGTAGCGTTTCCAGGCGATGACGGAACCTACCGAGGCAATAGCGAACAAGATGAATTGAGTTTCCCAAGAGAGCGACGGGATAAAGTACAGCACAGTGCCGACCACCCCGGCGGCGATCCCGATCCATAGCATAAACGCACCAGGGGCAAAGACTTCCACGATGATGAGAAAGGCGGCCAGGACCCACCAATGCCAGTAGCTTAGTTGTTCGATCATTAGTCACCGGTCACTCGGTTCTTGTTGACGCTCGCTTTGACCAGTTCGGCAACACCGCCGACTGCGCCGATGAGGTTCGCTGCCTCCAACGGCATGAACACAAGCTTCTGATTTGGTGCGCTGGCGATGGCCTGCAGCGCCTCGGTATATTTCAGCGCAACGAAATAATTGATGGCATTTACGTCGCCCTGAGAGATGGCTTGCGACACCACGAGCGTAGCGCGCGCCTCCGCTTCGGCTTCGCGTTCGCGTGCCTCGGCATCGCGAAAGGCGGCCTCTCGGCGGCCTTCGGCTTCGAGGATGACCGCTTGCTTCTCACCCTCGGCCTTGAGGATCTCGGCTTGGCGCACGCCTTCGGCTTCCAGTATAGTGGCGCGCTTGTCGCGTTCGGCCTTCATCTGCCGAGCCATGGAATCGACTAAGTCGCGTGGCGGGGTGATATCCTTGATCTCAATGCGCGTGACCTTGACGCCCCAGGGCGTGGTGGCATCATCGACCACGTGCAATAGCTGGGCATTGATCTTGTCACGTTGCGATAGCAGTTCATCCAAATCCATCGACCCCATGACGGTACGGATGTTGGTCATGGTAAGGTTGAGGATGGCGTTCTCAAGTCGGCTGACCTCGTAGGCGGCCTTGGGAGCATCCAGCACTTGGAAGAACACCACGCCATCGACCTTCACCATGGCGTTGTCGCGGGTGATGACCTCTTGTGAAGGCACATCGAGCACCTGTTCCATCATGTTCAGCTTGCGTCCGACCCGCTCGATGACCGGCATGATGAAATTGAGGCCAGGATGTAGTGTTTTGATGTAACGGCCGAAACGCTCGACCGTATATTCCATGCCTTGAGGCACGGATTTGACACCCATGAACACCAGTACGATAGCCAGCACCAGCAGCAGTAGGACGAACGTATCAAAGCCCATGTTAGCGAAACCCATTGTTGTTTTTCTCTCAGAAGACGGTCAATACACAGGTGTATGCCTTGTAGTATAGGGCCGATACGATTCAACGCGAAACGCCTCGCGGATGATGAATTAACAGCCTGCCGAAAAAACCGGATCAGGGGAATCGATGCCAGAGTAAACAAAGGTGCTAAACGGATTTAACAAAAGTAGCCCATTTTCTTGTACGGCTATCAAACCCTCTACGCAGGCGCCTGCGCGGCCTACCAGGCGAACGCCCGCCACTGAGGAATGTCTAATCAGGATGTCAATCGATCCCCCAGGATCGAGGCGACGAAGACATGCCAGAGCAAATACCTACTAACAACGACACCAGATGTTTTATGCAAAATTCCGACACCGTTCATCCATAAGCAGTTGGAAAAGTATTGTTTGTCTTGTGCTAATGGATGCGGTACTAACAGGGTGTTACCCGCCCGCCTACGTGGTTAAACCACGATCCGAAGAGATTCCCCCACCCGCGGCAAGCCGACTCTATTTCTACCCAGCCCAGGGGCAAAGTCCCACCCGAGAGGAGCGTGACCGTTATGAGTGCTATCTGTGGGCTGTTAAAAAGTCCGGCTTCGACCCTAGCCGAACGCCGCTCGCGCCGCATCAACAAGTAGAAGTCATTCCCGAGCCCGCAATCGGAACTAACACGGCGGTCGGCGCGGCAGGCGGAGCCGTGATCGGATCGATTATGGGGGGACGTCACGAGAGAGGTGAAGGCGTGGTGGTGGGAGCGATCACCGGTGCAATGCTAGGTGCGGCATCCGATGCGGCACGGCAAGGACAAGCGCAGGAAATCCAGAAACAATACGACCTGCGCTACGCCCGAAATTACGCCCGCGCGGAGCGCCAAGCACACAACTACGAGAGAGCGATGGCGGCCTGCCTGGAAGGTCGTGGTTACACCGTCCGTTGACCCGTCGCGAGCCGGATTACCGAGAGGAGAGCAAATATGAGATTGGACCACGTATTGAAATTAGGCATTGCATCGGTCTTGTTGTTCGGAATCCTATCTGCCCCTTCTTTTGCTGACCACGATGGCTGGGGTGGTCATGACCGACACCGCCCCCCGGGCCAAAACGACTGTGGAGACGGTGCCCGAGGCCCGTGCCGGCAAAGCCACCCTGAACACTATCAGCTGGATCGTCGCTACTGGCACGACCGTTACTACCCTCGCCGCGGCTACACGGTGGACCGATTGCCCGATCACAACCACCATCTCCATTTTCGCGACCAGGATTATTTCTTCCATGGGGGCGTCTGGTACCGCCCCTACAGTCATCGATATGTGGTCGTCGCTCCCCCCGTTGGCGTTGTGGTTCCCACACTGCCCGCGTTCTACACGACGGTCTGGATTGGCGGAATTCCTTACTATTACGCCAACGATGTCTACTACATCTGGCGGCCGGAACGCAACGGGTATTTAGTCACTGAACCGCCGGCGGACGTCGACGAGCAACCGCAATCGGTCATGACGGATGAATTGATCATCTACCCAAAACGAGGACAAAGTGAGAAGCAGCAGGCCGATGATCGCTATGCCTGTCACCATTGGGGGGTTAGTCAGACGAATTACGATCCGAGCCAGCCACCGCAGAACATGTCGCCAGAGCAACTGAGTGAAAAACGCACCGCCTACCAACGCGCCATGCAGGCCTGCCTGGAAGGCCGGGGCTACAGCGTCCGTTAGTTGGGATCGGCGCCGCACGCGTCGGCATGGAAACTGAGTCCACAGACTCAGCCTATAGCGCTATGCAGGCGATCGGCGCCAATCAAAATGCAATGCACTAATGCTCTAAGTCATGCTCGCAGGCTAAGCTTTCAATCCTCTAACTTCGTTGCTTGAAAAACGGTTTGCGGATCGAATTCTTCTTCCAAATTGATTGGTGTTAATCGAGCGGCTTGCGCCACACCAAGATACGGTTATTGACTGGCATTTCGATATCCTCGGCAAACGCCATTCCGGCGGTAGCTGCTAAGGCATTCAGATCCTCGAAATTGCGTACGCCGCTGGCCGGATCGCGCTCTCGCAGCCAACGGTCGAACTGGGCGTTGCTCGGGGCACTCGGCCGGCCGCCGAAGTGAAAGGGGCCATATAATACGAATAGTCCCTCCCCGGCCAGGACTTCTCCAACGCCAGCAATCATCGCCTGCACCGCTGGCCAGGACATAATATGCACGGTGTTGGCCGAGAAGACCGCGTCAAAAAGCGTTTGCGGCCAGGCATCGGCAGTCACATCCAAGGCCAGTGGTGCGACGACGTTGGGCAAGTCCGCCTCTTCGAGCCAGCGTTGAATACCGGTATGATTCGCCGTAAGCTCACTCGTCTGCCACAGCAGATGCGGAAGATGACGGGCGAAGTGCACTGCATGCTGCCCCGTGCCGCTGCCGATTTCCAATACCCTAACTGTACGGGCGAATAGGCGTCCCAACACCTTTAGAATGGCTTCTTTGTTCTGTTCGGAGGATTCGGCGAAAGGTTTGTACATGGAGTATTATCATTAGGGTCAGGGTGGCGGAAAGGAAGATGTTCGCAGAGCTCAGCCATGTAATCGCCCATCATGAGTTGCTCCTGGGCTACGAAGCGGTTGATAGCGCGGCTGAAACCGGGATCGGACAGCCAATGAGCGGAATAGGTACTGGTGGGTATGAAACCGCGCTGTATTTTGTGCTCGCCTTGGGCACCGGGCTCGAACACCGCTAGACCGCGCTCGATCGCGTATTCGAGGCCCTGGTAGTAGCATGCCTCGAAATGCAAACTGTGAAAATCGGCGTCGCAACCCCAATGTCGGCCGTACAATACCCTATCACTACGCAACATCAGCGCGGCCGCCACAGGCCGACCGCGCCAGTGCGCGAACACCAACAACACTCGATCACCGAGACCTTGTCCAATCTCGCGGAAGAAACCCTCGCTGAGTGTCGCGATACCGCCCTTGCGGTCAAAGGTGCTGCGATAAAAACGGTGCCATAAGGTCCATTGTTCGGATGTGACCTGTTCACCCGTAAGCCGCTGCAGACTGACACCTTGTTCCACCACGCGCTTACGCTCACGGCGCAGCTTTTTACGCTTAGCCGAACTGAATTGCGCTAAAAAGTGATCGAAATCTTGATATCCATGATTGAACCAGTGGAACTGACAACCTACCCGCAGGGCGAGCCCGGCGCGGACTAACTCGGCCGTATCGGCCTCGTTGGTAAATAACCAATGCAGCGACGACAAACCACGGCGTTTAGCATAGTCGATAGCCGTATCGATCAGCAGTTGTACCACCGCCGCATGATCTGCGCTGGGAGAGACTAACAGACGCGGTCCTGTCGCCGGAGTGTACGGACTTGCCACTACTAGTTTAGGGTAGTACTTCCCGCCTGCACGGTCGTAGGCATCCGCCCACGCCCAATCGAACACCATTTCTCCATAGGAATTATCCTTCTCATACATCGGCGCCGCCCCAAGCAATTTACCGCCACTGTCGCGCACCACTACATAATGCGGCAACCAGCCGTAGCGGGGCCCAACGGCACCATGGTTTTCCAAAGCGGCTAAGAACACGTAGCTTAAAAAAGGATTGCCGTCCGGGACCAGGTTGTCCCAATCGGCGGGCGGAATTTCCGCGACGGAATCGAGGAGCTCTGCAATCATTGAACCGTTTCATGTGCTTTGAAATGGCTGGATCCAGTCAGTATAACAGAACCGGGAAATAGAACCGATTAGGGTATGATCGGTCAGCAGCCCGACCAGCGCATCATTCCAACGATGTATGGAAGCTTGCCGAATAGTCTCGTTGACAATACCCGGTTAACATACATCATGCTATCCAGGCCCCTCTCGCCAAACTCGATGAGTTGGTATAAGCGAATGACTCTAACCCGGCTTACTGCGGTTCCGTTTACTTTCTCCCAAACCAACTATCGGTTAGACCGTTTATTCCGTACCTTTGTCGAACCACGCAACCAAGGATTAGTTGTAATAAAGCGTACACTCGGATTCACCCTGATGGAATTGATGGTTACGGTCGCTGTACTGGCAGTTGCGGTCGCCATCGCAGTCCCTGCCTATACCAACATGATCATTAATAATCGTTTGGCCGGTACGATTAACGAATTTGTCACCAGTTTACATCTCGCCCGCAGTGAGGCGATCAAGCGCGGTGTCAATGTCCGTGCTTGCGCGAGTACTGATGGAGTGAGTTGTGCGACCACGGGTGATTGGGAACAGGGCTGGATTGTGATGGTAGAAGGCAGTTCCACCGTGCTCAATGTCTACCCATCACTCAACGAGGGTGAAACGCTGATCAAAACTGGGTTGCAAACCAGGGTCGTCCGTTTCGATGGCAATGGCATGGCGGCGGGGTTTAATGGGACCGTCACCTTATGCCCTCGGGACAATGATGCGCGTAAAGCGCGCGGTGTGATTCTTTCCAATGCTGGAAGAATTCAGCTGGCCGAGGACGGAGATGGAGACGGCATTGTAGAAAACGGTAGCGCTGTTGACTTGAGCTGCCCGTAGGTCATGGCGAGATCCCAGCGGAGAAACGAACAATTGACCAAACAGTCCGGTTTTACGCTGATCGAAGTGATGGTGGCTGTGATGGTTATTGCTATCGGCCTGCTGGGTCTCGCGGGCTTGCGTGCTGTAAGCGTGTTTAATACTCATGCTTCCTATCTGCATAGCATTGCCGCGATTCATTCAGAGAACATTGCCGAGATGATGCGCGCGAATATCAATGCGGTAGATTCCAATGACTATACAGACACCAATATTGGCTATGCGACACTAGCAGCGCCTGCTTTCAACTGCCGGTCGACTTTTCCAGGTACAGATACCTTATGCTCCCCGGCTAATCAAGCCCGGTGGGATGCGTTCAATTGGCTCCAGGCGATTGGACGAGACATGCCTTCCGGCACAGGCGTGGTGACCTGTAACGACAGCGACGCCACGGATGCGGATCCATGTACCGATGGATCCGCACACACCATTCGTGTGAGCTGGGTCGAAAATGATCTTGAACGCGTGCAAACCAATGTCACGAAGAGCTTTACCACGGTGTTCATACCATGAGCGCGGTTCTATACAAGCCTCGAACCCAGTCGGGAGCAGGCCTGGTGGAAATCATGGTTGCGCTGTTGATCGGCTCGCTGTTGGTTGGCGGAATGGTGAAAATCTTCACGAGCGATAAGCAAGGATTTCGCGCACAAGAGGCACAAGCACGACTGCAAGAGAACGCCCGAGTAAGCGCTATATTGCTACGAGCCAATGTCGCTAAGGCTGGATTCCACCAGGATGCCGAACAGAGTGTCGAAGATGTGTTTGGTAGCGCTGACATTGTCACCGGCACTAATGACAACGCGGATAGTACGGATGCGATTTTGGATGGGACGGACACGCTCACCTTTGTGTATGAACGCGATGGAGTCATGACAGATTGCTTGAGCGATACGGGCTCGGCTACCACTGTACCGCCTACATCGCCCGGCACGATCTCCACGAACGTGTATCAAATACGGAATGACAATGTATTGGTGTGCAGTAACGGCATTACCGCTGGATTCCAACCGTTAATCGATAATGTCGAAGATTTGCAAATCCTCTACGGCGAGGATACCAACGGTGATGGTTCCATTGATCAGTACCACGATGCTTCGACCGCCAATTTCGATAATGTGCGCAGCGTGCATATAGCGTTGCTCTTGGTATCGGATACCGACGTGAAACCCAATGCGGAGAGCAAAGCTTATACGCTATTGGATAAGACCGTGACATTGCCGCCGGCTCCGGGTACCGATCGCCGTCAACGCAAGATTGTTGAGCGCGTGGTCGCCTTGCGAAACAAGATTCTCTGAAGCGATAGCTTAAGGTGGTTCTACTTTGATTCAATGCCGCCCCCCTACCCCCAATGGATTCGCCCTGATCGCCAGCCTGTTGTTTCTGGTGGTATTGACGGTTCTCGGCATCAGTTCGATCAGTACGGTCTCGCTCCAGGAACACATGGCTTCGAATTTAAAAGAGAAAGAACGAGCCAGCGAAGCCGCGGAAGTCGCAATACGCAGTGCGGAAGGGTTTATCGGAGCTCAGCCTGATATTCCCACCGCCAAATCGGACGGGACAAGCGGTATATGGACAAAAGGTAATTGTTTACCCACGCCTGATAAGGACGCGCCACCCGAAGTGTTTGTAAATCTCAGCGTGAGTTTCTGGAATTCATCGGCCATTGAGTACTCCAATCCTCCGTTTGAGGACAATGAGCTCATCGGTTCTGGCTACTCATCATCGGGGGAAACCCGCTACGTGCAAAGACCACGATCTTTCTCCGAGGAAAACGATTTTGTTCCCTACGGAACCAGCCTCGATCCTGACCGGCGCGCCCGCGGTGAAGGCTTATTCTATTACCGCACCACAGGTC
>CAVSWL010000021.1:0-104666 GCA_963731655.1 uncultured Gammaproteobacteria bacterium | reverse complement strand
ACCGTGGGACCATCGCCATCGAACGCGCCACCCGCGAGCAATTACACTCGGAATACCAGGCACGGCTGGATCAGGTCGCGGTGGACATCGACAAGTTATTCCGGCTACAAGTCATTGTCGCTGCCCAATACAGACGACTGAATGAATATCTGCCCAGCCTAGGCCGGTTAGTGGAGCAGGCACGCGCGGGCTATCGGCGGCACGACATTGACGCACTGACCTTCCTGAACATGGAAACAACGTGGACTGCCAAACGCCTGGAGCGCATCCAAATGGAACTATCGCTGTGGGAGACCGCAGTCGCCTTGCAGACGCTACTCGCCATACCGGGAGAACCTAAGACCGCCATGAGAGAAGAATAAATTATGAGGGGACCACTGTTGATCATCTTCGGTCTTGCACTCGGTTTTGTAAGCCTGGATATACACGCAGAAACACCGTCTGTAGAAGTGCGTACGGCCATGGCCACGCAACAGCCGGTCAGTTCCATCCTCACTGTTTACGGCCGCGTGCGGCCGGACCCAGATGCAGTGATAACGGTTTCCTTGCCCCATGCGGGTCTGATCACTCGGGTAGCGGCCAGACTCGGCCAGCGCGTAGCGAGAGGCGATGTCCTGCTTGAGGTCAGCACAGCTCCGGCGGCTTACATGGAATACCTGCAAGCACGTAGCACCGTAGACTATGCGCAGCGCGAACTGGAACGCCAGGAACAGATGCTGATGACGCAATTAGCCACCAGATCTCAGGTGGATGCGGCTCGCAAGGCGCTGGCGGACGCACGCAGCAGCCTGCAAGCCATCGAGGCGAGAGGCGCAAACAAGACAGCACAGACGCTCCCCGCACCCACCGATGGTATCGTCACCGCGCTCAACGTCTCGCAAGGTGACCGGGTACAGGCCGATACGGCGGCCGTGGCAATCGCCAACGGTGGCCGCCTGGTCGCCATTCTAGGCGTGGAGCCGGAAGAGCTTGCCGGACTGCATACCGGTACGCCCGTAAGTATCCACTCCGTGTTTGCGACCGACTATCAGGCCGACAGCCAGTTAAGCGACATCCACGCCATGATCGATCCCCAGACCGGTCTGGTGGATGCACTGGCGCCGATCCCTCAGGACAACGTTAATCATCTGGTCATAGGCAGTTATCTCAGCGCTGACCTGGTGCTAAATCAACATACCGGCATAGTCATACCACGCAGCGCGGTGTTGCGCGATGACCACGGCAGCTATGTGTTTCGTGTTAGTGATAACAGAGCCAGCCGGGTCGCGGTAGAGACCGGGACCGAACATGATGACTGGATCGAGATATCCCGTGGGCTGAAGGCCGGCGAATCAGTGGTTATCAGTGGTAATTACGAACTCACCGACGGCATGGCGGTGCGGAAGGCTAAATAATCATGGATATTGCGCATTGGGCGGCGTTGCACCGCCGTTCCTTGCTGTTCCTGGTCGCGATCCTGGCCCTGGCAGGCGTCGCCGCGGCGCTCAAGCTGCCGGTCGCGCTGTTCCCCCAAGTTGACTTTCCGCGTGTGGTGGTCGCCCTGGACGCCGGAGACCGGCCGGCCGACCAGATGGTCATCGCGGAGACCCGTCCGATAGAACAATCAGTGCGTTCCGTACCCGGGGTGATTAGCATCCGTTCCACCACCAGCCGTGGCAGCGCGGAGCTGTCCATCAATTTCCACTGGGGAGAAGATATGGTGTCCGCCATGCTGCAGGTGGAATCCGCCGTCAATCAGGTATTGCCCACGCTGCCGGCGGGAACCAGCTTCAGCGTCCGACGCATGGACCCGACGGTTTTTCCGGTCGCCGCCTACAGCCTGACCTCGGATACCCACTCGCTGATTGAACTGCGTGATCTAGCCCAATATCAACTGATTCCGCTGCTGTCGTCGATCGACGGCGTAGCCAAGGTGGCGGCGATGGGCGGCGAGCAAGCAGAGTATCGCGTGGAACTCAACTCGGCGAAACTTGCGTCCTACGGTATGACTTTTGCCGATGTCGCGCAGGCCATTTCAGCCAGTAACGTACTGCAGGCCGTGGGACGCCTGGAAGATCACTACAAACTCTATCTGCTGCTGTCCGACACTCGCATTCGTTCCCTGAAGCAGATCCGGGAAACCGTCCTGCGTAGCGGCGCTAATGGCCTGGTACGGCTTGAGGAGATCGCTCGTATCTATCCCACTTCAGCGCCGCAGTGGCTGCGGGTCACCGCCGACGGGCATGACGCCGTCTTGGTTCAGATTTACCAGCAACCGGGAGGCAATACTGTCCAAATCATCCGGGATATCAGGCAGCGGCTCCAAGAGTACCGCGATAAAATCCCGGCCGGCGTCAACATCGCAAACTGGTACGACCAGGGTCAGTTAATCGTCGCGTCCACTAACAGTGTGCGTGACGCCATCTTCATCGGCGTGGTATTGGCGGCCTTGGTACTGTTTATATTTCTGCGCAGCCTGAAGATCACCATGGTGGCGATTCTGGTTGTGCCCTCGGTGCTGGCGAGCACGGTGTTGTTGCTGCATGTATTGCACATGAGCTTCAACATCATGACCTTGGGCGGCATGGCGGCCGCCGTGGGCCTTATCGTCGACGACGCCATTGTTATGATCGAACAGATCATCCGGCGGCTGCGGGAACGCAAACAAGCAATTGGACCAACTATTCGCCAGGCAGCCATCGAATTTAGCGTACCCTTGGCCGGATCCTCCGCAGCGACCATCATCATCTTCGCTCCGCTCGCTTTCCTGAGCGGCGTGACGGGTGCCTTCTTCAAGGCGCTTTCCCTGACCATGGCCAGCAGTCTCGCCATCTCGTTTTTGCTGGCCTGGCTCGCGATTCCACTGATCGCGGAGCACCTGTTGCAACAACAGGATGCGGAACGGGAAGACGCTGGACCACTTTTTCGCCGACTTGAATCGGCATACCGCAACATTCTGATCCGGCTGATCAATACGCCGTTGCTACTTGGCATCGGTGTATTGCCGCTGATCCTCCTCGGCCTGATCGCCTACCAACAGGTAGGATCCGGCTTCATGCCGCACATGGATGAGGGTGGCTTCGTACTCGACTATCGCGCACCGGCCGGCACCTCATTGACGGAAACCGATCGCCTGCTGCGTCAGATCGAAAAGATCCTGCAAGACAATGACGCCGTGGAGACCTATTCCAGGCGTACCGGCGCGCAGCTTGGAGGCGGTCTGACCGAGGCCAATGAGGGGGATTTCTTTATCCGTCTGAAGTCGTTCCCACGCCCGCCCATCGATCAAGTGATGGACGGCATCCGCCAGCGGGTCGAAATGGAGGTGCCGGGTATCGAGGTGGAAATGGCGCTGCTGATGGAGGACCTTATTGGTGATCTGACCGCCGTTCCCCAGCCAATCGAGATCAAGCTCTATGGGGACAATCTCGATGCGTTGATGGCAACCGCAGGACGCGTCGCGGATGCCATTTCGAGTGTCTCCGGTGTGGTCGATGTCAAGGACGGCGTCGTGCTCGCCGGTGACGCCGTTAATATTATCGTGGACCGTGACAAGGCCGCCCTGGAAGGCATCGATCCCGATCTTGTCACCCAACAATTGAATGCCTGGTTCACGGGCCTGGTAACGACCCAGGTTCAGAAAAACGTGAAGCTGGCGGATGTGCGTCTTTGGGTACCCCCCGCTGACCGGGATAAGATTAATGCATTCGGGAAAATCCAGCTGCGTGCACCGGATGGACATTTGCTCCCCCTGCGACGCATCGCACACATCTCCACTGAAGCGGGTCAGCCACAGATTACCCGCGATGACCTCAAACGGATGGTGGCGGTAACCGGCCGTATCAGCGGCCGCGATCTTGGATCAACGATTCGGGATGTCAGAAACACCCTCGCTCGCCCCGGCATATTGCCTTCCGATGTGTATTACGAGTTGGGGGGGCTTTACCAACAGCAACAGACCGCCTTCCATGGCCTGATCGCGGTATTCGTCGCTGCGCTGGCGCTGGTATTCCTGCTGTTGCTGTTCCTGTATGAAGATTTCACCGCCGCCATCGCCATTCTGGTCTCGCCATTGCTGGCTTTGGCAGCCGTATTCACCGGCCTCTGGTGGTCTGATATTGAGCTCAACATCACCGCCATGATGGGCATGACTATGATCGTGGGTATTGTCACCGAGGTATCGATCTTTCTGTTCTCGGAATACTACGACCTGTTGCGCGCCGGCATGGAAAAACGCGATGCCCTGATCCAGGCTGGCGTCAACCGCCTGCGTCCCATCGCCATGACCACGCTCGCCGCGATCCTCGCGTTGCTGCCACTGGCATTGGCTCTGGGTCAGGGCGCACAGATGCAACAACCGCTGGCGGTGGCGATCATCTCCGGCTTGGTAATACAGATGCCGCTGGTGCTGATGCTAACCCCGGTGCTCTATGTATTGCTCTCGCGGAACACATTCAGACAAAACTAGCTGCCAAACCATGCGTATCCTGCTCCTTGAAGACGATCGACAGGGTGCTGCCTATCTAGTTAAAGGGCTCACCGAAAGCGGTCATGTGGTGGACCATGCCGCCGACGGCGAAGACGGATTGCACCTTGCTCTAACCGGGGAATACGATGTTTTGATCGTTGACCGCATGCTCCCGAAACGCGATGGCCTAGCGGTAGTGCGCATGCTGCGCGCCGATGAAAGGCCTACGCCGGTACTGGTGCTAAGCGCCCTTGGCGAAGTAGACGACCGGGTACAGGGACTTCGCGCCGGCGGCGACGACTACCTGGTCAAGCCGTATGCATTTTCGGAACTCCTTGCCAGACTCGATGCCCTGGCGCGGCGACAGCGGCTAACGAGCGTGATGCCCCAGCGTTTGCAGGTGGGCGACCTGGAACTGGATCTGTTCTCCCATCGGGTAACCCGAGCCGGCAAACTCATCAGTCTACAACCCCGAGAACAGCGACTGCTGGAGTATCTGATGCGTAACGCAGGCCAGGTGGTAACCCGCACCATGCTATTGGAACGGGTCTGGGATCTGCATTTCGATCCCCAGACCAATGTCATCGACACCCAGATCAGCCGGCTGCGTGGCAAAATCGACCGTGGCTTTGAGCGGCCACTGCTGCATACCTTGCGCGGCATCGGTTACAAACTGGATGAATCCCCGTAGGCTGTTACGCACTTCGGCGGTCAGATTGGCGCTGCGCTACGCGCTGTGCTACGCGGTGCTGGTCGCTGTGGCGCTGGGCCTGTTGTACTGGAGCATCAGCCGGTTCGTGGATGCGCAGCTTGCAGCCGGCCTGCAGGATACCGCGGATGCGCTGGAGCGCGCCTATAAAGAACTTGATGCTGCCGCATTCCGCGACCTGCTGAGAGCGGAGTTACGGGCGGGAGAAACGGCCAAGCTGCACGTGCTGATCACCGATGCTAATGGGCGCGCACTGAACGGCAATCTCAAAGGATGGCCCAAAGGGCTATCACCCGACAACCGGGTCCACAATATCTTGATCGAGGACGATCTGATTCCGGGGCGCGGTGATGACGAGGATGCCTATTGGCCCGCGCTGGGACGGCGACTGCCGAACGGTCATCGGCTGTTGGTGGCGCATGGGCTCGATCAGGCGGAATCGCTTATTGATTTCACCCAGGGCACGATGGCCGCCATTCTGGCGGTCTCTGTTGCACTCGCTCTCGGTCTCGGGTTGTTGCAGGGGCATGCATTGCTCGTGCGTATCGACGCCCTGATCGACACCGCTCGCGCCATAGGCACCGGGCGTTTGAATCGGCGCATCATCCTGCACGGGCAAGGTGACGAGTTCGATGAGCTGGCCGATCAACTCAACGCCATGCTCGACCGCATTGGTGCACTGATGACCGGTATGCAGCAGGTCACCAATAATATAGCGCACGATCTTCGCCGCCCATTGTCACGGGTGCGTAATCTGCTGGATATAACTTCAATCGAGGTACGCAGCACCCATGAATACCGGGAAGTGATAGAGCGCGCCAGCTCTGATTTAAATGACATTATCAACACCTTCAACGCGCTGCTCGAAATCGCCCAGGCCGAGGCCGGCAGCTTCCGTGGAGAATGGGGGCGGGTGGACTTGAGCGCCATTGCCGCCGAACTAGGTGATCTGTATGGCGATCTTGCCGAGGAACAGGGCAGGAAACTCGAACTGGCGGTGCAACCGGGAGTTGCGGTCACAGGTAACCGTCACCTACTGGCTCAGGCCATCGGCAACCTTCTCGACAATGCGCTCAAGTTCACCCCAGCCGGTACACCCCTGCGCCTGGAGGTTGCCGGTAAAGAAGATCAGGCGCGTATCGTGGTCAGCGACCACGGGCCCGGAATTCCCGCCGCGGAACGCGAGCATGTCCTGAAACGCTTCGTGCGTCTGGATATGGCGCGCAGCACCCCCGGCAGTGGCTTGGGTTTGAGTCTGGTTGCCGCGGTTGCGCGACTTCACGACGCCGATATAACGCTGGATGATGCCGGCTCGGGTCTAACTGTCAGCTTGGAGTTTCACGGGAGATCATAGGGGTTGGGTGGACAGCGGCAGTTGATAATCTTCGAAGTGTTATTTGTAACTCCTCATTATCCACAGGTAGCTGCCCGATGAATCAGCTCGGATAGACGAGGGATCTGTGCTGCTCCAGATAATCGATCTCGGAGATAGTGCCTGTCTATGTGAAACGATATAAGACATCAGAAATAAAAGGCCAACCGCAACCTGTTTGTAGATTATCCCGAACTGGTGAGCGCAAACTGGGGCAACTGATTACCGAAAGTGAACTGCTGCTACCCTTGCGGTTTCTGCACAAGCCTGAATGTTCATTCCCGGAGGCGTGTAACGAGTCCGGGATGCGCAGCCCTGGAAAATTCCCCAATCAATTTCACTTACACCGCTAGCAGCCGTAACAACTGCCCGGTGCGGATGGCGGCCTCGACCTGATACAGATACCGCCGCACCATGCCTAATCCACTGAAGCCAGTACAGCAACCACTTAGTTGGTGGTTATGACCGGATTCATGACCAGGATTTCCGTGAATTAATTCTCTTGGCAGGTGTAGGTAACTTCCCACGGACTATAAAAAGGCTGTGTCAACACGCTAACTACGTCGTTTAAATACGGATTGGCGGACCCGCACCGGCCTGGCTGGAATTATGACCACTAAACCCGTTGACCGCCGGGTGCTTTGCGGTGCCTTTTCAAGGCTTGAGCCGTGTGCGGTGAAAGTCGCACGCACGGTTCTTAGGGGGCGGGGCGGCGGTGACGTCGCCCTGCTACCTGACGTGCGCCAGGCATGGCGCGTAGCGCCTTGACGGGCGCTGGCAACCGGAAGGCGAAAGCCGGCCGGGAAGTGACTCGAGGGTGAAAGTCCCTTGGAGACCCTGATGACGGGAACTCCTAGCCGAACAGCAAGGGTGTCCACCGCGAGGTGGAATCTGAAGGAAGCTGAAGGCAAACGTCTGGCCCGAGGCACACGAACCGCATGTGAGGCATCGTCTGGTGGGTGAGGAAGCGTCGGTGTCCGAAGCCCGAAGTCATCCGGAACGAGGCGGTGTATATGCGGCGGGGATGGACGGAAAGTCACGCGTCTTACCCTGGGAGATCTGTCCACCTGCCTTGTGCTAGAGCAACCGAGAGGTTGGTCGATGGGTGGGCAGAAGTCAGCAGACGGCATAGTAGGTGAGTGTCAGGCGAAGCTAGTGAGGCACTCCGAGACCGAAAGGTGGAGCAAACAGATAGGCCGAGCCGTAACGACACTCACTGAAGGCCTGAACAAGTGAACCCGGCCCGATGCCGGAACCTCGATTGCCGAAGGAGACACCGTTATGACAACTGAGACGTTGCAACGACCCGGGAAGGAGGCGGCCGGCAGTCGCCATGAGCCCGGTGTTGGGGGTCAAGCGGCAACGGCGGCGACGGAAGCCATCGGACCACCGACCGAAACGTTGATGGAGCAGATTCTAGACAGAGAAAACCTACGAAACGCGTTGCAGCGGGTACAGGCCAATAACGGGGCACCGGGCGTAGACGGGATGACCGTGGACGAGCTACCGGACCACCTACGGGAGCACTGGCCCGCGATCCGAGAGCAGCTACTGAATATGACCTACAGGCCATCGCCGGTGCGGGAAGTCTACGTGCCCAAACCCGGCGGTGGTCAGCGGATGCTCGGTATACCCACCGTACTGGACCGGCTCATCACCCAAGCGGTTTTGCAGGTGATGAGTCTGATCTTCGACCCCGGTTTTTCAGAGCACAGCTATGGGTTTCGCCCTGGACGTAGCGCACACCAAGCGGTGTTACAGGCGTGTGGCTATATAGCCGAGGGTTACCGATGGTTGGTCGATATTGACTTGGAAACGTTTTTCGACCGAGTCAACCACGACATGCTCGTGAGTCGGGTAGCGAGGAAAATCAAGGACAAGCGACTCCTGAAACTGATCCGACGCTATCTGAGCGCAGGGATCATGAGCGGGGGGGTGGTCAGTGCTCGACAAACAGGGACCCCTCAGGGGTCACCGCTTTCACCGTTATTATCGAATATCCTATTGGATGACTTTGATAAAGAACTCGAACGCAGGGGCCACTGCTTCTGCCGCTACGCTGATGACGCCAATATCTACGTCAAAAGCCGGCGTGCGGGAGAACGGGTGATGGCGTCACTAACGCATTTCCTGGAAGGCCGATTGCGATTGAAGGTGAATCGAGCCAAAAGTGCCGTGGATCGGCCCTGGAACCGAGCGTTTCTGGGCTACACGGTGACGAACCACCGCTCGCCGCGATTGAAACCGGCACCGAAGTCGGTCAAAAGGGCGAAGGATCGGATACGTCAGATTACCCAGCAGGGGCGGGGTCGTAATATCCGCCAGGTCATCAAGGAGATCAATGAATTTACCCGAGGATGGGTAGGCTACTTTCGGCTTGCCAGCGTGAAAGCCGCGTTCGAGCAGTTGGATCAATGGCTACGTCGTCGACTGCGCAAAATCCTTTGGGAGCAGTGGCGTAAACCAAAGACTCGGCGTCGAAAGCTGATAGCGCTAGGGGTTGAGGCGACGCGGGCACGTAAAGCAGCGGCCACCGGTCTTGGGGCTTGGTGGAACGCAGGGGCTTCGCACATGCATGCGGCAGTGACCATTCGGCTACTGGCTCAGTGGGGACTTCTCGGTCTGCTAGATCAACTCCGCAGTTGGCAGCGGTCCACTTGAACCGCCGTGTACGGTCCCGTACGCACGGTGGTGTGGGCGGACGGGAGGAGTAATCCTCCCTCCGACCCGATTATCCCGAGGATACCCCCAATAGTGTGCGATGATCTTGCCGATTCTTGCCTCCGTTCAGCGAGTTGGCATTCTGGCAGTGTTCTCGATCAATCAATTACAGCTGCTCTCAATAATTGTACTGATGTGGCTTGACGGTACCCCCTGCCATGGCGGCCGTTCCGCTTAGCTCGTAACCCAATAGAATTCCGTTTACTCAATTCTGATAAACTAGGGAACACTGAGGAAATAACGATCATGGCTATCCTTACTTTTGATACCCTGAAATTCGCCAACAAACTCAAAGCGGTGGGTGTGCCACCGGAACACGCCGAAGCGGAAGCCGCCGCTTTGTCGGAGGTGCTGGAATTCAACCTCAAGGAGTTGGCGACGAAAGAGGATTTGAAGTCCGGTTTCAAAGACTTGGAAATGAAATTGGACAATCGCTTCGAGAGACTGATGGGAGAGATGCTATTGCTGAAATGGATGCTGGGTATCCTGATTGCGGGTGTCATCTCGCTGGTTTTGAAGGCGTATTTCTAGGGAGGTCTGATTTGCCATCATCAATCACGTCCTTGAATTCCGGTAATCCATGCTGGTATAACGACTCATTCGCGAGATCTTTAAGGCAATATTTGAGATTACATAGCTTATTTACTTGACTCACTGCCATTAAGTTAGGTGTAAAAATCATCTTGGGTGTGGCCCGGTACGCGTTCCGAGGGTGTCGGCGGCCTGGATGGCCGCCGTCAAGTCCCCAGGGAAGGGTTTACGACGTCCCTCGAAACGTGTACCGGGCAACTGACGCGCTTGCTTAGTGGCAGTGATCTTCTTGACTACGGTTTCCCGCACCCAGATATTCGTTCCACTTAGCTCGTAACCCATCCGTACCAGCGGTGGCTTGGGGCAGGCCCCTCCTCTAGGTAGGCCATCTTGATCCGGCTGAGGTAATCCTTGGGCAGCTGCGTTGCGTGTCGCGTTTACGTCAACGCCGAAGACCCGCGCCGCATTCAATCCGAAGATCTGCTCCTTCACCGCGCGCGTGAGCGGCGCATAGTGGTGCGTTTCGATGAGTTCGGCGGGTATCTCAAAGCGCCGGAACGCTTCGATCTGCCATTGCGGTGTGCCATACCAGATCGAGTCCGTCCCCCACAAGCACGTGGTCGGCGCCGAAAGCCGCGATGACTTGTCCGAGCAGGTGCGCGCAGGCGGTCGGATTGGTGGTCACGAGTTGGCCAAAAGTGGACCCTAACTCCATGTAAATGTTGGTGAGTTCCGGCGCTTTTTGTTTCATCCGGCAGAACTCGGTGGTCCAAGGAATCTCTGTCAGGCTGGTCGATCGCGGACACGCCGAGCAGGCCGGAGTGATAGACAAGAAAATCGATATCCGGGAAATCCTTGGCCGCCCTGATCAGATCGCGCGGATGGTTATAGTCCGCTACCGGACCGAGAGGGAGTCCTTTATGAATGCAGAGTCGCCGTACTCCGAGCGCGCGGGCTTTCTCCAGCATGGGGTAGGCGATCCGCTCGTCGTCGACGAACCAGCCGTGTTCAAACCCCTTGGGAGGCGCGCCGGTGTAGGCTTTCCAGGCGTCGACTTTGAGCGTGGCCGCCTGCTGCTCCATGAAGTCGAGATCGGCTTGGCCGAGCTGGGGTGTGACCAGGCCATGGGCGAGCATGCGGCGCGATTGGGTGATGCGGTTGATCTCGTCGCGAATGTGGGTCATTTCTCTGGGTGGCACCACCGCTTCCTGGGGATAGGGGCCGGGTGGGGTGGAGATGAGTCCGATTGCCGTCTCGCTATCGAGGAAGACTTCTTTCACAAAGTTCTCCCACGAGAGATCCGCAATGTTGCCGTGGTCGGTCGCGAGCTTCGGGTTCATCCGTCGCGCCCAGTTGCGCAGCCGCAGCAACCCTTGCTTGGTCACCGCCCCCTTGCGGCGAGCTTCCGCATTGTTAGGGTCATAGCCCGCGCTAACGTAATGGAGCTGTACGTCGAAGATAAAAAAAGGCTCGCCCGTACGCTCCAGAAAGGCCGCCGGCTCGGCTGCTTCGACATCGAGCACGTCGAAAAATCGGCCGAAGACGGTGTTCAGCGCGAGCAGGGAGACCGCCATGCCGCCGCTGCTCCGCAAGAAATCCCGGCGGCTGAGACCGAGCCGCGGCGCCAGTCGCCCCGCCGCTGCGAGGATCCGTTGTTCGACCTCCTGTTGCGCCGCCGTCTGCGGCTGGGGTGGGAATTCTTCGTTGGAAACCAGGCGCGTTGGAAGCGGTACCTCGGTGCGCAGACCCCGGCGCATACTCGGTCGAATACGGAATGCATAGCGATTTAGAAGGGGCATGATTGCATCCTCCATTAGTTCGGTGTTCGCTGTTGCGTGTTCTCCAATCCTTCGTTCAATTCCAGAAAATGAGTGTATAGTGCATGAGCCTGGCTGATGGTGCAAAAATTCAAGCTGCTCTCAGTGCTATCTGCCTCAGGGTGTACGGAGTAATTTTCAGTTTTTTGTTAGCCAACGGGGCAGGTAGCCGGTTTCTCCAGCAAGCATGCATGAATTACAGTAGCTTCCTGGCTACGCGGTGGCAAGGCATGCGATCAGCAACAGGTCGAGTTGGTTATTCGGAACACTGCGTCTGCAAAATTAAGGCTATTCCGCCTGTAGATCAAAAGCGATGGGTTACAGATCTGCGAACCGCTATCGCTATCCAGCTTAAAAAGCGCCCTCGGCCGCACCATCCATCATATCCTTTATGTTTTTCCAAACCCGTAATGCTTCTTTCTGCAGCTCGGAAGGCAGCTCTTTCCCCCCATAGATCATGAATTCGAGATTCATAGAATGAAGCCAGAGTTTACCCTCCTTATCCTCAACGATGGCTATGCGGCAAGGCATAAATCCGGTATAGGCATCCCGGTAATCGGCCATCATTTTTCCGACTTTGGCATCACAGAAGGACATAAAATTTATGTAACGATAGGGCTTCCCGGTAATCGCTTCCACTTGCTTGTAGAATGGGGACTCTCCGGCAAATAGGAAATTTCGCTCAGAGGCAATGCTTTTCAGTGACTCTTTCACGTCATCGACGGTAATGCCTTCCTCTACCGGTACTGAATACATCATTGCGACCCCTGGGTCTTTATGCTCGAGGAGTTTACTCGCGAAGTCCTTGTAAACGCCAATTGCGTGAGGATCAAACTCGGACATCACGGACTGCATCTTTATGAAAATAACACCGACTGCAAGAAGTGAAATTAGACCAATTACGGCAAAAACATTTTTGATAACAGACATGCCTTGGCTTCCATTTGTTCAGCGACTATCGACTGATTGGTTATTCGTACCGTTAGGGTCGTGTTGAGCGTTTGGCCTTGGCTCTGAGCACACTCACTCAATTGCCTCCTCAATGATATCCTTCAACATGTCCTCTACGTCCTGGAGCGTCTGCTGCGATACTCCATCATTACTGACGGTGGCTTTTAGTCGGGGAAACGCGATGTAAATCTCCTCCGGTTTCTCGGGCAAGGTGTATACCGCGATTCTGTAGGGACAATAGATGATGCTGTGCGGATCCGCGGTCAAAGCGCGCCTTGAGACAACCGCACTACAAAACTCGATGACTTCCGCCTGATGAAAGATGACCTTGTTCTCTCCTAGGTCCTTCGCCGTTCGTTTTAGCATCTTACCAACATAAGACGTATTGCTGATTACCATCCCTCTCGTTAGGACGGCATCTTTTAGGTCCTCCATAAAATCCTCATAGGGCCCGGAGGTCGTGTAGACCACCCGCTGCTCCTCGACGACGGGACCCGCCGCCAACGAGGACACCGGAACCAGGATAATGAACAAGCCGATCAAGCGGCGCAACCGATGAATGCCGCATAAGCATCGCAGCAGGCACGGAAAAGACATGATGATCAAAGGATTAGAAAGCGACGCAACCAACTGTTTGGGAGAGGACATCGGGTAGACCAGGCTCATCTAAATAAATGTGGAATAATATGTGCTCGGATTCGGAATAGCATGCTCGCTACTCCTCCTGATGATGGTATTCATGATCCGGCATTTGCTCGCCCCGCTTTTATATTCTTGCGAAGAAATTATATTTTTCATCTTGATTCACCTCGTCGACTTACTCTGGTTCTCAACGTAGCGTCTTGCCTTTGTACCGAGTCCTTATTGGACGAAGATGTCCTTTTTAGGCGTATTCTTAAGGAGGTTACGAAGCGTTTTTAGCACTAAAAAACCCCGTTCCCATAATACTTAGGTGATCGGGATAACTGGTATCGTTTAAAAGTCACGTTCCTCTAGCAATGTTATTGGCCTCGTATCAAATATCTCAGATCTGATGAAAGCAAAGATCCATTTCCTGACCTACTTCGATATGATTCATGACCGGATCAAGCGCAACGGTAAAGTATTGTCGCGTTCGTGGCTCCTTGCTCTCAACGGCATCATTTATCGGGAAGCAAGTAAGGAGGGGGCGACCAGTGCTCACGCTCATACTCGGCTTGCGCTAGCGCGTGTTTTGCCTCCTGCTCAGCCTTGTTAGATAATTCTAACGCCTTTTTTGTATCGCCTTTGGCTGCGGCTTGCATGGCCTGTTCGATTAGTTTGTCGGTCGTGGTCCAACCCCCTTGCAGGGCATCGGCTTTCTTCTGCGCGGCTTCGGCCGCGGCGATAGACTGATCCGCGTCCTTGGCGCCGCCGGCGCCTGCCTGGGGCGTGGAGCAACCCAACGCGATTAGGAGGGGGAATACAACGGAAGTAACAGTTGAGGTTTTCATAGATTAGACTCCTCTAGAGTAGATCGGTAACCGCCTATGCTGGTGCAACTTGGAATTTTGCGAGGCCAGGATTTCCCGCTACATTCTTGAGTTTGGGCACATTGGGTTCCATGGCCTTAACCGTCTTGATATCACGCAGATATTCGGCGACCACGTCCCATATCGGCGTGCCTTCGAGCGGCTTGGCGACGCTAGCCCAGCCGGCGACGCGGTATTTCTTGTTCGGATCCAGGGGCTTGCCGTTGATCTCCATGTCGTTGATGCGATTGCCTATGCTCGCCGTTGGGTCGATGCTATATTTCAAACCGCCTGTCCGCACCATGTCGCCACCCTGCTGGTAATAAGGGTCCGGATTGAAGATGTTGTCGGCTACGTCCTCGAGGATGGTTTTTATCTGAGCGCCGCTGTTTTCCCGTAGGGTGACCGTTGGGTAGGTCAAGGCGGTTTGAGTCATTACGTGTTCGAAGGTAACGTGCTCACCAGGCATAACGGAGACTCCCCAGCGCACGCCTGGCGACAGGGAGATATCCGCTCCCTTTACCTTGAGTAGCGCATCAAGAATCACTTGATCGAAAGTACCGTTGAAATTACCGCGGCGATATAACAAGCCTTCGCTGAGTGCAAGCTTTTCTTCGAGCTTTTTCTTGTAGGGTGCTCTGATCTCTTCGATCAACTTGTCCATGGCTGGATCGGGGTTGATCATGTTGGCAAATACCGGTAGCAGCCTGTAGCGGAAGTCCCTGATCTTTCCTTGCTTGACATCCAGATCCAACACAGAGAGGAATTTTCCATGGGAACCCGAGTTGATGACCAGTGTTGTGCCCCCGGAGTTTTTTACCTTCACCGGCGCAGGAACTCCGTCGTGCGTGTGACCACCCATGATGGCATCGATGCCGCTGACGCGGCTCGCCATCTTGAGATCAACATCCATACCGTTGTGCGAGAGCACGATCACGACCTGGGCGCCATCGGCGCGGGCGGCATCCACCGTCTCCTGCATACTGTCATCTCGTATCCCGAAACTCCAGTTAGGGATGAGGTAGCGGGGGTTAGCAATTGGGGTGTAGGGGAAAGCCTGACCAATGATGGCCACCGGAACCTTGTTAATCTCCCGGATGACATAGGGAGTAAAGACGTTTTCTCCCCACTCTGTGTCGATTACGTTTTGAGCGACAAAGTCGATTTTGCGGTTCCAGCGGTTTTTACCGGAATAATCCTTTTCCACCACCTCGCTTACGCGCTCATGACCGAACATGAACTCCCAGTGTCCAGTCATCACATCCACACCCAACAGCAGACAGGCGTCCACCATGTCCTGAGCGTTCGTCCACAGGGCAGTGGGACCACCCCCGCCCCAGGTGTCGCCGCCGTCTAATAGCAGCGATCCTGGGCGCTGCTCGCGTAACTGTTTAACCAACGTGGCGAGATGGGAAAAACCGCCGACTTTGCCGTATTTATGCGCCGCCTCTGCGAAATCCAAGTGCGTGTAGGCATAGGCCCAAGGCGAATCGGCTTCGATCCCATAATACTTCAATAACCGTTCACCCACTACATGAGGTGGGTCGCCGTACATCTCGGCGATGCCAAGATTGATGCTGGGTTCGCGGAACCAGACCGGCAACAACTGACCGTGGCAGTCGGTGAAGTGCAGCAAAGACACATTACCGAACGCGGGAAAATCATAGAGGTCCCCGCCGATTTTCGCCTGAGCGGTGCGACTGGTCGCAATCGGCATTCCTGCGGCACTTGCGACGGCTAGAAGTCGTAAAAATTCACGTCTATCCATGCTCATGATTCACCTCGCTACGGTCAGAATCGGTTGTTTGGTGCGTTAGACGGAATCCCGTTGCTGAGCCGCTTGTGGAAGTATTCCAGATTATTCATAGACTCACTCCCTTCTTTAAAAGGCTTAGCCTCGACATTTTTCATACATCCCTTAAAGCGGCGTTGCACAGGGCCTAGTGCCCCCCATTTGGACCGGTAGGCTGGAAAGTTGGCGGCCTGTCCCATGGCCGGGCTGAGCTCGTTTCCGCGGATACGAGAACCTGCCGCTGCCCAGTGGCAGTTATAGCAGGCAAAACCGCGCGGACCACGGCGAGTGAAATAACTGCGTTTCCCATCCTCGTAAGCGGCCAAGGCGCGTGGATCATCGGGCACGGTGATTTCGATGGGTTTGCCCCTAGATGTCTCGGCCATGTAAGCCTCGACAAACGTCAGATCGTCTTTCAACAGCGGCAGTGGTTTTTCGCCATTTTTCTCTCGGCATTCGTTAAGCGCCACGATCAAAGGCTTGACTTTACCGCTCTGCGGGTCGAAACGGGGATAGGTCTGCGCGATACCGATTCCACCATTGTCAAAACAATCCGCATAGGTCTTGCCGTTTTTGAACGGCGTTTTGAACAGTTTTTCTCCTTCCTCCACGGCGAATTCGTAGGGCGGAAACTCCATGATATCTTGCCACTGTGTGCGTTTGTCCTCGTTGAATAGATACATACCTAAGGGGTAGTCTTTGGGTTTCAAATCTGGGAACCGCTTCTTAAAATACTCTTGATATATTTGCAGATCCGCATCGGGGTTTGAGGCCGCGATTACTCCCATAGGGAGTACTCCGAACAGGAACGGGATCGCAATCAGCCATACGCGTTTCATCGAACTCCTCCTTCACATTGGTATTGTGTACTCGGCAAGGCGATCATCTAATTTTGGCCTCTCCGGTGCTGCTTTCACCTTTGTCATCCACCCAGGTGATCTTCACGGTGTCACCTTTTTTACCCCCGGTGAATTCGTAGGAGAGATAGGGATTTTTCGAGACACTCGGTCCCAAATAGGCGGTGAGCAGGGTCTTGCCGTTGAGCTGGCAGTCGACCTCGGTGATGACATGTTCAGGGATTAGCTTGCCTGTCTTCGGGTCTTTGCGGTTACCCGTCTCCATGGGATGAGACATCAATGCCTTGACTACGGTGATGTCTCCACTCAGTTTTGCACGAACTTTTACGGGTGTTGCCATGGTACTTTCCTCGTTAATTAAACTAATGATTAAGCGAAGCGAACTAGATTATCCACCGCAACCGCCGATAGTTACCTTCACGTCTTTACTCGCGCTGTAAAGCTTGCCCCCTGATTTGACCAGTGCCGTTATTTTCGAGCTTTCAGCCACTTTGATACGTGTGGACACTATCGGCCTTACTCCGGGACCGAGTTTGAACTCTGCTGCTAAGGGACGGTTATTTTTTTCCACCAAAATGCTGATGGACTCTACATCGCTCAATGTGGTTTTGATGGTTACGGGTACCACCGCGCCGTTTTCCGCTATCTGTGGTGCCTTCACTTGTATATCAACGCTTTGGGCGGCGGCATCGCTTTCGTAAAGATTCTTTAGGACATCATCGCTTGACTTGGCATTAAAGGCGGTCTTGGGCCAAGCCGCGAGCACTCTAATGGGAATTAATAAGCCGGCTCCAACGGCCACGCCGACGACACCACTCGCTAAGGCCGTTAGCAAAGTTCTGCGTGTAATGACGCTCATGTCTTGCTCCTTGTGTTAAGTAAAAAGTATTCGGGGTGGTTACCTCGCGCTAACGAGACCACAGTGCTACAGCTGAGTTCGCACGCTATTCGACCGGGGGGCGTGAAAACACTCTAGTTCTCTAGGAAGATATTCCTTAAAGGGTATATAGAAAGTCGATCACGGACTCAATCTGCTTATCATCGAGCAACCCGTTGCGACCGAAGGGAGGCATCATAGTGTCCGCTTTGATAGCGGTATGTGGGTCAAAGATTATAGCGTGTAATTTTTTACGATCGGGAAACCGAGCCTTCATGGCCAGCAAAGGAGGGGCCACCGTGCCCGCCTGATCTGTGCCCTCAAACTGATGGCAAGCTTGACACTCAGCAATGGCGAGTTCTTTACCTTGCTCCACTGGAGTTTTGGGTTTCTCTGCGGCGACCGCGCACTGCGATATCAACACCAATCCCATGATGACTGGACCGCAAGCACTGGTTAGAGTTTTCCTGATGGTATCTGGCATATTTCCTCCTGGGGTAAATGGCGAGCGCAAGGCTCTTGCTGTTAATAAATTATCATTGCAAGGAAGATGCCGAAAATAAAACTAATAAAAACAATGCGTTAACATTGTTGCATACTGATGCAAATTGCAGCTATGATGCAGAAAGCAACAGGTGTGATGCGGGCAGAGGGGCAGGATTACATATTAATTGCCACTAGACTGGCGCAGTTTGCGCCAGAGAGTAGTGCGATTGATTCCTAAGAGCCTCGCCGCCTTGGTCTGATTTCCACCCACACTGTCCAAAACCTGGCGGATATGTTGAACCTCAAGCTGCTCCAGTCCCTGAGGCTGGGACGCAGCTTGTGCATGAGAAAGGGCTACCTCATTAGCTAGTTGGGTCGAGGGGATCTCATCTATCATATCGAGAAAATTTCCTTCGGCCATAATTACACAGCGTTCCACATAGTTGCGCAACTCTCTAACATTGCCCTCCCAGCGGCGTCGACACAAACTCTGGATCTTGGCAACGGAGAAATGTCTGAGGGGGCGTTGATATTTCTCTGCAAATTCGGCGGCAAAAAACTCCAACAGCGACGGGATGTCGTCGCTTCGTTCCTCCAACGAGGGCATGTAGAGCGTGACGACGTTGAGTCGGTGGTACACATCGAGACGGAAGTCACCCTGATCCACTAGGCTGCGCAGATTCTGGTTTGTCGCGGTAATAAATCGTGCACGGATTGATACACTGCGTGTACTTCCTACCGGAGTGACTGTTCCCTCTTGTAAGACACGTAGCAACTTCATCTGCATGTTGTCGGAAATATTACCGATTTCATCGAGAAAGACCGTGCCGGATCCTGCCGCTTCGAGCAGACCCACACGGTTGGCATCCGCACCGGTAAAGGCGCCACGAAGATGTCCGAAAAGCTCGCTTTCCAACAGCGTATCAGAGATTCCCCCGCAATCAATGACGATAAAGGAGTCGTCGCGACGAGGGCCCAGATTATGGATCGCCCGTGCCGCAAGTTCCTTTCCCGTGCCGGATTCTCCTTCAATAATGACGTTGCAGGTAACCTCCGCCAGTTTTTCAATCAGGCGGTATACCTTCTGCATGGCACTGGAGTTGCCCACCATGTTGTATCTTAACCGTTCATCCTGCAATTGGCGGCGCAACAGTCGATTCTCCTGCCTCAGTTGCGAGTGTTCCAACGTCTTGTCCGCCACTACCAAAAGTTCCTCTAAATCATAGGGTTTTTTAAGGAAATCGTTGGCTCCAAAGCGCAGTGCCTCGATAGCCGCGTCCAAGCTCGCATAGGCGGTCGTAATGATCACCGGGACATCTCGATCTCGATCGCGAACCGCTTTGAGGAAATCGATACCACTCATACCCGGCATGCGCAGATCGGTGATGATAAGGTTGGCGCCGTGGTCGTGAAAGTGCACAAGGGCCTTTCGGGCGTCTTGAAATACCTCACACTGATAGGGGGTGCTCTTGATGAAGCGAAGAAACAGCTGCCCCGACTTGGCATCGTCATCCAGGAAAAGTATAGTGACAGAGCGATTCATACTAGCACCTAGCGGCACTACTTACCGCGGAAATGATTGGTTTCTCCGCTTCGATTACTCGCGGCAGGATGACGGTAGCCGTAACTCCTCCTTTGGGTCTGTTGCGAAGGGTCAGTTTTCCACTGTGGTGTTCGACGATTCCGAGGCTGATGGACAGGCCGAGCCCGCTACCTTCTCCGGTTGGCTTGGTCGTGAAAAAAGGATCAAAGGCGTGTTCCAGGTCCTCAGGTTTAATTCCGGGTCCTTCGTCCTGTACCTCGATTTTCAGATTTCTGTCGGCTTTGCTGACCACGACTTTGACCGTTGCACTCGGCGGACTGACTTGCAGCGCATTGAGTAAGAGATTGATGAGTGTCTGTTCGAGGAGATCGCGATCTCCTTCTAATTGGTACCGGCCGTGCACTTTAGACTCAAGCGATACCCGGCGAACGTTCGCCTCCTGCTTGACTAACGACAAGATCTCCCGCAACCAAGGCTCCACTTCGAACCAGATGTACTCAGGGGGTACCTGACGGGCAAAATTCAGCACCGCCCTTATGGTTCGTGATGCTCTCAGAGCCTCTTCACGTATTGAGACAATATCTTCTTTTAGACTGCTTTCATCAGAAGGAGAGCCTCTTTCCATTAACTTCGCGAGAGACAGGATGTTATTCAGAGGGTTATTGATCTCATGACCGATACCCGCAGCGAGCTTACCGAGAGAGGCCAGTTTCGCGTTTTGCAGCATGGCGGCTTGGGCCTGGTCCCGTTCATGCTCCGCTTGCTCCAAAGTAATGGCCATATTGTTGAAGGCAAATCCAGCCTGCCGAATCTCATCTGATCCCTGGATATTGACCCGCAGCTTTCGCTTGCCTCTGGCGTATGCGGTGAGCTGTCCCGCCAATTCCATTACCGGTTGAGCGATTTGACTGGCACCAAAGCGTGCCAGTATGAGGCTGCCTAATAACGCCAACAAGGCAAACATCAGAATCGCTATGCGGATGCGATGGAATGGGGCGCCGAGCTCATTCAAGTCGATACGGCTGGCTACTACCCAAGAGAGAAGCTGATTCGAATACGGGAGAAAATCGGTGTAAAACGTCCGCGTGGTGCCGTCAGAGCTATCTATGAAACCGAATGACTCGGTTTGTGCCCACCGGTAGAGCTCTGGTTCTTGTGTTTGTAAATATTCGCTATGGAGGTAACTGTTGTCCAAAGCAATGCCGCTTTTGTCATCATAAAGAATCAGCCCATCGCGTTGCTCGGAGACCGGGTTGAGTTCGGCGATCAGAAGCTCTCCCTTATGCAGGCGCGGGCTCACGTGTAATACGCGATCGATAGGATCGATGCGGACCTTTGCGACCAGATAGCCGCTCGCTCGTTCGCCTTTACCCAGGGCCAAAACGGTATCGAATACGGGTTCTGGATCGATTGCATCTGGATCTTCACTGTTATGGGGAAGGAGCGTATAGCCAAATTCACCCGGTGGAAGCTGGGTTAGGAATCGCAGAAAGGCCGGTTCATCGCTTACCTTTTCGATATAGGATATGCCTTCGGTTTGTTTGGCAAACGATTCAGAGTGGTGGCCGGCCCGGACTAGAACCAGGGTGTTACCCCGAACATCCAGGACGCGAATATGGGACATGCTCGGGATAATCCTCTGGAAATCCTCTAGAAATTGTTCAAGCCGTCGTACTCGCGCTAGGAACTCAGGATGCTCGCCGCCTTCGGCTATCCGTGCCAACACGGGGATGAACGCCTTCAATGCTGGCACGACAGCAAGTCCCTCAAGCAGCTCTCGTTCTAGCAGCAAACGCCGACGTATCTCCGAGGCGATATTATTAAGACTTTCGTTGACCTCTCGATGTACATCTTGCAGATAGAGACGTTCACTATAAGTAGTCGCAGACAAGGCTAACGCGCAAAGAGGTACCGCAGTAGCCATGAAGACCCAAAGAAATACATTGGTTTTTAGTTTCAATGTCTCACTAATCCTTTAGAGTTAACAAAAATACTTTCACGATCTCGGTGCTAGCAAGAGGCTCGTTATGGCACTGGCGGAATCGATTTGAGAATACAAAGTACGCTCTCAGGGTTCCGCGAGAATCTCGGCGTGTGTTCTCCAGAGTCAAAAATTTCAAGTGATTAGATAATGTTTGTTCAGCTTAGTGTAGTAACTCCTTTATCTGCTCTACGACCTCATCGCTATCCCATTCGATGGCGCCACGAAGCCCATACCGTATTTTGCCCTCAGCATCTAGGACAAAGCTGGTTGGAAAAACATAAACACGCCAATCCTCTATCGCTGAGCCGTTCTCGTCCAATAGTACGTCTAAGTTTAATCGCCACTTGTTGAGAAACCGTTGTATCTCAGCGACCGATTCACCCATGTTCACCGCTAAAATTGAGAATTGTTCATGAGCAAGCTGTTCCTTCAGTTTCTGCAATGAGGGCATTTCTTTCACGCAAGACGGGCACCATGTAGCCCAAAAATTCACTAACACGACTCGACCTCGGTAGTCGGCAATGTTATGCGGTTTGCCGTAAAGATCCTCCAATTTAAGCTTTGGGAGCTGCGCGGGACCAGTAAATGGTTTCAATTCTGACGCGTTAACACCATTGAATAGGAAGAACGATAAATAAAAAAAACCGACGATGCGACAGGTACGTAAAAAGCTCATTGCAAAACTCCCAATTCCTTGTTCCTCGGACTTTGTTGCTCTACGTTGACCTTGCTGAGGCTTGATGTGGCGACTCGCAACAATTCGGGAATGAGAGTAGCCATTGCAACCTCATGCGCCGTCCTTTCCTCTCGGAGAAAGAATCCATTCCGCACTGCGGGCAATATCTGTGTGAATATCACACCGCCGCCTGATTCATAAAGCTTAACCAGCCTATTTAATCGCCAGCGACCCGAGGAAAGCTTCGGTTGGAATACGAAGACTGGTAATGTTGTCTGGCTTACTGCTGGTATATACTTGGCCTCTTCGCCCACTTCTGGGATATCGGCATAGAGGTTGGGGTGCCATAAAATTATCCCCGCAAGGACATCACTGTGGGGATGCAGTGACTGCCACATCGCTGCGCCACGCATGGCAAGCCCGGCCCCCCGGTCGGCAGTTACTAAGTATAGATGTTTGTGGGTTCTTGCTTGAGCCGTTTCGATAACTTTGCATATATCACCCGATGGTACTTGGTCCAAGCCACTAGGCGTAGGCGAAAGAAATCGGGCTTTTATAAAATCGGCAAACCAAATCTCGTGCTTACCCGCACCTAAAACTAACGCGAGCTCGCGCGTTGTTATCTTTAGCTCGTATTCGGGCTGCAACCAGAGATACAGATCTTTACCGGGGCCAGGGTACACGATAATGTTGATATCTTCAGTTTCATCTAATTTTACATTCTCGTATTTTTCCGTCGCCGTCGATCGCTGTACCCATAAGAAATTTGCGATAAGGAGTATCAGTCCTAAATGTAGTGCTTTAAGGTTTGCCGTTCTTTTCATTGCGGGTATCCGTTTTACCTGGGGAATTGGGTTGCAGGTGCTGAGGATGCTGGTGAGCGCTTAACCGCTCGTAGTTCGGTGATGTTTTGGTTGATGAGGTAATAGGTGAATTTGCAGATTACATGAAAGGCAATGATGATCAGGGCGGCGCCTGGGATGAGGGCTGAGGCGATAAACCATGATCCAAGGAGGGCGGTACGCCAGAAGGAGCTTGCTCTATTGGCCGAGAACAGAAGAGCCGCGACCGTATGAGAGGAGAATTCCCAGGTGATAAGGATCAACAGAAAGAAAACCCAGCTCCAAAAAAGCCTTCCGCCACGTCGCGCAGTAAGAATACCATTAGCCGCGCGCGCAGTGACGCTAAACTCCGGGGCGTTGACATAACCTTTGAAATGCAATTCACGTTTCTCTGGAGCCGTAATGTCCGCGGCCAGAGCGGTAACGTAAAAGACCAACGCGACCATTGTGGGGCATAGAGGCATCATTGCCACGCTTCTCCGTGTTCGGTATATGACCAGCTGCGGCTAAGCGTTTGTTTTTTTATTTAAAGCAATGATAAAGCGCCTGGCCGTCGATTATTCCCAGTTTTTAATATAGATTGCTAAGTAACTGATATGCGCTAATAAATCGGAAATTCGACGTATTATTATAGCGCATATCGCGCAAAATATTTGGTTCTGTTCCTGTTAGCTGTGGAAAGTCACTCAATGCTGTTTACAGAAATGACGTCGGTTAGAGTTTTCGGTGACGTTCTGAATAGGGTACGCGTCGTTAATGATGCAATGGTCTTTATGCAGGTTGACTGCCACATGAGTGATATGCTCGGCCTCACAGTGAGTCTCATAGGCAGCATTGCTGTTGCTGACCAACACGGCATCGATTCTCAATTTAGCAAGTAGATCTTCGATACTTTTCGTCGCTTACATACCGCAATGGAGTATTCGGGAATAAGTATTGTGTCCCCATATTAGTTCCTCCTAGCATGAGCTTAGACTCTGAGCTACCATTCCCACATAAGCGGGTGGTTTCGTAATCCCTCGGGTATATGGCTGGCGATACGGCCTATGGCTTCCCTATCTTCCGCAGATAAGTTGATCTCGGCTGCGCGCGCATTGTCGAGGACTTGTTCCTCAGACGTCGCGCCAATCACGGCGGCGGTATCGCTCTGGCCAATCACCCAACCTATCGCCAGCTGCGCCAAAGTGGTGCCGTAGCGCTCGGCATACGGGCGTAATTGGGAAACGACATCCAAACACTGCCGATAAGTATCGCCTTTGAATAGCAAATTATTGATGCGGTTATCACCATGGGCGAGCCCATGATCAGCCTGGAATTTACCGGTTAAAAGTCCCTGGGCGAGAGGTGAGTAGGCGAGGCATCGTATGTCTTTCTCCTTGGCCAATAACCACGGCCCGTTTTCCTCGGTAGGCCTGCGCCACAACAGCGAATAGGCATCTTGAACGGCATCGATGGGGCCGCACTGGAGAGCTTCTTCCAGTTGGGCGCGGCTGAAGTTGGACACCCCAATCGCACGGATTATCCCGTGCTGCTTGAGCCGCTGCAACGCATCCATTGTCTCGGTAATCGGGACTCGCTTGCTTTTGAAACTTCCAGCGGGCCAGTGAACGAAATAGCAGTCGATCCAGTCTCGGCGTAACCGACGCAGCGAGTTCTCGCAGGCTGTATTCACTTTTTCGGGAGCGAGATGTTGCCAGGAAACTTTGGTAATAATAACGATTTCTCGAATCTTGTCGGCGAGGGCTTCGGCTAAAACGCTCTCGCCATGCCCATTGCGCCCGTATTCCTCCGCAGTATCGAATGTGGTGACCCCGGCGTCCTGCCACTGGCGGAAGATCCGCTCGGCAAGCTTCCTGTCGAAGCTAGGCCAGTCTTCGCCGCCCGCTTGCCAACCGCCGGCGATAACGGCGCTCATTTCGATATCGGAGTGTTCGAACTGCAGATAACGCATCGCAAATCTCCTCGCGGTTAGTCGAGAACTGAGGTGGCGGACTCGCTTTATCTACCCTGATCTATCTCCAATCATCGTCCGATCATGGAAGTCAATCAAGCATTTTATTGAGTGACGCCGTGGGAATTAAAAGGTTCAGAAAAGGGGGCAAGTGCCGTGTATCCACTGGCTTTAAAAAACCGGCAGGTGCACCCAATACACTATGACTGCACCGGTTCATAGGGGTATTATTTAACCATGCTTAAGTGACGATCTGTCTTCATTACAGACGATGAGGAACTCACCGACCATGCCTTTCAGCGCACCCGAACAAGAAAGCCAAAGCACGCCGCATCCCGTTGAGCTGTTGGATGGGGGAACAGGCGAAGAGTGTTTTCGCCTAGGGGTACCCGATGACCGCACGATCTGGTCAGCCAGGGCGTTGGTCGAGGAGCGATATCACGAGATCGTTCGGCAAGTGCATCGCAATTTTATTATCGCGGGTTCGCAATACATCACCACCAATAATTATTCGGTCACACCCGGGGTGGGATTGTCAGCACGGCTTGAGGAGCTCACCATGGTGGCCGCTAAACTGGCCGTTCAAGCGCGGCTGGAATGTGAGCAACTCGGCTACAGGGGAATACGCATTTGCGGGTCGCTGCCGCCCCTAGTCGAAAGCTATCGACCGGATCTGGTGCTTCCTCACGAGCAAGCGGTGACCCAGTACCTGCGCATCGTCAGATCGCTGAACGATAGCGTGGATATCTTTCTTGCCGAGACCTTGTCATCCATCGCCGAAGCGATTTCTGCAGTGCAAGCCGTGACCGAGTCCGCATCCCGGAAACCGATCTGGGTTTCGTGGACATTGCGCTCCGACGGGCGATTAAGAAGTGGGGAACGGGTCAGCGAGGCGATTTACCGCTTGATGGGCGAGAATATCTCGGCCATTTTGTTTAACTGTAGTGAACCCGAGGCTATTTGCCGAGCACTGACCGAAATAAACGAGACCACCGATGTGTTGGAGAAGAATTCGCGCGGCCAAGGTTCGGCTAGGCGCGTATGCGAATCGCCTGACGCCCGTACCGCAAGACTTTGCCATGGCGGACACATCGGCGCCCCAGGCGATGCGCAGCGATGTGAACGTAGCGCGTTATACGGAGTTCGCGCGGCAATGGGCCGCTTTAGGCGCGGAATTGATCGGCGGGTGCTGCGGTATCGGCCCTGAGTATATCGCCGATTTGAGACGATGTTTTCGCGATAGCCTATCGGGATCGAGCGATTCCACTGGCTGAGTGTGGCCGAAAATCAGCCCACTCACATGATGGCACTGCAGTTCCAACGCCACAAAGGCTTGCAGCTCGTACGCTGTGCAACCCCTGCGATTGCCGATGACCAGGTATTGATGCGCGTGGATTACGCCGGCGTATGTGGTAGCGACTTGCACATCCTGCAGGAAACGTCCCGGTATAGCGACCGAGTGATTCTCGGTCATGAGGCCGTTGGGCACGTGGTGTGCTGCGGAAAACAGGTGCCTGAGCGTCTCAGTCCGGGGGATGCGGTGGTACATCCATCCGCAGTATGCGTGTGGTGAGTGTCCCCGATGCCGTAGGGGGCAGCCCAATTTTTGTGAGAAATGGAGGCTATTCGTCGACGCTGGGTTATTGGCGCGATGGGTGTTTCGCGGAATACTGTGCGGCCCATCATTCGCAATTTTATCCTGTCCCGCCGCAGCTACCCTTCCAGACCGCGCTGCTTAGCGAGCCCTTCAACTGCATCATGAACGGTTGGAAAAAACTACAGAACCCAATTGGAGAGTCGCGCATTCTGATTATGGGCGCCGGAATTTTCGGGCTGTTGTGGGCCTCCTTGTTCCATGCAAAGGGCTATCGCGATGTCCTCATCACGGAACCCCAACTCGGCCGCAAGCAGATATCGACCCGGCTCTGTGAGCGGAAACTCGTCGGCTATCGTGTTAAACCACCCGATGACTTGGATGCGACCGAGCGCTTCGATGTGATCATAGAATGCTGCGGCACGGCGCAAGCGGTGGCTGATGCCTATCGGCACCTTGATGTGTGTGGTCGTCTGCTCGTATTCGGTGGGCCCCCCAAGCATTCCAAGATAACGATCGACCCATCGGAACTGTTGTTCAAAGAGCTGACGGTGTGCGGATCGGTCATCGGGCAGAATACTTTTAAGGATGGCATTTCGATGCTCTGTGAGTTATCGGTGCTAGGTTATATCGATTTCGATCGACTTGGGATACAAGCGTTTCCCCTGAAGGACTATGCGACGGCTGTGCGAATGCTCGAGCAAGGGCTCATCTCAAAGGCAATCTTTGATCTACACCGATAGATAAGGATTGTTTACCACACCTGTGGGTAGATTTCCCGACGTGCTCTCACCTGATAATTGTTTGATAAGGCGGGTTCTCCTAAACACCAATAGAGAGCTATTGGCAGCGCCTTGAGACGATGTCACTCTAGAACCGATCCAGTTCTCATTTAACCGATCCATTCACGACAAATAGGGATTCCATCACTGGGATGACTATCCAATTACGGCAGAACAATGATGGAGCTCAGAGCTGCGGGAACTCGTGGAAGAGTAGTTTCTGGCCGCTCGATGCGCGCAGTATTTCATGACCGCAATCCTCCCTCTACCTCTGCATTGGTTCGAGAGGCTGCTCGTCCGGGTATTGCGTCATAAATATCGTGCGGCAATGCGTTTCGATTCCACCGCTACTTCCATTCGGCCACCAGCAGAACCGTGTCAGCTCTATGTGCATGTGCCGTTTTGCGAGGTGTTGTGCCCGTTCTGTACCTTTCATCGCGTCCGCTTCAACGAGGCCAAAGCACGTGCGTACTTTCAGTCGCTGCGCAACGAAATCCGCTGCTACCATGATCGTGGCTTTAATTTTTCCAACGTGTACGTCGGCGGTGGCACACCGACGGTGGCGCTGGACGACCTAATAGAGACACTATCGCTGATTCGCTCTTTTTGGCCGGTGCATACCATCTCGATCGAGACCAACCCGAATCATCTACGCGAGCCCGTGCTGAGCCGGTTGGCCGACAACGGTGTGTCACGCCTGTCGGTGGGTGTGCAGAGTTTCAACGATCGCCAGCTTAAGCAGATGGAACGTTTCGACAAGTATGGTAGCGGTGCGCAGATCCGCGAGCGGTTGGCCGCGGCGCAGGGTCGTTTCCACACGTTGAATATCGATATGATTTTCGATTTGCCAAACCAGACACTCGATGATCTGGACGACGACTTGTCCATTATCGAAAAACTCGATGTCGATCAGGTGTCGTTCTATCCGCTGATGACAACGCCTGCCACGCGACACCGCATGGAGCGCACGCTTGGCTCTTCCGGCTCAGATTGCCGGTTCGCTTTCTACGAACGAATTCTAGAGCGCCTGTTGCCCAGCTTCCAAGCTTCTACCGCATGGTGCTTTTCGCGCGCTCGGGACAGTGCGTCGCTGGCCATCGACGAATACATCGTCGATCCGAGCGACTACGTGGGCGTTGGGAGCGGTGCATTCAGCTTTGTCGAGGGGACTATGTACTCGACGACATTCTCCATCAACCAGTATATACATCGCATCGCACGAGGTCAGACAGGTATCACTCAGAGCAAGCAGCTTAACCTGAAAGAACGCATGCGCTACGATTATCTCGTCGGACTGTTTGGCGTAGAACTCTCGAAAGAAACGATCCGCCGCAAGTACGGCTCCAGCTTCGAACGGCTGATGTTTCCTGAGCTCACGATTATGCAAGTGGTCGGTGCGACTCGGCACGAGGCGAACGCAATCCGGCTTACGCGGAGGGGTATGTACTATTGGGTGCTGATGATGGCGGAATTCTTCAACTCAGTGAATCTCTTCCGTGATCAGATGCGGCGGCACATTCACCAAGAACTCGGCGAGAGTTTGGAATAATCGCTTACGTTGTGTGCAACGGGTAATTTCGCCGCAGAATAGCTCTTCTTGCGGTATTGGTGATTATCGGGTTTCCTCAATATCATTCGGATCCCTTATCAATCTTAGTGGGAAGGGAGCGTGAACGCACACCCTTCCCAAGCTGGCTAAAATAAGGTCACCACCACAATGACATTGAGAATGAGCGCTACGGTAGCCATGCCCAGCGCCCATATAAGATGCTGGTGTATTTGCTGCAAAGGGTCTCGGTGTATCTGTCCAGGTCGTGTGTAGGCATACTTTTGGTTTTGATGATACATGGTATCACCTCGCACTTAATGTGGTGGATCAACATCCCCCGTCATAAGCTGCGGGGAAAGAAAGTCGCAAGTATTTAATTGGTTGTTTTGACAGTTAAGATATCCCAAATCCATTAATTAGTGGCATAGTTAGAGAACTTAGTGCATCTTAGAGTATAGCATTTACCTGAGTAATTTACTCAGGTAAATGAGTCGAAGCAATCCCCACTTTGGGGTGATATAGGCTCGTTGGCCATGTATTGTGGGTTGCGGTCCTCGATTGCATTTCAATCAGTTAAATAGTCAAAACTGGGCGAAGTACTGCCAACAGGGAAGAATAGGGCTGCGAACCCACCGAATGATCATTGATGGGTTCGAGCGTTTTACATGTACTGCAGGGGATTACTTATCGCCCTAGTGTTTCGAATTATAGCCATGAAAAAAGATGTCTGCTAAAAGTTCCTCCCTGTCCGCGCTCAACTGGTCCAGGATGTTCTGCTCTTCCCGGTTCGTGTTGCGACGGGCCCGTTCGGCTTGGTATGCAATGGCTTTCATCTCGGCGGAAATCTGCTTGATTTCTTCGAAAATCACTCTAGTCATGGGTTTAACCTCGCTGTGTGAGTCAGTAGTAAAGGAGTAAGACTGTTTGCGGGGTTTGTAGAAAAAATACCCGCGCCCTGTCGATTACAAGATCCATTCAGTGTTGTGGACCACGATACGGGGAGAACGTGACAGGGCGATTGAGCTTTATTCACTGTATTGTGAAACGGCTCACACTATGCCGGTTTTTTCCAAAGTGGATTCTTGTGTGCTAGGCGGTTGGTCGGCTGTTTGTATCCGGGACTGTCCCACGAGTTATCGATTATCCAGCGGGTGGTCGTAGCCGGTCAACGCCGCATAGCCAACAGCCATCAACCATCCCGCCGGTGTGAACTACATTAGGACACCTGAATTTCCACGGTGAAATCAAGCGTGCTGGTTACCCTCTCTCCGCGGAAACTCCCGGTTACTGGCATGGTGTCCCGCGGATGGGCCGCTGCCGCGATGGTGACATGGGTATCGGCCACTGCCTCTCCGTGGGTAGGGTCGAAAGCGCGCCACCCGGCACCCAGCAGATACACCTCTGGCCAGGCATGCAGATAACGTCGCTTGTGTCGCTTAGTTCCCTTCTGATAGCCGCTGGCGAAGCGAGCGGGAATCCCTTCGGCGCGACAGCAATCGACGAATAACACCGAAAGATCACGACAGGCTCCGCGTCGGGTCTGCAGCGTAAGGACCGGGCTCTGTGGTTGTCCTGCCTCCCGAATGACATGGCTAAAGTCGGAGAATAATTGCCGGTTTAAAAGATCGAGATAATTCAATGTATCGCGCTTGACTGACAAGCTGAGCTCGGCAGCGAACGCCGTGACCGCATCATCGGGCTCGATGCGCTCCAAATAGGCCCGTGCGAATACCTCCTCCGGCGCATGGCCTATAGGCAACCGCACCGCCTCGGGTGACAGGATGAAATCAAACGCATTGTTGCGTAAGGTTTCGACTTGAAGATTCGCTTCAATTTCTAAGTGATCGGTTTCCCCATCGAACCACACTTGGGTCACCGAGTTACCTTCCAGATCGAGATGGTCGTTGTGCCCAATTGGCTGTGGTGAAATCTCGAGCCGACGATTTATGATGCGTTGAGCTCCATCATCACGCGGATGAAAGCGTAGTAGTTGTGGACCGAGTTGCACTGGACCCGAATAGCGATAGAGCGTGTGATGACGGATAGTAAAATGCATGAAGGTTGGACTCAGCTATGATTAACCAAAACCGAAATAATCAGTGTTTTTTCCCCGGACCCAGCTAAGCTTGCGAATCATGCTCTTGCTGAAGTGGGCAGTGAAGCAGCATCGGCTAAGTGGTCTCATACTAGATGCGTTTCACGCGTATGGTTTGGACCATTGGATGGACCGCAGGTCCGAATTGAGTGTAGATGGCGACATCCGTTGCATCGCGGCCATAGCCGACTGACAAATAGCCCCCTCTCAGCTCGGCTTGCGTCGCGTCGAAGGTATACCAGCGTCCCCCCACATAGGCCTCGAACCAAGCGTGCAGATCCATTGGCTCTAGGCCGTAAAGGTAACCTACCACCATGCGCGCTGGAATACTGAGGCTGCGGCACAGCGCGATTCCGAAGTGCGCCAAGTCCCGGCAGACGCCATATAATCGGGAATTGACCTCTGCTGCCGATAGAGGAACATGACTGCTGCCGGGACAATAGCTGATGGTTCTGCGTATCCAGGAGACGATTGCCGCGACCTGGTCATAGCCGGGCTGTTGGCCTGTGGTGATTTCAGTTGCCATTTGATGAAATCGATCCGACTCACAGTAGCGGCTGGGCAATAGGTAGCTGAGTACGCTATCGGGTAGATTCTGGATCTCGACAAATGGCGATCCGGGTGCCTGGTCAACCCAATCCGCAGTCATTACTTCGGCGGCGGTATGCACCGTAAAGGTACCGGGGGGAGCGATCAGGCGTTGACAGAGGTTGCCATAGCTATCCGTGATTTCGAATACGGGCACGCTTGGCGTTAATCGGTATTCCTCGCTGGCGACCCATTGTTGCAGACCGCTACGGGGTCGAAGCATCAGCATAAAAGGCGTTGGTACGGAGATATCGAACGCTAAATCGCAGATCGTGTGTAACCGCATGGCCCTAAATCCTCCAAGTTCAAAGAAGGACACAAGTCTATCACTGGTCCATCCCAAAGAACCGCAATAATAGCGGGTACGAAGGGTGAGGGTCGATGAAGAATGAGAGCAGGGGCGATCGAGTACGCGGGAGGCGGATTTTCAACGCTCACAAAGTAGAATAAGTCGGGTTAGCCAGACTTGGTGGCTTAGCAACAAGTCCATCTCCATCAGCAAGCTGCGGTGAAGACTGTTGTTCCGCATTGCCCTTCTCCCAGCGCGTGAATTTAACACATCACCAAGGAATCGGATGCTTGTCACGATAGAAGCCCCCACTGGGGCCATCTTCAGGCAAGGTTGCGAGCCAGACGATGGTTTCCGCACCGTATTCAACCGAGCGTTCGGCGTTGGGGCCGCCAATGTCGGTGCGCACCCAGCCTGGACACACGGAATTGACTTTGATTTGGGTGTTGCGGAGCTCATCGGCAAAGATTCGCGTCAGGGCATTGAGGGCGGTTTTGGAAAGGCGGTAGCCAGGCCAGCCGCCGTTCATCTCAGCGAGTTGACCCATCCCCGAGGAGACATTCACCACATTACCGTGTCCTTTCATCAGCGGCACCAGAGTTTGCATCAAGCGCATTGGCCCGTAGGTATTGGTCTCCATGGATTGACGCACGGTTTCGATATCGGTGTCGAAGCAACTGGGAGACGAATTTTCCCCCGGGCTGAGCATGATGCCCGCGTTATTCACCAAGATGTCCAGCTGTCCGTAAGTCGTTTGCAAGTACTCGGCCAGGGATTGCACGCTTTCCGGATCGGTGACATCGAGTTGGTGAACATCCACATCTAAGCCTGTACCGCGCAGCGATTGAGCCGCATGGAGGCCATTTTCGATCGAGCGGCTGGTGAGCACCACCTTGATGTTTTGGCGCGCCAATTGCCGACAGGTTTCTAGCCCAAGGCCGCGATTGGCCCCGGTAACGACAGCTACAGGGAGGGTATTGTTCATATTCTGAATTCCTCTTAGTCGTATTCGGTATCTTTCCAGCGCCGCAAGACCGTAAAAACCTCGGCTCCCGTTTTAAGCCGCCGCTCCGCTTTGTTTTCGGCGGCGCGGATCACTTCGGGTACATCGAAGCGTAAAAAGGGGTTGGTTTGGCGTTCTAAGTCTAGGCGGGAGGGTACGGTTGGAATTCCTTGTTCTTGCAATGCTAAGGCTTGTTCATCACGGTGTAGAATATTTGGGTTTTCCGCTTCTACCCATTTCGCGAAACCGAGATTATCCACCGTGTATTCGTGCGCGCAGTATGCGAGCGTATCTCCGGGCAATTGGGCGATTCTGGAAAGCGAGTGATGCAATTGTTCGAACGTGCCGCTGAAGACCCGTCCACATCCGGCGGCGAATAGGGTGTCACCACAGAAAAGCGCACCCTCTCCATAATAGACGATATGTCCGGCGGTATGGCCTGGAACATCCATAATTCGAAAGCTCAGCGCGAGTTTCTCCAATACGACGGTGTCCCCTTCTCTAAGGGGGTAGGTGATCTGGGGAATGGGTTCGCTGGCAGGCCCATAGACCGGCAGGGTGGGGTAGGCTGCCCGCAGTTTTTGAATGCCACCGATGTGGTCGGCATGGTGGTGCGTGATAAGGATAGCGACTGGTGAAATTTCCTGCTCGCGCATGGCATGGAGTACCGGCACAGCATCACCGGGGTCCACGATAGCGGCATATCGGCGAGCGGGATCCTCGATTAACCAAATGTAATTGTCCGCAAAGGCGCGGACGGGAGAAACATTAAGCATGGCTTGTTATCCGGGGTGAACACTCATAAGCTTTTTACTCTCCTGCGCTAAATCAACAGAAGAACTGAGAAAATGGTTTGCTGTAATGATTCACGCAATGGAGTTCTAGCCATTCACTGGCCTACCCATCTCCACTGTTAGTAACTATTTTACATCATCCATCGGCGGACGCCTCGGTTTCTGGTATCTTGACAAAGCGCTCAGATACTTTTCTGCCTATTGGTAAACGCTAATTACATGACTAAGAAATAGCCGATGAAATGGATCACAGAACATTGGAATAAACTGCTAGCGATACTGGCGGTTTGTATCGGTGGAACCATTGGGCTGTTCGGTGCGGTCTTAATATTTCAAGTTCAAATCGGTGCGCTGCATGGGGAATTGGATTCGCTCAAGCTGATGATAAAGGGTCTGGAGTCCGTTGAGCAAAGCTCGTTGGTTGCGCTGTCTAAAGCGAACAAGGCGCTCGAAAGCTCCAAGGCGGCCCAAGAACTTACGAAAACGGCCGGTGCTGGGCGTGGATCAGGCAAAAGAGGCGGCGGAACAGTCGCGCAACGCTGCCAATGTCGCGGAAAGCGTGGCAAGAGAGGCCCTGACCAGGTCGAATACGGCCAATCAATCTGCGCAATCCGCTCTACAGGAAGCCAAAGCGTCGTCAGCGACGGCGATTCAAGCAATTCAACAGTTACAAAATGTGATGAAATCCTGGCCCGATGGAACGTATTGCGTATTAAAGGGAAAAAGCGCTTGCCCCGCGGGGTTCAAAGAAGGGTATTTACACTTTGATACCGAAGACGATCGGGGAGACAATCGCTGGGATGGACAGTTGCCGGCGGGAAGCTACCTCAGAAACAACCTTGATCTAATATTCTGCTGTAAATAGCGCATCGCGGTTATAACCGAAATAGAATTCAATAAGCGTAAGGCGAGCACATGATGGCGGAAAGAGCTGTCCGCTGCTCCAGCACGATGGGGTGTAGTCTGCTCGGGCAGGCAGGAGTCGGCGCCGGTGAATGAACTTCCAGAAAACCTTGTACTAGAGGGGAGCGACATCCATCTGTGGTGGAGCAAGTTTGCTGCTGAAAGCGCGGGTGATGATAAATTTTGGGCGTTATTGTCAGGGGCAGAGCATGAACGGGCCGATCGCTTTCGTTTTGCGGTCCACCGGAAGCGATTTGTGATCTGTCGGGGAATGCTGCGTAAACTGCTTTCCGCATACAAGGGTATCCCGCCGGACTCGCTGCAGTTCTCCTATAACCGTTATGGCAAGCCGGAACTGCAAACCCCAGTAGCTGCTGAACCGCTACATTTTAATGTTTCACATTCGGACCAAACGATTGTAATAGCCCTGACGAGGGCTGCGCCCCTGGGTGTGGATGTGGAATACATGCGCCGGAAAACCGATTACCGGAATATTGCCAAACGATTTTTTGCGACGGCGGAATGGGAAGATCTCTGCAACGTTCCCCAGGCCTTAAGACGGCGCGCATTCTATAATTGCTGGACTCGCAAAGAGGCTTACATTAAGGCGCTTGGCAGTGGTTTGTCTACGTCGCTCAATAGCTTCGTCGTCACACTGAGGCCGGAACACGCGCCTCGAGTGGTCTTAGTGGATGGCGATCCACGCCAGGCTAAGGATTGGTCACTCTATCATTTCAATCCAGACCCAGACACAGTGGGTGCTTTGGCCATTAAACACCCGAATTGCCGATTGGAGGTCCATTGGCTAAATATGGAGTCATGAGCTTTAAGTTGATCTCAATCCGAATGAATGTGTTCCTGTGAAGCGCCGTCTGGAAACAACCATGGCGTTGCTAAGCGATCGATGCGCAATCCGACCGCGTTGGTTGGCGCTTCAGGGTGAATTAGGTCCCTCTCAAGTACAGTTACCTCGTCGCCTCCAGAATGATGCGCGCTACAAGCAATACCCATCCCACGAGGACGACCAACCATGTGATTTTCTTAGCGACCTCCGCCACCATCAAAAAAAGTGTCAGAAGTGCCAGATAACCGATCGGATCAACGAGTTTTTCCGGGCTTTGTAACGGTATGAGTTGTTCTAGCAGCATGACGATCAAGCCGCCTAACCAATGTGCAGAGGTATATATAAACGCAAGTAGCTGATCCATAAAGCCCTCGGGTGGCCGGGGAAGTGCCCCCACCGAAGCCGGCGCTGGAGGAATGAATGTCTCAGGATTGTGTTGCACTAAGAGAAACTTATCAAACATGGGGCCTCTTGTTTTATCGTAAATTTAATATGCGATCATGGCATCGTTGGTGAGCGCGCCGGCTTAGAATTGACCGAGCTAGATGGTCAATGGGGAGACAGTTCGCATATACGGGCGCGTTATATTGGCTGATCTGCCATTTGGCAAAGAGCTGGGTTTAGCTCGGTTAAGTTGGAGATGGTCATCGTTGGCTGAAGTTCCCACGGGTCAAAAATTGCTTTGGGTGATCGCTTGAGCCAAATTGCTGTGATGCCTGCCGACAGTGCTCCGATAACATCGAATGGATTGGATGAGATTAATCGGGTCTCCATGCTTACAGCGGCTGATCGACGTAGCAAATGACAATAAACCGCCGGATCGGGTTTGAAGCTCTTAATCTCGTCTACGCTGATTACATCCTTAAAATACTGATGGATATCCGCATTTTCGAGTAGGTGGCTTACCGCATCAACGGGGCCATTCGAGAACGCAACTAGACGAAAGGCGCCGAGCGTGGATAGCCCCTGTTTCGCATCTGGAAACGCGGGTAAAACATCATAAGCGTTCAGAAGGCTCTGTTTCTCGCTGGTCGTGAGCTCTGCATGAAAGTATTGGCAGACATATTCAAGCGCGTTTTCGGTGCAGACGGTAAAGTCCCGGTAATTTCGCATCAAGCCACGCCGAAACGAATATTCAAGCTGCTTTTGACGCCAGAGATTGGAGAATGCGTCTGCCTGCTCGCCTAAAAACTTACTCAGCGCGGTAGTCACACCCGTAGTATCGATCAGGGTGCCGTATACGTCAAAGGCCAATGTCATTGGCATAGAAGGGCTCCTTATTTTTTGCACCGTTTGCAACGGCTTAAACTGCCATGGGTAACTCTCAACCTATTATCTATCCAAGCGGATACTTAGGTTAAGGGTTTTAAGAAAATCTCGATTTCCTGATCGAGCGGCTGAGTGTTGTCTGGCGCATCGGTAAAGCTTGTACGGTGTGTTTGTGCGGAATATTCAACGCGCTGGGCGGGTACACCATGCGAGATCAGATAGTTGGCGATGATCTGAGCACGTTGTTGTGCGAGAGGAGGGCTGTTTGCTGTAATGACTTCGGAAGGTTCCGCGTGCGTGACAACTGTGTATCTCGAATCCATCAAAATTGCGCAATACAAATGCCAATCTATCCAGATTTCGAAATGCAGGTTGCTGTAATTGTGGGCTATGGGACTCGAAGGTCGTACTGCCGGCCAAGGTGATCTGAAGCGCGCCGTCAGTCATCCGTTCAACTGGATAGGAATAGCGTCGTAGGGCGTGCTCCAAGCTACGGCTAATAACGGTCTTGCCCTCCACGAGGGTAACCCCCGAATCGGTGAATGCGGAATGGCTTTCCTTATTCGATTGCTTGACAACCGCGTCTCGCGTCTTGTTCAGGCCGGATATTTGGGGTGTTGTCGATTCCGAGCGTGTCACTGATCGACCATCGTCGTGGGGAGTTGGGGTTAGTTGCGACGTGGCGATGTCGGTCCTGCCTGTGTGGGTAGATGGTGCGCCATCGCGTTCAAGATCCCGAATATCGCGGTTATCTGAATGTTGTGGTGGGCTGCTATGGTCTGGACGCGAAGCGGTTTGGTCTGCCTGAGTGATGTTGGTGATAGCTTGCCGCGCGTGATCATCAGCGGAATCGCGCTGAGCGGTCACCGAGGTGGGTTCCGCAGATTCTGCAGATCCCTGTTCCCAGTCACCGAGGCGAGGAGCTTGGTTGGAAGTGGGTTGTTGGTTGTTGATTTGTAGCGCTCTCAATTTTTCGTACGCGGAGCGAAACGAATCAATAGTGTCTTTCTCCGATTGATTGCGTCCGTTATGCGCTAACATGCGACTAATGTAAGGGCCCGCGAGCACCATCCCTAGAATAATTGTGGCTCCGATCGGCCAGAAGAGAGAACGGCGTTTGGATATGATTGACTTGGCGTGAAGGGGGAACTTCGTGGCTGTTTCAGCAGTCCCGCCGAGAGGGGGCTCTGGGGGGGCCATTAGAGTGGCAACTCTCATGGCCTGATCGGAGAGGGGCTGGCGGAACGGCGCTTCGGGCGTTGTATCCCGCGTCTCTGGTTCCCTGAGCGGTAAACGATGAGCGCTAGGGTCCACGCTTGGGCTGGACAATGCTACTCGCTCGAGCGCGGTTTGCGAATCAATCGAGTTTGAGCTGGCAGAGTTGGTTTCGCGGTGGTCATTGGCCCGCGAGATGCGAAAACCATCAAAGTTGCTTACGCGGGTCTCCTGAGTTTCATACTCTGAATGTTGGGGGATCTGCACCGATCTTGAATCCTCTGCAGCGGACTCGGCACTGGCGGACGCGTGGCTTTCACGTGGGGGATGATTCGGCTCGGCCGGAATATTCGCGGGGGACATTGGGCGCTGAAATGCACGCCGGGGGAAGGGATTGCTCTGAACCAAGCCTGGCGGCAGTTCCGCGATAATCTGACGGACATCGTAATCATCGATTCGATGTTTTTGTTCCGAACAACCGTATAACATGAGGTGATTGCAGATCAGATTGATTTGCCGGGGCACCCCGGCGCTGATCTGGTGGATCATCTCGAACGCTTGATCGGTGAACTCGGGATCCCCATGCCAATCCACCGCATCCAAGCGATGTTCTATGAAAGCGCGCGTTTCCTCCAACTCCAGTGGGTAAAGTAGCACCGCACCCGATAGCAACTGATTGAGCGATTCCATACGGGAACCACCCAGGGTATCCAACAATTTTGGTTGCCCCTGCAGCAGCATTTGCACTCTGGGTTTCATATTTGCGGAGGGCGAGGTAAGCCGTCTTAGTTCTTCCAAGACCGGCTCCGGGATAGTTTCTGCGCGGTCGATGATGAGCAGAGCGTTGCGCTTAGACGCAGACGAATGATTTAAATAATCGTTTAAGGTGTTCAGCAGGCTGATTTTATCGGTGGCTTGTGTGTTTATCTCCAATGATTCAATTATTAAGCGGAGCAAGCGCGCCGCATCCGCTGGCGGAATCGCAAACTTGATGACTAGGTAGTTATCAAAGGTGTGAACCCCAAGCAGTTCGCTGATCAGGGCGGTTTTGCCGCTACCCGCCGCCCCCACCAACAGGACTAAGCCTTCTCCTTGCAACAGGCTGTATTCGAGAACTTGTTTTGCCTCAAGATAGGAACGGTAAGGAAAGGATAAACGCGCATCCAGCGTCATCCGAAATGGGTCGTCGCTCAATCCATAGCACGATTCATACATACCGATTGCGCCTGCAGATCTTGAACTCAACAAATATAGCGTATCGAATTAAGGCGTAAATTTAAAACTCACCGACACTAATGCGATTCCGATCTTAGGCCTTAGTTCCGTGAGCCTCTTGTTGAATTAGCGACATAAGCGATAGCATTTTTCACCATAGCGACTTCAGACTCCATCGGAATGCGCGCGGTGCAACCAGGGACAACCACTAACAAAATCAGCAATCCGCATTACTGCCGAAAGCTCGTACACTATCTCACTTCCTCGCCGGCTATGATAGAATGCGGTGTCAAACACGACTCGACTTTAAGTAAAATAAAAAGCAATGGAACGTCTGATTGAAAAATCACTTTTCGCCAGTCGCTGGATATTGGCCCCGGTGTATCTTGGTCTATCATTGGCGCTGTTAGCCCTGGGAATTAAATTCTACCAGGAGGTTTACCATGTTCTGTCCCACATTTGGACCATGGCTGAAACCGATATGACGCTCACCATTCTGTCATTGATTGACATGGTGCTGGTGGGCAGCCTGGTGGTGATGGTCATGTTCTCGGGTTACGAGAACTTTGTTTCGCGAATCGACATCGACATGGGAGGTGAGCAACTCGGCTGGCTGGGCAAGCTGGATGCCAGCACTCTCAAACTCAAAGTCGCCGCCTCCATCGTCGCCATCTCATCCATCCATCTGCTGCGCGCTTTCATGAACGCCCCGCACGTCGCCAACGATAAACTGATGTGGTATGTGATCATCCACCTTACCTTCGTAGTGTCTGCCGTGATGATGGGGGTGTTGGACAAGCTCTCGTTTGCCGCCCACCGGGAGCATTGACCTCCCAGCGGGGGGCTATTTTGTATCAGGCTACCTCAAAAGGGCCGATGGCGCAACGCACCATTCTTGCCCAGGGTAGCTGGCTTCCATGATGTTGCGATCTAAGTGACGAGCTTAGCGGCTTGTCCCCAGTCCTCGGAGAAAACAAAAGCCTCCAGCGGTAGGCGCGCACGTGCTAGGTTATCGCGTTCCAGGATCTCATTGGAGAGCTCACCGGGCGTTCCCGCATAGCCAATCGCAAGTGCGGTTAAAGGTTGGAAATCTTCCGGAACATGGAATGTTTCCCGTACCTTGTCTGGGTTGATGCCAATCATTTGATGCACTAGCAAGCCCCTAGCCGTGGCTTCCAGGCTGAGGTTTCCGGACGCCAAACCCAGATCGTGCTGTGCAGCGGCATTCGGTTTCCCGCTACGGGCGAGGTTTAAACTGACGATTCCCAGCGCGAGCACCGGCGCGTGCCGAGCCCAGTTTTGATTGAGTTCAAATAGGCAATTGAGCACTCTGTGAAATGCTTTGGGATCGTCCTGGGTTGCCACGATATAGCGCCACGGCTGTTCATTATACGAAGACGGCGCCCACCGTGCCGCTTCGAATAAGGCGCGTAAGTCTTCGGTGGATACTTTTCTGTCGGAAAAACCATAAGGACTCCATCGATGCGATAGCAACTCATGGATCGGGTGGTTGGGTTTGGCGTACTTAATCATCTGTATTGCTCCTTAACCAGGATTGGTTTTACTGGGCCCATTGCCCATTTTCTTTAGTCGAATCAAGCGGAATGATTTCTAGCATCCAGACTCCATTCGCCTGCGCCTCGCGCTGTCAATAGCAATAAACCACCCGCGACTGCCAAGTCTTTCATAAACAGAATATTTTGCATCGGTTCGGCAAAGTTCGAATGAAACAATACCGCAGCTATTAGCGTGAATCCGGTAAGTGCGGCGGCGGCAATCCGGGTATGCCAACCCACGATAACCAGAATCGGGGCGGCAATCTCTAGGAGAATCACCAAGGGCAATAACTCACCGGGAACACCTTTTGAGGCCATGTACCCTTGGGTTGCGGCATAGCCTCCGATCTTGCCAATGCCCGAAAGCAAGAACATTGCGGATAGCAATATACGACTGATCAGATCGATTAACGGAACCATAGGGAAACTCCTTAGTTAGTAGTGAATGTGTAGTGGAAACTTCAAAGCGTATTGTCATTAAGGCAGATCGAAAATCAGCGCGTCACCGCCATGCGACGTGGTAAATTCAATCCTATCGAGCTTGTTGATCGCTGCTCCATCGCCCCCTTCCAAGGCGTCGTCCGTTGACTTCCAAATGACCCGTCACGATGTGAACGTAAATCGTGCGACCGGAAGCGACTGGCAGTGATGCTCGTTCGCCGGGGGCGAGTATCAACCGATACAGGCAGGCATCCTGGTGCAGTAACAGGGATCCATCGCGCGCCTCCGGAGAGGCGATCAATTGCAGACCGGATTGGCGTGAGAACGATTTTTGCTGATAGCCGGGATCGATGCCGAATTTATTGGGCTTAATCCAAATCTGCAGCAGCTTAAGCATCTCGCTCTTGGATGGATTGTATTCGCTATGGGTGACGCCGGTACCCGCACTCATCAACTGGAATTCGCCCGCCGGAAGTGTTCTGATATGCCCCATGCTGTCCTGGTGTTCGATCGCTCCCTGCGTGATATAAGTAATGATTTCCATGTCCTGGTGAGAGTGGGGGGCAAATCCTGAGTCTGGAGTTACTTCGTCTTCGTTAATGACCCGTAGCGCCGAAACGCCCATGTGCTCGGGATCGTAGTAACCACCGAATGAGAAGGTATGGCGGCTTTTTAACCATTCAAGCTGGGTGAAACCGCGTTGTTGACTTCTGTGAATGTTTATCATCGTTGCGTTTTCCTCGATCGGTCTATTGAACATGGGAGGACGATAAGGTCTTTTATTGCCGGGATAAATAAGCTCGGCATGGACAAATTATCTTTGGTTGGTTGACAATCCTTGCGTATGGACCGCCTGATGAGCATGGCAATTTTCGTTGAAGTCGTGGAATCCGGAGGTTTTACCGCGGCAAGCGAAAAATCCAGGTTATCGCGCGCCGCCGTCAGCAAGCACATTCTGCAGTTGGAAGATCATTTGGGTACGCGCCTGTTTAACCGCACCACCCGGCGGGTGAGCTTGACCGAGACCGGGCAAATCTATTACGAGCGGTGCAAATCCATACTGGCTGATATCGACGAAGCGGAAGCTAGTGTCGGGGAGGCGACCACCGAGGCGCATGGCGGTCTTAGAATCAATGCGCCCATGTCATTCGGTAGCTTGCATCTTGGACCGGCAATCGCCGCCTACTGCAAGCGGCATCCGCGGGTTCGAGTCACTCTGGATTTGAATGACCGCTTCGTTGATATGGTCGCGGAGGGCTTTGATGTGGTGATCCGCATCGCGCAGCTTGAGGATTCGAGTTTTATTGCACGCAAGATTGCGCCTTGCCACATGGTATTGTGTGCCGCTCCTAGCTACCTGGAACAATTCGGTGTTCCCAAGGTCCCCCAAGACTTGGCGATCCACCGTTGTCTTTTCTATACCAATCTGCAGAACAGTGGGCATTGGACATTTATCGGACCCCAGGGCCAGGAAACGGTAAGTGTCAGCGGCCCGCTTTGCGCCAACAATGGAGAGATATTGAAATCGGCCGCCGTGGAAGGGCTTGGGGTCGCGCTCGAGCCGACATTTATTGTTGGGCCGGAACTTAAGGCTGGACGGCTACAAGTCGTACTGCCCGAGTATCATCCTTCCGAGATCGCGGTTTACGCACTGTATCCTTCGAGACGATATCTGACGGCCAAGGTGAGAACCTTCGTCGATTTTCTGACCAGCTATTTTGGGGACACACCCTACTGGGATCGATATTAGGAGGCTCGACACGAATCGGCGTCCGTTTCAGAAGACCGAAGAAAGTTGCGGTTCGGCAGGTGGGTATTTAGTGAGCGATCAACACTCGGCCGGTGAAATACGGATGCAGGAATAACAGTATCCCATAAACAACTACGGCGATTCCCAGCAATTTCAGCTCGTCTATCCAAGTGACGGCCATTTCGGGTTTTTCCCACGCGCCGTCACGGCGGTTGATAAAATAAATAGAAATCAAAGCCCAAACGGTTAAACCGCCAAACAGCACGGTCGAGCGGATTTCGCCATTGGCGAGCAGATGCGCAATACCCCACACCATCACGCCGGTGAGCATGGGATGGCGAATGACGCGCTTGAGGCGGCTTTTGGCATGGGAAGCGCCGAACAGGATAATGGCTATCAGCATCAGCAACATGGCGAGATGCCTGCCCCAGATCGGTGGCGGGTAAAGCAATGCCGGAACCGTATTTCTCCAGCCGACGACAATCAATACAAGCGTCAGTGCGGTCGCTAGCGCAAAGAGTCCCTGATACGCGTTGCCCATTGATCCCATCCATTGCGTACGTTGAGCAGGAAAAATACTGGGAAACAGGTGTACAAAGCTCCACAGCAGCATACCCAGAATCAATAACCACAACATTGAGAACACTCTCCTTCCAGTTTTACGGTATATGTATTGGCGGCTTGCATCGATCCAAACTGCCGACTGCAACGCCCGGACTCGGTTAGTTTAAAGCGCAACCTGCTGCTATGCAAAGCGCCGTGCTTCGATCCGCCAGTCTTCCCCGTTGATGGCGATCATTAAGCAGGATGGGCCGCCTCTGGTGCGTTGCCGACCCGCCGCACCGGGATTCAATACCCATACTGGATGGGTAGCATCAACCACCAAGATATGGCTGTGACCGTAGACAATAGCGCGGGCAGCGGGGTGACGCCGGCGCAGTTTGACATGGCGGGCGGCCACGGGATTGACCCGGTGACCATGTTCAATTTCGATGCGTCCACCCGGTAGATCGATTCCCGTATTCCAGTTCAGCGTATCCATACGGGCGTGATCCGCTTCCGGCCAATTGCGATGCACATCGTTATTACCCAATACGGCAATCACTTCTCGGCGGGGTTGTAAGGCCTCCAGTACCGCCGCATTGCCGATGTCACCCGCGTGGACGACATAGTCGCTGTCGTTTGCCAGCTCCAGAATGCGCGGGTCGATAAAGCCATGCGTGTCGGCAACGATACAGAGCGATAGTGAACGCATAGGCTATAAATACGCTGAGTTCAAGGTAGGGAAACCAAGGCCCAATTCTTAAAAAATTACGATTTTGGAAGAACAATAAATAAATTGCGAGTACAGGCGCACCACGATTTATAAGCTCTATCGTGATCTCTTTTTAAAGGGTTACTGGAGCGGTATGTCAAACTCCACCTACATCCTTTTCCCGATTGAGTTTGCTTCCATCGGTTCGCTATTAAGTCATTATATGTCCTTCACGCGAATTATCAGTTTACCTGTGTTGGCTTCGGTGTGGAATTTTTCACCGATTGAAGCGCATTTTCTAGGCCATCAACGATATCGGCACGCACTTTAATCCTGCCTTCGGCCATCCATTGGCTAACGTCGTGGTAAACTTACTGCTGGGCTTGGTCGTTTATACACTTCAACCCCTCAGGCCTTCCCATAATTTATGGTCAACATCAGCTTATCCTATTGAACCACTCAACTGGTTATCCGAAACTCACGCTATTGTAGCTAAAAATGTTGGCGGAATTTCGGAGGTTGTATCAGGATAATAAGGTATTCGAGTGCAATACGGAGATATTACTGGAGTTGCCTTAGCATAAAGGGAGCTCTAATTAAAACTTGGAATTACTTTTCTAGGGTTTGCGATATCCTAAAATATATTTGGAGCAAGAGTGCCACATTATTTGAACACTTATTGATTTGAATAGTGGGGCTGCTAAGGATGAAATTGTATTGTAATAGTTCACTGACGTTGGTCGAACTTTAATGTTTATTATTTATTCAATTATTTTTGCAATTTTAATTTGTTTAGCTTATGTGGTCGGAAAGGAAATATACAGTAAGAATATCCACATTTGGCTAGTTTCGTGGCTAAAGGGTAATTGGCGTGAGTCATATCATGGTAATGGCCCAACACATATATTGTTCTGCTTTGTTGATCATTATGAACCACAATGGAACAATCCAGACCGAAACAAAGAAAATGAAAGAGTTGAACGATGGTGTAACGAATACCCAAAGATGGCACGAAGACATAAGGATTCAGATAATAATTATCCAATACATACATTTTTTTATCCAGAAGAGGAATATCGCGAGGAGCATTTGGATAAACTAGCTGAATTGTGTAAAAAAGGTTTTGGTGAAATTGAAATTCATCTCCATCATGATAATGATACAGAAGCGGGATTGAAAAAAAAATTAGAGCGATTTATTAGAGATCTTCATAATAAACACGGTGCTTTAGCCTTTGATAATACAAAAAACAAGCCTGTCTTTGCATTTATCCACGGAAATTGGGCTCTAGACAATTCGAGGAAAGATGGGCGATGGTGTGGAATTAATAATGAACTTATCGTTCTTGATGAACTAGGTTGCTATGCTGATTTTACTCTTCCTTCTGCCCCTAGTGACACCCAGACAAAGAAAATTAACAGTATCTATTACGCAAAAGATAATCCGGAACAACCCAAATCACATAATACTGGTGTCGATGTACAAGTAGGGCTAAAACAAAGTGGAGACTTGATGATTATTCAAGGACCTCTAGCACTAAATTGGAAAAATCGTAAATGGGGCATATTCCCTAAGATAGAAAATGCAGATATAAGGAAAACGGCGCTACCAACCCATCAAAGAATAGATCTATGGATAAAAACTGCTGTACATGTAAAGGGTAGGCCAGAATGGAAATTTATTAAAGTTCACACACATGGTACAAAGGAAGATGATATCGATACTTTACTTGGAGAACCTGTAGATGCCATGTTCTCCTATCTAGAAGAGAAATATAATGATGGTAAACACTATATTCTCCACTACGTATCGGCAAGGGAAATGTATAACATCGTTAAAGCTGCAGAAGCCGAAGAATCAGGAAATCCAGCAACATACCGAGACTATATATATTCCCGACCAAAGAATTGTAGTATGTCGCCTCCAACGCAGGGCGAGCGCATTTAAATTTAAATAGAACGAATTAAGCTAGGAGATTATTACGCGAAACTCTCAGAGGAGATTGGTAACCGTTCAGATTACGCTGTATATCAGCGTGGACATTGGGCGAGCACTGTGTGAATGTAATGGGGGCTAAGAGGCAATGTCCTCGGACCCAGCTAAGCACCCAGATTCGTATGTTGATCGAGAAGCAAGTTCAATCCAGATTGATGAACCTTACATCCGATCGCTAAGCCATAAAGATTTGATCAAGCTCTCGACGCGCTGTTCCCCGATCTGAAGGAAGCGCGGGAATAGTTAAACAAGAAATCAAGCATTAGCCTGCGATCGCCGAGTAGTCAGGCGCCGTGGGAGAAAGGCGAGAAGGAATCGGAGGAGGACGAGCCGAGCTCGGCGGAGTTGTTAAGTAATGGGGCAAGACTCGGGCAATGGCGATGATGAGGCGCAAGCGCCTACGTACCAGGCGCAGGATGACGTAAAGACGTCGCAGAGCTAAGCGTGTAAGAGCGAGACGCAAGGCGGGTTAGCCGAAAGGGGGCGCCGGGCTATGGACGTACCCAGCAAGTAGCGCTCACCTCCGAGGGCAGCCGAGCCTTTGCGCTGCTGGCGAGCCTCATCGATACCTGTCGAAAACGCAAGACTTTGCCGTGGACCTCCCTTGCGGAAGTAATTGAGAGCGCGCGACGGAGAGAAAAAGCCCCGGCGCTTTCTGTTGCTGTATGATCATTCCTATTTGCAGGGGAGATTTGAACGGTAACCTCGTTGAAGAATGCCCCCAATTATTTTTTACATGTCTTTGAGGAGTTGAGTCCAGGTGGTACGGAATTATTGATTAGCGCATCAGAAAGTTCGTTAATATAATCTTCGATCGCTGTATATCCTGAGGTACGGACAACCATAGAATCGTTCTGCTGTGGATTAAGTCCATTGGCACATTCCCAGATATTCGGCATACCATCTCCATCGGTATCTACTAAGGGCTTCCCGGGAGTTAGTCCTTCCAGCCAGTCATCTGGTCTTCTATTGCCCCAGTTTCCGTTTCGGTCCCGGGTTTCTTGAACCGCCCATTTCGTGACACTATCTCGTGGCCAAGCACCCGCTTGGTTGAGCACCCTGTCATAGGCAAGTTTGGGAGGATCAACCGTGACCGGAGTGTAGCCCGATACCTTCGAAAAATCGAACATCCCTTGCCGGTTGAACATGGATTTCTGAATTCCGCAGCACTCAAAATAATATTTTCCATTGAAACCGTGTGTCGTATACGGATTGTCCAGTCTACCGACGAACACTCCTGGGTCGTCGACGTAGTTATCGAACACATAATATGAAGGGTTCGGATTATTATTCTCAGGATCAAACCACAGAGGAGCTAGTTCGGCGCTAGGGCCATCCTTGTAATAATTACCGACAATATTAAATTGCCCAGCAACTGGATTATTATGTACGAATCCCTCTCGAGAGTTATAAACAACATTGTTGATCACGTCTGCAGGGCCGTCAGACAATGCGGGGTTGCGATTTTTGTTATGGGCGAACAAATTGTGGTGGACTGATATACGCCCTCCACCTGGACCGTTTATTAAACCGTAATTATGTTTTGGGCCATCAGGATGTCCTCCTCCCATGACAGATAGTGATATCACCGACCATTGGACGGTGATATCTCGAGCACCAAGATACATATCTAAATTTTCATCAACGGCATGAGAGATATCGACATGATCAAAAATCATCAGATGGTTGGCTGAAAATTGAATGCCATCATGTTGAGCGGGTGGCCAATCCGAATCTGGAAGAGGAGGCCGTACTCGAATGTGTCGGATGATTATGTTCCCAAACCTTGTGGGATAATCAGTGTACATATGACCGTTGATGGTGATTCCAGCGCCGGGTGCTGTTTGGCCTGCGATCGTGACATCACCGTGTGGAACACGCACGTCTCCGTAAATGACTCCGGACACATCGAAAACGATGATTCTCGGGCCGGATTGGTTAAGCGCAGCCTGCAAACTTCCAGCTCCGCTGTCATTCAAGTTGATTACCTTGATGACCCGTCCGCCGCGACCCCCAGTCGCCGTAGCACCGAATCCTTCGGCACCAGGGAAAGCCGGAAGTGAGGCTGCCTGCGCTGATGGCAAAAATGCTATCAGGATGATCGGAAAGACGTGCTTTATCATTGCGTAATTTTTTCCTCCGACTTGGCGGATGATTCAAGTTTAGAATTTTCTATCGGAGATTCGGCAATGTTGTAGGAAATATTAAATGGAATATTTACATCTTCCTCGCTGACTGCCGCGTACAATTCGAGATAGCGTTTAACCATTCGATCTACTGAAAACCGTTTTGTGGCAACTATGCGCGCTTGTCTTCCCAGTGAAACAGCAGCAGCAGGATTTTCAACCATCCAGGAGATTGCTTCTGCCAAATCGTCGATGTTCTCCGGGACGGTAAGTAATCCCGATTGACGATGCTCGATCATCGATGGTATACCGCCGACACTTGTCGATACTATCGGCCGTGCTGCTGCCATTGCTTCTATGATGACTAACGGCATCCCTTCGGAACGTGAACTTAATACGAATACATCGATATCATTTAGTGCACGGGCCACATTATTGCAATAGCCTATAAAAGCCACTTTACGTTCCAGATGCATATCCGCGACCTTACGCTCTAGCCTTGTTCTCATCTCTCCGTCCCCTACTAGGTGAAGTCGACACTTGGGGTACTTTTTCTGCACTCTCCAAAACGCGTCGATTAGCAACTCTTGGTTCTTTATCTCGCAGAGGCGACCTACAGTGCCAATTACGACTTCAGATTCAGAATGGTACTCCGGCACTTCAAGCGATACGTATTTTGTGAGATCAAGACCATTCTCGATCGTACATACTCTTGACGGTTTGACTTTCAATTCACCCAGGGCGCTGTCAGTAACCATCGCAGAAACACCGACAATAAACCGGGATAGGCGAGTTGCGATTCGAGATAGCAGCAATTGTCGCCACGACTGTTGTCTCCTCATTTGATGCTTTGTGTGAATTACACCGCATCCCATCACGCTGGCGGCGGCTACCGCACCATAGAAGTGGGCTAATGGATTGTGCGTGTGAACGATGGTATAACCACCACCTTTGATAAGCTTGTTCAATGCTGAAATAGTTGAAAAACTAAATCCGAGTCCTTTGTTAAGGGAGATCACACGGAGTCCTCTTGCTGTAACCTCAGAGGCTAGTCTGCCATGCGATTCAATACAGCAAATATGGGTCTCGATACCGAGTCGGACTAATTGTTGTGTGAGTTCTAAAGCCATCAACTCTAGACCTCCTACATCCAGACTCCTAAGGATAATTAGGACCTTCACTTTCTTCGAGTTCCAACCTTTTTACATAACAAACTAGATGCCAATATGGCGCGGAGGACAGATCCTATTTATCGACTGTGGCGGTGAATACAGATATTACTTATGTCATCAACTGTGTCTTTCCCATCAAACTCCAAGCGTTGCAGCGCATCCTAGGTCTAACTCCGTTGCCTAATTCAGGCCCAGAAACAGGGTGATAAAGTTTGCTAAACTTAATTAATTAACGAGCAACAAAATTAATCCAACATTGGGACTGTATTTACATCAGCTCTGTTTATTACTCAGCTTTTGTTGCCCTCAAGGAGAAACATATAATTTGTTTTGCGCTTCTATATTTTCCTTGTATCGTGGACTATCAGGATCATCATTTTTTCTTAGAGGCTGTTTTAATAAAATGACTCAGGTGAGTGCGAGACAAGGCATGAATCGGCGAGACAAAATCGCCGGGAGCAAATGAGTATTCCGTACCGATTTATAAGGCCGTATCGTGACACATAAGGAATTTTAAACCAGTTTCTTAGTCTGTATTTACCGAGTTCTAGCTTAACGCTTATAACTACAGGGTAAGTACATGTTTTGGGTTATTTGCCACAATCTAGCCGACAAACAAAAGGCCCTAGTGTTTATTTACTTCGGCATCAAATTTTCCGAACTATAAGCTCATTAGGGTCTTCCATTCAGCCTTCCGCTTCATGGCGAAGCTAGCAGGACAATTTCTACTTGGTTTCCTTAAAAGTCATACAACTGAACAGCCCTCATTTTACAGAGGACTGTTCAGTTGTATCCGTAGTACTGCACTGCGGTGCTTAGATGTTTTATTGCACAATTCAGTAGATAAACTTTATTTTATAGTGGAAGAAATTGATTGATAGTTATATGAATTTTTATAAAACAATTGGTTAGCAATCTATGTGGTTGAAATGTGTGCCACGAGGCACCCAAAAGACCGGGAAGTAACAGGAATGCAAAGCGAGTGGAGAGATGGTGGGGGGGTGAGCTAAAGCCGCTCGCCAATGGAGGCTTTAAACACCGGTATGCTCAAATGTTCTTGAGTAGCCCCCTAGTAATATAAAAGCTGAAAAAATAGAGCTTCTTGTACCAAGGGATGGGTTCTCTAGACAAAATATCCCAATGCCAGCGGGCAGCTTTTAATTTATTGTTGGACACTGAGCAGACGTTGCCCGCATTGTATATTGCGAGGATTTTTTGCACGCAGACACATTCGTCGCCGCCGCGAGTTAGATCTAGCCACAACTGATAATCTTCGTGACCCTTGATTGTAAATTCTAAATTGGGGTGCTGGTTGAGATCGATAATCGCGGTCAGCATGGGAATTTGGTTAGATTTCAACATGTCCTTGTACCTAATGCGGGGAGAAGGAATCAGATCAATGGTCTTGTCGGTAAAGCGGCGAGTGTAACCACTGCCACAGATGCCTGCGCCAGTCAGTCGCATCAACTCCAACTGTTCTTCTAGTTTAGTGGGAAGCCACTCATCATCAGTATCCAGAAAGGCGATATAACGGCCCTTTGCTTTTTGCAGGAGTCGATTACGGGTGTGTGCCGGCCCCATGTTCTCTTTGTTGATTAACAAAGATACACGAGAATCCTGAGTCCAGGACTTGGCCCTCTCTATCGTGTCATCCTTCGAGCAATCATCGGCGATCAGCATTTCCCAATTACTGTAGGTCTGAGCTATCACTGAACGTATGGTGGCATCGATGGTATTCCCGGCGTTGAATGCAGGACTAATGATCGAGACGAGATCCTGATCTGTACTCATGTTTTGATGCGGGGTAAGGGCTCGCAGCATGCGATTAGCACATATTATGGTAACGTTATCCTCCATTTAACGGATAGAGACTATCTGGGGAAGACTACTGGTATGAATCAGGGGTATAGAGAAAGCAAATTGGCTGATAACTGAAACTCGTGACCAAGTGCTTTCAAACTCATTAGAGATGCCTCAGATAGATTACGATGTCAAAACTCCGATTCTTAATGACTGCTATGAGCGTTTTCATTCACTGGTCATTTTCATCACTATAAGCTTTAAGCTTTTTAGTCTGGCTCCTTAAGGTCGCGTAACCGTTAGGCAAAACGATGCGTCTTAATAATGAAAATAAAGCCAGTTCAATAAGAGCCAAATTAATATCCGAAAAAGCGCCTTAATTGGCGAAGTTCTCAATTTTCCATACCTGAAGAAATCACAGCGATACCGAAATTGTTGGTGTTGCTGAGGCTTCAAGGCTGTCACGTGACCATTGATGAGATGGGCTGTAAACGTACCTCTGTCTAACAAATCCTTGATCGAGGTAGCGATTATCTATTGGGACTCGAAGGTAACCCGGGGTACCCCATGAGTGATCGAGAATCTTTTCACTCGAGCCCTAGCGTGGACAAGATAGAGCTTCTAGCCAGCTATCGCTTTGGTAACGCCACCAGGTACCTCATGGCTTGCTGCCGAGTAGTTCATTCCAATAAGTTATCGTCATGAGTTTTCGCCCATCATTCCGTCTCAATTTATTCTCCAGTTGGCTAGACCATGCACTCAGCACCGTGGGTGCAGTAGTCGTAATGCCGTTTGTATTGCACACGATAGGAGATAGGTTGTATGGGATATGGTTATTTATCGGATCAATCGCTGGTTATTCCGGTTTACTAAGGCTGGGATTTGGCACAACGATCAGTCGCTATGTCGCCTATCATTACGCGCGCGAAGAATGGGATAGATTGAACCATGTTTTCAATGTGGTTCTCGCAGTTTATTGCTGCATGGGGCTAGTCACGCTCTTTATTGCAGCAATAATTGCCTGGTTGGCGCCTCATCTCTATGATTGGACGGCTGTTCCTCTTTCTGAAGTGCGGTTTGTAATTCTCATTTTGGGACTCAACGTCGCTGTGAGCATTGTCGGGGGAGCATTCGGCGGAGTGGTGATCGGTGTACAACGATTTGATATCGAATTAGGAATCTCAATAATTTCAACGGTGCTGCGGTTAAGTTTTACTTTCGGTTTTCTTGAAGCGAATGGTGCGTTACTGACTTTGTCACTGATATTGCTGACGACTACTATTGTCGAGAACCTAATTTACGTTGTGTATTCATTCGCCAAGGTTAAAACCTTGTCACTCGGCCTACATTTCCTTAACCGTGCAACTCTGCGCGAATGTTTTTCATTCAGTAGTTATGCGTTTATACAAAATATTGCAAATGAGCTCATAAATACCACCGACACTGTAATTATCGGGCTCGTCTTGGGTGCAGAAGCTATCGTGCCTTATTATGTAGCACTGCGTTTGTGCCAGTTTATCAAAAAGCCAATTCAACATATCGGCATGGTTTCACTCCCACGTGCTGGAGAGTTACACGCTAATGCAGAAACGAGCAAGGTACATGGCTTAGTTGTCAAGACATTGTCTCTGTCTGTTGCCTTGACGGTCGGAGTCTTTATCGGGGGGGCTTTCTTTGGCCAAACTTTGATCGAAACGTGGCTTGGTCCAGGCTATGAGGAAAGTTATTTTTTGCTGCTCGTTCTTCTAGGATCACAGATTATTGCGGTACCAGTTGGGGTGTTGCGATCGATTTTATTTGGAATGGGACTCGTTAAAAAACCAGCGCTTATGTATCTGGTTGAAGCAATTGCTAATCTAGCTCTGACATTGATTTTCATCCATCCATTGGGATTAATGGGAGTTGCATTAGGAACCGCGATTCCCGTGGTCGCCATCGAAGTTGGTATGCTACTTCCCTATGCGTTAAAGCAAATTCAATTTGATACAACTCAGCTCATACAAAAAGTGTTGAGTCCACTAGTTGCTCCGCTTACCGCCTTGTGGGTTTATTCATTCATAGTTGCGCGATCCTACCCACCATCTGTCGGATGGATTGAAATGATTGGTGTTTCAATAGGTGGTGCTGCTGTACTCCTCATAGTGTGGTATATAACTTCGCGTTCACGTATCTGGAGGGATTCAAGTCAGTCAACATAGGCATGATGCTGCTGGGAATAGCCCCACATGTTGCAGGAAGGTCCGAAATGACCGCTAATCTCACGAGGTGAGAGCCCTCTTGCCGTCGATTGCTTGAATCGAACGACTAACATTTCCACTGCTCGGGGAGTTAATAAGCCGAGATGTGCATAGAACTAACGGCGATACCAGACCGATGAATAGCACTACGGTGGGAGCGATGTGGGTCGCGAGTAAATTGAGGAACCTGAAGGTAATCAAATGGCTGCGGCCTCGTAATCGGGGCGGTAGAGAGGTGCTTTTGAGGGTAGAAGTGGGGTGTCGACCCAGTAATAATCTAGGAAAGGCCAATACCGAATGGGAATTGGTTGGTTAGAGCACCATTAGGACCACCTGGTTAAGGGATTAAGTGCCTAGACCGACAATGGAGCGTTGTTGATGTTTTGTCGTTTCTCCACTGTCTTATTCCACATTGGCACGGAAAGGATGAGTGTAGAGAATTCGCTAACCGAGAGGTAGCAAAGTCGGTTACCCCAAATGGATCCATATGGGATACTATCCGAATCTCATCAATACAACAGTCAGAATACCTGCGATCTAGCGTAGTTGCTGGGTAAGGGGTTCGCCTGCAGTACAATCGACCGCAAAATAGCATGAGGGTGTATGAAACCAGAACAAGCAAAACTGGCGATTATCGGTCTGGGCTATGTCGGGTTGCCATTGGCGGTGGAATTTGGCAAACGATTTGATACCATTGGCTTTGACATCAACGCTCTGCGTGTTTCTGAGCTGCGTGCCGGTAAGGACAGAACGCTTGAAGTGATGTCGGAGGATTTGCGTTCTGCGAATCGCTTGTCATACACCGAAATTTTGGATGATCTGCGTGGCTGCAATACTTATATCGTTACGGTTCCGACACCTATCGATGCACATAAGCGTCCTGATTTAAGCCCTTTGCAGAGGGCCAGTGAAAGTGTGGGCAAAGTGCTAAAGCCGAATGATGTTGTAATCTATGAATCCACCGTTTTTCCGGGGGCGACAGAGGAAGTTTGCGTACCCATACTCGAACGGATTTCGGGCCTCAAATACAATCAGGATTTCTATGCTGGCTACAGCCCAGAACGTATTAACCCTGGCGACAAGGAACATAACGTGACTTCTATCCTCAAGGTGACATCCGGATCGACACCTGAGGTTGCAGATTATGTCGATGGATTGTACCGTAGTGTGATTACCGCAGGTACACACAAGGCAAGCAGCATACGGGTTGCTGAGGCCGCTAAGGTTATCGAAAATACCCAGCGGGACGTAAATATCGCACTGATCAATGAGTTGGCTCTGATTTTCAACCGTCTCGATATTGATACACTAGAGGTGCTCGAAGCCGCGGGTACGAAGTGGAACTTTCTACCGTTCCGCCCAGGACTAGTAGGTGGTCACTGCATCGGGGTGGACCCCTATTATTTGACACACAAGGCGCAGGAAATCGGCTACCATCCTGAGATTATCTTAGCGGGGCGACGCATCAATGACGAGATGGGGCTGTATGTTGCTGCACAAGTCATCAAGCTGATGATTAAAAAATGTATTCCCATTGTGGGCGCTAATGTGCTTGTGATGGGACTGACCTTCAAGGAAAACTGCCCAGATCTACGCAACACGCGCGTCGTCGATCTGGTTCGGGAGTTCGAAAGCTACTCTGCGAATGTGGACGTTTACGATCCGTGGGTTGATGCCCGTGAAGCCGAGCACGAGTACGGCATTAGCCCGGTCTCAGAGTTACAGATGAATCGTTATGATGCGGTGATCATCGCTGTTGCGCATGAACAATTTCGCAGCATGGGGGCAGAGCAGATTAAAAAGTTGGGTAAAGCTAACTCAGTGCTTTTTGATCTGAAATATGTACTGCGTGCGATTGAGGTGGATGGACGTTTATAAGTGAGCCAAAAATGGAACAGCACTCATATAGGTATTTTTCTGTCTCTCTATGGGTATGGCAAAAGCTCCTTGATTTTTCATTGGACCAATCAGCGAAACCTTAATTTATGAAAGTATTGGTTACCGGAGCGGCCGGCTTTATCGGCGCATGCGTATCGCAAGCTCTTCTCGATAGGGGGGATGAAGTCGTCGGGCTGGACAATATAAACGATTATTACGATGTGAGTCTCAAAGAAGCAAGATTGGTGAGATTGCAAGGCTGTGACGGTTTCAAATTTGTAAAACTAGATCTAGCTGATCGTCCGGCAATCGAATGCCTGTTTACCGAAGAACGATTCGATGGGGCCATCAATCTCGCGGCGCAGGCAGGTGTGCGCTACTCCATTGAAAATCCATATGCCTATGTGGACAGCAATGTCGTAGGGTTTTTACATCTGTTAGAGGGGTGTCGGCACACTGGTGTTAAGCATTTCGTATATGCCTCTTCAAGTTCGGTGTATGGTGCGAATACTCACATGCCTTTCTCTGTGCACGATAATGTCGATCATCCACTAAGCTTGTATGCCGCTTCGAAAAAAGCAAACGAGTTGATGGCACATACCTATTCGCATCTTTACGGTATTCCGACGACGGGTCTGCGATTCTTCACAGTCTACGGGCCATGGGGTCGTCCGGATATGGCGTTATTCTTGTTCACTAAAAATATCCTAGCTGGTCAACCAATTAATGTATTCAATTACGGTAAACATCGGCGCGATTTCACCTACATCGAGGATATCACCGAGGGGGTTATCCGTGTGCTCGATCGGCCGGCGCAACCAAATTTAGACTGGGATGGCGCAACGCCTGATCCTGGTTCTAGCATGGCACCGTGGCGGGTCTACAATATCGGCAACAATCAGCCCATAGAATTGCTGCACTATATCCAATTACTCGAACAATACCTGGGTAAAAAGGCCGAGATGCACTTGCTGCCATTGCAGCCAGGTGACGTGCCGGATACCTATGCAAACGTAGATGATTTGGTCGCGGATATTGAGTATAAGCCTAAAGTGACAGTGGAAGAGGGCGTTCGCCAGTTTGTTGATTGGTATAAGAATTATTATGCCGTATAGCGTGGCCATACGTGCCCATGCGTTAATTGGGGTATGATTTTTCTTGATTGAGTACCGTCGTGGCTGTCAGTAGTTCTTCTGGCCGATCGCGAAATTTCACACTCTACAGGTCCCATGTGTCAAGCCCACTCAGACCATCAGAAAGTCTGTGGTGAGTGAAACGGCACGCAAGACGCTTGAATCTGACTCCGATTGGTACATCTCAACCGACTGAGCGGTTATCATCCTATCTACTTAGAGTGACTTGCAATGAAGTTAAGCGATGGCTGGGCTAGTTTAGCCTCCTCTAATGCACCGGTCGAGGCCAGAAAACTACCGAATCAAATTTTATAATTTATGGTGCTGTTGAGTGCAGGCACAAGTTCTGCCCGGTAACTCCACGACTATCTGGCCCCATAAAATAACAATAAGGCGCCGTCACGGTCTCAGGTTTGGATAGTTTATTCGGGTCCTCGGCCGGATAATTCTGCATCCGCAACCAAGTTTGTACTGGACCGGTATCAATCCCATTGACGCGAATCGGCTGGTCTCCATCTAACTCCAATGCCAGGATACTCATCATTCCAGCGAGCCCATGCTTGGATATTCCGTAGGCTCCCCAATAGGCTCTGAGGCAATTGTGGGTGGAAAATAGTATGGCTGGATCGGGCGAACTTTGAAGTAAGGGCAGACACGCCTTCGTCAATAAAAAAGGAGCGTGTAAATTAATTGTCATTACGCGTACCCAACGCTCAATATCGTAATGTTGCAACGGTGTGAGCCCGCCGACCCAGCCGGCGTTATTCAATAAACCATCCAATCGGCCAAATTCCGAATCTAAGGTGGCGGCTAGGTCGTCATAGTCCTTCGGTGTCGCCAGCTCAAGATTCATTGGGTAGATCGCAGGTTGGGGATAGCCCGCGGCCTCGATGCAATCGTAGACGTACTCGAGTTTATTCAAAGTCTTGGCGAGCAATACCACAGTGGCGCCCTTGGCCGCATAAGCTAATGAGACGGCTCTACCTATCCCATCACTGGCACCTGAGACTAGTATTACCCGATCACGAAGAAGGTTTTCTGGAGGTGAATACTGGATGAGTTGATCAGGAGACATCGGAAGAATCAGAATAAGGCAATATTTTTCATAGGTGTTTGCTTCTCTAGCCGATTCTCAATAGGTTGAGGCTTCCCAATGTAATAGCCCTGCGCATAATCAACCCCAAGATCCCGGAGAGCTTCCAAAATGCCTTTGCTTTCTACAAATTCTGCAATTGTTTTCTTCCCCATCAATTTGGCGATACCGTTAATCGATCTCACCATTTCTAGGTCCATTGTATTATGCAGCATATCTTTGACAAATGCGCCATCGATTTTCAGATAATCTACGGGTAAGTTCTTAAGATAGCCAAATGAGGAAAGACCACTGCCGAAGTCATCCAAAGCAAAATGACAACCTAGTTCTTGAAGAAAAGAGATCATGCGCGTCGCGCTGTTGAGATTGGCAATAGCCGCTGTTTCGGTAATCTCAAAACAAACTTTATAAGGTGTCATCCCTGTTTTATCGAACTGATCAATTACATATTCATGAAATCGCTCATCCGCCATGGAATAGCCCGAAAGATTGATGGCGCAAATAGCCAATTGTTCGAGCTGTTTAGGGTTGTTAATAAACCATTCGAAAGCCGTTTTGATGACCCAGCGGTCGAGCTTGTCTGACAATCGGTAGCGTTCCGCTGTGGGAAGAAAGGTGCCTGGCTGAGCGATTTTTCCGTCTTCCTCCTTTAAACGAATTAATAATTCGTAATGTTCGCCGGAAGAGGCCGGACTGTTTTGACCTTTAATAGGAACGATGGATTGGTAGTAGAGCCGGAAGCGGTGGTGCTGAAGAGCTTGGTCGATCTTAAGTACCAGTTGCATCTCTCCATGACGGCGTACCATCACGGTATCCTTTTCATTGTACTCATGTACCCGATTGCGTCCCGCGTCTTTTGCCTCATAACAAGCCGCATCGGCTGCGCTGAGTATTCCGGTAATATTTTCGCACGTAGAATCGATGGGCACCAAGCCTATGCTGGCGGCAATGCTAAAATTTTGACCTTCCCAGGCAAATTTAAAGCTCTCAATTGCTCTACGTATATCATCGGCAACACGCCGAGTTTCTTCGATTGTGCAGTGCTCCATCAATATACCAAACTCGTCACCCCCGAGCCGTGCGAGCAGGTCGTTCTTACGGATCTGTTTTTGAATCAGTCGACTTAGTTGAGCCAATAGTGTATCTCCTGCTATATGCCCGCAGGTGTCGTTAATGATTTTGAATTGGTCGAGGTCTACATAGCATAGCGCATGTTCAGCCTTATCTTCCCAGGCTGTTTTCAATGCAAGTTGTAAGCGACGCTCGAATTCCCTCCTATTGGCCAAACCGGTCAATGCATCATGGCTTGCTTGGTGGGTTAGCTGCTCATGCAAATAATGGACTTCGGTAATGTCTTCGCAAACGATGAGTGCGGTGGGTTTTCCATGCAGATCTACTATACGGGCGCTGACTCCAACCCAAATCGGATGGATCGGGGGTTTGCATTTCAAGTTTGTTTTCCAGCGGTGTACCACCTTTGGATTACGGAAAACCGCATCGAGGTATTTCTCAATGACAGTTTCCTGTGTTTTGTCCACTAGAACCGACCAGGGCTCACCTACTAAATCTTTAACCTTATAGCCAATTTGCTGAACACCGAATCCATTGGCCGAGAGGATCTTTCTATGAATGTCAATCGTAAAAAATAGGGTGGGATTATTTTCGTATAAGGTGCGGTATGTTTGCTCACTATAGCGCAGTGTTTCCAGTTCTGACAAAGCCTGTGCGTAGCGTTGTTGAAGTAATTCAATCGCCTGGCTCGCCTCCTGGTTTGCTTCAGTGACCTTCTTAGGTTGATCTAATTCAGAGTCTGCGATTTCACTATTTTCCCTCACTGACATCGCTACCGCGGTAGCGATGATATCCGTGCGGTCCAGCCTTTGCTTTGCATCATTGGTGTTTCCCTCTAATTCCACCATCTCAGTCGACGGTTGTACTCCGTAGAGATAAATCGTCTCTTGCTCCGGGTCTGGATAGTAGCTCCAGCATACAGTGTGGCCCTTTAGTTTTACTTCTGTGCGGGAGATGGTCCCTTTGCGATAGCAAATGTCTACCAGTTTTGTATGGTTTGCAGGAAGCAGCTTTTGGATTGAGCTAACATCCAGTGTCGTAACCAAACGTTCAGCGGCTGTATTAATGTAGACTGGCATCCCGTCTGCTTCACAGATGAGCATTGGAACGTCATCGTGGGAGGGGGGAAAAGGCAATTGAAGATTATCGGTTGTATCTTCCATACAGCTGAGTCCTTATTGGCATGCCAGCATAACGTACTATCTTCCTGGACTAGGGTTTTTTCGATGAAAACTTCTTTAAACTTTAGAACCCTGCAATGTTCAGGAAGCTTTCCATATCCTTGTCGTATAACAAACTAGCACAAATAACTGGTTGAAAAGAGTAAGCTTTACCTAAATACAGCACTCGTTAGCTAGATACACCGCTACGCTACTTTGGCGATTAAAACCGTTCAAGTACATCACCCATGAAATGGGCACACCTCATCTTCGTTTACCATTTGCCGCAACGTCGTTGAACAAGTTGTATAGAGGTTTGTGAACGCGTATGCTGAGTCTCTCAGAAGCCTATAACGGCAGATTCGGTGTGATTCTTTAACTTCTTTAGATCTGAGGACAGTCCCTATATCGCCGGTACTGCCGCAATGGGTGAACCCACACCTGATATGTAAAATAGCGCGCGGTAAATTAAATCCTATATGGAGGAATGCTTATGAGGAACCAATAACATGTGTGGACGCTACAATGTGCTTACATCTGCGCAGGGCTTTCTCGATTTATTGCACATTCTGATTCGGATGGATGTCTCGCTAGAGAACATTCCGCGCTTTAACATTTCACCTACCCAGCGGGTGCTTGCAGTCTATCGTCCGTATCCTAACTCAGAGGCCCATATGGCTGAACTTCGATGGGGACTGATCCCCCATTGGGCTAAGGAGATGTCCATCGGAAATCGCCTGATTAACGCACGTTCAGAGACAGCTGCCAACAAACCAGCTTTTCGGTTTGCGTATCGATCTAAGCGATGCCTAATTGCTGCTGACGGCTGGTATGAATGGAAAAAGCTTAACGGACACAAGCAACCCTACAATATTCGCCGGCAGGATCGCCTACCCTTTTACTTTGCGGGTCTTTGGGACAGTTGGAAAGGGATGCGCGATGGCGTTATGGTCCACCTGCATAGCTGCACCATTTTGACTGCTGACGCGAGTGACTCTTTAAAAACATTGCATCCACGAATGCCCGTAGCGCTCGCTCCGGGAGACTACGAACGGTGGCTAGATAGTGAGTTATCCGATACACATTCTATTCAGGCTATGATTCAGTCACGCCCCATGAATGTCTTTGAAGCTTATCCTGTCAGCAACTATGTCAATAAGCCTAGCAACGACCAGCCCCAATGCATTCAACCGATCTCGGCTTAGCGCTCCAAGAAATCCTTAAAAAGGGATCATTATCGTGTACTAGGCAGAGTGGCTCGATTGCGCTCTAGCTGTGCTCTTAAATCCAATAGGCCGTTTGAGTCATGATCTTTGCGGCGAGTGTCATAAGTTTTTTAATGGGGGTGGGTAACTCGGCGGCACCTGCGCTGGTCGCAACATGCGCGTGATGAGCCTCGTCGACTCGCATTTGATCCAATAGGGCTTGGGATTTGTGATCGGAGAGGGGTAGTCGGTCTAGATGTGTTTCCAGATGATTGACCACCTGACGTTCCGTTTCCTTGACAAATCCGAGGCTCCAGCGATCGCCAACCAATCCTGCGATGGCCCCTAGCGTAAACGAACCGGAATACCATATCGGATTCAAATAGCTTTTGTGACTCCCCAGTTCCTTTAAGCGTTGATCGCACCACCACAAGTGCTCGTTTTCTTCTTCTGAAGACTTCTCCATCTGGATGCGGACGCTTGTCCTTCGAGCAGTCAGAGATTGCCCCTGATAGAGTCCTTGGGCGGAGATCTCGCCCGCATGATTAACGCGCATTAGTCGGCCAGAAAGATCTCGCTCTGAATCTGAGAGATCCATGGGTTGATCCACCCGATTAGAGGGATTCTGACGCTCTGATTGCGGTGGGTCTGCGTAGATCGTGCGTAAGGCTTTGTCAAACTGGATTATCGCCCGATCCAGCAGCGAATAATTGCGCTGATCAGATGGGTAGCGATTTTCTTCGTTGTGTATGAACATGTGGCTCCAAAGTACAAAATTGGCAAAACAGATCAATCGTCATAAGGACGCGCACGGCTCGTAGAGTGAACGCCCTGGTTTAGTTTTGGATTAGTTGCCTATTTAGTAGGGTGATGGGGTGGATGACTTCAAAATTAAGGTTTGGCTTTCGAAGGCCGGCTTGAAATTGCAAGCGGCAACCAATATTAGCCGTTACGAGTATACGGGGGTTCAGTTTGCGTATCCACTCGACTTTCTCCTCCAATAACGCCTTTGATAATTGCGACTGAATCAACATAAAACTGCCGGTCGCGCCGCAACATAGGCTTTTGTCCGGTAAATCGATGAGTTCATTATCCGGAATGCTCGTCAAGCACGGGCGGATTGTATCAGCCTGTTTTAGACCCTAAACCTGGCTACAGGGTGCATGAATTGCTAAACAAGCGCGCAGCGGAGTAAACGCTCTATTCGATACAGGCGCATTTTGCCCCAGGAAGGCGTAGATATCGGCATGGATTCAAGAAAAATCTTCACCCAGGCTTCCTGGAGAGTAGATTGCCTCGCCCGCTAATTGGGTACCATAGTGAAATCCAGCTTCGAGGCGAATCCGCCTCGTTGCGGGTGATGTGATAGTTAGCGCAGTGCGGTAGACACAGGCAGCACATCACACACCGGCTGGTAGCTATTAAAGATTCGTTTAGCGTGTTGGTTTAACGCATTAAGGTATAATTATTTATACCATGTAGCTTACAGCGTAACTTAGGAACTGTATTAATGTCATTTTATAAACGTCACTTATTCTTTTGCACTAACATACGTGAGGATGGGGTTTGTTGCGAAGAGCATGGGGCACTGGAATTGCGCAATTATGCTAAACAGCGAACCAAAGAGCTTGGTATCACCGGTCAGGGCGGGGTGCGAGTCAATATCTCCGGTTGTTTGGACCGGTGTAGTGAGGGCCCTATAGCCGTCGTTTATCCCGAGGGAGTCTGGTATACCTACGAAACCAAAGAGGATGTTGATGAAATCATCGAAGAGCATTTAGTCAACGGGCGCATCGTTGACCGATTGCGGATTTAACGGATATCGAGCATCTCGGACTCGATCCGGCAGTATGCGGTTTCAATGGGCTGCTCGTCATTGAGATCCAGATAGCTAACAATTTCTTTTCAAAATGTGTCTTCTTGTATGACCGGAGCGTTGTCGTAATGCTCCAGCGTGGTCTGTACCCACTCAAAGCCCACCTGCTCTTGTTCCAACCGCAAGTTTTGGCGGATACGATTGTCGCGCAGCTCGTCGTACAAGGACTGCTCCGTTTCTGTGAGGTGCGGCAGATCGTGCTGGACCTGGGTTCCTTCTTCACCCCACAAACTCTTGTGAGCCATGAGCGTGGGCTGAAAGAGTTTAAGGCCATAATGGGCGGATTCGTCGGAACCCCGGCCGAAGGCCTTGTCGATGACCACGAAGCGAAAAGAACGCGAGCGCACCGCACCCCATTCCAGACCGAATTGATAGGCCAGGCTGGCCGCTAGAATAGTGTAAGCGAGTTTTTCCTTCTGGCCGCCGGATTTACCGCCGGAATCGGAATAGTGCTCGAATTCGACCCCATCCGCGCGCCAGCGCTTGCTGGCGGCAAACAGGAACCAGTTGCGCACGTCAGTTACCTTGGCGGTCCAGCGCCGGTCCTGTTCCCGGTTGTCGCAGGACTCGACCGTGAGTTGATACTCACCCAGGGCCTCAGCGCGCATGCTTTCCAAGCGCTTGGTCATCGTGTCGGTGGGGCTGCCCAGTTCCGCCACCGACTGCTGGATCAGAGCTTCAGTTCGGACTCGGAGAGCTTCCGCGTCGTACTTTTTCTGTTCGGTCTTCGACCGCTTGTCTTTGGCGCCTTCCAGGTCCTCTTCAGTTTTCGCAAGTGACGCTTGGGCCTCTGCGAGACGCTTCATCAGTTGCTGCAACAGGTCGGAAGCCGCCTCCAGTTGTTCCCGTTCGCGGTTCAGCTCGGCGATGGCCGTCGCGACGCTGGGCCAGTCCAGCTCCTGGAAATCGGCGAAATCCTTCAGGCGAATCAGGGCGTCGAGGTGGGATTCCAACCCCTTGCGCCAGTTCCCGTTCCAGCCAGTCGTAGAAGGGTGAGTCGGGTTTGATGGAGAGCTTGCGCACCAAAGAGTTCCGATGCCGCCCCGGCAGTTCGCCGCGCCGCACCGGGCGCACATGGAAATAGACCAGACGGCCACGCAGATGCACCCGGTCCACCCACTCGGCCACTCGTCTGTAGCGGGCATCGGGCACCAGCAGCGACAAGCCGAATCCGTGCAACAAGCGTTCGGCCGCGCCTTCCCAGTCCCGTTCGTCGTCGCGCTCCTGGAGCAGCTCGCCGGCGAATGGCGTATCGTCCTTCGCCAATCCAAGGGCTTCGCATAGGGCTCGGCGAAGTGGGTTCGGAGCCTTTCGCGGCACTGCCTGAGCTCCGTGAGCTCTGCCACAAGGCTTTCATGGCGCCGGCAGTCGCTCACCAACGGCGCCAGTAGCTCCACCTGAGGTTTGGCCTTGAGCACCGCTTCGTGGGCGCGGTTAAGATCATCGAAGTGGGTAAGCAGGGCTGCGGATACAGGGCGCCACGTCGAAGGGTTCCAGCATGTGGCTGCGCACGAAGTCGGTGAGGTTGCCCACGGACTTCATGGACACGGTTGATGGAACAGCTCCAGGGCTTGTTCAAGGCGGCGTTCAATTAACCACAATTAATGAACCAACTGGTTTAGCTCGAAGATCGGCAACAGTATCGCGAGTACAATTATCAGTACTAAAAGTCCCATAAACAAGATGAGCACCGGCTCGAATAAAGTCATCAACGCGCTTAATACAGTCTGTAGTTCTTGTTCTTGTTGAGTTGCGGCGCGTTCCAACATGGATTCGAGATTCCCACTGGTTTCTCCGCTGGCGATCAGATGCACGGTCATGGGCGGGAAAAAGCCGGAATTATCCAATGAGCTATGAATGCTCGCACCCTCGCGGACATTGGCGGCGGCATCCAGTACGGCTTTGCGCATGGGAAGGTTGGGAATGACTTCGGCGGCAATAGTGAGTGCCTCGAGCACGGGGACGCCGCTGGCGCTAAGAATGCTCAAAGTGCGAGCGAAACGGGCGGTGTTTAAACCGCGAACCAACTTGGATATTAGCGGCAGACGTAGTAATTGCCGGTGTACCTTGGTGCGAAAAGCGACATTACGCAGACCCCGTGAAAACAGATAGACGCCTAATGCAATAGCGATCAGACCCAATAGCCCGTAGGATTTTAGCGCATCGCTCACGGCGATCAATGCTCGGGTAAGCCATGGGAGCTGTTGGCCGAGGTGTTCGAATACCTGTACGACCTGAGGCACCACATAGGTCAGTAATCCTGCGGCAACCAGAAAGGCTACCGAGGTAAGAATCAGAGGATAAAACAACGCCATGCCAACACGTTGCTGCATTTCTTGCCGCTTTTCGGCATAGTCGGCTAAACGGTCGAGCACGGCTTCCAGATGGCCAGATTTTTCACCGGCAGCCACCGTGGCGCGGTAGAGCTCCGGGAAAGCCGCGGGAAATTCGCTTAGTCCGGCCTCCAGGGAGTGTCCCTCATTGACTTTGGCGCGCACCGCTGAGACGATTCTCCGTATCCTCGGTTTGTCCGTCTGCTTGGAGGCGGTACTTAACGCATTTTCCAAAGGCGTGCCCGATCTGAGGAGAGTGGCGAGCTGGCGGGTGAATAGTGCGAGTTCGGAAGCCTTTAATCCCCTGGATAGGCCTCCATGTTTAGCGGGAGTTCCTGTTTTGTCTGAACTGACCGAATGGACCTCCAGGGGGCTTAAGCCCTGGTCTCTCAATAGCTGGCGTGCTTGACGACCGGTATCGCTTTCGATTACCCCCGATCGCTCACGGCCTGTCTTATCCAGGGCTTTATATTCAAATGCGGGCATGATTAGGGATTAGCTCCCGTTGGCACGCAGTTTGTTATTTCCCAACCCTGCACTTTAATCTTCACGGGTTACGCGCATGACTTCTTCCAGGGTCGTGACGCCTTCGAGTACAAGACGCAGGCCATCTTCCCGAATGCTTGGGAATTGCTTCCGTGCGTGGCGTTCCAGTTCGCGCTCGGAGCTCATATCATGAATCATGCTGCGTAGTGTTTCATCCAACACCACTAACTCATAGATACCGTTCCTTCCGGTATAGCCACTATGGTTGCATGCTTTGCATTCTCCTGGCGCGTAGATAGTGGGCAGGGCGTCTGATGAAAGCGGCGCAGGGAAGGCTGCGCGCAATAGATCGTACTCGCTCTGTGTAGCGGGATGCGCCTGTTTGCATTCTGGGCACAGCACTCTAACCAATCGTTGGGCGAGTACACCGACCAGGCTAGAGGAAAGCAAAAAGGGCTCGACTCCCATATCTCGCAAGCGGGTGATGGCCCCAATTGCCGTATTGGTGTGCAGGGTGGAGAACACCATATGACCGGTAAGGCTCGCTTGTACCGCTATTTCAGCCGTTTCCAAATCACGGATTTCACCGACCATGACCACATCCGGATCTTGGCGGAGGATGGCACGTAGTCCACGCGCAAACGTCATCCCTACTTTGTTGTTAACTTGGGTTTGGCCGATTCCGTCGATAAAGTATTCAATTGGATCTTCTACGGTCAGGATATTTCGCTTTTTATCGTTGATACCGCTAAGGGCCGCATACAGAGTAGTCGTTTTCCCAGATCCAGTGGGGCCGGTGACGAGGATGATGCCGTGGGGTTTACGTATCACCGTCCGGATTTGTTCGTGCACCTCTTTGCTCATCCCCAAATGTTCCAAATCCAGCCGGCCCGCCTGTTTATCAAGCAAACGCAGTACCACGCGTTCCCCGTGTCCAGAGGGTAAGGTCGAGACACGGACATCCACTGCCCGGCCGGCCACTTTGAGCGAGATGCGCCCATCCTGCGGCACGCGTTTCTCCGCGATGTCCAGTTTGGCCATGACCTTGATTCGTGAAACAATCACCGCGGCCATATTCCGAGGGGGTTGCAAGATTTCGCGAAGCACGCCATCGATCCGGAAACGTACCGATAGTTGGGTTTCAAACGCTTCAATGTGAATATCTGAGGCGTTTTCCTTGATGGCCTCGGTAAGCAAGGCGTTAATTAAGCGGATGATCGGCGCATCGTCCTCGGCCTCCATTAAATCTTCGGGTTCGGGGAGTGCTTCGGCTAGACGGCTTAAATCCAGTCCGTCACCAATGTCTTCCATCATGGCAACGGCGCCCCCGGAGCCTGCATCATAATGTTGAGTGAGCAGGGTATTAAACTCGCTTTCAGAGACTCCAGTGAGCGAGATCGGTGCGCCCACGAAGCGACGAACCTCCGCGATGGCCTCCGGTTTAACCTGAGGGCGGTGAAACAAGGTGATTTTGCCGTTAACTTCTTGTCCCACCAGGATTCCGTGACGTTTGGAAAAACTGTAGTGCGGACGTTTGATCTCCGGCGTAGTGACGGGGGTTGCAGCCGAATCCATAACTACTCCAGGTCGATAAAGGCATCCAGATCCTTTTGGGCGGGCTTTTTCTGTCCACCCTTCGGGCCTCTTGTGATTAAATCTTCGAGATCAGGTAACCGGCCGACCGCTCCTTTGATCAAGCCCCGTTTATTCATGTCCGATTCGAGTTCGCGGGCACGTAAGTAGCTATACTTTTGCCCAGTGTAAACGCTTGCGGTGGCCTCATTACGCATGATCACGGGATGAATGAATACCATCAGGTTTTGTTTTGTTTTAGTTGTACTGTCATTACGGAAGAGCTGGCCGAGAATAGGGATGTCGCCTAATACAGGCACTTTCTGAGCACTGTCACTAAACTCATTTTGGCTAAGGCCACCCAGTACCAGGATTTGGTCGTCTTCTACCAGTACATTGGTCTTGATGGAACGTTTGTTGGTGATGATGTCACTGGCATTAACGCCTTGGGCCGTGGGCGCTACCGAAGAGGTCTCTTGTTCTATTTGCAGCTTGATGGTATCTCCCTCGTTGATCTGAGGTTTAAGCGTGAGCGTGAGACCGACGTCCTGACGTTCAATTGTGCTAAAAGGATTCGTAGAATCTGTGCCGGATTGAGTGAATTGGCCCGTTAAGAAGGGTACGTTTTGGCCTACCACGATTTGGGCCTCTTCATTATCCATCGTAACCAATGTGGGGGTAGACAAAATATTGTTGGCCGTGTCTCTTGCCAATGCCCTTAGTAAGAAGGCGAAGCGGGTGGCGCCGTCGCGTAGATCGGCCGCTCCGAGAAATAGACCGGCCGCTAGATTAGCAAGTGTGGAAATGTTTAATGTGCTACTACTACTACTACTACCGGTGATGCCCGCCGCTAAGGAGACGATGTTGCCTGAATTTGAGGATACGACTGGGCCCCTATCATTTTCCGCGGGGGCTACGGCAAATTCCACTCCCAACTCGCGGGCCAGATCGGTATTGACTTCGGCGATGATCGCTTCGACGAGTACTTGTGCCCTTCGAATATCCAATTGGCGGATAATGCTTTTGATGCTTTTGACTTGTTCCGGTGGCCCCGTGATAATTAAAGCATTATTGCGCGGGTCCGGCTGAATGTCGATATCGTCCCGTGTCTTACTGCTGCTCGTGCTGGTAGGTCTGGCAGCAGTTTGTGATCGAGAGGTTGTCCCTACTCCAGTCCCTTTGGATTGGCCGGTCTTTTGTCGTTGCTGACTGACTCCAAGCAATATGGGAGCAAGGTCTTCGGCTACGGCATAATTCAAAAATACCACTTGCGACCCGCCGTTCTCCTCAGTGGGTGTGTCTAAATGGGCGATGAGTCCCCGTACGCGAAGTCTCGCACTTTTATCGCCGCCTAAAAGAATGCTGTTGGTGCGCTCATCCGCCACCAGCACAGGTTTGCCGGGTAGCTGAGCGCCTTGCGCATCCTTTTCTATCAGGGCGTTTACAATGTATACCAACTCGTTGGCTGAAGCATGCTCGATGGGAATAATTTCGATCTGTTGACCTTCCGGGGTGTCGATGCGCTTGATGATCTTTTCCAGTCTGAGGATATTGGCAGCCCGGTCGGAAATGACTAATACATTACTGGCTGCGTAGGCGGCTAAGTGACCTTGTTGCGGTACTAAGGGTCTGAGAATTGGCACCATTTGTGCCGCAGGAACATTCTGTATTGCGATTACCTGCGTTACCAATTCATCCCCGACTCCGGGGTGGCTGTCATTGGTCACTAGCGCAGGCCCTTGTTTGCCGGTTACATCGGGCACAATCTTAATGATATTTCCTACGGGCACAGCGGAATAGCCATGCACTTGGAGGATCGATAGAAAGACTTGATAAACTTCATCCTGAGTCATGGGCTTCGAGGATACGACGGTCACCTTGGCTTTCACTCGTGGATCAATCACGAAATTCTTGCCAGTGGTTTCGGCGACCGTTTCAATTAAGGTCTCTATATCCGCGTCTTTAAGATTCAGTGTGATCCCGGATTGGGCGCTGACCAGCCCCAACCAGAAGATGAACAGCATCCCGAGAATGCTTTGTTGTATGAGTCGTATAATATGAGTCGGTCTGCTCAGTTTGGATCGAATTAAGCTTGGTCCCATAGTAACTTCCGGTATTAAGGCAAATACGTTGATCGAACCCCAACGAGGAAGTGGTAGGGTCCATGAGAGTTTAGTGTGAATATCGGCTTGTGTTTCAAAAGCTGCTTTTCTAGAAAGTGCTCTTTCCCCAATAACTTGAACTCGAAACTGAGTATTACTGTCGCCGGCGCGATAAGTTCTGCCTGTCGTTTGATCTGATGGATAATCTAACCGTGTACATATAGTATTAGGCTACTGTGTCAAACTATGGTGAACGGTGACTTCGCTGCCATTTCTTAACAGAGTTAGCGTTACCTCGGGTGCGCTAACTAAGTTCTGTAGAGCATTCAAACCTTTTTCCGGCCGGTCTAATGTGATACCGTTTACCGATGTGACAATGTCTCCGGATTCCAGCCCAAGTTCTCGCGCCAATCCCGCATTTTCCCGGAGCGATAATTGGTATCCCACAAACTGCCCGTCTTTGCTGAACGGGCGGGCACTGAGCATTTTGTTTAGTTGAGTGGGATTTTTAAGTATACGTTGCCTTAATTGGTTGAGTTTGGCCCCTGAGTTGGCATGGATTAATGCTGTGGATGTTGCAGTCACAGGTTGCACGGAGATTCTAATTCCGGGATCCTTCCCCTTGGGTAATGCAAGCGTCTCCATCTGTAGATTTCGTTCTAGGAGCACGCGGTCGGGGTATACCGCTTTAAGTGTTGCCCCACCGGGAATCGAATCTCCGACTCGGTAGTACCTTTCGTCTGTGCCGCCGCTGGCGATAATCGCCAAGGCGTTTTTCTGATCGTCGCTGGAGAAAACTCCGCGAAGATTTAAATTCAAACGGGTCTCGGGGGCGACTGGAACTTGGTCTGTTTGGACTTTGGAAGCCTCGCCAAAAAGATGAAGTTGAGCAATTTGCTTATCATAGATGGGCCTAGGGGACTTAGTCCATGTTAGTGGAGAGGGGTTTCGAGGAGAAAGCGAATCCCTGGGTGGGCGGGGTGCGGTCACTTGCCAGAATAGAGTGGCTAACAAGTAAGCAATTGCGATAACCAACAAGGCACTGCTGGTTGTGGGTAACCAGCTTGTTAACAAAGAAAGCTTATTTTCTGCGGAAGGTAAGACCATTGGTTTGGTTCGTTAACTACAGCATCGTACCTATACGAGATTGTAACATCTTGACAGCGTTCCATTGTTAACGTAGATTTCGCGGCTTCTTGGCGAAATCTGATAAAGTCTACCTAGGCGAATGCGCCCTGTATTGGAGTGGCGGCGACTCGAACCCTGGCGGTTAGGCTATTTGCGTGTAATTCAATACGATTTTGTTAGAAAAGGTAGTTAATCTCGATTGTTCGCTGATGTCCCCATCGTCTAGAGGCCTAGGACACCGCCCTTTCACGGCGGCAACAGGGGTTCGAATCCCCTTGGGGACGCCAACATCTAATACAAAGACCAATGGCATAGATTGGAGTTGGCCTGGATCGAAAAAGCCTCCGCGCATTATCGAATTAATGATTGGTGTGCGTACGTTCTATGTACCCTTGTGCACACAACGACAGGCTAGAACTAGAGTGTCGGAGATTGTAGGTCTAGCCCGAAAGAATCGCAATCGGTAAGAGAGGTGTTTTGTCGTTGTAATGTATCCTGCTGTCGCAAATGCCTTAACTCCGTGGAAATTTGTTTTTGAGGAAGTTAAGTAGTCGACTAAAAGTTCTTTAACATTCACAAGAACTCAAAGTTTAATCTATACCGATACCAGCCAATACCTTTTAAACTGTTTTTGTTAAAAGACTTACAGTCACCTACTTATCCCAGCAGAAAAATCAGTTTAGCTGGGCCTAATCCTTCCGAGCGATTTTATTAAGCTAGAGTCGTGAGGCTCTATCTTATCCTTGTGCGCAAGGAGTCTGATTCGCCTTTGTTATCGATCCATGTCAATGTAATGCTGTCTCCCACTTCCGCCCCCTTAATTTTAAAGGAGAGATAGGGGTTTCGGGAAACACCTCCACCCCAGTGGGCTCTAAACACAATAGAACCGCCATGCTCAGCAGTTACCTCCTCAATGAAATATGCGGGGATAATCTGGCCCGTGTTTTCATCCTTGCGCAAACCGGATTCCATTTAGAAGAGGGGCAGCGGTTAAATTGATTGAAGATTACAGCAAGTCTTAGTGAGTATTGCCCCCACTTTTATGTGGTATTCCAAAATTTGTATTATCTGTAGATTGTTGGGTTAGCCGGTATAAATAATTGTAAAACTGCGGGATATACAAATTATTGTATTGGCGAGAAAAACTTAAATTGAGCTAAATTTGTAGGAGATATGTTCCCTGCAAGGAGAGTTGAGGTCGAAGATTCGCTTCACTCTATCCTCTCATTTTTGTTCATGAAGTTCATCTAACTTATCTTTTAGCGATTTCCGTTTTGCTCTTATTCGAGCCTGGGAAATAGTATCGATATCTTGATTTTTTAGCGCCAGCTCGAATTGCTCCAACGCCTCAGGGTACCGACCGTAGGCGATATAGTATTCCGCCATGGCTTCATGCGTCGTCCAAGGTCGTTTGGCTTCGGCAGCTGCCCTTGCCATTACGATGGCGAGAGTTGGTCCCGGTGATCTATAGTGGATTAAGTTCTCAATATTTTCCAGGGCCATTGAAGGTCTGCCCATGTCGATCAAGTTCTGTGCTAAGTAGTAAATAATTGATTCGTTATTAGGGTATATATTATTTAGTTTTTCTAAAATGGAGACTGCTTTTGGATAAAGTTTGGCCGCTGAATACGCTTGTGCTAAAGCCAGTTCTATGGGGAAGGTATCGGTTGCGCGCGCATTGATCTGGCTGAGAACCGTAATTGCCTGCGGTGCCTTTCCGACTCTCGTTAGCGCTATCGCGTAGACGTAGCTATCCGTAAGTGGAGGGGCCTTGTCGCTGAGTTTTGTCTCTTCGTAAGCGTTAATCAGTAGTTGCGGAGAAGAGGTCAGCGCGAGCAGGCGGGCTTTAGCGTATTGAAAATGCATGCTATCTTGCTGAAACTTCCCTCTATACTGGGAAGCCCTGTTGCTTGTATCAGTGATCCTGGATAGCGTCATGGGGTGAGTACTTAAGAATTCTAGGGCGGGATTGGCATCAAGTTGTGTTCGTTTTTGCAGTCGGCCGAAAAACGTGGGCATGCCTTTCGGGTCGTATGCTGCATTTGCCATCAATTCTAATCCAATCCGGTCGGCTTCCTGCTCATTTGCTCGACTAAAGGATAGTTGAGCCTGAGCTCCCGCTGCAATCGCCGAGTGCAGTGCTGCGCTGCCTACTTCGGGATTATAGGCCCCTGCAATTACGGCCGCTAATACACCCAATGCAGTAGCGAGATTGATTTGACCGGCGTTAGCGTAAGCACGCGCTAAATGACGTTGCTTTACATGAGCGATCTCGTGGGCCATTACACCCGCCAGTTCGCTTTCATTTTCTGCAGTCTGTATGAGTCCAGAATTTACTGCGACAATCCCTCCAGGAGTCGCGAAGGCGTTGATTGCCGGATCAGCGATAATCAAAAAGGTGAAGGGAAAGTGCGCGTCGCTTGCCGCAGATACTAAACGAGTGCCTAGTGATTGGATGTATGTTTCTAGTTCAGGATCATTAACAACCTTAAGCGTATTCCGTATCTGGCTGAGAATGACGGTTCCAAGTTCTTGTTCTTGCGCCGGACTAATTATACTATCTGCGGGATCGCCAAAGTCCGGTAATTGGATCTCGTTTTCCCCGGCATGGTTTGCGGATAAGAGGGCCAAACATAATCCGAATGACGATATCAAATAAATGATGTAGCGGATTTTTAGGTAATAATGCATCAATAACATCTCTCAACGGGTGCTTATCGGGCGCCAGATCCACTCACTCTAGGTCATTCTGATAAATACATTCATTTTCGGCTTCATTTGAAGGTAGACTTTGTTCTAGCTTTTATAGTAGAGTAGTATATTCATATATAATGAAAATATTATAAATGCTGTCGCAACCAGAATGTTCATAACCACTTTTCTTTGAACTGCGAAACAGGTTGCGATAAACAACGGTTGATTGGTGATAAATGGAAAGCTAACACTATCACTATGTAATTCAAAGGCGGAGTGGAGATGTATGCCGAAGCTGCTTGAATTAATATGCGGCTAGTTACATAGTAAGGCATATCGTAAGGGAACGCAGTCCGCACTAGCGAAAAGCATCGGTACTGCTTATAGCTTGGCTAACCTGTTTGTGAGTAGAAAACGATGAACATCGTAAAACAGTTTCGACCCGGGTGATATCAACATATAAAGTGATGTTACTTGCGTTTTGCATACTCATAACATATAAGGGCGAAGTTCTTTGGTGTTAGCGCACTACATAATCTAAAACATATATTAAGTGTCTAAAATTCGTTAAGAGGAGCTGCAAATGCTTGAATTTGACCAAGAATTAGACGCAAGTGGGTTGAACTGTCCCTTGCCCATATTGCGCGCGAAGAAAGCGTTGAATGGCATGGAAGTGGGTAAGATATTGCATATCATCGCAACTGACCCCGGTTCCGTTAAGGATTTTGAGGCCTTCTCAAAGCAAACGGGCAATGAACTGTTAGAATCCAGAGAGGAAGACGGGAAGTTTTATTTTCTTTTGCAAAAATCCTAAGCGGCTTGTAATTAATTTTATTCGACAACCACTATCCTATGATCTCGTTCTTTCAAATACCGCATTGTGATGTCCAGACGGGGCAAGAGATACGGTCGCCTATCAGTAGTTAGATAGTCATCGGGGGATTTTGTTTCCTGGCTATTGAGCTTTTATATCTTTCCTCATTGAGGCTACATTTGAACCAAACCCCGGCAACCCGGGGTTTTTTTATAAGACCGTTCAAGTTTTCGTGTACACTCTTATAAATAATAATTTTCCAGATTTCATCAGTTCTAGCGGATAATATAATTTAAGGTTGGTTTGCTAATCTTCCGATGCTAGCTCGTCCTCAAATGAGGTGCTAATTGAAAGGGCATGTCGGTTGTCCAAATTTGCTTCTCGTGAATCTGGACAACCGATATTAGCTACTGAAATGTGAAAATCAAAAATTTCCTCTAAAATGGCAATTATATATCGCCTTCAGCTTCCCCGGCGATTCCCATGAAACAAGCCATGTGTGTCCTTTTAGAGGACTGAGTGTTACGTTCTCACTGCCTGCGGCGAGAATTAATTGAGAATCTGAGTTGAAATTCGGTATCCTACGACTGTAATCGATTATGCGGCACATAATTTCAATATTAGTGGAAAATGAGTCGGGTGCACTGTCACGAGTATCAGGCCTTTTTTCCGCTCGCGGATATAACATCGAGTCGCTTACGGTGGCTCCAACGGATGATCCAGCATTGTCGCGGATGACTGTGGTTACCCGTGGTAGTGACGAAGTGATCGAGCAGATAACCAAACAACTTAATAAATTAGTTGACGTCGTGAAACTACTCGATCTCACAGAGTATATTCATATCGAGCGCGAGATGATACTGCTTAAAGTCAAAGCTATTGGAGGTGATCGAGAGGAGCTCAAACGCCTAACTGATATCTTCCGCGGTAGAATTATTGATGTCAATGATAGTTCTTATACCATCGAGCTTACCGGTACTGGCGAGAAATTGAATGCTTTTCTCACAGCTTTAGGGTCTGGAAAGATCATTGAAGTTGTGCGTTCAGGAGTTATGGGCATTGCCCGAGGAGAAATCGCGCTCAAAGTGTAGATGCGGTGCATGAGCATCGCTGTTGCTGCAGACAGCTAGTGATCGTAACGGGGAAATCTACGCTTAGCTTACAGAGACTGAGATGGACTGCTAGCCGCTAATAGAGCCGGTGTTCTTTATGAACGTATACGAAATGAGGCGCCTAGCTTGATAAGTTTGGTGTGACAAACCAACTATTTTTTTCCGGATGTCGTGCGTGGTTATGACAGTGCTCCACAAGCTGTGTTAATCATCAGACTCAATCCATTTTATTCAGTCAATTTGCCGGATGGTTAAAACGGAGCCAACAATGAACATCTATTATGATAAAGACGCGGATCTATCTATCATTAAAAGCAAGCGTGTGGCCATTATAGGCTATGGTTCGCAGGGACATGCGCATGCCAACAATTTGCGAGATTCTGGTGTCGATGTAACGGTAGGGTTGCGGCCAGATTCCGCTTCGATGACTAAGGCTCGCAATGCGGGTCTTGTTGCCAAGACAGTGGAGGAAGCGGTAATAGGGGCGGATGTGGTCATGCTGCTAGCTCCTGATGAACATCAATTACGCATCTATCGAGACAAAATCGAGTCTAACCTTAAACAAGGGGCAGCATTAGCCTTTGCTCATGGGTTCAATATTCATTTTGAACAGATTGAGCCTCGCACTGATTTAGATGTCTTTATGATCGCACCTAAAGGTCCTGGGCATTTAGTACGCTCTATGTATACGCAGGGAGGTGGCGTCCCCATGCTTATCGCGGTCGATCGCGATATTTCTGGTGTGTCGAAAGAGATCGCCTTGTCGTATGCTGCGGCGATTGGCGGGGGACGTGCTGGGATTATCGAGACCACATTCCGAGAAGAAACGGAGACCGACCTTTTTGGTGAACAGGTTGTATTATGTGGCGGTGTGACCGCACTGGTGCAAGCGGGTTTTGAAACTTTAGTGGAAGCAGGTTATGCGCCGGAGATGGCGTATTTCGAATGTCTCCATGAACTAAAGTTAATCGTCGACCTTATGTATGAGGGTGGGATCGCCAATATGCGCTACTCCATCTCGAATACCGCAGAATATGGCGATTTAACCCGCGGCCCACGAATTATCACTGATGATACTCGGACAGAGATGCGACGAATTCTTACGCAAATACAAAATGGTGAATTCGCGCGTGAATTTATCCAGGAAAATATAGCCGGCGCGCCGACTCTCAAAGCTAAACGTCGGCTAGGCCGTCAACACTTGATAGAGCAAGTTGGTCGTCGATTACGCGAAATGATGCCTTGGATCGAACGCAATAAACTAGTTGACCAAACAAAAAATTAACTATTTCAGTTCATGGCTATTTTTGTTTTAGCTGTAGCCAGATGAGAAAGAGGGTGTTGTGCTGGTCATTTGAGTGGACAATTTATACACCATCCGTTGTAGGACTCAAGCAGAAGATCAAAATGGGCGCAAATAACTTTACAGAATTATCAGCTTAAGTTGTCTGGAAGAGTTTTTTCTTGCAAGCAATCATGTGCCGTAAAATAAATGAAATAGAACCAAGACATCGGATAAGTGCGGGATCGCATGTCAGTGCAACTCTAAAGCTTACATGACTCAGCATGGACACTGATCCCGATCAATTTAACTCCCGACGTGGCATCTATCTTTTGCCTAACTTATTTACGACGGGGGCGATCTTCGCGGGCTTTTATGCCATTGTTGCTGCGACGGCGGATCGTTTTGAGTCGGCTGCAATTGCTGTTTTTGTGGCGATGTTGCTCGATGGGCTTGACGGGCGTGTGGCGCGTATTACGAATACATCCAGTGAATTCGGCGCGCAATACGACAGTCTGTCGGACATGGTATCGTTTGGGCTTGCTCCGGCTTTGGTTATGTATGAATGGGCCTTAGCATACATGAAGAGCATGGGTTGGGTATACGCCAAGCTCGGTTGGCTTGCCGCATTTTTCTATACCGCATCGGCGGCGCTTAGACTAGCCCGTTTTAATGTTAGAACCGGGAGTCTAGATAAGCGATACTTCCAAGGTCTCCCCAGTCCATCAGCCGCTGCAGTCATGGTAGGGATGATTTGGGTTTGGGATGATTTGGGATATTCAGGTGCTGACTTGCGAATTCCGGCATTTATACTCACCATTGTCACCGCAACCTTGATGGTGAGTAGGGTCAGTTATTACAGTTTTAAAGATTTCGATCTTCGAAATAGAATACCCTTTATGGCGGTACTTGCAATTATCTTTGCATTCATGCTGGCATCCATCGATCCGCCTAAGGTATTGTTTGGTGTATTTGGAATCTACGCCTTATCTGGCCCGATACTTAACCTCTTGCGCTGGAAGCGGAAACGCGATAACAAAAATATGTTGCATGAAAAGAAAGAGGTATAGTACATGGCAGTCTATTAATCATAATCACCTGTTAATCAAAAACACCTGTCGGTGAGTAATACACGAGTTGGGAAGAATGATGATCTATGCCAAGCAAAAAACTAAGCCTTAGTAGCCCGTGTATACCGGTGTCTAGCCGGTAGTCATCTCTGAGTCCCATTTTCGATAAACCTTCGGACAAACAAAATCACGCATCTGGCCATGACTGCAACTGAAAAACTTATCATTTTTGATACTACATTGCGTGATGGCGAGCAGAGTCCGGGTGCCTCAATGACTCGGGATGAGAAAGTTCGAATCGCTAAAGCATTAGAACGCATGCGGGTTGATGTTATCGAGGCAGGGTTCCCCGCTGCTAGCCCGGGTGATTTCGAAGCCGTGCAGGCAGTAGCCCGTGCTGTAAAAGAGAGCACCGTTTGCGGTCTAGCGCGGGCTTTGGATAATGATATCGATCATGCGGGAGAAGCGCTGAAGGCGGCGCTATCAGGTCGTATTCACACATTTATTGCGACGTCTCCTATACATATGGAGTCTAAGTTGCACATGACACCAGACCAGGTCGTAGCGCAGGCTCTGGCTGCCGTTAAGCGCGCACGAAAATACACTGATAACATCGAGTTTTCACCGGAGGATGCGGGAAGATCGGAAATTGATTTTTTGTGCCGCATTATTGAAGCGGTTATTCATGCAGGAGCTACTACCATCAATATACCCGACACGGTAGGTTATAACGTTCCGCAGCAGTTTGGTGAGCTTATTCAACAACTCATTGAACGTATCCCAAATTCGGATAAAGCGATTTTTTCAGTCCATTGCCATAATGATTTAGGTCTTGCCGTGGCGAATTCGCTTACTGCAGTTCTCAATGGAGCGCGCCAGGTGGAGTGCACGATCAACGGCTTAGGCGAACGCGCGGGCAATGCAGCGCTTGAAGAAGTAGTCATGACAGTGCGTACACGGCAGGATATTTTTAATTGCGACACTCAGTTAGAAATCTCTCAAATTGTGCCTACATCTCGCTTAGTGTCGAATATTACAGGTTTTCCGGTGCAACCAAACAAAGCAATTGTGGGCGCGAATGCGTTTGCGCATGAATCAGGAATTCACCAGGATGGCGTTTTGAAATTCCGCGAGACCTATGAGATTATGCGGGCTCAGGATGTGGGTTGGAGCGATAATAGAATCGTATTAGGTAAACTTTCTGGACGCAATGCATTCCGTTCCCGCCTTGAGGAATTAGGTATAGAGTTCACCTCCGAACAGGAATTGAACTCGGCTTTTGTGCGCTTCAAAGAATTGGCTGATAAGAAGCGGGAGATCTATGATGAGGACCTGCAGGCGTTGATAACGGAGGTCGATCTTCAGGCCCGGGAAGAACACTATCAGTTGGTAGCGCTTAAGGTCTGTTCTGAAACAGGCGAAACTCCCAATGCGATGGTAACGTTAAGTGTCGAGGGTGAAGAGAAAACCGGGCAGGCATCCGGTGGCGGGCCTGTCGATGCTTCGTTCAAAGCAATTGCAGCAATTGTGGGTGATGAGTCACAACTGCTACTGTACTCCGTAAATGCAATCACTGGTGGAACTGATGCACAAGGCGAAGTTACAGTGCGCTTAGAAAAGAGTGGGCGTATCGTCAATGGTCAAGGCGCGGATACGGATATTGTTATCGCATCGGCGAAAGCCTATATTAACGCGCTGAATAAACTCGGAAAATCAATACAAAGAACCCATCCACAAATGGAGAGAGTATAGTGATTGTACTCTGATGATGTCCCCAGTAGGTGGAAGGATACAACACATGGACTCTGAGTACTCATAGAAAATGAAAATCCTAAGGGTTGCCATGCGTGAATACCCAAAGATGTATCGAGGCGCGATATGAGTGCACCTAAAGATAATCAAGGGATAGGTTGTGGTGATCGCGAGAATTCAACAAAGTGTGCTTCGAGGCCAATGGTTGATAATTCAACTCGATTAGCCTATCTTGAAGCGATGGGTATTCAGACTTGGGGGCGGCGATACCAAACTCCAAGGGAAAGCGCAAGCTCCGATGCGGTAGGTACACCTCAACGGGGTGAAACTCAGTTGGTAACTCCTCCAAAGAGGAGCGAAACGGAGCATTTGCCGAGCTCAGATACTTCTCTTCGAGATGTTATGGGGATGGATTGGGTAACGTTAAACGAGTGTGTGTCTGGCTGTACTTTGTGTGATCTCCATAAGTCACGTACCCAAACAGTTTTTGGAGTGGGAAATCGCGATGCTGATTGGTTGTTTATCGGTGAGGCTCCTGGAGCTGAAGAAGATCGGCAGGGTGAGCCTTTTGTGGGCCGGGCGGGTCAATTGCTCAATAATGTGCTCAAGGCAATCGGGTTAAGCCGAGAGCGAGTTTATATTGCCAATATCCTTAAATGTCGCCCTCCCGGGAATCGGGATCCTCGTCCAGAGGAATCGCAAGCTTGTCGGCCTTATTTACGGCGGCAAATCGAATTATTGAATCCAAAGGTGATTATTGCACTGGGGCGTATTGCGGCTCAGAATTTATTACAGACAGAAACTCCGATCAGCAAGATGCGAGGACGTGAGTATAGCTATGAAAATAGCGGTATACCGGTCGTCGTAACCTACCATCCAGCCTACTTGTTACGTAGTCCTAGAGAAAAACGCAAGGTGTGGCAGGACTTACAATTAGCTTTGAAGTTAATTGGATGAAAGAATCGAAGCTTGGGGCGATCCAATCGATGCTGTTTTGATGAATGCAGTAGTTAAACCTCAAAACTCCGGCATACGTTTGATGGCTTATGGGGATCTTCCCGAGGTAATTCGGATCGAGTCCAACGCGTATGATTTTCCATGGTCTAAAGACATCTTTCGCGATTGCCTAAGGGTGGGCTATTCTTGTTGGATTTACGAAGCAAACAACGCGATAAAAGCGTATGGAATTATGTCTATCGGGGCCAGAGAATGTCATGTGCTTAACTTGTGTGTAAAACGAGAAGAACAGGGGCAGGGTTTGGGGCGAATGGTACTGCGCCGGTTAATGAGCATCGCGTATCAATATCCAGTTGATATCGCTTTACTTGAAGTGCGTCCCTCTAACTGGCGCGCGATGGAGCTTTATCTGACCGAAGGATTTAATGAGGTGGGGAGGCGTAAAGCCTATTATCCTACCCGGCATGGCCGAGAAGACGCTTTAATATTGGCTAAACCTTTAAGTATGCTAAGCCAATAATAGTGTTCAGAGTGCGTTGCGAATAAACAACCGGTATACCTAAAATGCACTTGTAGAATGCATTATGCGGCACGCGATGGGATAGGCGACCGCATTTTCTAACACAGTACGTCACGATGGAAAGCATTTTTTAACGCCACGCACATTTTTCTTCCCCCGATCGCACGCAAGCTGGACAGCTGCGTGGTCTGGATACATCTTGGAGAAGTGGGGCGATGGTTTTCAACCGCTATCTTACTCGTTGTAGCGTTCAAAATAGACTTTCATACTTCCATCCGCTAAATGGAACGGTGCATTTTAGTGATAATTTACATTGAATATAGCGCAAGACTGTTCAGTTGTTCTCGTCGCTTAATCTAGCCGTTCGATATCCCAAATCTTCCTTCATCCTAAATTCAATGGCCCATTGAATTCGGTTATGTTCAACTTATTAGTCGATATTAACAGAAACATAAGATGTTGATTTTATGGGCTAAACATGACAAGGTAGGACGAAAATAGATCGTCCAAACTTTCTATAGACAGTTCCGCTTCGATTATTGAAACCTGTGGAAATGCGATTCGAATGCCAGTTACTCTGCTTGTCTATACTATCCTTGCTTTTACGTTCTTTTCTATTTATTTAAACGCATTTGCGGCACCCGGGCATCAGCCTGCCGAAAAAGTTGTAGAACGATTGATATTGGATGACTTTAATCATTCCGTAGCAATTAATAATCTTGGCGGTAAAAATGAGGTGTGGGTAACGAACTTGGGGCTTGTGCAGAGTATGTTGAAGTTTGCTTCGGCACCTACCGATCGAGATGGCGAGCACGGCAATACACTCCATCTTGAGTATGCGCTTAATCCAAAAGACTCCTCGGTAGCCGGTTTGCGTATGAACTTAAATGGTATCGATGTAAATGGCTTTGATTACCTTCAATTCTGGGTTAAGGGAGACGAAAGCAAGGGATATGCTCGATCGTTTAAAGTGTTATTTAAACGACCGTTTAAGGATTGTAACGGGGTCCCTGAAAGTGGCAGTTATATCGTTAACGATATTACCGACCAGTGGAAGCGGGTCAGAGTGCCTTTATACCGCATGAATGGCATCACGGACTGGACGGATCTGAAAGCGCTGATTATTTCTTTTCATTCTAGGCGTACTAGACCTAAGCAGGGAGGCTATTTTTTCGATGATATCGCCTTGATTAAAACAGGAAGACCAGGTCCCTCGATCTGGGATAAAGTTATACCAGCTAAGAAGGGGGCTTGGGAGGCGGCGCTTGGCGGTAAGGAAGCATCCAAATCCCATGTTAAGGCTCGGTTGGGAGGATGGCCTACTACATTAATACTCCCCGGTAACCAATTACCAGCGGATGATCACGAGTTCCTCTTGAAACTCGCGCGGGATACGTGGACTGGATTAGATGTATTTACCGATCGCGAGCATGGTCTGCCATTAGATACTATCAAGTTCAACGAAAACTCGGTGGAATCGAGCAGGGCGTACATTGGTGATTATACCAATGTGACTGATATCGCGATGTATCTACTTTCCGTTGTGGCAGCCTTTAACCTGGAATTTATCAGCAAACAGGACGCTCTTGAGCGCCTTGATAGATCACTCAAAACACTCGCCAAGCTTGAAACCTTTAACGGGTTTTTTTTTAACTATTACGATACGACATCCCTTGAGAGAACGAGTAATTTTATTTCTTTTGTTGACTCGGCTTGGTTGACCGCGGGTCTAATGGTAGTGCGAACCGCTTTTCCTGAGCTCGATGAACGTTCTAGTCGTCTCATAAACCAAGCAGATTATGGGTGGTTATATGATGATGCGAAACAACTCATGTCCCATGGCTACTATGTCAATCTGCAGCATCCTTCCAAGTATCACTATGGGCTTTTATACACAGAGTCCAGGCTAGGTAGCTTGATTGCAATTGGAAAGGGGGACGTACCAGAACAGCATTGGTTTAAAATGATGCGTACCCTCCCTGCGAAATTTTATTGGCAGTCGCTCCTACCCACGGGTCGTAAGCCTAAATTCGTACGAGGCATTAAACTTAAAGGCGGTTATTATCAGTGGCGAGATTATAAATATGTGCCATCTTGGGGGGGAAGTCTGTTTGAGGCGCTAATGCCTACTTTGGTAGTGGATGAACAAAAGTATGCATCGCAGAGTTTGGGAAGAAACGATCAAGTCCATGCGACCATACATCGCCGCTATGCGCTGGAGGAGCTTAATTATCCCGTGTGGGGGATGTCGCCTAGTTCTGCGGTAGCTATTGATGGTTATGCCGAATACGGCATTAAATTTCTAGGCGCTAGGGGGTATAAGTGCGGAGTCGTAACCCCTCACGCTTCGGCCTTGGCTTTGATGGAGAGTCCTAAAGAGGCAATTTCTAACCTGCAAAAACTGGCGAAGCATTACGATATCTACGGCGAGTATGGTTTCTACGATGCCGTAGATCCTATTACAGGCAAGGTAGCTTATAAATATCTGTCGCTAGATCAAGGGATGCTCTTGGTTTCATTAGCAAATTACCTCAAAGATCATGTTGTACAAAAGTATTTTGCCCAAGATCCCATTGCAGCGAGGGCGCTTCGCATCATTGGTGACGAACACTTTTTTGATTAACCATAAATCGAGAGGTTCCTTTTAAACTCTATATTTGGACTGAAGTTGTACAGTACCTGACGGCAAATACTGTAAAAATCTTTAGTTGCTTGACGGACATTGTTCATGTCTAAGCCTGCTTCGTCGTCGTTCTATTTGATCTGAAACACGTATGCGGTGGACTATTATACACTGGGCCCGTCGAGTACAAATTGTTCAGCGTGTAACTAAACTCTGAAGTGCCGGGTCTACTACTTGGCGACGGCTCTTATTAAACACGATCCAAGCTAAGCTCATGCAGAATTCCCAATATTTTCCAGAAAATTTCCTTTGGGGCGTTTCCACCTCCGCTTATCAAATCGAAGGTCATCCACTCGCTGATGGAGCCGGCCAGAGTATTTGGCATCGCTTCTCACATACTCCAGGGATGATAGCCAATGGCGATACCGGTGATATTGCGTGCGACCATTACCACCGATATAACGATGATGTGAAATGTATGCAAGCATTAGGGTTACAGGCTTATCGCTTTAGTGTCTCCTGGAGCCGAGTACTACCAGAAGGGCGTGGGCGAGTAAACACTAAAGGATTGGACTTCTATGAGCGGCTCGTCGATGCTCTCCTAGAGCATAACATTCAACCCATGACAACCCTATACCATTGGGACTTACCAGTGGTGCTGGAAGAAAATGGGGGTTGGTTAAATAGGGATAGTGCTGACTGGTTTGCGGAATATGCGCAGGTGTTGTTTAACGCTTTGGATGATCGGGTACGTTTATGGAACACCTTAAATGAGCCCTGGGTCGTAGTTCATGAGGGTTATTTACAAGGCCATCACGCTCCCGGACATCGTAATGTACTTGAGGGACCCGTTGGTAGCGCATAATCTATTGCGTGCTCATGCAATGGCTGTACAAGCATATCGTGCCCAGGGTCGAGGGAAAATCGGTATTGCGATTAATCTGGAGCCTAAGTATTCAAGTGAACAATCTCAGCAGCATCGAGCCGCCACTGTTCGCGCGCATTCATACACCAATAAAATGTTTTTAGATCCACTATTGTTAGGGGCGTATCCTGAAGAGTTGCAAGAGATCTTCGGTTCAGCATGGCTGTCTTGGCCAGATGAAGACATGCAACTCATTCAACAACCCATTGATTTTATCGGGATCAATTATTACACGCGCGGCTTGGTTCGTGACGATCCATCGGAGCCCATATTGCGCGCCAAGAATCTTTCTCTAGATTCAAATCTCACGACAGAGATGGGTTGGGAAATTTACCCGCAAGGGTTAATTGATATACTCGACTGGGTTAATACCCGGTACGGCAGGCGCCCCATATATATAACTGAGAATGGCGCGGCCTTTAACGATTCGCTAGGGGGGGACGGAGCTGTAAATGATCAATTAAGATCAAGCTATCTTCGAAGACATCTGCGCGCACTACACGAAGCAATTCAGAAGCACATTGATTTGCGTGGTTACTTTGTTTGGTCTTTTTTGGACAATTTTGAATGGAGTTACGGATATTCCAAACGCTTTGGCATAGTTCATGTCAATTATGAATCTTTAATACGTACGCCGAAGGCCAGTGCGTATTTTTATTCAGAAGCGATCAGAACGAATGGCGCGAATATTTTTGAGTCAGCAGAAGAGCTTTGATGAGCTCTTCAATGTTTCTCAATGGATAATCGTTGCGTAGTCTGGATTGAGATAACCTGTGCCTTGATCGGTCACTACTTTATACCACCCATTGACTCGATCCACAAATTGTAGCTTGGTCCCTGGCCATACTTGAGTCACAATCTCAGAGATGGTATCAGGCTCCCTGGTGAGTTCTCGGGGAAAATAGTTTCCGTTTACAAGTATCCAGCCAGAGCGATTTCTTATTTCTTGCGCTCTTACAAGTTTGTTTTCTCGATCGTTTGACTCTGTGCCAATTTTGGTAGAGGAAACTCGGTTTCGATCGGGTTTCGGCTCGGCTGATTGTGATGGTCGTGGTTTGGATTGAGTGGGAAGAGTGGTTTCAAGTGTGGAATCTTTCGAATGCTCATGAGTGGGTAATATTAGATATCTAGGGATTGCTATTGCCTGACCTACTCTAAGCTTTGAAGGATTGGTTATTCGATTGAATTTGGCAATTCGACGCCAATTTTTTTTATTTCCAGATATCCTCTGTGCAATTTCTGAGAGCGTATCACCGGGTTGAATGGTGTAGATAATCTTTTTCTTTTCCGCGTCGATGGACCTATTTGTAGAGAACGATGCTGACTTGTCTTCGGCACGGTCAGTTGGTGCATTCGTATAATTGGGTAAAGCTGAGCAGGCACATAGTATGGAGAAACTGGTAATTAGCAAAGAATTTGCGAAAAAGCGAGACAATTTTACCATGAACATTTGGTGTCTTCTGGGCATCGATCTGTTAGTACATTTTGACGGGATACACCTAACAAGAGCCGTAATTACTAGTGAATAGTTTCCGTAATGCTTACCTATTTGGGTCTGCTCGTTATTAGCTGGCTATTAGTAAGCACCTTACAAGGTGTTTGTCCAGTCATTTATTCTCGCCAACCGATTTATAGCCGCTAAGAAGCGCCTTAGAGTGTCATTTGTGGGTGTCCGCTATAGCGTTTGATGGAATTATAGGTGGTACACTTTCGACACCGCAGCGATAAATTATTTCGTGTATAACTTATAGCCTTGTGAAATTTGGTGACATATAAACATCTACATCATTTCGTTCGATGTGGACTACTAAGTCTACTGATGACTCGTTAAAGAAAAAGTTGTCATCCTGTTATCTGCCCCCTGTTTTGCAATATTTATGCTAACCTATATAAATTGGGAATAATCCGAGTTTCCGCGGCGTCATCTAACAATTGATTTTATGTTGGATGTTCAAGCGCGATAATCTCATACTAACTGGAGCAATTTGCATTTTTCGAATTTTATGTCTAACGGTTTTAAAATCGAGTGATTTATATGTCTATAATCCTTTGACAAGAAGGAGAGATTCGATTTTTTTCTTACTTGGTGAAGTGCACTTAGATCTTAAGAATGGTAATGGCAAGCATGTAGTGTTGAAAATAGAAAAATTCAACCCTTATAAATAAGTTATACTAGCCTTGTTGGTTCCATGTTTTTCAATGGAGTAAATAGCAGTGATTGGTTTTTTGATATAAAATTGATTTGCTTTCAATTATTGAGTATCAAAAATGAATAGATACACGAAGTAAGAATTCATGCATTACGCTAAAGTAGTCACGTCGAAAATGTAGCGCTTTATAGTTAAGTGGAGAATGCGATCATTCAGAGGTGGAATCCAAGTTCTAACGCAGCTATAAATCAACAGTTCATATGGATATTTCCGAAATCCGCCTTGGCCCTCATAAGCGTTAAGCATCTGCTAATTGTCTTTCTACTAAACTGTCAAACCTTAGTATGAATTACAAATTGCGTGATTTCTTATAGCCAATGAATTTAGAGGGAACCGTCAACTAGGAGAATAGAATGGCAAACAGCGTTAAAAGCACTACGAAAAAGAAAAATACTGCGAAGACTTCTCGTAGTTCCAATAAAAAAATGGCAGGGATGTCATCAGTTGAGACTACTTCAACTTCGTTAAGATCAATTGAAGTTGAATTGAGAAAAACTTTGGCTGCATTGACAAAGGCGACTGCGGAAGTATCTACCAATCGCGAAAAAGCAAAGCAAGCTGCGGAAAAAGCAAAGACAACAGGACGTATGACGTCTATCAATACCGCAGAACGAGCTAAAGAAGCCGTCAAGCAAGCAGTTGCAAAACGGCAGAAGGCGGCAGCTAGCGTAAAGGTAGCGCGCGAAGCTATGCGGAAAGCCAAGCAAGCAGTTGGGCGTGACGAACAGCAGTTACGTTTGGTTGAGCGGAAGGAGGCAGCTAAACAAAAGGCAGTGGCGACATTTATCAAAAAGTGGGAACGCGAGTGGGATAGAAAAATGAAGGCGCGTACTAAGAGTACGTCGGTTAAGCGAAGTGCTAAAGATAGCTAATGATTATAGTCAACTCGACTGAGTAGAAATCATTCGGAGCCTAGGACTTCGCTAATTTTAATTCTGTGATCACCATTTCGCTGCTATTGTTCAGTTGTCAAACTGTTTTAGAAGCAGACCGAATAATCTAGTTGCTCAGAATATGAATAAAGATAGCCTAGTACCGTAACCAGTAAACATAACCAATAACTTTAGATATTAGTGGTCATATAATGATGACCTGTAATCGCAGCCGGAAATCATCTATGAGACCCCCTAAATACCGAATCAACCTAACACGTAATGAAATAGAGCAGCTTGAGCAGCTCATACGCAAGCATTCAACCCCTCAAAACAAGGTAAGACGGGCCAGGATAATCCTTCTGGCTAATGAAGAGGCTATGAGCAACAAGGACATTTCGCAAGAGATGGGAGTGGATCAATCGGATGTAACGAAATGGACGAGGCGATGGATAGAGCGGGCGTCTGACCCCATAGAAGAGAGGATAAGTGATTTGCCACGCCCTGGTACACCGGCCAAGATCACGCCGGAGCAATGGTGCCAAATTATGGCTCTGGCCTGCGAACCACCCGAAGATCATGGTCGGCCTATCACACACTGGACCCATAAGGAACTCGCAGAAGAAATCGTCAAACAAGGCCTGGTCGAAAGCATTTCGGCAAGCCATGTCGGTGACTTTTTAAAAAACAGACTTGCAACCCCACCGCAGTCGATACTGGTTGAATGCCAAGCCAGACGAACGCAAGGAAGACAGGATTGCCGATATATGCGCGGTGTACCAACGTGTACCGCAGACAGAAAATGAAATTGCTTTCAGTGCCGATGAAATAACCGGCATCCAAGCCCTCGAGAGAATTGCCGCAGACTTACCCCTGTCTGCCGGGAAACCCGTGGCCCGGGAATTTGAATACAAACGAGGGGGAACTCAAACCCTTATCGCGGCCATCGACATTGCGCTTGGGAAGGTGGAGGCTCATTGTGGCGATACGCGCACAGAAGAAGATTTTGCCCATTTCATCGAGTCTCTGATCAAGGGACACACCGGATATAAGGTTTACCATATCGTGCTGGATCAGCTCAATACCCACAAGTCGGAAGCGCTCGTCCGTATCACAGCCAAACACTGCGACATTGACAAGGACCTTGGGCTGAAGGGGAAAACGGGTATACTCAAATCAATGGCAACAAGGGAAGAATTCCTGTCTGCCCCTGGCAAACCCATTGTGTTCCACTACACTCCGAAACACTGTTCATGGATGAACCAAATCGAAATCTGGTTCGGCATATTGGTGAAAAAAGTCATTAGGCGAGGCAATTTTAGTTCCAAAGCCGATTTGAAGGCTAAACTGCTGGCATTCATTGATTACTTCAATCAGACAATGGCAAAACCTTTTAAATGGACATACCAAGGTAAGCCTCTTGTTGCCTGATTGTTATTGAGTGAACTTACTGGTCGCTGTACTAGTGCGCAGTCCATAGGGCAATGGCGCTGGGTCGGATCCGGGTAAATCATAGATCGCATAGCCAATGTACACGGCACGGCCATCGACAATACGCCAGGCGTACTGGGTGCGAACAGGCACGCATTCCACAGGATCGGCGTTTTCTGGGTACACCTTTTCGGTGTGGTCGACAAACCCTTGTTTGTCATCACGAGGGCGACGGCCCGTGGCCCCTTTCCCTCGCTTGTTCTTCTTGAATCGACCTCCTTTCGTATCAGCGCTATAGTGCTCGGAAAACGTCGGTGGTTTAGCCGACTTACGCTTCGCTTTGTCTCCAAGTAACCCGCGAAGACGCTCGTTTTCCTCGATCAGCTCTGCTAGCTTTGCCTCTAGCTCGGCAATCTTCTCGTCGCGCTCTTCAAGTTCTTTTTATAGATCGTTCAATGCACTATGCGACTGTATCGATAATATTCTTTATGGGGTAAAAGTGTAATACATTGTGGGGCTGGATTCAAAATAGACACTTACATATAAGAAGTAATAGCCCAGTCGCGTCATTTCTATGTCTCGGTATTAGAAAAGCATCTTGGATCAAATTCCATTGAAATCGGACGAGGTTTTGTAGTGCGCGAGAAAATTTGATTTCATTTTGTGTAAATACCGAAATCGCCACGGTATCCACATCAGAATTTAAGCGATTTCCCTATTGTAAAAGGTTGATCAACGGAGTTAAAAAGCGAACTGTACATAGCCAACAGAATCGGACTGCTCGGCAAACGAGTAGTTACAGAAATCGTTGAAGAAACAAAAGCCTTGTCAGCAAAGGTGCCAACCCCTGGTGCACTTGCTGAAGATGTAAAACTCCCAAATCTACATTACCATGGACACCGGATATACCGAAAATACTACCGGTGCAGCATGAATCATTGAAGCTAAAGACCTCTCCCGAATTTTACACGCACTGATTCAAACAAAGAGAACTCACATCTCATGGGCTTTACTTTAGCTCTTGACATCACCCCCAATTCAAGTTTCAATAACCCGCGTTCAACAAAAGAACACACTAGGGCCATATCCAGCTTCAAAAGCTTAGTTGGTTCGTAAACTAAGCTAATATCAGTAACAAATGAGTCATGCTGTAGAGGGACACGGTAGGGCGGTAGCGTGCGCAAAGACTTGTCCCTCGTCACTTATCATTACGGCTCAAACCAATAACGATTATTTGAATTCTACCCCTTTCCATTTGGACGACGAAACCCACTACAAATTTCTCAGGCGTCTAGAGGCTAACCCCAACACCAGTCAACGCGAACTGGCCAAAGCACTAGGCATCAGTTTAGGAAGAACCAACTTCTGCCTCAAAGCTATCATTGACAAAGGCTGGGTGAAAGCCCGTAATTTTAGGCGAAGTGATAACAAGCTTGCATACATCTATATCCTCACCCCGAAAGGACTCCGAGCTAAAACCAAGCTGACGGCGAATTACTTAAAGCGCAAGCTTCAAGAATACGATGCACTGCAACGAGAAATCGAACAACTGCAACGCGAGGCTGCTCTCAGCTCAGACTTGCTACAAGACAAAGAACACATACGAGAAGAGAAAAAAAGCGGATAAAGTAATCTTGCATTTCCTCTCATCAGACCGCGATACTGATATGGTAGTAATGAAGCTATCGAAGGCGGAACAGTATCGGGCGTTGACGCATTAGCTGGTCTAGAATCCAACGTTCATCATTTTGTTTATATCAGTACCGCAGCCCTCTACGGTTCTAGTAGACCCCATGCGGAAAAAGACAGGTTTTACCTACAAGGCCCGTATGCATTGTTCAAATACGAAGCCGATAAGAGTGCGATTACGACAAGGGAACGCTGACCTACAGCCACCATCATGCGATTAGGCGCGCTCATTGGCATTGCGCCCGTGGCTTGTTTCGAAGTTGTAGCCAACTGCTTAAGCCTGTCTCGTCGGCGTGCAATGCTCTCTGACCATTTATGGCGACGGTTTACAGCAGCATCCGTTCGTGCAGGCATGTACGCAATGCCAGCTCCGCCGGGCAATATCGGTGTCAAAACCCGGATCAAGATAGCGAAATTTTTAACGCTATGGGCATTAATGCATCGATCTTGGATTTTGTCGATGCGATACGCTAAATACAGCCCCGACCTGGCCACAGATTACATCGAGCAAGATATCCGCACCCATTTCTCCTTTGATGTTTCAAGCAATAAATTGAGGCAACTCGGCTGCAGCCCACAAGTCTCGCTGTACGAAAGTCAGGGAGTTAGGGCATCGAGCTGAACTCATCAAAGACACATCGAGTTTGGAAAAATGTTTGGCTAGAATAACTTTCTCTTTATTCCGCCGGATTCTAATTGCTTACGGGTAACCGCATTCTATGAAACAGCCCCAAGAGATGGCCTGACTCGCAGCGAGTAGGTATAATTCTGTCCAGTTAGTGGTGATGATTGATGAATGCGGAATTACTAAAGGAGACGATCAAGCGGGAGCTGCCGGCTTTATTGCGGGAGGATCCGGCTTTGCGTGCGTATATTCTGGAGCTGACGCGACAGGAATATGCCAGCCGGGCGGAAACGCAAGACCGATTTTACGAAATACTGTCGGAGTTGCGCCGCGATCGGGAGGAACAGACGCGCAAATGGGAAGAGCAAAACCGGAAGTGGGACGAACAAAACCGCAAGAGTCGGAACGAATCAACCCAAGAGCAAAATCGAAAATGGGAAGAGCAAAATCGAAAGTGGGAAGAACAAAATCGAAAGTGGGACGCACACCAAGCTGAGAATCGAGAGGAATTTCAGCGGGTTCACGAAGAGATCATGGCTCAGGCCAAGAAGTTTGACCGAAGTATCGGCGCGCTGGGATCGCGCTGGGGGGTGCAAAGTGAGGCGGCTTTTCGCAACGCGCTAGCCGGGATATTGGAGGAGAACTTCGATGTTCAAGTGCTCAACGTCAGTGAATACGACGATGAAGGGGTTGTGTTTGGGCGGCCGGATCAAGTGGAGTTGGATGTCATCATTAAGAATGGCTTGCTACTGATTTGCGAGTTGAAATCTTCTATTGACAAGGCAGGGATGTATAGTTTTGAACGCAAGGCGCGGTTTTACGAGCAGCGCCACGCTCGCAAGGCACAGCGATTGATTGTGATCTCCCCGATGATCGATACCCGGGCGCAGAAAGTCGCCAAGCAGTTGGGAATTGAAACCTACAGCGATTCGCTCGATATCGAGGAACTCTGAGGTAGTTGGTTAGGGCAAGTTAAAAGACGCGGCGTTCCCTATTAAAAAATATGCCCAAAACCCTAAACACGAGTACCCTCGTTGAAAACGTAAAACGTCTATTCCATGCCCGACTACGACAGCCCCTGGAAAGAAATACTGGAAAGCTATTTCCCCGACTTCATGGCCTTTTTCTTTCCCCAGGCTCACCAAGCCATCGACTGGCCAAAGGGATACGAAAGTCTCGACAAAGAACTCCAGCAAATCGTCCGCGATGCCGAACTCGGTAAACGGCTGGCCGACAAACTCATGAAAGTCTGGCGGCTAGACGGAGAGGAACAGATCGTTCTCATCCACACCGAAATACAGGCCAGTCATGACCCAGCGTTTGCCAAGCGCATGTACACCTACAACTACCGCCTATTTGACCGCTACGATCGCCCCGTGGTCAGCTTAGCCGTACTGGGCGATGAGAGTCAGACATGGCGCCCGGACACCTACCGCTATACCCTGTGGGGTTGTGAAGTCGGCATCCGGTTTCCGGCCATTAAGCTAATCGACTATAATGCAAACTGGAGCGCGCTGGAGGCCAGCGACAACCCCTTTGTCACTGTGGTGATGGCTCATCTAAAGAGCCGAGCGACGGCCAATGACCCGCAAAGCCGTTATCGCTGGAAGATGCAACTGGTGCGGCGCCTGTACGAGCGCTGTTACCAGCGCAAGGATATTCTAGAATTGTTCCGGTTCATCGATTGGGTGTTAGGCTTACCGCCGGGGTTGGAAAAACAGTTTTGGGACGAGCTAGAGCAGTATGAAGAGGAAACCAAAATGCCGTATGTCACGAGCGTCGAGCGTATAGGGCTAGAGAAGGGCCGAGAGCAAGGGCGAGAGCAGGGTCTGGAGCAAGGGCTTGCCTCCGAACGTCGTATGTTAGAGCGCATGGCTAAACGACGTTACGGAGCACTGGTCGTCGAGCAGGTAAGAGCGCTGTTAGAACGGATCGGAGATCTGGAAAAGCTGGAAGGCATCGGTGAATTGATCATAGAGTATGAACGTAGCGAGGATTTCATTTCCAGGCTGAACAATTTGCTACGGGAGGACTAACAAAAAATCATCCCCGCGACCAAATGACCCGCTCGGCCGTCTCCATCGCCAAAGGCGCAGAAAGGAATTCTGCACAAGAATTCAAGCGATTCCTACATATCGCCAAGTAACCCTTCAGATCCCCTATAAATTTAGGAGAAATCAACCCGCAGTAGGAAGCATGGGTACTTGTTCTCCGCGTCGTGCCCTATCAATCACTTCGGCTAGATAGCACCACGGTGAAGCGTTGCGTCTGCGACAGGTATCGATGATGCTCGCCAGCAGTGCAAAGGCCCGGCTACCCTGTGGGGTGCGCGTCCCATAGCTGATCCGGCGCAGGATGACCCAATGGCGCAATGCCCGCTCGGCCTCGTTGTTGGTCAGGGGCAGGTGCGGATGGGCCAGCACGCGAAAGATCGCCTCCCAGTCATTGAGAAATTCCACCGCCAAGGCGTGAGTTTTCTCGTGGGAGGAGCCCCGCGCCCGTTCACACGCCGCGCGGAACTGATCGAGTGGGTCTTGGAAAAGGGGAGTGAGGTCCTCTCCAGGCCCTTCCCGAGCCTGATAGATCGCCTTCATCAGCGTCTTAAGAAAGGCAGTGGTTTGTTGGCCAAACTGGCGGCCCTCCAGGTTCAAACTTTCTTCTAGCCCCTTGGCCTTGCGGCGCAGGTGAGCCCAGCAACGCAGCCGCTTGGCCATCGCCCGATAGACGACGTAACCATCGCTCATCAACCAACCGCCATAGGCCTCGCCGAGCAGCGTGTCAATAATCTCTTTGGTGCGATACCCGACATAAAACAACACGGTGGTGGCGTTGACGAACACCCACAACCAGCGCGCCTGACCGTGCTCCTTGTGCGGCGTCTCATCGGCGTGGAGCAACTCACTGTTCAATACCGCGGCAACGAGCTGCTCCTCGACCGGGGCGGCCGAGCGCGCGGACTCCTCGATACAGCGCTGCAGCGTGCCGACGCTCAGCTCCAAACCTAACCACTCCCGCAGAAACTCTTGAACCCGGGCCCGCGACATCCGTGCCCGATAGGTTAAGGCGATAATGAGCGCACACAGCATCGGACCGACGAGTCGCCACTCGCTTAACCCAATCCCTTCCCATCGCTCATCGGCTTCGCCGCGGTGCGGATACTGGCGGGTCGTATGACCGCAGCCACAGCTCATCTCGTAAAAGAGGTGCTGGGTATGGGTAACCCGCAGCCCGAGTGCGTCGCCCTCACCCACCTCGATATCCAGGCTAGTGTAAGCCGTCCAAGGCCTTTGCTCAGCACACTCAAGGGCTTCATGTTCACAGATCTCACACCGTTCGACGCGGTGATCCACCGTGTGAGTGAGCGCTACTCGCTGGGTACGCCCATAGCCCGGCGATCCCTTCGGCTTACCCGCCTTGCGGCGTTTCGGTGCCCCCTCTTGGGTGTCCGGCGCCGCCACCGCGTTCTCCGCCGGGCCCGAAGCCACTTCCGGCTCGTCCTCGCCACTCCCCGGATCCTCCGTGCTCGGCTCACCCTCCTCCTTGCGTTCCTCACTACTTTCCCACGGCGCCTGACTACTCGGTGGCCGCGAGCTGTTGCTCGGCCCCTGGTTCAGCCGCTCCCGGGCTTCTTTTAGGTCGTTCAATAGCTTCGTCGAGAGCCTGATCAGATCCTCATGGCTCAGCGATCGGATATAGGGCTCATCGATTTGGCCTAAACTGTGATTCTTAAGCTGCATACGGATCGGGGCATTTAGCGGGGTCCGACGAGATTTCCTCTTATTCCCCATTAAATTCTCACACTCCTCGGCTAATGTCCAATCTGATTTGAGGCGGGGTCTGAACGGTTACATCGCCAAAGGTTCCTCAGCCGAGCTAAGAACCCAGCTCTACATCGCCAACAGAATCGGCCTGCTTGAGAAAGAAGTAACAGCGGCACTCGTAGAAGAAACAAAGGCCTTGTCAGCAAAGCTCCAAACCCTAGTAAAACGTAAGTAAAACGCATAGGTGTTCGGGATAATTAAGGCCCATTTTCTAATAGGTTGTGAATGCGCGTTAGAGAGGTTTCTCTATGTTTATAGTTTGGATCGAAGATTTCATTTGAAAAGAGTTTTATCTTTTGCAAAAGATTATAAAAATGTTCTCTCGAAGAACTGAGCAGGAACCGAATAAACTCAGATGACAGATCTACAGTGACTTTTAAAATCCTTTGAAAGGATATGGCGAGTTTCTGATCTTGGTCTAAGTATCCGCTACCTAGATTAAATATTGTGTGTGAGGCGAGCTGAGCTGCCAGAGATGAAAGCAAAAGGCTTTCGATGATATTGTTATCGTTCGAGGTGATTTGATTGGCATTGAGGGAGTTTTTGCAGCCTTTAAAAATGAGCTCTATTTGCCATCTGATCCGATATAAGGGATAGATAATAAAGGCGTCTACCTTCAAATTAGTCATATACCAGTGATAGCTTCTTTCGACTGGATTCCAAAAGCCGATGACTCGACACGTCAACCGCCTGCCGTCATGGCACTTTTCGGCTTTGACCTCAATAATGTTTGCTCTTTTCCTTTTGAACTTTATCGACAAGAGCGATTTTCCAAGATGTTTTTTCGATAAGCCCTGGACAACCTCTTTGATAGAGAGGCTTGCGTTTGATTTCAGCCGGCACAGATAGAAACCGCCAACCTGTTGAATTGAAAACAAAAGCCCGTAGTCCCAATAACCTAGGTCGAAGATCACTAAGACACCCTTCAATGACGAAAGCTCAGGAAAACAGGTGCGGTCATGCCTTGATGTCGGAGTTAACTTAAACCAGTTCATCACCCCCGTGAACAAATCAATGCTCGCATGCCATTTGATTCCCGCGGCCGTTCTCGTGCCCGGGAAGGCCGACTTAGCACCATCCCAAAGACTGATTGAACTGGAATCCACAAGCCATATCCCACAGACTCCTAACTGAGATAATAGGTGGGTACCGATTAATGCGGAGGTACTCAATTGAGTCATTAGCTCGGCCACCACCGCTTTTAAATAATTCTTCAGCCGTTGCCTTGAGAGCCTTTCCCAAAACGCGCTTCGGCTGATGTCCTCATTGACCTGCTCCTTCATATGTCGGCGTATCGCTTCGAGTGAAAAGGTCTTTGAGTCTCCTAAGTGACAAAATACCAAACTCACTACAAACTCTAGGGGACTTATATTCGTTCTTGTGTCTTGGCTGGGAACCACTTTTTCAAAGCATTGCTTGAGAAGCTCTAGAGGGCTAACTTTCACTGATGGCGAATACCTTTCTCTTGGATCATTTTTGCTTGTGACTCAGATTATTTTTGCTTGTGACTCAGCATATTAAATCATAGAGGTAGGGCTTTCACTATCATCAAACGAATATCCTGTTGTAATATAAAGAAAAATATCCCGATCACCTATGACGTAAAACGTAAAACGTAAAACGTAAAACCTACAAATGAGGACAATCGCCGAAATTTCTCTCAAAAAAAGGGACCAACACGCGCTAGAAGAGGCTGTCCAACTGCTACGAAGCAAATTTCCTATCGACCGCGTGATTCTCTACGGATCAAAGGTGTCTGGCAAGGATACACCGGAGTCAGATTTAGACTTGCTTTTGCTGACCAAGGTGTCTGTTACCTGGCAGGAGCGTGATGCAATCACTGAGGCGTTATTCGACATAGAGCTTGCGTATGACGTTGTTATAAGCACACTGGTGGTCCCGAAGTCGGAGTGGATATCCGGACGCTATTCCGTACTGCCCATCCACGACGAGATCGAGCGCTGGGGGGTTGTCGCGTGACGGATAATGAGGCCCGGCGAGAGATCATTGCCTATTGGATGAGGAAGGCTGTGGAGGCACTGGAATCGGCACGGTCAGAAATGAGAGCAGGGCGGCTCGATTTTGCTGTTAACCGAGCCTATTACGCATGTTTCTACGCTGCGAGCGCAGTACTGTTCAAGATGGGCAAGAAATTCGTCAAACATTCTGGGCTGCGGGGCGCTGTGCATAAAGATCTTGTGAAGTCTGGATTACTGAACTTCAGATGGGGCAAGGTTTTCGATCGTACATTTGAGAACCGACAATCTGCGGATTATACCGCTCTATGGGATTTCGAACTGGATCAAGTACGAGAAATGGTTAAGGAATCTGATGATTTTGTACGGCAGATAGAGCAATTGTTACAGCAGCTCAATGGATCCAAAGAAGACTAATGGCGAGATATAAGGAGTAATAGCCCAGTCGCGTCATTTCTATGTCTCGGTATTAGAAAGGCATCTTGGATCAAATTCCATTGAAAACGGACGAGATTTTGTAGTGCGCGAGAAAATTTGATTTCATTTTGTGTAAATACCGAAATCGCCACGGTATCCACATCAGAATTTAAGCGATTTCCCTATTGTAAAAGGTTGATCAACGGAGTTAAAAAGCGAACTGTACATAGCCAACAGAATCGGACTGCTCGGCAAACAAGTAGTTACAGAAATCGTTGAAGAAACAAAAGCCTTGTCAGCAAAGGTGCCAACCCCTGGTGCACTTGCTGAAGATGTAAAACTCCCAAATCTACATTACCATGGACACCGGATATACCGAAAATACTACCGGTGCAGCATGAATCATTGAAGCTAAAGACCTCTCCCGAATTTTACACGCACTGATTCAAACAAAGAGAACTCACATCTCATGGGCTTTACTTTAGCTCTTGACATTACCCCCAATTCAGGTTTCAATAGCCCGTGTTCAACAAAAGAACACACTAGGGTCAAAGCCTTGGTTGGTTCGTAAACTAAGCTAATATAAGTAACAAATGAGTCATGCTGTAGGGAGACACGGTAGGGCGGTAGCGTGCACAAAGACTTGTCCCCGTCACTTATCATTGCGGCTCAAACCAATAACGATTATTTGAATTCTACCCCTTTCCATTTGGACGACGAAACCCACTACAAATTTCTCAGGCGACTAGAGGCTAACCCCGATACGAGCCAACGCGACTTGGCTAAAGCGCTGGGTCTCAGCTTAGGCAAAACCAACTTCTGTCTCAAAGCCATCATTGACAAAGGCTGGGTGAAAGCGCGTAACTTTAGGCGGAGCGACAACAAGCTTGCATACATCTACGTTCTTACCCCGAAAGGACTCCGAGTTAAAACCAAGCTGACAGCGAATTACTTAAAGCGCAAGCTTCAGGAATACGATGCGCTGCAACGAGAAATCGAACAACTGCAACACGAGGCTGCTCTCAGCTCAGACATGCTACAAGACAAAGAACACATACGGGAAGAGAAAAAAAGCGGATAAAGTAATCTTGCATTTTCCCTCATCAGACCGCGATACTGATATGACAGTAATGAGTTTATCGTAAGGCGGAACAGGTTGCCGGATGCTCCCTTATGATGCGTTATCCTGTAGAAACCAGTCCATCGACCGTACCGATTGATATAATGAGTCAACAGCCAACAAGCGATGGCCAATGCAGTGCGACTCACTGACATGGAAAACGAATAGAGGAATCTACAATGTCACAATTGCAACGTATCACGGTAAACCCCGAAGTTTGCGGTGGGCGCCCGTGTATCCGCGGGATGCGGATACGCGTCAAGGACATACTAGACCTCCTCGCAGCGGGGGCCTCGCGGGAGGAAATTCTAAACGACTACCCATACTTGGAAAATGACGACATTACAGCAGCATTGGAATACGCAGCCCTCCAAAGCGACCATCCAGTACTGCACGTAGCTTGATCGTGCGTTTTTTGGTCGATGCGCAGCTCCCGACAGCACTAGCGCGTTGGTTGATGGATAAAGGGTATTATAGCGAACATGTATATGACCTTGGACTCGGGACAGCAAGCGATGGCGCGGTCTGGTGTCAAGCAAAGCGAACAAATGCTGCAATTATCACAAAAGACGAAGACTTCGTTACTCTGCGCCTAATGGAAGTAGAGGGTCCCCCGGTAGTGTGGGTTCGTTTAGGCAGTACCTCGAAGGCAGAGATTTTAAAATGGTTCGAACCATTACTTCCCATAGTTGAAAAGGGTCTTAAGGCGAGTGAAAAACTGATTGAGATAGCCTGACAACCACTTCAGTCAAACCCCATTTGGGTAGGCAAGGTTGCGTTATGCCCAACTTCATTAGCACTCACTAATCGCCGCTCGTACACTCAGTCTTGAGGCCCGTCATCCCTGCTTATAAGGAATCCGGACGTGTGGGGGCACAGTCATGACGACAAGCTAAATGAAACGGTGTACCCAATATAAAAACCTTTGGCCAGATTCCAACCTCGGGTACCCTCGTTGCAAACGTAAAACGTAAAACGTAAAACGTAAAACGTAAAACGTAAAACGTAAAACGTAAAACGTAAAACGTAAAACGTAAAACGTAAAACGTAAAACGTAAAACGTAAAACGTAAAACGTAAAAACCCTTCTATGCCCGACTACGACAGCCCCTGGAAACAGGCCTTGGAAAAGTATTTCCCGGCCTTCATGGCATTTTTCTTTCCCCGGGCCCATGCAGATATCAACTGGGAGAGCGGTTACAGCTTTCTCGACAAAGAACTGGAGAAAGTCGTGCGCGACGCCGAGCTCGGCAAGCGGCTGGCAGACAAGCTGGTGCAAGTCTGGCGCCAAGACGGCGAAGCGGAGTATATCCTCGCTCATATCGAGGTCCAAGGGCAGAAAAAGCTAGATTTTCCGGAGCGCATGTACGTGTATAATTACCGTATCTATGATCGCTACCGCCGCCCCGTTGCCAGCTTAGCGGTGTTGGCGGATGAAGAAGATCACTGGCGGCCAGCTAAGTATAGCTATGAATTATGGGGTAGTCGCGCAGGTCTTTGGTTTCCGGTAGTGAAGCTGCTGGACTACCGTGAGCAATGGCAAGAGCTGGAAGCGAGCGACAACCCCTTTGCCACGGTAGTGATGGCCCATATCAAAGCCAAAGAGACGGCCCACAACAGCGATGAACGTTATCGGTGGAAGCTGAACCTGATCCGGCGATTATATGAGGGCGGCTACCGCAAAGAGGACATACTGGAGTTATTCCGATTTATCGACTGGGTGCTCCAATTGCCGCAGGAGCAGGAAGAGCGATTATGGCAAGAACTGAACGATTTTGAGGCAAGACGCAAAATGCAATACGTCACCAGTGTAGAAAGAATCGGGTTTGAAAAAGGAAAGCAGGAGGGATTACAACTCGGCGAAATGACTGTAATCAAGCGCCAGATCATCCGCCGCTTTGGCGAGATTCCCGCTTGGGTTGAAGAGTGCCTGGCTAAGGCGACAGTCCATGAGATGGAGCAGTGGGCAGAGCGTATCCTGGACGCATCGAGCCTGGAGGACGTCTTTAAACTTTAAAATAGGCTGGGACCGAAACGGCCACCGCTTGCTCTTTGCTTAAACTTGGCCGTTGTAAAATGATCGGCGACGCGAACAATCTACCCGCGACCGAGTGAGGAAACGCTGTCGGATATGGTTAGACTACGGGATACTGGCGAAGCGGATTATAAAATATGATCTCAGCGAAGAACTTATCTCCTAGCAGAATGTGACGCCGCACGTCATATCTAAAACATCTAAAACAAAACGGTTCCCATGGAAGGAAAAATGCCCTACCAATCATTCGAAGACCTGGAGGTCTGGAAACGCGCTTGCCGCCTCGCAATCAGAATTTACAAACACCTGGAGGGATGTAAGGACCACGGCCTGCGAAACCAAATGACCCGCTCAGCCGTTCCATCCCTCCATCGCCGAAGGCGCAGAAAGGAATTCTGCCCAAGAATTCAAGCGATTTCTACACATCGCCAAAGGCTCCTCAGCCGAGCTGAGAACCCAGCTCTACATCGCCAATAGAATCCGCGTACTTGAGAAAGAAGTAACAGCGGAACTCGTAGAAGAAACAAAGGCCTTGTCAGCAAAGCTCCAAACCCTAGTAAGCTCGTTGCAAACGTAAAACGTAAAACGTAAAACGTAAAACGTAAAACGTAAAACGTAAAACGTAAAACGTAAAACGTAAAACGTAAAACGTAAAACGTAAAACGTAAAACGTAAAACGTAAAACGTAAAACGTAAAACGTAAAACGTAAAACGTAAAACGTAAAACGTAAAACGTAACCCAGTATTTTCCAATCCTAAAATGAGTCTGAAATAAGGTAATAGAAGCTGAGGTATCCTTGGTTAGAACAGCACCCTAGAAGGGTGTTGACAAGGAGAAATCAGTCTATGCCGCCTCCTGTTCATTGATGTGTTTAAAAAGTTGTTGGCGTGCTCGGTTTAACTGCCGAGCGGCCTCATTATCACTCATTTGCATCGCCACCGCATCCAGTTGGGCGAAGGTGATATCGGCCTTCAAATAGGTTGGCGCGTTGGGTAAGGATTTAAGTTTTTCGTAAGGGGTCATCATCTGCTTGTAGGGGTAGCGTTTTCGCTGTTTGCCTTTGGCGTCGACGGTGATTTGGGCAAAGAAACAGGGGCGATGGAAGTTGAGGTAGGGGTTGAGGAAACCCCGGTTGAAGTCATTGATCAGTGAGGCCTATTTTTGGGGGATATGGGCGTAGCCGAGGTGCTTGCGCACCACGGCCCCATTTTTACTTTCCACCAAGGCGTTGTCATTGGTATGGCGTGACCGGGACTTGGTGAACTCGATCAGCAGCTTGTTGAGCAGCTCCGCGACCCGTTTGTTGATGTATTCCGAGCCATTGTCGGCGTGAAAGCCTTGGATGACGAAAGGGAAAGCTTCCAGCAGCATTTCAAGCACGGGCAGCAAGTACGCTTCGCTAATGCGCTCCACCGAGGCGACGATCTCGTATTGGGTGACTTCATCCACGGCGTTGATGTGATAGACGCCTTTGCGTCCGTCTAAATCGCCCTGGTGAACGGTATCCAGGCGCAGGTAGCCGGGTTGCCCCCCAGGGTCGGGTTTGCGTCGCTCCGCGATCTTGACGGGGGTGGCTTGGGTTTTAGTGAAATGGCAGCGTTGGCGGCAATAGCCGGTGCACTTCCTGAGATTGTAGAGATGCGACACCGAGATGCCCGCCAAACGCTCATAGGTGGGGTTGCCGAACAGAGTATATTCGCGTTCGAAAATCTTCTTGGTGGCCGGGCCGCTTAAAGTCCCGTGCAGTTCATCGGTCTGGGCTAATCGCACGATATCCTGGGCGCTATAGTGTGTAGCAAACCGATGCCGGGGTTGGTATCTGCGCCCCAGTTTTCCGGTGCGCTTGTACTGCCCAATCAGGCGGGTTAGCTGTTGGCGTGAATAGCCCGTGACTTTCTGCAGATAGCGCCTCACCACCCCTTTATCACCCTTGCTCAGGCTCACATACCGCAGACGAATCAAGGTATCTTGAATCCACGTGTAACGTTCCAGCGGGCTTTCCATCGAAAACTCAATCGCCTCGGTGCCAGCTAAAAAGGCGCGGAGCTGTTCAATAGTCTCTAACTGCGTGTCATTCATGATAGTTTTCATCCTCCTATCATGAACAGGTGCCGCGCTATTTCAGACTCATCTTGTATTGGAAAAGAAGTTATTTATATGGAAGAGACTAGCCCTTGACATCACCCCCATATCAAGTTTTAATAACCCGCGTTCAACAATCGAACACACTAGGGCCATATCCAGCTTCAAAAGCTTGGCTGGTCCGTAAACTAAGCTAATATAAGTAACAAAAGAGTCATGCTGTAATGGGGACGCGGTAGGGCGGTAGCGTGCCTAAACCTCAAATTCTCCCATTCACTGTCGCGGCCAAACTGATAACGATCAGTTGAATCCCACTCTTATCCGATTGGACGACGAAACCCACTACAAATTTCTCAGGCGTCTAGAGGCTAACCCCAACACCAGTCAACGCGAACTGGCCAAAGCACTCGGCATCAGTTTAGGCAAAACCAACTTCTGTCTCAAAGCCATCATTGACAAAGGCTGGGTGAAAGCGCGTAACTTTAGGCGGAGCGACAACAAGCTTGCATACATCTACATCCTTACCCCGAATGGACTCCGAGCTAAAACCAAGCTGACAGCGAGTTACTTAAAGCGTAAGCTTCAGGAATACGATGCGCTGCATCGAGAAATCGAACAACTGCAACGCGAGGCCGCCCTCAGCTCAGACATCATACAAGGTGAAGGAAGCCCAAAAGAGTAGAGGTATTCAAAATGGTTGAGAATGAATTGGTGGGGCGATAAGAGCAGCCTTTCGATATCTACCTCAACCGCGTTTCCCTTAACTCCAGGACTGTCCGCCAGTATGGCCGCGTCGTGGTAGTCACCGGCCTAGAACAATTTGAGTGGGAACTGATCCATGAGGACGCTCAATTGACTGTATACGCGCGCCGCTTGTATCGGACCGAAAGCGAGGTACTCTATCGCAGCCAGGTAGGCTGGTTATGGGCTCGGTTCATACTTGGCTGTACGCGAGTGCGACAATCCGGTAGACCGCCGAACAGATTAGCGGTCTCCGGCGTATTCGGCCCCCCGAACGGATTCTGAAAATAGCGATAAATAGGGCACTAGAACCGGATGCACAATCCCGGTTCGAAGGGGCGGGAAAAATGGAAAGGCTAAGCCAGCAAATGCTCGAAGAAGTTACCCGCCGCATTGTCGATGCGATCCATCCAGAAAGGATAATTCTCTTCGGATCGCATGCTTGGGGCTACCCAAGTGAGGACAGCGATATCGACCTCTTAATTATTTTACGCAATTCAGATCAACCCGGCTATCGTCGCGCAAGGGACGTCTATCGCAGCTTTCGGGGGCTGAAGATTCCGATCGATGTGGTGGTGCGCACCCGTGATGAGTTGGAACGAGGCGTTCGAGTGAAGGCGTCTTTGGAATACAAGGTCTTAGATGAAGGGAGGGTACTCTATGGATGAAGCCAAGCGGCACGAAATTCGCCAATGGCTTGTCAAAGCTGAGCATGACCTTCGCTTTTCGGTTGGAAAACAGCCACATCCCGAGGGATATCATCATGCTAGTGAGCGGTTTAGTGAATTGGTTGAGCACCCCCCTAGCAGGCTACATTTGGTGGCGACATTAGTGCCTGGTTCAAACGGGCCTCGTTCCCGGCGCGTCTATGCATCAAACGGATCTCGGCTTTCGAAGGCCCTTTCGGCAACGCTTTGAAGATCGTGTTTTATTACTGATATGCGTTTAAGCTCCGAACAAATCACATCAATAAAAAGTGCGGTATCCGAAGTCTTCGGACCCGAAACACGGGCATGGTTATTTGGTTCGCGCGTGGACGATACGGCGAAAGGGGGAGATATAGATCTGTATATCGAGGCAGAACTAACCGACAGTCCAACAATATCAAAAACCAAACTACTCATGAAATTGTGGGCATCGATTGGCGTGCAAAAAATAGATATTATCGTCAGGCAACCCCAACAAATGATGAAAGGCATCCACAAAGAAGCAACAGAGCGCGGTATTCAACTATGAAAACGGAACTGGAGATTCTGTATGACCACCTTACTGTTGCCACAAAAATGAATCATAGTTTCAAGCGCTCCCTTGAGTCTGTGAAAGAGGATGTTCCGATTGTCGGG
>CAVSWL010000020.1:0-53817 GCA_963731655.1 uncultured Gammaproteobacteria bacterium | reverse complement strand
ATAGGAGTGCCTTGATCTTGAGTTCGGTGGGAAAAAGACCGACATTTGATTGTGGGTATGGAATCGGATGAATCGGATAATCCATGGCACATATGAGCGTTCAGTGTGACGAGCGTAATGGGGAAAGCGGAGCGCCTGCCGCACTTCATCAAGGAGTTGGGGTTGAGGATTTCTCGTCAAAGCCGCCATAGAATTCTTCCGCGGAGATATCTTGCGAACACAGATAACAAGCATCGAGCAAAACTGCCCGAAAACTCAGCTATTATTCTATTGTTGAAGCAAAATTGCATGTTATTCGACGGTTGGGTTTCAGAGGAGATTACATGCGAATTGAGGCTATTGATCACCTAGTGCTGACTGTTAGCAGCATTGCTGCCACCTGCGAGTTCTACTCGCACGCTCTTGGCATGCAGGTCGTTACGTTTAGCGAAGGTCGCAAAGCTCTGGCATTCGGTTCCCAGAAATTCAACCTTCATGAGTTAGGGAGGGAGTTCGAACCTAAAGCGGCATCTCCCATGCCAGGCGCTATTGATATCTGTCTTCTCACAACCACTCCAATGGCAAAAGTTATTAAGCATCTGCGGTCTGCTGGCGTGAAGATTACCGAAGGACCGGTGCAACGAACCGGGGCAACTGGTCCGATCGTCTCCGTCTACGTCCCCGATGCAGACTTAAATTTGATAGAAGTTGCGAACTATGCCGAGACCAAACAAGGCGTTGCCCCGGATGTCCCTGCCACCGCTTCGCGCCGTCAGGGCTACGAGTGAATTTGGGCGTTATATAGCCGGAGGTAACTATGAACCTTTTATTAGCGCAACACGGTCAAGCGAAGACCAAAGAGGAGGATCCAGAACGTTCACTGGATGTAGTCGGAGTAGAATCCGCTGAGAAAGTGGCAAAATGGCTATACGCGTCTGGAGTAGAAGTCACCGAGATCCGCCACAGCGGGAAGAGACGCGCCGAGCAGACGGCATCGATATTCGCCAAATATCTTTCGCCACAGCATGGCGTCAAGGCAACTCCCGGTCTTAATCCAATGGACGACGTCCGCCGAGCAGCAGATGATCTAAGAGAATATCCAGGTTCATTGATGTTTGTAGGACATCTCCCCTTCATGAGCCGGCTAACGGGGTTTTTGGTTGCTGGGGACCCCGACCTCGAACTGGTACGATTTCAGAATGCTGGCGTGGTATGCCTTCGCGAGTATGAAGGTCGGTGGAGCGTGGAGTGGATGGTTGTGCCAAGTCTCTTTAAATAATGAGTCATTTATTCAATGGTCCATTGAACCCGACCCAGCCAATCCTACCTCGCGAAAACATCGCTTACGCTGGTCGATCGATAGCGCTAAGGTCGCCCAGGAAAAAAGCTTGGATGGGTGCTATATCATCCGCGCCGATGTCGACCAAGCTCAGATGACTACCCTGGAAGTAGTCAACGCGTATAAAAGTTTGACCTTTGTCGAGCGCGCCTTTCGTAATCAGAAAACGGTACAGTTGGAGATTCGCCCCGTTTATCATAAACACATGATCGCATTCGCGCTCATGTGTTCCTGTGCATGCTGGCATATTACCTCCAATGGCACATGCAACAACGCTTAGCCCCCTTGTTTAATGCCGACGGCGTGGGGGAAGACAGGCGCTGGACCTTTCGTGGCGTCATCGATTGCCTGGCTCAGATCACCCGTAACAGGGTCACTGTCAATGGCGCTGAGTTTTATCAGAACAGCATGCCAACGCCAGAGCAGGAACAGATACTGCGCTTGTTAGAGGTCCGTATGTAGCCACCCACTTGAAATACGAAATCGCTATAAGTCCCAGTACTGGAAAGGGTTTTCGCTGTTTCGGAGAGCTAAAATCCGCCTTTAGCTTGCTGCGCCCGGATTTACCTCTTTTTATCAGACACTACTATCTCGTTGTGAATGATTCGAGATCGATACGTGGTGTATGAAGATCGGAGAAGAAGCAGTGAAGCTGCTGGTCGCTGAGGGTAGCCAGCAGCATTGGAAACTATTGGTATGTGCGAAGTTACTGCTTTGGTTTATAGCTGAATTTCTGACCTCCGATGCTTGCTTCGTACATTAGGCCTCCCTTGGCGACCGTGAACGTCGCCACGCCCTTGTAGTATTTGCCAGCGGTCGCAGCGTCCTTTTTACCGCCGCTCACGCCGACGGAGCTACCGGTGGTGGTGGTAGCAACGGATGCCCCAGCCGTGATCGCTACAGCCGTGGCCTGGGCGCCGAACTCGAAGTTGCCGCTAGTAAATTCATCCATCGCCCGTTTGTCCTTGAAGAACATCATCTGACTATAGACCTGGCCACCGAGCTGAAAGCCGACCGTCAACTGGGTCATCGTGGTATCGCCGATGTATTTGCCTTGCTCATAAACCCGCCCTTTACCATGAGCCCCGCCAATCCCAATGCCAGCTTTCCCGATGCTGGGTAATACCGCGTACCCATAGCTGGTATCGAAGAAGCTGGCGCTTTCCCCAGCTTCCTTGAATATCTTTATCGTGTCGTCGAACTCATCGGCCCATGCACCCGCAAAGGGGATACACAGTAGCAATAGAAACACAAAAAAAGACGCTTTAACCTGCATGGTCACTCTCTCCTATTCGTTGCTAGAATTGTATTGTCATATCACCCAAGCAAGACCGGGGCTTGTTGTAGGAGCGTTTCCAAGGCGTAATAAGCCATGTGTCGCCCAAGGTGGATTATATACACACAAACGTTTCAACTTTTTAACGTTTATAAAAAATAGAGAAAGCGTTATTGTTAAACAAAAAATAACTCAAAGAAGCCAGAACCCAATTTGGGAAGTCTTGATCGATGTAATTCCAGTAGCCGGACACTGTCGTGAATCTAGGCGCGGTGACGGCAGACGTTAGAATCATGAGGAACGGCCTGATCATCGCCGACAGCCCATCCGTAAGTCGGGACACCTTTACTTCAGCACTAGGAGGACGAGATGAATGTTCAACGAATGTTAATAGTTGTCTTGGTTGCCGTCATTGAGCTTGGGTTGCCGTATGGCTTACCGGCAACCCAAGCCGGTGTTAAAGCCACAAACCGTATCGCTGTTGTCAGCAGTTACCACCGGGAATATCTTTGGTCACAGGAAACCAATGCCGGCTTAATTGCCGCGTTGCTCAAATGGGGGTATCTCGATAATGAATCTCAAGCTGAACAGTACACGCGTAGCGACTATGTCGAGAGCTCGCGAGCCATCATAAAAAAACTGTGGATGGACACCAAGCGTAAGAACAGTCAGGAAGAAATAGATTACACCGTCCGGTGGATCGTATCCGAACTGGAACAGTTTCAGCCAGACATATTGTTACTCGGTGATGATAATGCAGCAAATTATATCGGAAACCAATACATTGATAGTCAGTTACCCGTAGTCTTTTGGGGAGTGAATGGCAGCCCGCTAAAATACGGTTTGTTGGATTCTGTTGACCGACCTGGACATAACGTCACAGGAATCTATCAAGCGGGCTATCTCAAGGAAGCGCTAATAGCGCTCAAGAAAATGTTACCCCATATACAATCACTAGCCGTGCTTTCTGATGACTCCCCTACGGGACGTTCTAAACTCAAAGAACTGGAACGGTACTCGAGAGAGGGGGGACTGCCGATCAAGATTATTGAAACCGTGATGACCAATTCGGTTGAGGTCTGGAAGGCGAAGGCCCTGGAGTTAAAGGATAAAGTAGACGCATTTTTCGTATCCAATCACAGTACCCTAAAAGATTCGCACGGGCGACCGGTGGATACCATGGAAGTCGGGGCGTGGTATCTACAACATATTCTGAAGCCCGATATCGGCAACATGAAACATTTCGTGCAAGAGGGAATACTCTGTGCAATTGATGATTCCGGTTTCAAGCAGGGCTATGAAGCGATGGCAGTAGCGCATCGCATTCTGGCGAATGGAGAAAAACCCGCCGAGATACCCGCTTATGCCCCGGAGCCAGGGCAATTTGTGATAAATCTAGAGCGCGCAGAAATGCTAGGGCTTAAGGATATCGTCGCTAAAGATCGTCAAGTTGGTGAACGAATTCCTAAGGCTATGGCCCTAGATAAATACCGCCAATCGCCTTGAGAGGCGGATTTTCTTATGCCAAGATGCGCCACATTGCCCTTTCAATATTCCATAGGATATTGCTCGCCGTAGCCGTGACGAGTCTTATTGCGGCAATAGCCTCGAGCATCGCTCACTATATCTTTGCTGCAAGATTGACTGAAACCTCGGTACGTAACCAGATGGAAGACGCGGTGGAATTGTCACGCGCTCATTTTGAGCGAACCTACGCAATTCCAATCATGGGAGATCTGCGGTTATTGGAATCGTCGCCACCGATCGATAACTTGCTGACTTCGTTTGCAAGCGAGGTCTCACTGGACCGACCGATCGCCGAACGGCTATTTCTATCCGTGATCAAATCACGTCCAGAACTTTATTCTTCGATTAGACTGGTGGATGCGAACGGCTTAGAACGGGTTTTAGTGAAAGGCCGTATTCGTTTGAGAAAATATGGTGCAATGGAGGACTATGCCGGGAAGTCTGGGATTGAGGGGAGTGTTGCTCGGCTATTCACTCGGCTTAGCCGGATGGAACCCGGTCATATCCTCTTCGAAGGACCACTTCGAGATGACAAGAATCGGTTTTCCTTCTTGGCAGGTATCACGAAACTCGAGCCGGATATCGGCGGATTTGGCGGGGCGGTGATAGCGCATATTAAATTAGAAGATTACTTGGATTATCTCTCTCGCTTTCGCATCTTCGGCCATGGCATGGCATGGATGTTCGACAGCAGAAGTGAAACCGTGCTGATGCCGGCAGAGATTCCACTCTCACCCAATCCACGCAACTTTTTATATGCGAATGGAACAGCACCGGAAGGGAGCCTTATCTATGCCACAGATCCGTTTCCTGAATCGGATAGCGGGGGGATGTTTCGTGTGGTATTTAGTATGTCACCACAAATATTGAAATCCCAATTGCAAGGTATTGGCACGATTACGCTTGCGGTGCTCGCAGGTATTGCGTTCGTGTCCACCCTGATGGCATGGCTAGTTGCAAGCCGGTTGTCGTCACCCATTCGGTCCTTAGTGCATATGACGGAAGCCATCGGCCGGGGTGATCTCGATGCTCGGGTCACCGAATACAAGGGGGATGAATTAGGCCAGTTGGCCGTTGCGTTCAATCGCATGGTTGAAAAACTCAAAGAAACCACGGTATCCCGCGCGTATATGAACAGCGTCATTCAAAATAGCGGCGAATGCATTTTGACCATAAATGAACAAGGGATTCTCTCATCGATAAATCGAGCGGCTGAACAAACATTCATGATCCGTAATGAGGACGCCGTAGGGATGCATGTGCTGCTATTGTTCGATGATAGTGAGTTGCTTCCTTATACTTACCGAGATACTTATGACGATGAAAAGGATGGTCCATTAATCCCGGGAAACGCACAGCCAGTGGAGTATCAGGGTAAACGTATGGACGGCAGTGCGTTTCCAATGGAGGTTGTCGTTACCCAGATGGAACAAGGGGGACGCCGTGAGCGGATATGCTTGATGCGCGATATCACGGAGCGAAAACGTGCACAGGAAGATTTGCGCAAGGCAAAAGAGGCCGCTGAAATGGCGAACTTAGCCAAAAGCGAATTTCTCGCCAACATGAGTCACGAACTACGAACGCCACTCAATGCAGTGATTGGTTATTCGCAAATCATGACCAACCAAGGTGTCTTATCCGTTAAACAAAGAAAAGCGTTAAGCACTATCGAGCATTCGGGCGAACACTTGCTCGAACTGATCAATGATATTCTTGATTTAGCCAAGGTTGAAGCCGGCACCTTAGAACTCAGACCCTCACATTTTAACCTGTTGCGTCTATTGGAAAATGTGGCTGAGATTATGCGAACGCGTGCACGTGCCAAAGGATTAACCTTTATTAGCGAATGGCTATCTGAACTACCGGAAACCGTAAAGACTGACGAGCGCCGACTCAGGCAGGTGCTGATGAACCTGCTGGACAATGCGATCAAGTACACCAAAGAAGGCGGAGTGACTTTGCAGGTTGGGTACTACAACGATCGATTGCGCTTTATGGTGACAGACACAGGTATTGGAATTCAAGCCGAGCATATTAAAGCCATATTCAACATCTTCCATCAAATTCGCAATAGTTCTGAAGCTGTAGAAGGTACGGGATTGGGACTCGCGATTTGCAGGCGGCTAGTCACTCTGATGGGAGGTCAACTCGAGGTCGATAGCACTCCCGGTGAAGGTAGCCGCTTTTGGTTTGATTTGGATTTACCTCCGGTATCGAGGAGTAAACTAAGTTCAGAGCCACGCGAGCGTAAACTCGTTGCCGTGCGGGGTGAAAAGCAGAGCGTGCTGATCGCCGATGACCAAGCCGACAACCGAGAGTTGCTTCGGGATATGCTGGTTCCTTTGGGTTTTAAGGTATATGAGGCGGAAAACGGACAAGCTTGTCTCCAGCAGATGATAGCCATTCAGCCCGATGTCTTGTTGGTAGATTTGCGAATGCCAATGATTCGCGGGGAAGAAGTGATACGCCGACTGCGAAAAAGTGCCGAGTTTCGAGCGATGGTGATCATTGCAATATCGGCCAGTGCATTCGATCATGATCGAGAACGTTGCATCGCAGCCGGGGCTAACGATTTCTTACCTAAGCCGTTTCGATTATCCAAGTTGCTTGACTTGCTGAGTCACCACTTAGACCTTGAATTGGTTTTTGAGGCAGACATACCCAAAGCCAACCCCGTAGTGTCTTACCGGAGTCAGTCGGTCGTCTTGCCGGCAGACCTTTGGAATACACTGATGGAACTTGCCAAGCGTGGCGACATCAGGAAACTACGTCAACAAGCAGAGCAACTCCCGGAACTCGATGCGCGCTATGGCCCCTTTGCGGGAGAATTACATCACTTAGCGGAGAGCTTTCAGATCAAAAAAATTCTCCAATTAATCTCTGCGGTGCCGCATAGAGATTGAGAAATTCCTCAAACGCGAAGTTTGTAGAATATCTAATCCGCTTATTGCATAACTTCGTGTTATCAGGTGACAGATACCGAAAACTTCTGTGGATATGTAGGATGCGCTGAACTCAGCGAAGCGCATCTGTCGCGACCCGATGCGGTTCGTGTTACTCACCGCATCCTACAGACGATTTTCCCAGGTGGTTTTACCTCACTGGGAGTGAATTTAAGCTACACAGAAAAATCAATATTCTACCAATATATCCTCATCGCGAACGATTAACTGACAGGCCAAACGCCAGGGCGGAGGAAAATCATCCACTGACATCTTATCGATCTCTTCTTGAGTCAACTTTCCTAAATCTTTAAGCACCGTCTTCTCCTTATCCGTCAAAGGGCCACCCATGCGTTCTTTTTTGTCCAAGCTGGTTACCATGACGAGACAAGTACCGCACTCACCATCTTGGCAATCAAAATTGATGGGAATGTTATTCTCCTGCGCAATTTTCAATACGGTTTCGGTAAAACTACCGGCCACTGCATAAACCGTTTTATCCTTATAACCTGGGCTGCTAAAGGTGATCAAAGCCATAAATTTCCTCCCGTAGTATCAAGAAATATAAGTGACTTACCAATAGGACACAGCGCACTTACGAAGGTTTGACCGTGATCTCGCCGTCCAGCACTTGAGCCTGACAAGCGAGACGGTCATGCCGCCCCCCCATGTTCTCCCTAAGCACCTTATCCTCCAACACAGAAGGCTCGGTAAGGTGCTCCCAGCCCTCAGTCACTTTCATCATGCAAGTCCCGCAGTCACCTTCTCGGCAACCGTAAACAATGCCCGAGCCAACTTTCTCGGAGATATCAATCACCCGAGTACCTGCTGGCACGGTCACTGTTACATCGATGTCTTGAAACGTTAGTTTTGCTTTAGCCATATCAGAATCCCCTTCGGGTTAGGTAAATTATCGAACCGTGACATTGAATCGAGACTTAAGCCCGGTCTTTATAATTAATACTAGAATTCATTTTCATGTCTGCGCCGTTATCATTTTCAATATGGAGTGCCGGATGCCCAATGTTCGCGCTAAGTCTTAACCAGTTCCACTGAGGGCTTCTTGGCAGGGATGCCCGTTAAAGAGCCTGGTGGATTTACCGGGCTCCCCTGCCCGTTTAAGATCGCCCCCTCTACGGGACAAATACTGGCGCACTGTGGATCGGCATAGTCACCCGCGCATTCGGTGCATTTGCTCGCATCAATCATAAAATGACGGCTCGCTTCGTCGATATAGATAGCTCGGGTCGGACACAACGGCTCACAGGCCCAGCAACGAGTGCATAACGCGATAATTTTGAAAGCCATAGGCTAATAACGGCTCAGGCGGTGCTTCGATGAAGAGAATCGCTGCAATTAAGCTCTCCTCTTTCAATGAGCTCGCGGTAAACCTGCAGTATAGCTTCCTCTATGGGTTCCATCGCATGTTCACCGTTTGGCAGAATGCCCGCTTCTTCCAGCTTTCCCCAGGGCTCAAATCCAATTTTTGCACACAGGACGACCTTACAACCCCCTAGCATCTGGATCACATTATTGAGCACGGTATCCGCATCACCACAGCTTGCCGGTCCAGAACAATACTGATCGGTCTTGCGATAGCCCATAAAACGCACCTCTTCCGACGCAACTTCGTAGATCAAGAACTCGCGTGCATGTCCAAAGTGCTGATTAATGACACCTCCGCCTCGCGTAGCGACTGCCATACGCACGGGTGGGTACTCTGGGGTCCGATACTGTGATGAAATAGATTCCGGACTTTGAACACCATTATTCGTCCGGACCTGTCGTTGATCTGCACGTTGCCGTTCGATCGCTTCACGTACTCGGGTACGATTCTCCATAGCGGCGTCGGTGTCGATCTCCATGTTTTCCAGCTTTTCTAGGGTGAACTCTGCGCCACGATCTTCACCCAACAGACCCACCGCATCGGCACGGCATTGCCGACAGTGCCGCATCATCTTCATATCACCGGCACAGTTTTCCTGCATCTCGGTTAATTCCGACTCGGTTGGCCCACGCTGCCCTGTTAGGCCATAAAAAGTACCGTGCTCGGGTTCTGCGATCAGCGGCATCACGTTGTGTAAGAAGGCACCCTTGGCTTTAACGACCTGGCTGACCTCTTGGAGATGATGATCGTTGATACCTGGAATCATCACAGAATTGATCTTGACTAAAACATTTCGTTCTACCAGCAGTTCTAGTCCTTTTAGTTGCTGCTTTATGAGAATTTCGGCGGCTTTTACCCCACGGATGCGCCGATGGTTCCAAAAAATCCACGGATAGATCTGAGCACCTATTTGTGGATCGACACAATTGATGGTAATCGTCACATGACTAATATTATATTTGGCGAGTTCATCCACATAGCGAGGTAACTCTAAACCATTTGTGGAGACACACAGCTTGAGGTCGGGAGCTTTTTCCGAGAGCCCGCGAAAGGTGTTAAATGTGCGCTCTGGATTAGCCAAGGGATCCCCCGGCCCGGCGATGCCCACCACGCTCATTTGCGGAATGGCAGAAGCCACCACGAGGGCTTTTTTAACGGCTTGGTCTGGATGCAGTAATTCCGAGACGACTCCTGGGCGAGATTCATTCGCGCAATCATATTTTCGGTTGCAGAAATGACATTGGATATTACAGGCAGGTGCCACCGCCAAGTGCATACGCGCATAGTGGTGATGCGCTTGTTCAGAAAAGCAGGGATGGTTGTTTATCTTTTCCGCGATGTTCTTCGGCAGATGTGCCGCCGAGTCAGTGCTCCCGCATCGTTTAGTTCGGCACGCCACCGTTGGATGGCTGGCTGAAGGCTGATTGAAAACTTTTAATTCCATCAACGATGCTCCACGCAGTAGTTTAAAGATCACTTTGCCGCTGATTAATGACTAACTAAAAGCAAGTACCGCGCCTACTGATGGATCATTCTTAAGTCGTTAATTCTATGGATTTTTAAATCCACTTCGGCCAAAGATGTGATAATTGCTACAGGTGAATACCGGTGGCTTGTCGTTAAACCCACAAAGCCCGTGGAGTTGATCTTAGGGATACGAGAGCTATCAACCGAGTAACCAGGCGGTTGCGGCTGCGCCTACCATCACCGTAAAATTGTCAGAACCGTGGGGTGAAACGGCTTCGAGCACCGCTGAAACCAGGGCTACGATAATTCCGTGAACGGCAGCGGTTGCGACGGGGATATCCAGTCCCATTGTCAGTCCCACGATAGCAGCGAACCAAGCCGTAATTCCCACCGCCATGCTCCCCTCCAAGGTTCGCGTGCATGGTACTGATCGAAGCGTTAAGACCGGGTATTCGTGCTTACCAAACCATACCCCGACCGGTTCGCCAACGGCATCCCCCCAGCCAACAACAAGATATCCAACCACGGCATAGTCTTCTGTCAGAAGGTTTGCGACGACGCCACCGAGGGCGGTGGTCAACAGCGGTATGAACACATAGAACGCTCGGTGCGGCTCGTCTCGCTCTCGCGCCATTCCTTCGAAAATGATGTTGCCCGTTCCCCACCAAATTCCGCATAGCACTACAGTCGTAACTCCAATGGCAAAGGCATTAACTGCTGCGAATCCTCCCAATGTATGAATTTTCAGGGCGGCCGAGAAAATGAGGACGTGGAAAATTTTACGGGTGAAATTTGTCCGAATTCCACGACGCAGTTTCAGCACACCGCAAGCCCAACCCACTAGAGCCGCGTAGACGAGTCCTCCGATGACGAACGCTCCGGCCAAGGGTAAAGCAGGTAGCAAGCTATTGGGTTGAAATCGAGTCAATAACTCGCTCAGCATGGGAACATCGATGATACTCAGCGCTGTTTTAAGTGAGTTCAGCCGAACAGGAGCAGGTGAGGAGTAGGAGCATAGGCTTTACATTCAGAGCGAAAACCTTAACCATGCGTTCCGAAAGATCCTATTGGGGCTAAAATCGCGTTCCACAATATGTGGAATTCCGATACCCGGAAAGTATAACTTTTATGCTTGTTTCAGCCCGTTCGTAATAAACTTATCCCCAAGAGTTAGGCGTAGCAAGAGCTAACAAGGTCTCGGCAAAACAGAAAATCAGATCTTACGCATCCTGATGTTAAGCGTCTGAATACGGTAGGCAATCTGGCGGGGTGTCATGCCCAATAGGCGCGCGGCTCTTGCTTGCACCCAACCCGCCTCTTCTAAGGCGGCGATCACCCGCTCGCGTTCGTCCAGATCTGGATTATCGAACATAAATCCCTCAGAGGCTGGAGCGGGCTTTACGGAGACGTTGTGTTCCATGCCCCCACTAATTGAGATCACATCACGGTCGATAATCCCGTTTTCACTCATAACGGCCGCCCGTTCCAGACAGTTTTCCAGTTCTCTCACGTTACCGGGCCAGTCGTACCGTAACAGCACTCGTAACGCACTATCCGTCATCTTCAGCTGTCTTTGCTGTTGCGCAGCGAGCTTTTTGAGTAAGAATTGAGCGAGAGCAGAAATATCCTCGAGGCGCTCCCGCAACGGCGGCATGTAAATCGGCATCACATTCAGCCGATAATAGAGATCCTCACGAAACCGTCCTTCGTCCACCTCGGATTCCAAATCACGATTCGTGGCCGCCACAATACGCACGTCGGCTTTCAAGGTGCGCATTCCCCCCACACGTTCGAATTCACCTTCTTGTAAAACACGTAATAACTTGACCTGAAATACAGAACTGATATCACCGATCTCATCGAGAAAAAGCGTTCCACCGTGCGCGCGCTCGAAGCGTCCTTTGCGTTGATTAATTGCACCCGTGAAAGCGCCTTTTTCATGTCCAAAAAGTTCTGACTCCAGCAGATTGTCAGGCAACGCCGCACAGTTCAATTTAATAAACGGACCTTCGGCCCTCGGTGAATTATAATGAATCGCATTGGCGACCAGTTCCTTGCCGGTACCTGACTCCCCCCGTATCAATACTGTGGTATCCCATTTGGCGACCTGATGCACAAGCTCGAATACTTGTTGCATCACAGGCGAACTGCCAATGATATTGTCAAAACCGTATTTTTCCCTAACTACCCGGCGCAAGCTATCGCGTTCCGCTTTGAGGTCCCTGTGCGCTTCTTCCACTTTTAGGTAGAGCCGCACTCTTTGCACAATCAGATTGGCAACCATTTCCAGAAATCGAGCACGCTCGTCTAGTACACAGCACGTAGAAGGAGGTTGGGCGGCTAACACACCCATCACCTCCTCGCCCGAGCGTATCGGAACAGCAATAAAAGGCAAATTTCGATCGTACACACCAAGACGGTCAAGAAATCGGGGATCATCTGAAATGCGGTTAAGCACAATGAGTTCACCCTGCTCTAGGATTTGACCCACGACGCCTTCTCCAGGTTGATACCGTACCCCCAGGTATTCGCTCGGATGCGATACATGAATGGCGTTGATTAACATTTCGCCGCTCCGTGGGTCTAGCAAGGTCACCATGCCTCGTTGCATACCGCCCTGCGCATCGAGAACCTCTAGAACCTCTTTAAGTGTCTCCTGCAGATCAAGCGAACGGCTTAATACATGACTGACTTTGAAAAGCGTATCGAGTTCGATTTTAAAGAATTGAGCACTCGCCATCGGCGCGCCATTTACCGGTTTGTGCATAGGTTGGATCATTCAATCTCCGCGTGCAGGCGGCGCGGCAGCCTTACCGAAATACGGGTGCCATCGGAGTAGTCGGGATCGATTGATAGCGTGCCACCTAACGCAATCACAACCTCCTGAGCCAACGCCAACCCCATTCCGCCTCGGCCGCTTCGGCCTTTTGTTGTAAAAAAGGGTTCAAAGACTTTGAGCCTAAGCTCCGGCGGAATTCCCGAGCCGGTATCGCTAATGTCAATGCGTATGCCATTTCTGTCTTCGCAAGTACTGATGCGCAATTCCCTTTGCAGAATGCTTGGATTAGCCATAGCCTCGATCGCATTATCGACTAGATGTTTAAACATGCCCCGCAGTCGTCCGGCCGGTGCAATCAGGGGGGGCAGTACGGGGGCCGGCCGCCATTCCACCACCACGCCACTTGCTAATAATCGGGTGGTAGACACACCCAGAACATCCCGCAGCAGTTCATTGACATTGACTGGCACCAGGGCTTCGTTGGGGACAGCGGGCATCGAATCGCGCAGCTTAGCGAGCGCTTCCTGTCCAGAACTTAATGCTTGCTTAAGCACGTTAATTAACGGAGAGAACGCGCTATTGACTGATCCGCGCCGTTGCACTATTCCACAAGCAGCGGCCACCATATTAAGGGGACCTTGCAATTGATAAATCGCTGCCGCCAATGTCTCACGCAGACTTTCTAATAATTCCTGCTCGGCCAATAGCGCACGCAGTGCGGCGACGCGTTCGTTGTCCTGCTGGTGTTTCTGTAAACTAATTTCATTTGCCACGAGCAATAAGTAGGTCTGGGCTTTGGATTGAAATAAGTTGTCAACATCGAGGACACCCTCCTCAACCCAATTACCCGAGCAAGCAAACCATCTTTCCGGTTGACCGTCACCAGGATCGATGCTGACTTCCAAACCATAAAAGGCACGTCGCTTACGCTGCGGTTCCGTCCACGCCGTACCGAGTGCTTCCTGCAACTGAGTTAAAAATACGGACACCGGTTTTTCGATATTGAGCTCTTTAGCCAACTGTTTATAGGCGCGGTTACACAGTACTATCTCTTGATTAGCGCCTAATAATAGGGTCACTATTGGCGTAGCATCCACTACGGATTCGATCAGTGCCTTGTGATTTTGCACTTGATGTTCAAGATGGTGCAGCTCTGTTACATCGCGGTGCATGCCTAAAAAGTGTGTCGTAACTCTATGTTCATCTATGACCGGGGCTATGGTCACTTCTGCTAAATAGAGCTCTGCTGATTTACGCCGGTTGAGTAGCACACCGGTCCATGTCTTTTGCTGAGCTAGCCGTCCCCATAACGTTTGGTAAACAATAGGGGCCGTAGTTTTGTTGCTCAGTATCGATGCGTTTCGCCCAATGACTTCATCGGACCTATAGCCCGTCACCCGACAAAATGAACGGTTGACATAAAGAAAGACACCATTCGGATCGGTGATGGAGATCGCCATGGGAGATTGTTCGACGGCTTGCTCAAATAATTGCGGATGCAGATACCGGCTGTCGGCGCCCAACACATCGTTTACTAATTTGAGCACCCTCTCAGGGGTGCCCGCTGGAGGAGATTTTAGAAACGTGTGTAATTGAGTGTCGATTCCTTGCGATCGAAATTCCGCTTCAGGATTATTCTTAGGCATTCCTTCTTCCACTTATGTTGTTATCGTAGTGAGTCACCTGCAAAGTACATGCCTTTAGTCGTTTTCACCAGCCCTTTCAAGGTGACTACGCATGTGGTTTCTCTCCAGCGAGAAGTTTTGCAGTAGAGACGTGAGGATGATTTGAATATTTGTTGCGTTTGGGAGTTTTTTTCTTCGGACCACGAGGCGATTTTCGCAACTTCGATAAGTTCACATTGGCAGCCAACTGCAGCATTAGGTCAACGAGTTCAGGCTGTGGCAGGGTTTGAAAGATCTCCCATTCGCTTTCCGGTAAAGCAATCATCATCCCATCATAAGTTCGAGTAATGTTGCCCGCCAGGTAATATCCGGAGAGTTCATTGTCGATGACGGCCTCGCCGTGTAACGTACGTAAAGCGGCTTTCACCACGGCCAGGACATTGTAGGCGACCAGCGCCACGCAAAAACCGAATAGTGCGGCTTTGGGGTATCCCAGCGTATTGACCTCGGAATGCAAGTGAGCCTCCAGCTCTTGAAACATGGATTCAACCGTCCAGCGCTTTCGATAAAGCTCAGCGATGAGTTTGGCATTGGCCGCCGATTTTGGCAGATTCGTGAGAATAAAGAGCTCTGTCTCACCGTCGCGTGTGGCGGCTTTGAGTTCAACGCCGATGCGGCGATAGTTTCGTGTTTTGCCCTCGTCATCGACGATCTGAATCGCTTGCTCAGAGACTTTTCCGGTCTTTGTAAGCCCCATATAGCGGGATGAACTCAGTGCCTTCCAAGCCAGCCCCTGATGTTCTCTGCAGATAAAATAGCCGTCCCTGTCGGCGATGCTCAGCAGAAAGCGACGAACACAAAAGTTGCGATCCATGATCCATACGTCACGTGCGTTGACCGTGGGCAATACCTGCGCAAGAAGGGAGCGTTCTTGGGCGTGGCCATCTTCGCAAGGGAAAACATCCACCGCCATCTCCAGCAAAGGATCGTATACCACCAGCGATTTTCCGGGCAGCGCCCCGGCCTGGGTTTCTCTAAGGACTTCCAGGCGATGTTCGCTCGCCTCAATACAGTTGCCATCCAGCACTTTGATCCGATAACCAGGCAACCAAGGCGTCCGTGCCCCACCCAAGGTTTCGATGAGCTCAGCCAGTTCACTGCCGGTCTCACGAACGAGCGCCGCCGAGGTACTGGCCCTCAGCCCATTGAGCTTATTGTAAACCGAGGTGACCGATACCCCGATCTGTTCAGCTTGTTCTCTATGGGCCGCATTGACCGAAGGAAACGTCTTAAATACCACCAGCGTCATCATGTCGAAAACCGTGGAGAACAACAACGAGCGGGTATATTGCTCGACCGCAACACGTTCGAACAAGGCGTTAAGTTTGTCGGCATTGAGCACACGTTCCAATAGCACTTGAACCATCACCGGCACGGGACTTTTTTCCATAAACCGCTGCAAGATTTTGCTGAACACCATCATCACCTCTCGCTTTACACTAGCAATCTTCAGGGCATTGTTCAGCTTGTACGCGTGCTTGTCCAGCCATCGTTAACTGCTCTCTGGCCCTCTGTGATTGTCGGCTGATTGCTTGGCAGCAGTAGAGTGGTTCGGTGGTTATGTCCCCTCTACGGGTGGGCTATATCGGGTGGTTACTTTTTGACCTTGAAAGGGCTGGTCGTTTTCACCCATGTATGTTATTGCGTGCCTACCACCTCTCCTGCTTGACGCAATCGCGACAAACCCCCCTTCGGTGCCAACCCAAAATGTAATAAACCAAACAAGAGCAAAGGGGTTTATAGCGCTACTTCTTAGGCCAAGTCTTGGTAATTTCTAGTTAAATGTACATCGTCGTGTGAACTATATGGTTCCTGGTATGGTTAATGCACTGCAGTAAACTAGCGTCGGACACACGCAGTGTCTAGCTGAATTTCAGTCGTGATGAAATTCTTAAAGATAGTCAGACACCAAAAACTCGTAAATGATAGAGAAACGATCAGTTGGCGTTGTTTCTGCCAACCTTGAATATTGCGGAGGGGGAACCTGGCTTTTCGAGCACAGCTAAGGGCAACACAAACTTGGAAGACACTGCGCTGATTACAGGTTACTTCCTATCGCATCCCCGTCCCTATGCTAGGTTCTATAACTATAAGCCCTAAACTATGGCTTTCTATCAAATGTGCGTCTTACCTATCAAGTTAGCATCATAATGAGCGACTTTCTATTTGTGCTATTAGGCGCTGCCCTAGTTAACAATGTGGTATTAGTGAAATTTTTAGGGCTCTGCCCCTTTATGGGGGTATCCAATAAACTAGATACCGCGCTGAGTATGGGGTTGGCTACCACGTTCGTGCTCACGCTAGCTGCCGGGGCCAGCTGGCTTATAGAGCATTATATATTGGTACCTCTTGGCATCGAGTACCTGCGAATTCTTTCTTTCATTTTAATTATCGCAGCCGTGGTTCAATTCACCGAGATGGTGATTAAGAAGACTAGTCCAGCCCTATATCAACTGTTGGGAATATTTCTTCCCTTAATCACTACTAATTGTGCCGTTCTGGGTGTGGCCCTGTTAAATGTGCAGGACAAACATAGTTTTATTCAAAGTCTAGTATATGGATTCGGATCAGCAGCTGGGTTTACTTTGGTGCTGGTCATGTTCGCTGGCTTGCGAGAACGGCTGGCGCTAGCGAGTGTCCCTCAAACTTTCGATGGAGCCCCGATCGGATTTATCGTGGCCGGGCTATTATCAATGGCTTTTCTGGGTTTTGCGGGTTTGCCCATTCATTAATGGTGGCCTAGCTATGGGAAAGAACATCAAACGACGAATACAAGATTTTGTCCACGAGGAACATTCCGAGCATGCCCTGCAAAGGCTTCCATCAGTCTTTAACGGTCTAGAGGAGAGTCTTTTATAGCTTTTGGTTCGGTCGTTGGCCCCCGTCATTCTCACTAAACAGATTTTTTAAGGAGGTTCGCAACAATGATCGCTGCGATTTTAAGCTTGACAGTATTAGGCATTATGCTTGGTTTAGGTTTAGGATTTGCGGCCCGCTGGCTTCGCGTGGAAAGTAATCCTTTGGCCGAAGAAATCGAGTCGCTGATGCCGGGCAGCCAATGTGGTCAATGTGGCTTTGCTGGTTGTGGCCCCGCGGCGGCGGCTATAGCGGTGGGGGAAGCCACCGTTTCGATATGTGCCCCAGGCGGTCGGGCTCTCGCTGAGCAACTGGCTGCGAAACTCGGAGTCGATGTCGACCTATCGAAAATCGATGACCGCGGGCCTATGGTGGCTCAAATAGTACATGAAGAACTCTGTACGGGTTGCACCCGGTGCTTTAAAAACTGTCCCACCGACGCCATTGTGGGTGCGCCAAGGCAAATCCATACGGTTATCCGCGACGCCTGCATCGGTTGCGGGAAATGCACCGAGGTTTGCCCCACGGAAAGCCTGAAACTCCACCCAGTCGCAGTAACCCTGCGGACATGGTATTGGGATAAACCTCGGGAGGCCGCATGAAATTATTTCACTTTAAAGGGGGTGTCCATCCGCTGGAGCATAAACACTCCACCGCTGACAGCGCCATACGTTGCTTGCCAATCCCCAAATATCTGCACATCCCTTTGCTACAACACATCGGCGTGCCGGCAGCCGCCCAGGTTAAGGTAGGGGAAAAGGTGCTGAAAGGGCAACAGCTCGCACATGCACAGGGCACCGTCTCCGCAGCGATACATGCCCCCACTTCGGGCACCGTCATCGCCATTAATGATCGTATCGCCCCGCATCCATCTGGGTTACCGGTAACCACCATCACCCTGAAGACCGATGGTTTAGACCAGTGGACTGAACTCGAGCCGATCAGCGATCCCTTCGCACTCTCGCCGACCGAGATCAGCGAACGTGTTGGCACAGCCGGGATTGTAGGTATGGGCGGTGCCGCGTTTCCGTCCTCGGTGAAGCTCGGCGCTAGTCAATACTCCCCTGTGCACACCCTGATTATCAATGGCGCCGAGTGCGAACCCTACCTTACCTGCGATGACCGCCTGATGCGCGAACGTTCCACTCAAGCCGTCGAGGGGATACGCATCATGCAGTACGCGCTTAAGGCCAAAAAATCGGTAATCGTCATTGAAGACAACAAGCGCTTGGCTACGGAGGCTATCGCCGCAGCATGCAAAGCTCACTCAGACGTGTCGGTTGTCAATGTCCCCACGCGGTATCCTATGGGGTCGGAAAAACAAATGATTCAGACGGTCACGGGCCGCGAAGTACCCGCTGGCGGGCTCGGCGCAGACATTGGCGTAATGGTACACAATATCGGGACCGCTTATGCCGTCTATCAGGCTCTACGTTCTGGCAAACCGCTGATATCTCGCGTCGTCACAGTGAGCGGCGGGGCGGTTACTCATCCGAAAAATCTCGAAGTCCCAATTGGTACTCCAATTTCGGAATTATTCGATTTTTGCGGCGGATTTACCCAGGAGCCCGCCAGGCTGTTGATGGGAGGGCCCATGATGGGGCAGGTGCTGCCAAGCATCAAGGTGCCCGTGGTCAAAGGACTGAATGGCGTACTCGCTTTAACCCAACAAGAGGTTGCCAGCGCACAAGCTGGGCCATGTATCCGTTGCGGCCGTTGCATCTCCGCTTGCCCGATCGGACTGTTGCCGCTGGAGATGGCGGCGCGAGTGCGCGGCAATGATTTTACGGGAGCACTCGGTTTCGGCTTGATCGATTGTATTGCCTGCGGCTCATGCTCCTATATCTGTCCTTCCCATATTCCCTTGGTACATTATTTCAATTATGCGAAAGGAGAACTGGCACAACGCCAACGCATGGAGCAAAAGGCAACTGAGACGCGCAAGCTGGTGGAGGCTCGCAAAGTGCGCCTCAATCGACTGAAACGTGAACGAGTTAAAGCAGCAGCGGTGACCCGGCGTCAGGATACGCCACAAACAAGCACACCCCGGGAGAAACTCACTGCCTAGCTATTTAGTGCTTAGTAGACATGACTAAAAACCTGTACAGCAGCCCCCACACGCACGCTGGTGATGACGTATCCAAGATCATGGCTACCGTTATGGTGGCCCTTACCCCGGCCACCCTCTATGGTCTGTATGCGTTTGGCTGGCCCGCGATCAATATCTTCCTGATCGTCATAGCCACCGCGATCGCCAGCGAAGCGCTCTGTTTGCGTATCGCCGGCAACCCCGTGGTGTCTACGCTCACTGATGGTTCCGCCGCGCTGACGGGCTGGCTACTTGCCCTATCCCTGCCACCTTGGACGCCCTGGTGGATCGGTGTGATTGGCGGCCTGTTCGCTATCGTCATCGGCAAGCAAATCTTCGGCGGTTTAGGGCAGAATGTATTCAACCCAGCAATGCTGGCACGGGTAGCCTTGCTCATCTCCGCCCCTATTCAATTGACATTCTGGGTCGCACCGGCTCCATTATTTTCAGCTAGTGCACCGGGATTTCTCGAGAGTCTGTCAATTACTTTCAGCTCCACGATCTCTGTAACGGACGGACTCAGCGGCGCGACGCTACTCGGTCAGATCAAGACAGGCTTGGGTCAGGGGCACGGGTTGCCACAAATCCTCTCGGAGGGTTACAAACCCCTAAGCGCGGCGTTCGGTTCGGAGTCTGGTAGCCTGGGAGAAACCTCCGCCGTTCTTCTGCTCGCCGGTGGCATCGGGTTGCTGCTGCGACGCATCATCAGCTGGCACATCCCAGCCGCCATGCTAGGCACCGTCGCTTTGATGGGGGGTGTATTTAATTGGATCGATCCCCAAAGATATCCCGATCCTGGCTTGTATCTGATGTCCGGCGGGCTGATGCTTGGCGCTTTTTTCATCGCCACTGATTTCGTCACCTCGCCTAGCACCCGGATTGGCCAACTAATCTTCGGTGCGGGTTGCGGAGGGTTAGTGTATATCATCCGCACCTGGGGAGGTTATCCCGAAGGTGTCGCTTTTGCGGTATTGCTGATGAACGCGCTTACACCACTCATTGATCACTACTTGCGCCCACGGATCTATGGACGCAATTTGAAGGGGCAACCCATCATTGTTTCGACTCCCAATCAAACCACCGGTCCAAACAAATAACTTATGTCTACTGATAAATCTTCGGATCGCAAACAGGGTGTGCTGTATCACGCGGCACTCGTTGGCGGATTCGCCCTACTAGCCAGCACGATGCTTAGTATGGGAAATTTTTTTACTAAAGACGCCATCGCGCTGCGACGCGAGGATGATCTAAGAAATTTATTAGAACAGGTCATTCCACCCAACACCCACGATAATAATCTACTATCCGATACCACGAACTTTCCTCCCAATGTACTGAGTGAAGGTGAGCTTACGGCGTATCGGGCGCGACGGCAAAACACCGTGGAAGCGGTGGCTTATGAAACCTCGATCTCCGGTTATGCGGGTCCCATTGTGTTAGTCATGGGTGTGGACCGCAACGGATCAATCCTTGGCGTTCGGGTGGTAACCCATGCTGAAACACCGGGATTAGGTGACAGAATTGAATCCGGTAAATCCGATTGGCTACTCGGGTTTAATGGCCGATCCCTGAACAACCCAGGCCCTAAAGGCTGGGCGGTCAAGAAAGACGGCGGCGAATTTGATCAATTCACAGGAGCCACGATAACCCCGCGCCGCACCGTTAAAGCGGTACACCAAGGATTGGAGTTTTTTGAACAACATCGCTCCCAGCTCCTCGACGAACCGCCCGCTGAGAATCACGCATCCTTGATGGAACCCAAGTCCTCAATTGATTAAAGACTGCATCCATGAGTACTGATTACGTTCGAATCATTCGTGATGGCCTATGGGACAACAATGTAACATTTACCCAAAGGCTCGCCCTATGTCCCTTATTGGCGGTAACCACCAGCGTCACCAACGGACTCGGCATGGGTCTGGCCACAACGGCGGTATTAATGCTCTCCAATCTCATTGTGTCGATGTTTCGCAAACTCATTAGCCCCGAGGTCCGTATACCCGTCTATGTACTACTAATTGCCTCCATCGTCACACTCGTCGACATGACGATGGACGCCTGGCTGCACGAATTGCACAAAGTGTTGGGTTTATTCATACCTCTCATCGTTACCAATTGCGTTATTCTGGGCAGAGCCGAATCGTTCGCTTCGCGGCAGCCGATGCCTGCCGCGTTGCTCGATGGGGCCATGATGGGATTAGGCTTTACGTTTGCGCTGATGGTGCTGGGCTTGTGCCGTGAGATACTCGGCAGTGGAACCCTGTTCGCACATGCCTCATCGCTGCTGGGTCCTCCCTTCCGTGCGATCGAGATCACGCTTGTAAAGGATTACCAAGGTTTTCTGCTGCTGCTCTTACCACCCGGTGGCTTTCTGGTGCTTGGTTTTCTGCTTGCCGGCAAACGTCTGCTGGACGCCAGGTTGCAACAGCGGATACTCAGCGGAGAGAATGAGGTTGGCGCAGACGACAGCATCAATCCCGCGCTAACTTAAGCGCTTATGTTCACCCATAGATACGCGTAACATTGGTTTTCTACTCTAGTCTAACTAAGGGAGGTCTGATTCCATGCAAGTCGGCGTTGCCTATGCCGAACCGGATCAACAGGTTTGGTTAAAACTAGAAGTCCCAGAAGGCAGCACAGTGCTGGATGCGGTGAAACGCTCGGGTATTCTGAATCGGTTCCCACAGCTGGATTTAGATAAACAGAAGGTCGGTATATTTGGAAAATTGGCTAAACTGGACACTCCCCTAAAAGAGGGTGACCGAGTTGAAATCTATCGTCGCATCACCGCGGATCCAGCCGCGGTAAAACGACGCAAAATCGACGCTGAATAACAGCTTATCGCAGGCCGTCCTCAGCCGGGTAACGACTTTATCCAAGATTGTTGATAACGTTGTTGGCGGCGCTCGGTCAATCGTTCGATGATTCGTGGCATAACCTCTTCGAATGGGAACACTTCGGCGCTATGGATCTCTTCACAATAAAGCACGTGTAATCCTACGGGCGACCGTATGACATCACTGATCCCACCCGCTCCTAATTCAAACAGAACGTCATCCAACATAGAATATAACCTGCCGCGTGGTAGGCGACCTAACAATCCTCCTCGCAGTGAGGATGGACATTCAGAATGCAACTGCGCCTGCTCGGCAAAACGCGCAGGTGCGTGGCGAACTATACACAAAATCTGATCGATGCGGGCGTAAGCCGCCTCGGCGCGGTTTTCGGCAAAATCATCGTTGATCGTAATCAAAATATGGCGCGCCGTGCGCGTCTCTGGTGGGATGAAGCGTTCCATATGGCGGTAATAATAACGCTCCGCATCTGATTCGGTGACACGCGCCACTTGGGCACAGACCCTATCTAAGACAGCTTCTACCCTGTGTTGACGGTGCAGAGACTCGCGTAAAAGCTCCAGGTCCAACCCATTACGCTCTAAATCTGCCTTAAAATCCTCACGACATTCATACCGAGTTTCCAACGCCGCAATTGAGGCATTCTGGACATGAGCTGGAATAACGACATTACGAGCCTCAGCAGAGCATAAGATCTTAGACTCGAGCGCGTGTTCAGTTCGAGCTTGCTGGAGTATTTCTCTAGTCTGCTCGGGCTTAAGCTCGGACGGTGGCGCATGAAAACGGTTCAGTGCCGCCCGCAACAGATAATAAGCCAGTTCGCCAGCATCGGGATTTTTTTTATCGTCGCTCATAAACAATAGAACCGGCTAAAGTTGCTAAAGCGACTTCATCACGACCGCTTGAGCCTCGCAGAATACTTTCCACAACCGATCGATTCGAGACCTGTAAAGTCACAAGGCCTACAAGCCGCTCGGAATGCGGCATGCCCATAAAACCACTTTCTTTGCCTAACTGTTGGCACGACGATCCCCGTCGCCGTAACAGCGCCCGATGCCAAGCTCTTATTTAAAAATATTTTCTACAGGCACAAAGACTTCCCCAGCACCTTGGTCATGAAATACCTTGAATACCTTCTCAGTAAGCGCATCCGAGACTACGAAATCCTCATAAGCTTTTTGCAATAGACTGTGATAAATCTGCCGCTGAGCTGGCTCGTCCTCCGGCATAGAATCCTCGGCTTTTGCCAAATAGTCATGAAATCTCTGCAAGATATGCAAGCGATTCACTTGAACCACTTGCGGATCGAAAGCTATGTCGAAGAAGTTTAAGAACTCTTCCGCCGAATCCAACTCTTCAAGTTTTTGTTCCAATGCAGACATCATCATCACTCTCTTTAAGTCATTTTTTGGCAATCTAACAATTATTGGGTTTGAGGGTCCAACATTTGTTCCACTTCAGTGTTTGGATCCTCCACTTCCGCATGGCGTAGAGCCAGCTCCAGAAGATCCCTCACGGCAAGAAGATCGGTCGCATCCAATTCGATCAATTTACGCAGTCGTTCTACGGCTTCGTCTAAGCGCCCAAGACGCAAACACAGCACCGCAGCGCCTTTAACCGCTAGCAAATAATAACGCACCAAGCCCAAGCTCTTTGGATCGCATGCTTTATCAAGAATTGCTGGATTGAGATTCTGCCAATCTACGGGTAACGTGAGTTGTTCAGCGGCAGCACGAACAGCCTGCTCCGCAATATCCAATGCTTCTTCCAGGCGATGGCTGTAATAGTAGAAACGGTAAAGCGCGACAAGTACCGTTAGGTTCCCCGGCGCTTGTGCCCACGCCAATTTTAAGGAGCTCTCGGCGTTTCCCGAACCATAATCCGCCGAAGCCTTTTTTAATAACAGCTCAACATCAGGAGATGCCGCTTGGTCGTAGTAAAGTCGGGTGGTATCGAAATCTAGCAAATTCATGGTATTTCAAAACCGTTATTTGAGATACAGGCTAGAGTGTAGCGCGGATACCCTGTTAGGGTGCCACATTCGACTCTGTCAATAGCGATCACTATTCCCCTCGATTTCGGCTGTCGCTAGCGGAAACCCAGTAGGTAATGGAACAAGCTCGGCATAGAACTCCAAGAGCTCGTTGCACTCAGGAGAGCGCTTCTGCTGTGCGACGAATATGCGCAACTTTTCAAGAACCCTAGACGCTTGTAGACCGTCTAGGGTAAGCCCCATATCACCAAACACTTTTTGCACAGCCCGCCTCCCAGAATGCTTTCCCAACACGACACGGTGCTGGCGACCGAGCTCCGCAGGATCAATTCCTTGATAATTAAGTGGAGCCTTAAGCAATCCATCCACATGGATACCCGCCTCATGGGTAAATGCCCCTTCGCCGACTAAACTTTTGTGCCAAAATAGGGGACGACCTGAAGCTTCGGCAACCCGCCGTGACAAGTCATAAATGCCCACGAGATCCACCGGAAGGTTGAATCCATAGAGATTTCTAAGTCCCATGACCACCTCTTCCAATGCCGCGTTACCGGCGCGTTCACCCAGACCGTTAACCGTGGTATTGAGGTGTGTAGCTCCAGCCATAGCTGCGGCCAGCGTATTGGCAGTAGCCAATCCGAGATCATCGTGAGCGTGCATTTCAATCTCGAGATCGGTAACCGGACGCAACGAGCTGATTATTTTAAACACCGAAAAAGGTTCCATAATCCCTACGGTATCCGCGAAACGAAAACGCCGCGCACCCGCGCGCTGCGCCGTTTCCATTACACGGAACAAAAAGTCTGTATCGGCTCGGGACGCGTCCTCACCTCCGACACAAACATCCATTCCGAGCTCAAGCGCCCTCGGCACATAGCGCTCGATACTGCGCAACACCTGTCGAGGCGTGGAGCCCAATTTATAACGGATCTGTTGGGTAGATACCGGAATAGACAAATCCACCATCTGCACGCCTAAGCCTCGACACGCAAGCAGATCGTCCTGCTGCATTCGACACCACACCATCAACCGGGCGTTTAGATCAAGCGAGGCCACTGCGCGAATGCTCTCTCTCTCGAGCTCACCCATAGCTGGAATACCGACTTCCAGCTCCGCGATTCCAATTACACTGAGCCGTCGAGCGATATCGAGCTTCTCTTCCAACGAGAAAGCCACACCTGCAGACTGCTCGCCGTCACGCAATGTCGTGTCATCAATGACTACGCTGCGCTTCGCAGTGTGGGATTTTTCCTCGGGAATTGGATTCATTTCCTTAATGAGCCCACCCACACTCACGATACCGCTAGGCAGAAAACGATTGCCCACAAGCACAGCTCGAGCTGGCATTTGGGTTGTTGAACTTGAATCCGGCCCCATCTAGGCTGTCGATGAAATCAATGGTGACCCCTTCTAATAAGGGGACACTGATAGGATCCACGAACACCTTAAATTCGCCGTAATCCACTACCGCGTCATCGACAGCCATCGCTTCTTCCAAGCGCATGCCGTATTGGAAGCCAGAGCAACCCCCACCGGTAATCAAAATACGCAGCCCTGTAATGGGTGCGGTTGAATTACTGATGAAACGGCCGACGGCTTTGATAGCATTTTCAGTAAGTGTGATCTCCACAGTACCCCCTCTTTAACAAGACAGTTGGAACTCCGTATTAGATCTGTTGAGCAATCCATATGCCACTCACGCATACTGCTTTAAGACTATAATTTACATAGATTTTTTGTGTAGTCTACCAATGAATTAATGTGGCAAAAGCAACCTTCGGCCACGTTTGTGGCAATCGCGACATAGGCTTAAGATGAGTGATGTTGGTGCACTCAGCAGCGGAATTATCTACGGTTAGAATGGTGGAAATCACACACGGTTTGCCACCACTGGGCTGCTAATACACAGCATTGGCGCCATTAATCAAAAACCAAGAGGCAGGAATGTCAGCGGCTTGCCACTGCGTACCAAGAGGTCGTTGGTAGAAAAATACGATCGAAACGAGAAAACGAGTTGATGATCCGGTTGACCGAACGGAGGGTGTCGCGACACAGAGACTAGCTAATAAACGTTCTTAATGCACTAATAGATTACCGACCATTCCTTGCGCCGCACCATAAAAGCGCGAGTTGAACGATAAGACATCCGAGGATTTGACCGCAAGCGCTTGCTGATTGCGATCTACGAGGGAATTTATTTGTGGTACGCTTTTTGTATATATATAACTGAGACCAGGAAAAATGGGCTCTTCTACTCCTCTTATACCGAAGCGATCTTAACGCCTTGTGTGGTTTTCCTAAACACCAAGGCGTTTTTTTTATGCAGAAGGAACGTGAACTACGAACGCTTGCCGGCCTACCCAGGCTCGCGTTGAATGGTAGAAGATATTGAGCAGAATTGAGTCAAGAGCAAGGCATGATCACGTGTCACACCGCCGACCTTATGACGAAAAGTTATAATGCTGCACCTCAATAATTGAGGTAGTTTAGCAACCACCGGTTCTGGTAAGGCCGAAAGTCGAGGTCGAATCTATCAAAACCTAAACATCTAAAACCTGTGCCTTGCCGTCGTTAAACTTCGGTAAAACCTGGCCTTAGCCTTTAGCCTAAACGCAGAGCACCTGCTCATCTCGTCTGTACGCCTTCTAAGTTACGCAGAATCACCTATTTTTTCTTTTTCCTTCTGGATTTCCGCTCGTACCTTATCCATATCCAACTCTTTGACCTTGCTGAGCATGTCTTCCAGTTGTGCCGCAGAGAGCATGCCGGGTTCAGCGTAGAGCATTATCTGATCCCGCAGTAACATAATTGTGGGAATCGAACGAATCTGAAAAGCAGCCGCCAACTCCTGTTCTTCTTCGGTGTTAATCTTGGCAAATACCACGTCGGTATGGTTATCAGAGGCTTTCTCGAAGATGGGGGCAAACGAACGGCACGGGCCGCACCAAGGTGCCCAGAAATCGAGGATCACAATCGCGCTAGTCTCAATTGTCTGGTCAAAGTTATTCTTGGTAAGCGCTAAGACGGCCATAGAAGATACTCCTCAGATTGATTCAAAATGTATTATTGAACGATATTTGGAGACTGTCGGGCTCAGGCAACTGTCACGAGTGGAGGACAGTTTGAGACAGAACTGTTAATCCTATGAGATGAATCATCGGAACGGCAGCACGAAAATGATCGAGAAATCTGGCCAAATCCAGCTTTTCCGCCGCAGATCGGCCATAATTCCGACAGTCTTCTAGACGCGCACCCTACAGGGTTGGCGGGAAAATTACAAATAAAGGCACTATCACCGTGCCTAAAATCATCAGCTTTGGTCGTTACCCCAATCGGGCAATAGCTGGTGCTCCAACCCTAAATGGTCCAAAACACGGGCGACCACAAAATCGACCAAATCGGAGACATCTTGCGGCTTGTGGTAAAACCCCGGGCTCGCGGGCATGATGATGGCGCCCATGCGCGCAAGCGCCAGCATGTGTTCGAGATGAATCACGGATAAAGGCATCTCTCGTACGACAGCGATCAACTTTTTCTGCTCTTTTAAAACCACATCTGCGGCACGTTCCAGTAACGTACGGCTGGCTCCGCAGGCCACCGCAGATAGCGTTCCCACGGTGCAAGGGCAAATCACCATCGCCTCCGGCACTCCTGAGCCGCTGGCGAGTGGCGCGGTCCATTGGTCCCGTCCTAACACCGTCAGTTGGTCAGCTTCAGCTCCATAATGCGCCGCCAAGTAATATTGAATCTCCTTGACCCGGCCAGGCAATTTCAAATCCGTTTCCATGCCAACCACAATCTGACCGGGTTTGGATATCATGATATAGACACGGCGTTGCGCTTTGATCAGGCACTCGAGCAGACGTAAGCCATATTGAGCACCGGATGCTCCAGTAATAGCCAACGCAATGGGCTTTGGCGCTAGGGTCAAGGGCTTAATTCATTTTCGAGTAAGGCGTGCAATCCGCCAAAACCACCGTTACTCATAACCAGCACATGATCTCCGGGACCCACTTCAGCCGCAACGTGATTAACGATCGCCTCGATAGAATCCAAAATCTTAACCTTCTCCCCTAGAGAAGCCACCGCTTCGGCCAACGACCACTTGAGGTTTGCCGGTTGATAGATAACCACGTAATTCGCGTCTGCTAACGCGTTGGGCAATAATTCCTTATGCACCCCCATCCGCATGGTGTTGGAGCGAGGCTCCAGCACGGCAACTATCCGGTGATGTTGGCCTACTTGGGCTCTGAGTGCCGCCAGCGTCATTTTTATCGCGGTAGGATGGTGGGCAAAATCGTCGTAAAGAGTTACCCCCCCCGGATGCCCTCGGACCTCCAAACGGCGCTTGACTCCCTGAAATCGCGCCAAGGCTTCCATCGAGCGTTCAACGGGCACTCCTGCGTGATGAGCCGCGGCCACCGCCGCCAGCGCATTGGAGACATTATGCTCGCCCAACTGGGACCACTGCACCACGCCAATCGCGCGTCTTTGGTGCCGCAGTTCAAACTGGGAACCATCCGCTGACAACAGCCGGGCATTCCATTCAATCTCCGGAGCATTTACCGCGAACTGCTGCTGCGGAGTCCAGCACCCCATGGCTAGGGTTTCGGACAGCGCTTGATCCTGTGCGTTGCTGATAATCAATCCCTCGCTAGGCACAATACGAATAAGTTGATGGAACTGCCGCTTGATGGCGTTCAAATCATCGAAGATATCGGCATGATCGTATTCTAAGTTATTCATAATCAACGTACGGGGATAATAGTGTACGAACTTAGAACGTTTATCAAAAAACGCCGTATCGTATTCATCGGCTTCCAGCACGAAAAAAGGGGCCTTGCCAAGACGCGCGGTAATACCGAAATTCCTCGCCACCCCACCGATCAGGAACCCAGGTTCAAGACCAGCATAGTCCAGAATCCAAGCTAAAAGGCTGGAAGTGCTGGTCTTCCCGTGTGTGCCTGCAACCGCCAGCACCCAGCGGTCGCACAACACGTGATCTCGCAGCCATTCGGGGCCTGAGGCAAAAGGAATATTGTGATTGAGTAGATATTCGACCACGGAATTGCCCCGCGCCATGACATTCCCCACGACGACGGTGTCCGGGACGGGTCGTAGATGCTCTCGATCGTAACCTTGGGAAAGCGCGATACCCAGCGATTCGAGCTGTGTGCTCATGGGAGGATAAACATTCTCATCGGAACCGGAAACGCGGTAACCCATCTGTTTAGCCAGCCGCGCGATACCCCCCATGAAAGTGCCACAAATTCCGAGAATATGGATGTGCATCGGCTATCTTAAAAGCTTGGATTTCGCTTCCACGTTCAATTCATGCCAGGGGCTGGAACGATGATGTCGATGATTACTGAAGTCAATAAAATATAGCCCAAACCAACCAGCATTCCGATAAATAGGCCGCTTGACAGCGCATGTCTAAAGATGTGGCCATACACGACAAGCAGCCATGCCAGAACCAGCAGATAAGCAAGTAGCGTCAGCGCGTCGGCATTAGCCGCTCCTAGAGAAGACTTATAAATAGAATAAACCAAGGGCAACGACAACACTCCGAATACAACACCACCCCCCGCCAGTGCGCTTAATGTCTGAGCGTAGCGTTCAAGATGCATGGTGAGCTGTAGCACGACGCGGGTATAGGCCGTCAAGAATCCAACGTCTAGTACTGCCTGGAAGAGGCTTCCACTTAAACCATATATCGGCAGAGCGAGGATCGTGCTGACGAGAAAGTACAGTATCAAAGTGAATGCTACCAAGAGCTCGGATGCCGGGAGATCTTGAGGGCCAGCATTGAGCAAACAGAGATCGACAAAGGGTTTAATTAACGCGTACATCACCTTTCTTATTTTGGGTGGCGAGACACATCAGCCATGCACATTAACGGGTGTTCGCTGAAAATCACCATCGCTAGGCAAGAGATAGCCCGAGGCTGTCAACCGATCGAAGCGGATAGTGGGATGACTAAACGGCAAGAACCAAGAAAAAACCCGGGCTTCCCACCGTTTGAAGCTTTTGGGCAAGCTGGTAATCGTTGCCTAGGCCACCAAGCAATAACAGGGCGAATACTGGTCACCCATCAGCTTCATACGCCCTTGATCCACGAACGCCGCAAGTAAATCGTCCAAGTGTCTCAGGAGTGCGGGATCCCCATGTATTTTAAATGGGCCGTATTGCTCAATCGCACGGATGCCTTCCGCTTTTACATTTCCTGCAACGATACCGGAAAACGCCTTTCTTAGATTCGCTGCAAGTTGATGCTTGTCCAGATTCAAGAATAGTTCAAGTTCATTCATATTTTGATGGGTGGGATTGAAGGGAATTTGAAACGGCTCTTCAACCTTAAGCTGCCAGTTGTAATAGTCGGCATCAGACTTAGTTTCTCGATATCGGCGCACTTGCGCAACTCCCTTGTTAATTTCTCGGGCAACCGTCGATGGCTCGTCGATGATAATCCGATAGCGCTGCTGGGCATGCGGGCCCAGCGTCGCGCCGATGAATTGGTGGATTTGGCTGAAGTAAGCTTCACTGGCGCCAGGTCCGGTGAATATTAAAGGATACGGGATTTCCTTATTCTGCGGATGAAGTAAGACGCCCAACAGATAAAGGATCTCTTCAGCAGTACCAACTCCCCCAGGAAATACGGCTACCGCATGGCCTAAGCGAATAAATGCTTCCAGACGTTTTTCGATATCGGGCATAATGACCAGATCATTAACGATCGGGTTTGGCGCTTCGGCGGCAATGATGCCGGGCTCCGAAATCCCGATATATCGTCCGCTAGCATTGCGCTGTTTAGCATGACCGATCGTAGCACCTTTCATCGGTCCTTTCATGGCCCCCGGGCCACACCCGGTGCAAACATTCATGTCCCGCAAGCCGAGCTCATACCCCACTTCCTTGGTGTATTCGTATTCTTCGCGACTAATCGCGTGACCTCCCCAACACACCACTAAATTCGGGTGGGCTTGGGGCTTTAAGATACGAGCATTACGCAGAATGTGAAATATCGCATTCGTGATGCCCGCAGAGGCATGCAAATTGAATTTCGGATTGTTGTTAATCTCACTACTAACAAAAACGATGTCTCTCAAGACCGCGAACAGATGTTCCTTGATCCCTTTGATCATTTCTCCATCGACAAAGGCATCCGATGGAGCATTAATAACTTCCAGTTGAATGCCACCGTCCCGTTGTATTACGCGAATATCAAAATCGCTGAACTCTTCAAATACCAATTTTGCATTGTCAACGGAGCTGCCGCAATTAAGCACCGCGAGCGAACACCGACGAAACAATTCATAGGCCGACTTTTGGGTATGATCAAACAGTTTGCTCGCTTCTGACTGGGAGAGGACCTCTAGACTACCTTCCGGGGAAACGCACGCACTGATTCTCCCAGCATTCATGAACGATCACGCACCGCCTAACCACCTTAATCCGACACGTTTAGCATCAACTCCGGCTAAGTATCCATAACTCGCAGGGACCGGTGATTTCCCACAATCCGGATAAAAATGCTCCATATTTGTAACTCTACCCTGTCACGTTTAACAAAATTGATACAGCCTATACGCACTCACACCCTTTCGCTAAACGTCATTCCTAAAATTCTCATGCACCTCATTCAGTTAATCAGGACAGTGCAATGCTTCGCCACAGGCCGTTGTGCGCTGACTCAACACCCAACTTGGCTCATGGACTACCACAGCCATAATCTCTTCTCAATGTGGTGCAGATATAGCGTATAATTAGGACCTCATCCCCAATCCAAGTATAAGCTGCTTGCGGATCAGAGTTCGTTTCAACGCCGCATAGTCATCCAAATCGCCATCGGTGACCAAAGCAGCGTAGCTGTAGGTAATCCGTGGACTATTAGTTGGACAATAAAAACCGATAGGAGTAAAGACTTTTCGCTCGATCTCCTTTTTAAACCGATTTAAAAAATCCACAGGTTCTCCGGCAAAACGAAAGTACCCTGTCTCAATGATTGGGGCATTGAAATGCGCTTCAAAAAAACGCCTCATCAAATAAATAGGGGTTGAACCATTGAGGCGGAAATTAGGATCGATAAAGAAAAACTCCCTACCTTCGGTCTCAATGATATCCAAGCCACACATCCCGTACCAACCCAGTGCATAAGCTTTTTGAGCAATTTCAACGCAGATTTTCCACAGCGATCTGCTCGGACGGCACTTTAAATCGATATAGTTTCCACCGTACTCACCGGCGCCACCCGTCTTTTGTAAACTAACACCCACGAATGTGATTTCTCCGTCCGGTGCCACGTTGACATTCACATTATAGTTGTTCTTAACATCTTGAATGTAGGGCTCGATCTTGACTTCCCTACCGGCAAGCACCTGCTTGGCATAGGCGACAGCCGATTCGTCCTTACAAATCACCACGCCGTCGCCACCGCCTGAAGGCTCGGTGAGTTTCACCACCAGCGGTAAGCTCCACTCGTCACGCCAAAGCTCTCGATGGAATTGTTCGGGAGTATAAACGCGCGATGGAATAGCATGTCGGGATAACTCGTGCATCCGACCCTTATTATTGAGACGTATGATCAGGGCTGGATTTTCCAAGTAGAATTGATGACTCGGAACATGGCGAGTATCAAAAGGATGTGCCGAGATCACCTTGTAGTCAGGATGCTGCTGAATGAAGTCTCGGTATCCGTCAGCCCGTTCGTAATGAATAACAAATCCAACCTGATGGGCAAAATGCTCCCAATAATATCCGTTCCAATAACTGGAAAGATCCCTCAGTGGGTCCAGAACATCTTGCTCAATCAGGGTAAGAAGTTGTTGGCCGCCCACCAAGGTAAAACGCGAGGCCTGGCACTTCAGGAAGGTCGATGAGCGATTATAGAAATAGGGGAAATCATTAGCCAAGCCCACGGCGCAGTCCGTGTAGACTGGATAACTGGGAATGTGTACGGCTTCACCGCACAGGTGATAGGCTTCCGCTACGGTCTCCCCCTGAAACCTTGCTGGGAATGACCCAGAGCGAGGGAATAGCCCTCTTTTAACATCGATTATCCTTGAAAAAGGCACCACCCCATTCAGAAATCGCGGAATCATATCAATCTCCCAGAATACGTAGGGTCAGCAAATGGTTACAGTGAACACGTTCTACTCTTCCCTAGACAGTTCGTTTGGAGAGGCAGATTGAAATAAACCTGGAGCCCACACTCCAAAGCGTAAGCTTTTATTATATTTAAAGTCCTTATACTGCGACGGTATTTAGGAAAATTTAATAGCATCTAGTATGCCAACGCACGGCTACTAGTGATTGATCTATCTCGAATATAGACCTAGCGTCGGCAAACGGAGCTAGTAGTTTACTCTGCCCCCGTTTGTTTTGTCCATCCATTTCAATGAACTTCTCGTACCAACGCTCTACATACTGTGGAGATAACCGGCGCGCAGCGGATTTATAGCCCATACGGTCAGCTTCCATCTCTTCTACCCGGAAGTTCGCCATAAAACCAGACTTTTGTAGTTGAAGTCCTCGCACACCACCGGCTAACCTACCGCGTGGTGCGATTCGGCGCATACAATCCTTGTCGCAGTCACGGCAAATTAATTTTCCGAGCCCCTTCACCGCAGCGACATCTGGCAGCTAATGCCCAGACTCGCTCACTGTGTTTGGCAAACTGCACCCGCATGAACCACTTCTAACAGGCTTTGACTGCAACGAGAACGCCTAGAAATGTACATGGTGGAGATTAATTAGGTTCTCGTTCGACTGCGCGCTGCAATCCGCATTCGCAAGGCATTCAATTTGATAAAACCTCCGGCATCCCGCTGATCATAAGCGCCAGCATCATCTTCAAAGGTAGCCATCGTTTCGTCGAACAGGCTATCTGTCTCCGACTTGCGGCCCACCACATTCACATTACCCTTATAGAGTTTCAGCCGCACGGTGCCGTTAACGTATTGCTGGGAGGTATCGATCATCTTCTGGAGCATTTCGCGCTCCGGGCTCCACCAATAGCCATTATAGATCAAACTGGCGTAGCGCGGCATTAGCTCATCTTTCAGATGAGCTACTTCCCGGTCCAGTGTAATGGATTCCATGGCGCGGTGAGCGCGCAACAGAATGGTTCCACCAGGCGTTTCATAACAGCCCCGTGATTTCATGCCCACATAGCGGTTTTCTACGATATCCAACCGCCCCACCCCGTGTTCCCCACCCAGCCGGTTGAGAGTGCGCAAGAGTTTCGCCGGACTCATCGCCTGGCCATCGATAGCCACTACATCGCCGTGTTTAAATCCTAGTTCGAGCGTGCAGGGCTGGTCCGGAGCGGCCTGAGGGGACACCGTCCAGCGCCACATGGGCTCTTCCGGTTCATTCCAGGGATCTTCAAGCAGTCCGCCCTCGTAGGAAATATGCAGCAGATTGGCATCCATGGAATATGGGGACTGAGTGCCGCGTTTCTGTTCCACTGGGATCCCATGGCGCTCGGCATAGGCTAACAGTTTTTCACGAGAGTTCAAGTCCCATTCACGCCAAGGTGCAATGACCCTAATTCCTGGGCTCAACGCATAAGCACCGAGTTCAAAACGGACCTGATCATTGCCCTTGCCCGTGGCTCCATGAGCGATCGCATCCGCCCCGGTCTGCCTGGCGATCTCCACCATCCGCTTGGCAATCAATGGGCGCGCGATCGAAGTTCCGAGCAGGTATTCACCTTCGTACACGGTATTGGCACGAAACATCGGGAAAACGTAGTCGCACACGAATTCTTCGCTGAGGTCCTCGATAAAGATTTCCTTAATGCCAAATTGTTCCGCCTTAACACGCGCGGGCTCCACTTCGCCTTGCTGACCGATGTCCGCGGTAAACGTGACCACTTCGCAACGGTACGTCTCTTCTAACCACTTGAGTATCACGGAGGTATCCAAGCCTCCGGAGTAGGCTAATACGACTTTTTTAACAGCGGACATTGCGTTCACTTAAAATAATTCACGGCGGTTAAATACTCCATTTCTGCACATTTTCTACGCATTCTTTTTGGGCACATAGAGATCGGTAATCGTGCCTTCCACCATCTCGGCGGCAAAATTAATGGTCTCGGACAAGGTGGGATGCGGGTGAATCGTCAAGCCGATATCCATGGGATCGGCATCCATCTCCAAAGCCAGTACGGTTTCGGCGATCAACTCACCCGCATGAGTACCGACGATGCCCGCGCCGATGAGCCGCTTATCCTTATCGAACAATAGCTTTGTTAGACCTTCGTTACGGCCTAAGCTCAGTGAACGCCCACTGGCAGCCCAGGGGAACACACCTTTCTCATATTCCAAGCCTTGCGCCTTGGCCTCCGTTTCGGTGATACCCATCCAGGCGACTTCAGGATCGGTGTAGGCAACCGAAGGAATAGCTCGGGCATCGAAGTAGGATTTCTTGCCAGCACACACTTCGGCAGCCACTTTCCCTTCATGGGTCGCTTTGTGCGCCAGCATGGGTTGACCGGTGATATCGCCAATGGCAAATATGTGCGGGATATTGGTGCGCTGTTGCGAGTCCACCGTGATATATCCTCGTTCGCCGATCTCAATATTTGCCCGCTCGGCACCGATCTTGTGGCCATTGGGAACCCGTCCTGTAGCCACCAGAATTCGATCGAAAAGATCTTCACTGGGCGCTGCCTTGCCTTCAAAACCAACTTTGAGCCCCTCGGACTGCGGCTCGACGGCGGTAACCTGTGTACCCGTATAGACCTTTTCGTAGCGCTGACCAATGATTTTGCTCAACGGCCGAATCAAGTCTCGGTCACAACCGGGAATCAGTTCATCGGTTAATTCCACAACCGTAATACGAGAGCCCAAGGCGTGATACACGGCAGCCATCTCCAAACCGATAATGCCACCGCCCACCACCAATAACCGTTGAGGTATTTCCTTCACTTCAAGGGCCGCCGTGGAGTCCATGACCCGCGGATCATCCCATGGAAACAGGGGTAATCTTGTCGGTTGGGAGCCGGCAGCGATAATGGCTTGATCAAACTCCACCACCTTTACACCCTCAGGAGTTTCCACCTGGATCTGTTTGGAGGAAACAAATTGTCCGGTGCCGTGCACGATTTGCACCTTACGCTGCTTGGCGAGTTGCACCAGACCTTGGGTCAGCTTACGGACGATACCCGCCTTCCAACCCACGAGTTTGGGTAGGTCCAGATTCGGTGGGCCGAACGACACACCATGCTTAGCAAACTGGGCCGCTTCATTGATGAGCTGAGCGACGTGTAACAAGGCTTTGGAAGGAATGCAACCGACATTAAGACACACCCCCCCCAAGGTATCCTCGCGCTCTATTAAAATCACCGACTTACCCAGATCAGCCGCCCGGAAAGCGGCCGTGTACCCGCCGGGGCCCGCACCTAAGACCACGACTTCGGCTCGATGATCCGCCGCTCCAGGCCCGACACTCGGCTTGATCTCCGCTTGCGGTGCAGTCACTTCGGCTTGTGGATTCGAAGTCGTTGTAGGCTGTGGCTCCTCCGTGTCCAAATTCAGTATCGCATCGCCCTGCGAGACACTATCCCCCACCGCGACCAAGAGTTGCTTGACGACTCCGGTATGAGGCGAAGGAATTTCAATGGAGGCTTTATCGGATTCTACGGTAATCAGCGACCCTTCCTGTTCCACTCGATCGCCCGGCGCCACCAGCACTTCGATGACTTGTACTTGCTTAAAATCTCCGATATCAGGCACGGTTATGGTTATATTTTTACTCATCGATTCTTGGAGTCAATTCGGGTTGAACGGCCCATACTCGTAGATCTGGGCCGATTAGAGCTTTGTTCGATGAAAGTTTGTTACAGTAGCATTCGGCGTGTTTCTGATAATAGCGCGCTTAAAAACGTGATGAATCGCGCACCATCGGCACCATCGATCACCCGGTGGTCATAGGACAGCGATAGTGGCAGGATTAATCTGGGGACAAATTCAGCCTCTTGATAAACGGGTTTCATCACCGCCTTGGACACCCCTAGAATAGCGACCTCAGGGGCATTAACGATGGGATCAAATCGCGTTCCCCCAATTCCCCCGAGGCTGGAAATCGTAAAGCACCCTCCCTGCAAATCCGAGAGCGTCAGCTTAGCTTCGCGCGCCCTAGCGCTCACCTCGGCTAGCTCACTGGCGAGTTCCACCAGGTTCTTCCGCTCTACGTCACGAATCACCGGCACTACGAGTCCCTGCGGCGTTTCTACCGCTACGCCAATGTGAAAATAGTGCTTGTAGATTAAGTTCTCCTGCGCCACATCCAACGAACTATTAAAGCGTGGATAGGCTTTCAGCGCAGAGACGACAGCCTTCATCAAAAATGGCAGAAACGTAATTTTGATTTCGTCTCCCTTAGATTCCCGATTCAGTGACTTACGAAAAGCCTCCAGCTCGGTAATATCGGCTTCATCGTGCTGGGTAACATGAGGAATGCGGACCCAATTGCGGTGGGTATTTTGTCCGGTGAGCTTGTTGATTCGAGTCAGGGGCCGGATCTCCACCACGCCGTACTTGGCAAAATCCACCTCAGGAAATTCCGCAACGGTAAAACCTCCACCCCCAGAGGTCAATGCCCGCTTGACGTAGAGTTTGACATCTTGTTTGAGAATACGCCGCTTGGGGCCAGACCCCTTAATTTCATTTAAATTAGCACCCAACTCACGCGCGAACCGGCGCACAGCGGGACTCGCATGAGCCTTCCTGAATCGCTCCTCACTGATGTGCGCCGTAGGCGAGGGGCGCGTGTAGTGTTCCGGAGCGGGTGCCTCATCCGGCATTGCAGCCGGAGGAGGCGTCGATGTAATGGAAGGTGCAGCCAGTGCCGCTTCGCTTGCGCCTGATGTTGTAGCACCAGCGCCGACGGGTTGCGCCGATGTAGCTTCGTCAACGAGTTCCAGCAATAAGATAGGGTCGCCCTGAGATATCTTGCCACCCAGTTTGACCCTCATCTCCTTGACGGTGCCTGCTTGGGGAGAAGGAATTTCCATGGTGGCCTTATCGGATTCAATCGCGATAAGCGAGTCTTCTTTATTGATGGTATCCCCGGGTTTCACGAGCACCTCGACAATCTCCACTGCGGAGAAATCACCGATATCGGGGACATGGATTTCTTGAACTGTCGCCATGGATTGGGTTCCGTGAGTTCAGCTAATCTTTCAAAGTCTTAGCGGATTTGGTTTATCAACGTCGATCCCGTATTTGGTTAACGCTTCAGTGACGGTAGACATCGGGAGTTTAGCTTCATCGGCCAGCGCCTTGAGCGCCGCCACGGCAATATAGTAACGATCTACCTCGAAAAATTTGCGTAGATTGGTGCGAGTATCACTGCGACCAAAACCATCGGTTCCCAGAACCACATACCGGCCTGGGATGCAGGCTCGAATTTGATCGGCATAGTTTTTTATGTGATCGGTGGCCGCAATCACTGGTCCGGGGCAATCGGCAAGACATTGCTCGACATAATTACGCTTGGGTTCTTGTTGCGGATGGAGCAAATTATAACGCTCCACCTCCTGAGCCTCGCGCTTGAGTTCATTGAAGCTCGTGGCGCTCCAGATATCGCTTCCCACCCCATAATCTTCCTGCAACAGTGCGGCGGCGGCAATCACTTCTCGTAGAATCGCCCCGCTGCCGATTAACTGCACTTTGAGTTCGCTCTGCTCCCCTTGTTTAAAAAGGTACAAGCCCTTGACGATTCCCTCTTCCACCCCTGGAGGCATCGGTGGATGGGGATAGTTCTCGTTCATCGCCGTGATGTAGTAAAAAATACTTTCCTGATTGACATACATTCGCCGCATACCTTCCAGGATAATCACCACCAGTTCGTACCCAAAGGTAGGGTCGTAACTTATGCAGTTAGGGACGGCAGCTGCAGCGACGATATTGTGGCCATCCTGGTGTTGCAACCCTTCGCCGGCCAAAGTAGTCCGCCCGGCCGTACCGCCGATCAAGAATCCTCGCGACCGCATATCGCCTGCGGCCCAGATCAGATCACCGATTCGTTGAAAGCCGAACATGGAATAGAAGATGAAAAAAGGGATCATGTTCACACCGTGGTTGCTATACGCGGTCGCGGCGGCAATCCACGATGACATGGCGCCGGCTTCGGTGATGCCCTCTTCCAGGATTTGTCCCTTTTTGTCCTCTCGATAATACATCACCTGATCCTTGTCCTGTGGTTCGTAGAGCTGACCGACAGAACTATAAATGCCCAGCTGACGAAACATCCCGTCCATCCCGAAGGTACGAGCCTCATCGGGCACGATGGGCAATATGTTTTTGCCAATCTTCTTGTCCCGCGTCAACATCATAAGCAACCGAACAAAAACCATGGTGGTGGACATTTCCCGATCGGCGCTGCCCTGCACAAGTGACTCGAATGCAGACAAAGGAGGAATTTCCAAGGGCGTACCCAGTGTCCTGCGTGCCGGTAGAAAGCCACCCAAGGCTTCGCGCCGCTCGCGCAGGTAGTGCATTTCCGCGCTGTCTTCAGCCGGACGGTAAAATTTTGCCTCCGCAACCTCCGCATCGCTCAACGGAATATTGAACCGGTCGCGAAAGGATTTCATATCCTCGAGTTCCATCTTTTTCTGACTATGCGTGCGCATCTGCGCTTCACCGGACGTCCCCATGCCATAGCCCTTAACCGTCTTGGCCAGAATCACCGTAGGCTGGCCTTGATGGGCCATCGCGGCGGCATAGGCGGCATAGACTTTATGGGGGTCATGGCCACCGCGGTTAAGCCGCCAGATATCCTCGTCCGACATGGTCGCCACCATCTCTTCGAGTTCCGGATACCTGCCGAAGAAATGTTTGCGCACATAGCTGCCACCTTTAGATTTGTAGTTTTGGAAGTCTCCATCCACCACCTCTTCCATACGCTGGCGCAGCAAACCGTTTTTATCCTTGGCAAACAAAGGATCCCAGTAGGACCCCCAGATCACCTTGATCACATTCCAGCCCGCACCGCGAAAGATCGCTTCTAATTCCTGTATGATCTTTCCGTTGCCGCGCACCGGACCATCCAAGCGCTGTAGATTACAGTTGACTACAAAGATCAGATTATCGAGTTTTTCCCGGCCGGCTAGGGAAATCGAACCCAAGGACTCCGGCTCGTCCACCTCGCCGTCCCCCACGAAGGACCAGACTTTGCGACCCTTGGTATTGGCCAAGCCACGGTCGTGCATATACTTCATAAATTGCGCCTGGTAGATGCTCATGATCGGGCCGAGGCCCATGGATACGGTGGGAAACTGCCAAAAATCAGGCATCAGCCAGGGATGCGGATAAGAGGACAGCCCCTTGCCATCCACTTCCCGCCGATAATGGGCCAGTTGTTCCTCGCTTAGCCGGCCTTCCAGAAAGGCGCGGGCATAAATTCCTGGCGCCGAGTGGCCTTGCATATACACCAGGTCGCCGCCATGTTCATGACTGCGGGCATGCCAAAAGTGGGTGAATCCCACATCATATAGGGTTGCGGACGAAGCGAATGTAGATATATGCCCGCCAAGCTCGCTGCTTAGGCGGTTGGCGCGAACGACCATCGCCATGGCATTCCAGCGGATGTAGGAACGGATGCGCTGTTCGATAGCGGGATCACCCGGCCTGCGCGCCTGCAAGTTTGGCGGGATGGTGTTGACATAAGCGGTGTTTGCCGAGTAAGGCAGATTTGCGCCGGATCGACGTGCATGATCGATCATTTGCTCCAGCAAATAGTGAGCACGCTCTACCCCTTCGACTTCGATCACGGCATCCAGGGCGTCAAGCCACTCCTGCGTTTCTTGGGAATCTACATCCTGCAACAGGACTTGGGTGTTCATCTCCGACCTCACTAAAGAATAGCGTCATTCAATGCCAGCTTCGCCGCCGGCTGGAGTTACGGCCCAACCGCTGAATTCAACCGATTAGGCAATGCATAGTCATTGGCGGTTAAGAGGCAGCTCATGGCAAGCTTACTGGGACACAAGGAATGCTCAAAGCCGCTGGTATCGGCCAGATTCACGCGAATGTGGCGACACAAAGATCAATCAAGGCAGTTTATTAATTCCGGGTGATTCTGCTCTCCAGACTTCGGTTTGTTGCAATCTGCGTCCAAATTCGTCCCCAGCAAATCTATGGATCGTTAGAGGGGACGCAGGGGCTCGTTGAGCAAAGGAATCGTGAAAACTATTCCAAAGTCAATAAGCCTTCCTCCGATAGGTTCTTACCGTTATAGGATGCCTTTCCCGTATACGCTACGGCGGGATTATACTCAGAACCGTCCTAAAGGAAATACTGAGCGCTGGTACGGGGAGCATTTTATTTGCCTGGGTCCTGCGATGTGATCACCTCCTTAGCGCTGAGAACGCAACGGTAAGGACGCACAAACATTCGCATTCTCAGTTGCTTTTAGTTAAGCTTCGAAGATGAATAACCCCACCGATTTTTTTCCTGTTGGCAAACGGTTCCGCGGTTTCTTGCCCGTAGTTGTGGATGTGGAAACAGGAGGTTTTAATGCGAAAACCGATGCCTTGCTGGAAATCGCCGTTGTCTTATTAAGCATGGATAGCAAAGGCTTAATAGCGGCTGATGAAACATTATCCACCCATGTTCAACCCTTCGAAGGCGCCAATCTGGAACCCGCCTCTCTGGAAGTCAACGGCATAGACCCCTTCCATCCGTTACGTATCGCACTGCCGGAGAAAGACGCTCTCGAGTGGGTTTTTAAAGCCATTCGCGGAGCGATTAAAACAAATGGATGCAACCGGGCAATTCTCGTAGGCCACAATGCCAGTTTTGATCTCGGTTTTCTCAACGCCGCGGTACAGCGCACCGGAATCAAGCGTAATCCGTTTCATCCTTTTAGTAACTTGGACACGGTAACCCTGAGCGCAGTGGTCTATGGCCAGACCGTATTATCTCGCGCGGTGCAAGCCGCCGGCATTACCTGGAACAAAAATGAAGCGCATTCAGCAGTCTATGACGCTCAGAAGACGGCTGACTTGTTTTGCACCATAGTCAATCGCTGGCAAATGATGGAAGTAATGCACACAGACCAGCCCCTTGCGCTTAGTCATCAATAGTGTAATCGACGGCACGTTTATTCTCGTCAATCTCAATTCGCTGCGGGCGTGTAGATCCAGTCAACATCCCTGCGATGCCTCTTCGCCCAATAAAAAAGCCTCGAACTCGAGGCTTTTTTATTGGGGCTTTATCGGGGAAGCTTAAACGCTTTTCTGCCCCATGTCGCCAACTGATGTAGTTTTGTTTTGCACCTCTTTAATCATAGACTGCAACTCGCCCTTCTCAAACATTTCCACGGTGATATCACAGCCGCCGATCAATTCTCCATTAATATAAATCTGAGGAAACGTGGGCCAGTTGGCGAAGCGCGGCAGATTTTGGAAAATATCTGGATCCATCAATACGTTCACATAGGCAAACTCCTCGTTACACTGCTTGAGCGCCGCGGCAGCGCGGGCGGAAAACCCACACTGTGGCATCTGAGGCGTGCCTTTCATATAAATGATGACCGGGTTGGTTTCAACTTGCTGTTTGATTCGCTCTAATACATCGTCCATTGTGCTTACCTCATATACGGTGATAAACCTCTATTGTATGGCGAGCGAAGAAAAAAAGTTAGGGGGTAGGTCGATCTCTATAAGTCAAACGAGGTAGACAATAACCCTATCGATACTTGGCTTAAGAGTCTAGGTTCCGCTGCAACCACAACTCTAGCAACGCCAGATGCCACAACTTGCTGCCCTTGAGCGGCGTCAAGTAACGATCAGGATGCTCGATCAGACGATCGACGTAATCCGTTCGAAACAAACCCCGATCTCGGCAAGTGGGTCCCGTAAGAATCTCCACCATCCAGTCCAAAAATGGTCCCCGCACATATTTAAGAGCCGGCACAGGGAAATAACCTTTAGGCCGATCGATCACGGCATCGGGAATAAGCTTGCGGGCGATTCGTTTCAACGGGTATTTGCCACCCTCCTTAAGTTTTAATTCGGGCGGCATTTGCAAAGCCAGTTCCACCAACTCATGATCCAGAAACGGCACGCGCGCTTCGAGGCCCCAGGCCATGGTCATGTTATCCACGCGTTTTACTGGATCATCGACAATCAACGTGGTCACGTCCATACGCAATACTTTGTCGATAAAGGTATCCGCCTGGGGCTGAGCCAGGAGTTCGGCTATGAGCTCGGAGGTATAATCCGCCTCAAGCAACGCAGCCGAAACCGTCTGTGCGTATTCGGCGTGCGGGCGGTCGAAATAATATTTGCGGAATCGGTCCAACTCTGCCGAGGGATCGGCCGCCATTAACGGATACCAGAAATAGCCGCCAAACACTTCATCCGCGCCTTGCCCACTTTGCACCACCTTAACGTCTTGACTGACTTGTTCGGCGAGAAGATAAAAGGCGACCGCGTCCTGAGCAACCATGGGCTCTGCCATCTGCTCTACGGCCTCGGGTAACCGCTCCAGTACCTCGTGGTTAGGTACGTGATAGCGATGATGATCCGTGGCGAATCGCTCGACGACCTGATCGGAGTATTCGAATTCGTTGCCCTTTTCCTCGGGCTGGTCTTCAAACCCCACGGTATAGGTTTTCAACTGGCTCACACCGGCTTGGGCCAACAAGCCGACGAGCAAACTGGAATCCAGCCCTCCGGAAAGCAAAACCCCCACCGGCACATCGGCGATATTGAGCCGCCGTTCCACAGCACGCCGCAGGCTCGCCGCGATTGAGTCGATCCATTCCTCTTCTGTAAGCACACATGAGGGACGTGTTGCGCTCAAACTCCAGTAGGGTCTGGAAAGAAGTTTCCCCTGGCGGCTGACCCTTAAAGTCTGGGCTGGCGCGAGCTTACGGATCCCCCGTATGATGGTGCGAGGTGCCGGGACTACCCCGTGCAAGCTCAAATGATGGTGCAAGGCGACGGGATCGAGGCGAGTATCCACCCCACCGGCGTTGAGCAAAGCTTGCGAATTCGAGGCGAATCGAAACATACGATCAGTCAGGGTGTAATAGAGCGGTTTAATGCCCAGTCGATCCCGTGCCAGAAACAGGTATTGTTGTTCCATATCCCAAATGGCAAAGGCGAACATACCGATAAAGCGCTCTACACAAGCCTCCCCCCAGGCGTGATAAGCTTTGATAATGACTTCGGTATCGCCAGTGGAAAAAAAATGATAGCCGCGCAGCTTGAGCTCACGACGCAGTTCAGGATAATTGTAGATACAGCCATTGAATACCAACACGAGCCCCAATTCGGAGTCTACCATGGGTTGATTGGCATGGGTGCTCAGATCGATAATCGCCAAGCGGCGATGTCCCAGTGCCACCGGCCCATCGGAATAACTGCCTTCATGGTCCGGCCCGCGTCGTTGGAGTTTATCCAGCATCCTGCGGATCACCCGCATATCGGGTGCCACGCCATCAAGATGCAGTTCACCGGCAATACCACACATACTCTTAACCTATTTACTCTTTAGCGGTTCGATCCGCTGGAGCCTGCATCTTTGCATAAGATCCAGTGAATTGAAGATTGGCTGATAAAATTAGCGGATATTTTGTACGTATTATTGCATTACCGACCCGCTCTGTCCTATCTTACCCATTTTACCGTGTCACGCGATACACTAGCCCAAATCATGCCCAGGAGGACCAAACCATGGCACACGAACTCCCTGAACTACCCTATGCGAAAAACGCACTCGAGCCCCATATTTCGGCGGAAACGCTGGAATACCATCATGATAAGCATCACGCCACCTATGTCACCAACCTGAACAATTTAATACCTGGAACAGAATATGAAAACTTACCCCTGGAGGACATCATAAAAAAAGCTCCCGCAGGGGGCATATTCAACAATGCCGCGCAGATTTGGAATCACACCTTCTACTTTAACTGCCTAAGCCCCAATGGGGGTGGTGAACCGACCGGTCCCTTAGCCGAAGCCATTGCGGCCGCCTTCGGTGGAGTTGCTGATTTTAAAGAAAAATTTTCGACTTCCGCGGCAACCAATTTTGGCTCAGGCTGGACTTGGTTGGCTAAAAACACGGAGGGTAGCCTCGAGATCGTGAATACCAGCAACGCGGGCACGGTAATCACTGGGGACAAACAACCTTTACTTACCATCGACGTCTGGGAACACGCCTACTATATCGATTACCGCAATGCCCGGCCTAAATATGTCCAGGCTTTTTGGAATGTAGTGAACTGGGATTTCGCGGCTAGTAATTTCGCCGCCTAAACCCGTTGTGAATCATGATTGTGGATCAGTGGAACCGCTAGGCTTGGGGAGCTGTTTGCCGAACCGCAACTGAATAGCCTATACTCTAACTTTTAAGTTCTTGCTACGGCAGCGTCCCCGCTGCCGTTTTTTATTAAATTATGGCTGCTGGTCCAGCGACTTGGAGAGTGGGTAGCCATTTAAATGGGCCTTTAGCGCGCACCATGAGCGATTATCTAATGACCACCTATACACGATTGCCCGTCACCTTTGTGCGGGGCGAAGGCGCTTGGTTATGGGATACCGAAGGTCAACGCTATTTCGACGCCCTCTCGGGGATAGGCGTCTGTGGACTCGGCCACAGCCATCCCGCTGTAACCCAAGCAATCTGCGAACAAGCGGGTACACTGATTCATACCTCCAATTTATACGGGATCGATGTCCAATCTCGGCTCGCGGAACGCTTATGTCATATTGCTGGCATGGAAGCCGCTTTCTTCTGCAATTCAGGGGCAGAAGCCAATGAAGCCGCCATTAAACTGGCCCGCTTGTATGGACATCGTAAAGGAGTTAAAAACCCTATCATCGTGGTGATGGAAAACAGTTTTCACGGTCGCACCTTGGCCACGCTTACGGCCACGGGAAACCCTAAAGTACAAGCCGGCTTCGACCCCTTGCCCCAGGGTTTCCTCCGTGTCCCGTTCAATGACCTTGCCGCTTTAGAGTACGCTACTCAAAACAACGATGAAGTCGTGGCCTGCTTGCTTGAACCAGTACAGGGCGAGGGAGGGGTACGCGTAGCAAATAATGGCTATCTGACTGGAATCCGCCAACTGTGCACTCAACGAGGCTGGTTAATGATGCTCGATGAGGTGCAATCCGGCATGAGTCGGACCGGGCGTTGGTTTTGTTTTCAACACGAAGCCGCAACTCCCGATGTTCTCTGCGTTGCAAAGGCTTTGGGTAATGGTTTTCCGATCGGAGCCTGTTTGGCACGGGGTGAGGCGGCACACCTCTTCGCTCCAGGCAGTCACGGTTCAACTTTCGGGGGAAATCCGCTCGCCTGCCGGGCCGGGTTAGCCGTCATCGACACTATTGAGCAACAAGAGCTCTATAAACAGGCGGAGAACGTTGGCCTACAAATGTATGCTACGTTCACTGATCAGTTAGCTGACCTCCAGGGCGTCACGGACATTCGCCACCGCGGATTGATGATGGGTATTGAGCTCGACAAACCCTGTGGCTCGTTGGTACAGCAAGCATTGACGAGACGAGTACTGATCAATGTCACCGCGGAAAATGTCATCCGATTATTACCGCCGCTGATCATTAGCCAGCAACAAACAGCTGAACTGATTGATACCGTTGTCGAGCTGATCTATGAGTTTCTTGGCTATCCATCCCGCGCTTCCGTCCAGAACGCCTAAGGTCTCCCCTAACCGTGGTGTACTTTCATCGGAATAGCACTGTTACAATTCCATCCCCGATTCCATTGATACAGAGGACGGCAATGCTACAAGCCACGCAATATCGATACCTCCCAGATATCGTCTCTCCACGAATGTCAAACCTTTCACAAGCCGTGACTTCAACGTAGCTAAAGGAATGACCCAGGATGAACATTCGGCATTTTCTCACACTCTTGGACATGACCCCACCAGAGTTGGACCGGCTAATTAATCGCGCCACAGAGCTCAAGCAAATTTGTCAACGTGGCGAGATCTATGAACCATTGAAGAACAAGACACTCGCTATGATTTTCGATAAGTCCTCCACTCGCACGCGGGTCTCTTTCGAGGTGGGGATGGCACAATTTGGAGGGCATGCGCTGTTTCTTTCTCCCAGAGATACCCAATTGAGTCGCGGAGAACCTATCGAGGACAGCGCAAAGGTACTTTCACGGATGGTCGATGTCATCATGATTCGCACCTTCGAGCACAGCATCATTGAGCGTTTCGCCAATGTATCGCTGGTGCCGGTAATTAATGGCTTGACAGACCGCTATCATCCCTGCCAGTTACTCGCAGATATGCAGACCTGGCGAGAACATCGTGGTGATATCAAAGGTGCGAATGTGGCTTGGATCGGGGACAGCAACAACATGTGTTATTCCTACATCAATGCGGCTCGACAGTTCGACTTCAATCTCAAGATTGCTTGTCCCCAGGGCTATGAGCCGGATCAGACCGTTCTACAAGCGGCGGCTGACCGAGTTGAGATATTGCATGACCCAATGGAGGCGGTAAAAGGTGTGGACTTAGTGGTCACCGACGTCTGGGCCAGCATGGGTCAAGAATCAGAAAAAGCCGAGCGCGCTCGAGCTTTCGTTAATTATCAGGTCACCACCAAATTGATGGCTCAAGCAAGTAAAGGGGCTTTGTTCATGCACTGTTTGCCCGCGCATCGCGGGGAAGAAGTCAGCGCAGAAATCTTGGAGGGACCGCAAAGCGTGGTTTGGGACGAAGCCCGCAATCGCTTACATGCCCAAAAAGCGTTGCTGGAATTCCTCCTGGTTAAACCGGCCTAAGAAGCTCATTAGTATAGCATGCACGCTATTCGCTAGTTACCCACACCAAGGTTGTTGAAGAGCCCTATGGGCTAACCCCAGTACTCGACTCAGGCATTTGCCCGCACCAGCATGCCAACTCAATTTCACTTACAATTTTAACATCACCCAGATATCAGAGAATCTTGCTCGTCGTCTACAGCCCTATTTCTACAGTAATAACGATGTAGCCTAGTCTTCAAATAAAATTAGTTGTCTCTGCCACCCCCATAGAAGTACCATGGTCCTACTCCTATGTTGCGCCGCATTTGAACCGTTTCTGATTGCACCATTCTCCATTGTCGTCGTTATGCTCTAATTATCAGTCATATGATAAATAGGGGTATAAGCAATACAGGAACAGGAATACCTAGGGTGAAATTATTTTAGTACACTAGTGACACACCTCATGAAAGCGAGGTTTAATGTCCGCTTAGTCGCTAGATCACCCTCTGCAATATTGGCTTAAAGCCACGACAGAGTAGCTAGCTGTATTTACAACAATCGGCATTAAATGTAATTACAGGTTTACACTACGCCTAACCAGTTATATGGAAACGATATTGCGCTCGAACGCTTGGTTTTCCCAGACGCGTTTTTCTACGCTAATCTATCAGATTTCCTTATTAGCGGTGGTCGCATTGTTAATGATCGCAGGCATAGGATTGCTCGATTATAGGGATAAAGTGCTCCACGACGCGTTCTTCACGGAGCAAGAGCAGTTACTCCTATCGAAGAAACAACTTGCTAACATCGAGCTTCAGACCTTGTTGGCCAGGCTTGAAGAGTTACAAATGGCGTCATCAAGAAAGCCTTCTCTCTATCAAAACTTTGAACGGCGTATTGCTTTTGTACGGAACACATCAAATGAGTTAATGACTCGATTAAGCCATAATAACATTTTCGAACATTTAACAACCTTACTCACCAGCCTGGAACTCTACCGGCAATCGGTGCAGAAATCTTCGATCATTCAAAAAACAATTGGGTCCAATAAAGCACAGGGAATTTTCTCCAGGCTTAGTACTGTAGAAGAACGTATCGAGCAACAATTGAAACAAATTGATAAACGATCACTGCTCTTTAAATTTATGCAAATGCGATTATACGAAAAGGATTTAAGTAACTCGCTGGATATGGAGCCCGCGCAAAGTTTGCAGAATCAAAGCGCCGAGTTTAGTGCACAAGTGCAAAGCGATGAGCTAAACGATGGGCTGAAAGCTACGCTGTTAGCGAATATCGCAGAATACCAGCATTTAGTGTCGCAATTGCTAAAGAAAGTCAAGGAGCTTGAGCAGAACGCTCAGCAAAGTGCTTTGCGATTTAAACGCTTATCTCCAGGAATCGCTACGATACAAAATGACATTGACCAGCGAATGGGGTTAACGACGAATAGATTCCTACAGCGGCAACAAACATCGTCTACCTCAAAAGCAATTTTGTTTGTCGTTGCGTTTATTGTGCTTTCGCTATTCACAATCTATCAAATTTACAATGCAAATACATTGGTTACCCGTTTACGGCAACTGGCAAACAGAATGCGTGATTTTGCCTCAGGCCAATTTTCCAAAATATCCAACCTCCCCCAAGGCAAGGATGAAGTTGGTATGTTGGCAAAAACATTCTCGGCAATGGCGTCACATATAAAAGCACAGATATTCACCATCGAACAAGAACGGGAGAACGCACAACAGGCGAATCACATCAAATCTCAATTCTTAGCAACCATGAGCCATGAGATCCGTACCCCGGTTAGTGGGATCCTGGGATTGACGGAATTGTTAATGAAAACCGATCTCAGCACCCAGCAGCGCGGTTTCGCCGAAGGGATCGGCCACTCGGGAGAATCGCTGCTAGAAGTGGTGAATGACATCCTGGATTTTTCGAAAATTGAAGCCGGGAAACTAAGGCTCCAATACAAACTTTTTGACTTGCGGTTGCTCATCGAAACGGTTGGAGAACAGTTTGCCGAACGCGCTCAGCACAAGGGATTAGAACTCATTTGCCGCATTCCTACTGAACTGCACACGGCCTACTCGGGTGATCCAGCGCGACTCAATCAAATCCTTTCCAATTTGGTTGGAAATGCGATTAAGTTCACCGAACGAGGTGAAGTTCTGTTACAGGTTACATGCAGTGAAAAAGATGAAACTGAGCATCAAGCCGTCTTGAATTTTGAGGTGCGCGATACCGGACCCGGGATCGCGCCGGAAGATCAAGGCCGCATTTTTCAGTCGTTTATTCAAACCGCCGACACAACCACGAGACCCTACGGTGGATCGGGCCTGGGCCTAGCCATCGCCAAACAGCTTGCGGAACTGACCGGCGGCGAAATCGGTGTGGAAAGCGAGCTCGGGAAAGGTTCGAGTTTCTGGTTTAGGGTGCGTTTAGATAAGCAGCCGGAACAAACCACAGCGGCGGTAAACACCGAGGAAGTGCTGAGCGGTATACGCGTGTTGCTCGTCGATGACAATCTTAGCAGTCGAGAAACGTTAGAACACTATCTCGCAGCCTTAGGCGTGCCTTGCAAAAGCATTGCTAGCGCACAGCATGTATTTGCCGCATTAAGCGCCGCCGCAGCCTGCGACGCACCCTTTCATCTCGCGCTATTAGACCGGTTCATGCCCGAGATGGATGGGTTACAGCTTGTGGAGCGTATCAAGGCAGATCCGGTAATCAGAAACACTCGTATAATCATTATGGGTCCAGTGACCAGTCCGATTGACACTCAAACGTCAGCGGCATTCGGTATCGACTATTTTCTTACCAAACCCGTGCGCTTATCCCAGTTACGTGGCGCCCTGCTCGCCGTTCAGCCCGGCGAATCCAACCCATGGCCCAGATCGTTCGCCAACCTAAATAAATCTAAAGAAAGAAACAGATTGTTTAATGGCCGACGAATTCTAGTGGTCGAAGACAATCCCGTCAATTTGAAGGTGGCCGTTGCCCTACTTGAAAGCCTTGGTTGCCTAGCCCAAGGGATTAGCGATGGGCGCAGTGCGCTCAGTGCGCTTGAGCGAGGGGCCTTCGATATCGTACTCATGGACTGCCAAATGCCCGAACTGAGTGGTTTCGAAGTCACCGCAAAAATTCGCGAAAAAGAGCACGGAACAGCACAACACACGCCCATCGTTGCCCTAACCGCTAGCGCGATGGAAGGAGATCGGGAGCGTTGTTTATCGGCGGGAATGGATGATTATCTCAGCAAACCCTACACGGAAAATCAATTAATCCAGCTATTGGATCGGTGGTTAACGCCGCAATCTGGCCAGATGCAGGCCATCCCTAGTGAGCAAACAACGACACAAGCTTCGCCGAACGCCGAGCGGTCACTCGCGCCGTTGGAACCAGCCGAATTAGCGAGCCTCACAAGGCTAGAGCGTTTGGAAGGCCACGATGTGACGACTAAACTCATTTCACTCTATTTAGAGCAAGCGCCTCAGCAAATGCGAATGCTACGAGAGAGCATCGCTCAGAGGGATGCGAACACATTGCTGAAAACCGCGCACAGCCTAAAATCGAGTAGCGCCGCCCTTGGCGCACAGAAACTTGCCGCACTTTGCCAAGCCTTGGAGGGACTGGGTATGTCAAATGGCATGGAAGATGCCGCTGAGCTGTGTCCGGAGGTCGAGAAGCAATTTGAAGCGGTGTGTACCGCGCTAAGCGAAGACAACACATCCCAGCATTCAGCGAGTGCCGATGGCCCCTCCCAAGTAGAGACCAAAATACTTGTGGTCGATGATGATAAGATCGCTCGGCAATTGGCTATTGCCGTGCTGGAAAAGGCAGGATATCAGCTTCAATCAGCCGAGAACGGGCTGCAAGCATTAACCGCATTCAAGCGAGATCCGGCGGATATCGTGCTACTGGATGTCATGATGCCGGAGATGGATGGATTTGCCACTTGTGCTGCATTACGCGCATTACCAAATGGCATCCATACACCGATTCTCATGTTGACCGCTCTGGATGACATGGAGTCTATCAATCGAGCCTATGAACTCGGGGCCACCGACTTTATTACTAAGCCGGTGAATTATCCCCTATTAAATCACCGGGTTCGATATGCGTGGCGCGCCATGAAGACAGCCGAGGAACTAAGGAACAGCCAAGCACGCCTGGCAAAAGCTCAGCACACCGCCCAGCTCGGACATTGGCAATGGGATCTCGAAAAAAACACCATACGATGGTCGGCAGAAATTAGTCGCTTGTTCGAGCTTAGTCCGCAGGTCTCCAGTGGCACTTATGAGCAATTTATAAGTTTTATCCATCCCGAAGATCGGGAATATGTGGATTCCACCATCCACCAAGCCTTACGCGAAGGCGAGAGTTATAGCATTGATCATCGGATCGTGAGAACGGATGGGACAGAATGTATCGGCCATCAGCGGGCTCAAGTAACCAATAAAGGTGGGACGCAACTGATTGGAACGCTGCAAAACATTACCGAGTTGCGTCGCGCTGAACACCACGTTCATCAACTGGCCTATTACGATTCCGTCACCGGGTTGCCTAACCGCGCGTATCTAAAAAGGAAATTGGAGAACACTCTGGCACATGCCAAGCGTTACCACAGATCAGGGGCTGTTTATTTCCTTGATCTGGATCAATTCAAGCTGATCAATGATACTTTGGGCCACAGTGCCGGAGACGAATTGTTAAAACAGGTTGCTATGCGACTATTGGACACCGTGCGGAGCTACGACGCGATTACTCGTGGTTCAGAACCCAGTCCAGAGACTGCGGAATTCAAGAAGGGTAATGGCACCATCGCTCGGCTTGGAGGCGATGAGTTTGTAATGATCGCGAGCGATATCCGCCACAGCCAAGATGCGGCCGCGCTCGGCCAGCGGATTGTTGATATATTAGCCCTTCCGTTCACGGTAGAAGGTAGCGAGATTCATGTCACCACCAGTATCGGCATCAGTTTGTACCCTGAGGATGGCGATGACCCGGAAATGCTGCTCAAACGTGCGGATGCTGCGATGTATCATGCCAAAGAACAGGGACGCAATGGCTATCGATTCTATTCGAATTCAATCAATTTACACTCAATGCGGCTGATGAAGTTCAAGGCCGAGCTACGCCAAGCCCTGGAACAAAATCGACTGCAGCTTCATTTTCAACCTCGATTCAATCTCCGCACGGGTCAACTTCTTTGTTTAGAGTCGTTGGTGCGCTGGCATCACCCCGATAGAGGGGTATTGTTACCCGCCGAGTTCATTCCACTCGCAGAAGAAACCGGCTTAATCGTCCCCCTGGGAGAGTGGATATTGCGCAACGCGTGCGTACAGATCAAAGCTTGGCAGAATGCAGGGCTGGAACAGCTCAGTATCTCCGTAAACTTATCGGCGCTACAGTTCAACCGGAAATATTTAGTGGAACAAATCACCGGAATCTTGCAAGAGACAGGAGTATCAGCGCAACATTTGGAATTAGAACTCACGGAAAGTACCTTGATGGAAAACATCGATGAAAGCGTGACCCTACTGGGTGATTTAAAAAAAATCGGGGTAAAACTCTCCATCGATAATTTCGGCACCGGTTTTTCTTCGCTGGCCTATCTCAAGCGCTTTCCCATCGATGCACTCAAAATTGAACGCTCGTTCATCCATGATCTGATCACCGATGTGGATGATACCGCAATCGTCGCCTCGACTATTGCACTGGCGCATAATCTGGGATTCAAGGTTGTCGCCGAAGGCGTAGAACGAGAGGCACAGCTAAAATATCTAAAGGATCGAGGCTGCGACGCGGTGCAAGGGTATCTGTTCAGCCGCCCGATGGCGCCCGAGTCATTTATGCCCTGGTTTGAGGAAAAAAGACAAACCCTCCCGATCAC
>CAVSWL010000019.1:0-216494 GCA_963731655.1 uncultured Gammaproteobacteria bacterium | reverse complement strand
GATTTAACCCTGCGATGATCGCATAGCAGATAGGGGTCTAGCAGATAAGTAGTCGACTAAAAGTTCTTTAACGTTTCAGGCGAACTTTATTTTGAAATCTGTCCCAATGCCAGCCAGTACGTTGAATAATTCATTTTTGAGATTTTCATAAGACTCATAAGCAGAAAAAGGAAGCCATTCATATTTAATTTTCCGCCAAACGATTTCGATGATGTTGAGTTCTGGAGAATAAGGTGCGATCGGTTGGATCGTTAATCCCCGCTGTTTCCAGCGTTCAATATTCTCATTAAATTCTTCACTGGTGTGGGTTGGGGCGTTGTCAAGAATAAGAACCGTTGGCCTCTTGAGTGTTTCAACAAACTGATCAATACAAGCCACAACGACAGCAGAATTAACGGAGCCTTCAACCACAATAGAGTCAAATTGGCCATCTCGATTGACAAAGCCCAACCCATTTAAGCGCTGACTTTTGGCGGTGGAGATTTCAAGGGTTTCGCCCATGGCTTGCCAAGCGTAGGGAACGCAAGGTTCTAAGGTGAAACCGGATTCATCGAAATAGAATAAGTCGATCTGATCGCGTTTAGCCTGCTCAATCAGCGATTCAAGCTGTTTTCGTGAACGCTCGAATAAGGTGGGATCCCGTTTTGATTTAAGTGACTTACGGATCCGCTTCGTAACTTCTCATTATCCACAGGGACCCCATTAAAAATCAGGCTATAATAACCCAATGGAATCCCCTAAACCTTCAATGCCAGAGCTTAGCGAGAGCGAGCGTAGCCCATTAGTAGATGCGTTGCTTGAGCTGATTGCTTGGCAGCAGAAGCAGATAGAGGAGCTGGAGCAACAGATCCTGAAACTCAAGGGTGAAACGACTAAACCGAAAATTAAGCCCAGCACCCTGGACAAGAAAACGGATAGCGATGATGACAAGGACACTAAGGATGAAAACGAGAATAAAGGGAAAAAGAAAGGTCCCAAACGTAAAAAAACCGAACAACTCCCCATTCATAAGACCGAAATCATCGAACCGGATGTCGTCCCCGAGGGCAGCACATTCAAAGGTTATCGGGATGTCGCTGTTCAGGATTTGGTGATCCAACTACACAATACCTGCTACCGCCTGGCGCAATATGAAACCGCAGACGGGTGCTATGTGACCGGCAAACTCCCGGCGGGCATCCGTGATGGGCATTGGGGGAAAGAACTGCACAGCTTTATCCTGTACCCCTATCATCATCAGCATGTCACCCAACCTCTGTTATTGGAGTTCCTGCGCGATCTGGGTGTGGACATCTCCAGTGGACAGCTCAGTCATTTACTCACCCGGAAACTGGATCAATTTCATGAGGAAAAGGCGGAAATTCTGAGTGTTGGTATGGCGGTATCGCCGATCTTACACACCGACGATACCGCTGCCCGTCATGCGGGCAAGAGCGGTTACTGCACCCACATCGGTAATGAGTTGTTTGCCTGGTTTTCCAGCACAGAATCGAAGAGTCGAATCAACTTTTTGGAGTGCTTGAGTCAAGGGGTTGAACGCCGCTACGTGCTCAACGAGGGGGCGTTGGAGTACTTGGCCCAACAAAAACTGCCCAAACGACTTCAGGCCAGCCTGAACACGGTGCAGGTCGATCTCGATAATCAGGACGCATGGGATTACTGGCTGACAGCCCAAGGCATCACGCGTTCACGCCATCGAAAAATCGTCACTGAAGGGGCCCTCATCGGGGGACTTCTGGCACAAGGCATCCCCAGCGAGCTTGTCATCATGAGTGACGATGCGGGTCAATTCAATGTATTTGACCATGCCTTGTGTTGGATCCATGCCGAGCGCGTCATCAATCGGCTCATCCCGCTCAATGAGGGACATGAGAAGGCCGTGAAGTGGGTCCGCGAACAGCTCTGGCAACTCTACGCTGATATCAAGGGCTACAAACTCAATCCGCAACCCGCTCAGGCCGAAGAGATACGCGCCAGGTTTGAAGAGCTTTGTCGCACCCAGACCTGTTATGCGACTCTCAATCAGGCCTTGAAGCGTTTGGGGGACAACCAACAGGAGCTGCTCAGAGTATTGGACAAGCCCTGGGTTCCCCTGCACAACAACCTCAGTGAACGCGATATCCGGGATTACGTGAAAAAACGAAAAATCAGTGGCAGCACTCGCAGCGAAGCGGGACGAAAAAGCCGGGATACGTTTGCAAGTCTGAAGAAAACCTGTCGCAAACACGGCCTATCCTTCTGGCACTATCTCCGAGATCGAATATCTGGAGCCGCACAGATTCCTCGTCTATCCGAGCTGATTCATCGAGCAGCTACCTGTGGATAATGAGAAGTTACAAACGATGCTGCAAAAAGTGCTGGGGCCACCGGGCGGAAACTACCATCTGATCAGCGTGACTTCAGACGCCACCTGGGGCTATTTGCTGCCCATGCAAAAAGACGGCTGGACGGAACTCAAATACTGTCCCGAGGCGGGCCGAATCCTGCTGGTCGCTCCCGAAGGCCGAGGTGCCGATGGAGCGCCATGGCGCCCCTTGACAAACGCCGCCAGCGAAAAACGCAGTACCGTCTATTGGACCAATCCTGTCAACCCCGAGGGTGCTGCGGACCAGGCCGTGCGGATCATCCGTTTTACCGAGCGCGCTAGCCCGCCTATCCATTACAGCGCCGGGCAACACGCCAGCCTCTCGTTCTTGCTGGCCTGTATCGCCCAGTGTTGGGAAGTCTGCCCTGGTTTGCTGCGGGGATTGCGTCATCTGTTACCGCTGCCGGAAGCGCCGGTCGAAACCGAGCTTCAGCTCTGGCAATCGCCGCATACCCTGTGCTCGGCGGTAGGAATCCGAGTGCGTCCCGAGTATCTCACCGAGCACCGGCGGAGCTTTCTGGAGCTGCCCGCGGCCACAAGAACCGCGGCTTTGCAGACCATCGAGAAATGGCACAAGGGCTGGCCGGCCGAGCTACGACTGTGGGAACACGCATGATGGGAATCGCAGGGTCTCGGGGACTATGACGCCGGCAACCAGTGGGTGGCGCTGGCCAACACGATGACTCGCGAGGTGAAAGCTGATGAAGCCGCGTTGTTGGCGGGCTGGGTGCTGGGGGCGGGTCATCGGCATCCCCCCGAATTCTGGGAAACCCCGGTGGGCAAAAAAGTCGCCCTGTCCGTTCGTTTGGCGGCGACGCAACTGCCAAGGGCGGAGCTGCCGGCGGGGTTGGCACCGGGCGCGCCAACCCCAAAGGGAATACGGCAATCCGGGGTCCGCATCTACGGCGGTATGGCCGGGTTACAGATTGACCCGGCCTCCGCTCCCATATCCCCCCCCTTGTTCCAATTCGAGACCGGCCCCGTCTATCATAAACACGATGACCGGATTGCCCGCCTTGCACCAGGCGATCGAATTCAAAGTGAAAACCGCATTGAGATTCACAGTGCTCAGGAAAACGTCCTCTTTCAAAAAAAATTTAAACCTCCCTGGGCCACCGCCATCGAACAAGGCCCCGAAGGTCTCTATTGCACTTTGCCCGACGACCGGCGCTTGCGCTGGTGTTATCCGGGAGAAGCCTTTAGGGGCGCCCTGCATCCGCTATCGGCGGTGGAGGGGGTCCGGGCGGCGTGGGTGGATGAAAGCCAGTGGGCGGATTTCGAGTCGGGAAAACCGCCGTATCTACCCGAGGGCGTTGCCGTCGCGGCCGTTCGCTACGGGCGCGCGGTCAAGCTCTCCGTTAAGGGTGAATCCCTGCGTTTGCGCTGGATCCCGCCCGGCGATTTCTGGATGGGCTCGCCCGACGACGAGCCCCAGCGGTTGGATAATGAAACCCGCCACCGGGTCCTCCTCACCCGGGGTTACTGGCTGGCGGAGACCGCGTGCAGCCAGGCGTTATGGCGCGCCGTGATGGGGGACAATCCCAGTGAGTTCAAAGGCGAGGATCTGCCGGTGGAAACGGTGAGCTGGGACGAAGTCCATACCTTCTACGAAACGCTCAACCGGCAACTCCCGGGTCTGCAAGCGCGCCTGCCCTCGGAAGCGGAATGGGAATACGCCTGCCGGGCGGGCACGGCAACGCCGTTCTGGTGGGGCGGTGACTTGTCCACGGACCTGGCCAATTATGACGGCAACTATCCCTATCACAATGGTCCCAAAGGGAAATATAGGGATAAGACGATGCCGGTAAAAAGTTTTGCCTCCAACCCCTGGGGGCTCTATCAAATGCACGGCAATGCGTGGGAATGGTGCGAGGACGGGTTTGCGGATTATCCTTCGGTAGAAACGAGCATCGATCCTACGGGTCCCGAGCGGGGCTCCGACCGCGTGGGGCGCGGCGGCGGTTGGATCGCCTTCGGCAGGTGGCTGCGCGCCGCCTACCGCTACGACGCCTCGCCCGCCCTCCGCAGCCCCAATCTGGGCTTCCGCCTCGCCGCCGGTCCCCGGCCAGGCGGAGCCCAGCAGTAGGCCGCCGGTGGCCAGTCGAGGCCACCTTCCGCCTCACGCGCCACGTCCCTCCAACCTCAATCGCAACATGTTCAACAATCCGATGACGGCAAATTGTTGGATCCGTTCGCGGTCTCCCGGCAGATGCACGCATTGTGCTGTTACGTCGTCACCGATTGCGACGGCGAGGTAAACGGTACCGGTGGTGCTTTTCTCAGTGTTCTCGTCTTCTTCGCTCGCGACGGCGGCCAATCCCACGTCCGCTCCCATGATCTTTCGTATGCCGAGGGCCATTGCCTTAGCGGCCTCCTGCGGAGACACCGCGCCCTCGGCCAGCTCCAGCGTGCCAAATCGTAATTCTGCGGCGCCGAATACAACGCTGCCGCGCAGGACTCCGTCGGCGCCGGACTGCGCGGAGAGGCGGGCTGCGACCAGACCGCCGGTGACGGTTTCAGCGACCGCCAAGGTCATGCCGCGTTGGCTCAGCAGATCGAGTACCACCGACTCCATGGTGTCATCGTCGACGCCGAATACGATATTCCCCAACAGCCCGTGGATCTCGGTTTCCTCCCGGTGCAAGAGGTCCCGTACGCTGGCGATGTCGGGAGCCTTGGCGGTGATGCGTACTTTCAGTCCTTCCATGCCGCTGGCAAGAAAAGCGATGGTGGGATTACCCGCTTCATCGAGTTTGGAGATGCGCGCGGCGAGAGATTTCCGCGAGGCGCGACTCCGACCATCCCCAGGTTCGCAACACCCGGCTGCCAATGATCGATTCGGCGCCGGCGCGGCGCTTCAGATCCGGAAGCACCGTACCATCGACCATTTCGCGCATTTCAAACGGAACGCCGGGTACCGCGTAGATCACCTTCTCTCCCACCGGACACACCAGACCCGGGGCTGTTCCGGGCATCTGCCCGATGACCCGAGCACCCTTCGGTACGTCGGCCTGACGGAGATTGATAGCCGGCATCGAACGTCCACGGGCGTGAAACAAGCCGCGGATGCGCTCGGCGATCGCCTCGTCTCTCACCAACGGCACGTCCATGACGGCTGCGATCGCCTCGCGTGTGATGTCGTCGTGTGTCGGTCCGAGCCCACCGCACATGATCACCGCGTCGCTGCGCGCCAGGGCAACGCGAACCACGCTGATGATTCGCTCGAGGTTATCGCCGACTTTGGTCTGAAAGTGGGAATCGATACCGGCAAGGCTGAGCCGCTCACCAATCCAACTCGAATTGGTGTCGACGATCTGGCCCAGCAGTAACTCCGTGCCGACCGCAACGACTTCACAGCGCACGCTCAACGTTTTTTCTCGACACGTCTTTTCTCGACGCTGCGAACTTTCTCGTCCATGGTCTGTTCACGATCGGTGCGCGTACCAAACCGCAGCGTCGAGGTGATACGCGGCGCGCCGAGTTCGTGCACGACCTCGTGACACCGTTTGATGGCGGCGAAGACGTCGTCCCACTCGCCCTCTAGGTTGGTGCCGTAGGCGTGCAGTTTGGTCTTCAAGCCTGCCTCTTCGAAAACCTTTTCACAGGCTGCGACATACTCCGATACCGATACACCGACACCGAGCGGAACCACACATAGATCTGCAATGACTTTCATATCGCATTCCTCAACCGACTGTTTGGGGTCTCACCGTCACCGTTTGAACCAGGCTTGTGCCGCGAATCGGCCAGTGCAAGCACGCCACCGCTCAGGACGATAAGTGCTTTTCGCTTCATTGGACGTTTTTTGTCAGACGATTGTCAGCGCGAGAATCGCCGAGCAGACCACGCGGCGGGATTCCCTGTTCAGCAGCACGGCGCACCGAAATTCTGCGTATCGTACCCCCAGTGCGCTCGCATCGATCTACGGAGTATAAGTCGCACAAAAGCCCTTTTTCCAGTTTCCCCTTTGGGCCTCCGCCCCGTTTGGCCGGGGTCAGCCGCGCTCGATGTTGACGGTTGGGTGCGACAAAAATGTATTCAGGCAGACCGCCGCTACCGGCTTGGCCCATTCAGGCATATTCCGGTCCAGCTCGCGTATTTCGCCTTTGAGCACGTGTAAAAGGCGCCGGATGTTCGGCTGCATTTGCGCATTCAGCGGTTTCGAATTGTCGTAGACCGCGAGCTGATGCAGCCCTGGTGCCAAACGGCAGAGATTGCGCATGGAGGTCTTGTGGCGCAAGCGGATCAGGTCTTCGGGAATATCATGCCCGCCACGGGCCACGCGACCGGCCACCCTCTCGATATATAGCTCGAGAGATTCCAGGCCGCAATACCAGACACTGACCGGCTCGCCGGCGGCGATTGCGTCCAGCAATGTGTTGGTGATGGTGCTGCCGCCGAGCGTGGTTTCAAAGGCGAAATCGGTATTGTCGCGAATAGCCGCTTCCAACCGGCGCCGGCCCTCGTGCCAGACCTGGCTGTTGATCTCCTCCAACGGCTTGTCCGGGAATTGCTCACGCATCGCTTGAGCGAATTCGTCCGGGTTGTACCAGTCCTGTTTCGCTGCGCGTAGCGCCGAGCCGCCAATCGAGCTTTTCCCGGCACCGTTCACGCCGGCGAGGACAACAATCATCCGGCTGTCCGGTCAATCTTTCGACTCGGTGGCGCCGGGCCGGTAAGTAGTGTTGAGTGAAGCCGGGTCACCGAACAGCGCGGCATCGGTGGCTTGGGCCGCGCCCGGCTGGTTCATGTGCGCGACCAGTTTGTCGAACCGTTGGCTCAAGGCCTGGGTAAAACCGTCGTCGGCGTGTTCGGCATGAAGCTGATGGATCAGCGCCACCATCTCATCGTATTGACGCTGCGACAGGGTAACCATGGCCCCCTGGCCTTGGATCTTTACCGCCACAGCCTGCGCGGTGGATAGGATCTGCTGTAGCACTGACGTGCCCTTACGAGCCAGGCTGGACATCGACACACTGTCGAGGTCAGCGAATGGCTTGAGACGCAATAGTTCTTCCGGGATCGTAATTCGTTCGGTTTGCATAATAGGCTCCATTGGCCGGTTATTTATTGGAAACATAACACAAAGTTCACAAGTTTCACAATATACGAAACCGACGCTGTTGGGAGTTCGATCGGCTGATTGCAGAGGAGTTTGGGCAAGAATGTCTCTCTGACCTGCGCCAGTTCCTCCGAATCGTGTGACCTTGCTCTGTCCACCAATGAACGCGCCAATTCAAAGAATCGCTCGAGTAGTTCACCACCGGAGGGAATAATTACCGGTTCTACTTCCAGAATGGAGTCGGCCCGGAATGGGTGAATGCCTAATATCACCGTTAATTCCGGGCCGGTCAATTGTCCTATTTGACCGTTAATCCCGCCACCGGCATAGCCTTGGGTTCCTCCAGGGACGGCTTTAGCATTAGCAAGGTCGCTGTGGTCACCGCCGTGCCCATCGCGATGGCGATGGCATACCATTGTAGATTGGTGACGGCATTCGGGATAAGGAGCACAAACAGCCCTCCGTGAGGCGCCCTCAGTTCGACCCCAAAGTACATGGATAGCGCACCGGTGATGGCCGAGCCGACGATCAGCGAGGGGATCACCCGCAGCGGATCTTTGGCCGCGAAGGGGATCGCCCCTTCGGTGATGAAGGATAACCCCAGGATACCGGCCGCTTTGCCGGCCTCGCGCTCGGCTTGGGTGAAACGGTTGCCGCCGATCATGGTAGCAAAAGAGATACCGAGGGGAGGTGTCATTCCGGCCGCCATCACCGCTGCCATCGGCATGTAGGTATCGCTGGTCAATAGTCCCACCGCAAAGGTATATGCCGCCTTGTTCACCGGCCCACCCATGTCCACCGCCATCATGGCGCCAAGGAGCAGCCCAAGAAACACGGCATTGGTGGAGCTCATGCTTTGGAGGAAGTGGGTCAGCCCATCCATGATGAGTTTCACCGGGGCGCCTACCACGTAGATCATCAACAGTCCCACGGCCAAGGTCGACAGCAACGGGATCACCAGTACCGGTTTGAGTCCCTCAAAATGCTGCGGTAGCTTGATCCAGTCCCGAAGCCACAGTGCGATATAGCCGCCGAGAAAGCCGGAGACGATACCGCCGAGAAAACCGGCCTCCAGACTAACCGCCAGCATGCCGCCGATCAAGCCGGGAGTCAGCCCCGGACGATCGGCGATGGAATAGGCGATATAACCGGAGAGAATCGGGATCATCAGCTTGAACGCGGCACCGCCGCCGATATCCATCAAGGCTTTTGCCAGCGTGCCTTCCTGCTCGAAGGCCTTGATACCGAAAACGAAGGACAACGCGATGCACAACCCGCCGGCGACCACGATCGGCAGCATGTAGGAGACCCCGGTCAGCAGATGCTTGTAAGGCCCCTCCATCTTCTTTTTAGTGCTCCTTTCAGCGGCCGCCCCAGTGGGCGCGGCGCCACTGATCACCGCTTCGTTCTTGGCCCGGGCGATGACGTCCGCGGCACCCTTCACCGCCGCACCGACCGAGGTGGTGTAAACGCGCTTACCGGCAAAGCGGCTCGGATCGACATGGGTGTCGGCGGCGATGATGACCAGGTCCGCCGCCGCGATCTGCGCCTCGCTCAACTGGTTTTTCGCCCCAACCGAACCCTGGGTTTCGACGCTGATCTCGTCGCCCGCCGCGGCAGCCGCGTTTTTCAGCGCATCCGCCGCCATGAAGGTGTGCGCGATCCCCGTGGGGCAAGCGGTGATCGCGACGATCCGCTTGCCGGCCGCTGGGCGTTCGGTTTCAGTCTTTTGCTCAGGAGCCGCCGGGGCCGGTTCCGGCACGGCCAGGCCGGGGACCAGGGCGAGTAACTCCTTGAGCACCCCGTCGGTGTCGCGGATCGCCCGGCTGGTGGAGACCGTCAGGGTCGGCTTATCGCCGAAGCGCTCGGTCTCCACATGGATATCGGCGGCGATCAACAGCGCCTGGGCTTCGGCGACGGTCTGGTCTGACAGGGGATTGGTGACGCCTTCGGAGCCGTGGACTTCGACCTCGATCTCGTGTCCCGCCAACGACGTGGTTTTCTTGATGGCTTCGGCCGCCATCAAACTGTGGGCGATGCCCGTGGGACAAGAGGTGACTGCGATGAATTTAGCCATGTTGTTCTCCAAGTTCATTGGTTATTCAAGGCGCGGATTTCGACGCGCTCTATAAAGGATTCGACGACCGGCATGTCCGGCAGATGGGGGCCTACCTCGCCGAGTGCGCCGAGCGAGAAAGCCGTCGCCAGACGGGCACGCCCGGCCAGGTCAAGGCCACGGAGGGTGCCGACGACGATGCCCGCCACCATCGCGTCGCCCGCGCCGACGGTGCTCTTGACCTCGACCCGGGGTGGCAGCGCCAGCAGGGCGGCGCCGGACTCCACGAACAAGGCTCCGTCGGCCCCCATGGACACGGCCACCAGCCCTACCCCTGCCCCGATCAGCGCCCGGGCCGCAGCCAGTACATCCACCGGGTCGACCAAGTGTCGGCTCACCAGCTCACCGAGCTCATCGATATTGGGTTTGATGATGTCCGGGCCGCACTTCACGGCGGCGGCCAACGGCTCCCCGCTGGCGTCGAGCAGCACTCGCTTACCGCGTTGTTTGAGGCGGGTAACCCATTCCGCGTAGATCTCCGACGGGACTCCGGCCGGTACGCTGCCGGAGAGCACGAACCAGTCGGTGTCGACTACAAAGCTCATCGAGGGTCTCGTCGAGCCGCACCAGATCCTCTGGCCGCGGAGACAAGCCTGGAAAATTGATGTCGGTGACCTGGTTTAATATCGGATCGACGATCTTCACGTTAACCCGGGTGCGTCCCGGCAGGCGTACACAGCGGTCGTCGATGCCCTTGCGGGCGAACAGTTCGACGAAGGGCTCGGCATTGCCGTTGCCTAGCAGACCCGTGGCCGCGACCGAGAGCCCGGCATGGGCCAGAAATGAGGCCACATTGACCCCTTTGCCGCCGGCGTCGGCTTGTTCCCACTCCACCCGGTTAACCTGTCCCGCGGTGAAGCGTGCGACCCGCGCGGTCTGGTCGATCGCCGGGTTCAGGCTCAGTGTGGCGATACGTGTTTTGGTGTTCATCGTCATCCTCCTCTTAACGCAGGCGCCGCACAGCCGCCGCATCGCTGCACGCCAGAGCGCGTAGCGCTCGATCACAGGCTTGTTCCATGGAAAGCCCCCGGATCTGGGCCTTGACCGCGGCGATACTCGGGATGCTTACCGACAACTCGCGGACACCGAGCCCGGCCAGAATCACGACGCCGGCCGGGTCGGCGGCGATACCGCCACACACGCCGACCCAATTTCCGGCCTTGTCGGCGGCTCGCACGGTGCGGTCGATCATCCTCAACACCGCCGGATGCAACCCATCCGCCTGGCGCGATAGCACGGGATGCATCCGGTCCACCGCCAGGGTGTATTGCGTCAGGTCATTGGAGCCGATGGAAAAGAAATCCACCTGGGCGGCGAGCTCCTCGGCTAGCATCACCGCCGACGGCACTTCGATCATGATGCCGATTTCCACCGGCTTGGCTTCCAGTTCATTGCGCACCTGCTCGGTCAGCGCCTTGGCGCGTTTGAGTTCCTCCAGGGTCGAGATCATCGGAAACATGATGCGCACCGGACCCACCGCGGCGGCGCGAAAGATCGCCCGCAGCTGAGTGCGGAACAATTCGGGACGGTTCAGGCACAGGCGGATACCGCGCTCTCCCAGGAAGGGATTGTCCTCCGCCGGCATGGCCATATAAGGCACCGACTTGTCACCGCCGATATCCAGGGTGCGGATGATAATCGGCAATCCGTTCAAGGCCTGGACCATCTCGGTGTAGGCGGCGGCCTGCTCGTCCTCGCTCGGAGCCTGCTCGCGGCCCAGGAACAGGAACTCGGTGCGCAACAGACCGACCCCTTCGCCGCCCGCCTCCACGGCCTTGGCCGCTTCCTCCGGCGCGGCGATGTTGGCAACCACTTCGATACGATGCCCGTCGCTCATGATCGCCGGCTGGTAGCAGGCACGGCGCTCGGCCTCACGCCGCGCGGCCAAGTCGGCCTGCACTTTTTCCGCAGCGGCCCGGTCGGCCTCGGTAGGCGCGAGCACCAGGGTACCGCTGTTGCCGTCCAGCACCACCTGGGTGCCGTCGGCGATATCGAGCAGCGAATCGCCGGCGCCGACCACCGCCGGGATGTCCAGGGAACGGGCGATGATGGCGGTATGTGAGGTGGGACCGCCGGCGCTGGTGCAAATACCCAGCGCCAGCGCCGGATCTAGCCGTGCCGTGTCCGACGGGCTCAAATCATCGGCGATCAGGATCACCGGGGTGTCCGGCAGTTTCGGCGAGTCCTCGATGCGTTCGGCCAGCAGGCGCAAAACCCGCCGTCCGACGTCGCGCAGATCCACGGCGCGGGCGGCCAGCAGCGCGTCCTGCTGCGCCGCGAGCTGCTTAGCCTGTTCCAAATAGCTGCGTTCCCAGGCATAGCCCGCGCTGCGGGACTCTTTACGAATCAAAGCCTCGGCCGCATCGATCAACCCCCGGTCCTCGAGGAACTCGGCATGCGCCTTGAAGATGGCCGCCCTACCCGCTCCCGCCTTGGTCTTCACCTCTTCGTAGAGTTCGGCCAGCTCCCGCTTGGCACTCTCCAAAGCCCGCGCGAGTCGGGTCAGCTCCGCGGCGGAATCGCGGGCGGTAGACGCCACCACGATCTTGCCCCGCTGATATTGCCAGACCGGTCCGCAGGCCATGCCCGGTGAAGCGGCCACACCCACCAGGGTCTGCCCTTCCCATTCGATGAGCGGCAGCTCGGGCGCGGCCTCAGCCGCCGTTTCTTCTTCCTCGAGTCCACCTTCGATCGCCTCGCGCAAGGCCGCCAGCGCCTCGTCCGCGTCCACGCCCTCGGCCATAACGCGCAGGTTCGCCCCCGATTCGATGCCAAGATTCAGAACCGAAATCAGGCTCTTGGCATCGCCGATCCGGTCATGATGACGCAGCCGGATGGTCGCTTCGAAACCCTTGGCGATCTCCACCAACGCCGTGGCGGGGCGCGCGTGCAATCCGTGGGGATTCGTGATCACCACGTCGAAAGAGTTGGGCAGATCTTCGGGCAGAGGTTCCTGGAGCTTGCCGGCTGGCGGCTGCGGAGAACCGGACAGCCGCTGAGTAATCTCATTGGGATCGCTGGTATGGGCCAGCCGAGCCGCCTCTTCCCGGTCACCCAGCACGCTGGTGAGATTGCTGAGAATCTGCAGATGCTCGTCGGACTTGGCGGCGATGCCGACCACCAGATGGACCGAATCCCCCGGACCCCATTCCACGCCGTCCGGCACTTGCAGCACCGCCACCCCCGTTTGTTTGATAAGTCCACGGTCCTTCGGGACCCCATGAGGGATCGCGATACCATTGCCGAGAAAGGTGTTGGCAACCTTCTCTCGAGCCAGCAGGCTATCCACGTAGGCGGGCTCAATGAACCCGCTGTCGACCAATAACTTGCCGACCTGGCGAATCGCGTCGGTCTTGTTCACCGCCCGCGCGCCGAGGCACACCGAGGATGAGTCTAATCTGATCATGTTGTTCCTCCTTATCGGGTCTTGCGAGTGCAAGTTTGTTATTGACGTTCAGAAGGTGAAGCCGAATTGCATACCGAGCACGGTCGCATCCGGGATATCCCGCGTGCCTCCCGGATTCGTCACATATTGGACATCCGGTTGGATGTAGGCGAACTTGGTGAGCTGAGCGCGGTAACCGAGTTCGAAAATCCATTCGTAGTTCGGGCGGCCGTGACCCAGGGCCTGCTGTTCGTCGGCATAATCCTCGCTCAAGCTGCCGTAGGTCGTGCCGAAGATCACTCGGTCGTCGTTGCGTCCGGATAAACGGCCCTACATACTGGGCACCGAAGCTGGTATGGAAGGGAACGAGCGCCACTTCTTGTTGCTCGGTGTAGGCCAGGGTGGCGAATAGATAGAGGCCCTGTTTGGCACCGGCCGACTGCTGGGTGAGCTGTTGATCCAGTTGCGCGTAATAGCGGATGAACGTATCGGAGCTCTCATCCGAGTTGAACTTTGGCATGTCGAAATGGACATTGTTCATGCCGAGCCCAACATGCCCGGGTTTACCGCCCCACGACCAGTCCCATTCCAACTGCGTCATCAACGACAGGCCATCGCTGCCGCGAAACGCGAAGTCGGTGCCGTGCTGCTGGGGATCAAACATCTTTTTAGTGAGCTGGTAGGCGCCGATCTTGACCCGGAAGTCGTCGCGGGGGGCATACTGGAAACGCGCACCCCACACCGCGAAAGGATAGGAGGTCATCACCCCGTCGAGCAATACCGCGCGGATCTGGCCGTCGATGCTATTGGACAAGTAATAGCTGTAAAAGGGTGCACCGGCGAAGTCGTCGGTCGCGGTGATGCGGCCGAATTTGAAGGCATATTTCTCGTCCGCCCAGGTCTTCTCGAGATTGAGGCCATACAGAAAACCGGTTTGCCCGCCCACCAGTTGCATGACGCTGTAAATACCGCCGACGCCATCATCGATGCTGTCGCCATGGCGGTCGATACCCGTCAGATTGAAAGTCCAACCGTCCCAGCCGAAGCTCTTCCCCAGATCGAGTTGAACACCCGCGTAGAGATCACCGGCATAGTCGGTGCGCTGATCGATACCCCCGCTGACATTGCTGGCGACGATCGCGTTGTAATAACCAAAGAAGCGGTAACCTTTGTCCTCCAGCTCCGTGCGACTGCCGTTCCAGTCTCCCGTCAGATAGTCGCCGCTCAACCAACTGTCCAGTGCCGTTTCGGCCCCGGTGGCGCCTCCGGCGGATACGCTCGAAGTCACCAACACGAGTGAAAGCAAACGCTTATTCATTCTCTACTCTCCAATCTTGGTGGGGAGCCGGGCTCCAAGGCCCGGCGTGATTTTCTGGGTGGAGCAGTAAATGGTTGGACGACGCCGGCTTAACTCGTTTGACCGGCTGCCAAACCCTCCGGTCTGCCGTCGAAGCGGTCGGAAAATATCGTTCTGCCCATACCCTGAAGCGTAATGAAAACCCAGCCAGATGAACGGATGATGTCTCCCCGGCCACCGATCTTTGTAATTTTTGTAACAATGGCCCTTATGACTGCGTTTGGTAAGATTGAAGGCGTACCAACGCTGGGGATTTTGATGTGCGCTACGCTCGCCTTTTCGAACGCATCTACGCCCCAGATACACTGGTCCACCGGATTGTGGGTGTGTTGGATCGAGTAGGGAGTATTCTCCAGAAACATTCGGTTGGCGTAGCGGTGACTGTCATTCGAGTGTAATTCTTTGATGCGAGGCTGGTAGTCGAGCCTCTTGCTGCGAACTCCGCATTGACACGATTTCCAAATCGACATCGATAGGAAAGCCGAGTTGCAAGTCGAAGACTACCGTGATGCGGCCGGGTACAAAGATTTTCCCGGCAAAACCTGTTGCGAGTGGGATGGCGATGGCAGTAACATCACCAGGATTGCAGACCGAGGGTGACCGTGAACATCCTCAACCACCTGAATGGAAAGCCCTGCCCGCGGCGGCTATGCGACTGCCCGAGAACCGAACAACACCTATTAGCCACACAAGCTTAGCTTGATCTTACACGCAATGTCAGCGATCGACGAACCGAGTTCGACCCATCTGAGTCATTCAAGCTATTTATCTGTAGGGCAACAAACCAGACGAAAGCGGGCGTTCACATTGTGCCTCCTTACTGATGGATTTCCGCCAAGGCCACGCAATCACTCATGAGTCATCTATAAAAGCCCCGATGACTGAGTTGATTCGCGTAACTTCCAAAATCCCATTGATTCGGTTAGCCTTACATTTAGAAAAGACGATAACATCGATTGACACGTCATTGTAAATCGGGGCACAGTTGCTTGGGGTCCTAAAGTATCGGGGATCCTTAGAGCTGTATTAATGCAGTAATGTATTAGTCCATATTATGGGGTCAGGGGAGAATAGTAACGGGGCGCGAGTCGTAAGCGGCAATCCTAAGCCGTTTCGCCTATTTCTAGCCTCCCCGGGTGACGTACCGCTGGAGCGAAAGCTGGCGCGCGAGGCGATCACCCACATCAGTAGCGAGCGGCGCTTTCGTGGCCACATCGATATCGAGATTATCGCCTGGGACCAACCCGGCGCAGCGGTGGCGATGGAAGCCGGATTGACGCCACAGGGGGCGATCGCACAGGGTCTTCCCAAACCAGCGGACTGCGATCTTGCTGTTATCATTTTATGGTCGCGCATCGGGACCCAACTTCCAGCTGACTTCGAGTTGAAGTCGGATGGCACGCCCTATCTCTCTGGCACCGAGTGGGAATATCTCAACGCCCTGAATGGTTATAGGAATCACGGTAGACCGGCCGTGTGGGTGTATCGCCGCAAAGGAGCACCTAATCCTGATCTTGATGATCCGGACTATGCCTCCATCGTTGAACAATGGAACAAGCTAAAAGCGTTCTTCGCCACCTTCACCAATCCAGACGGTGCTTTAAAGGGCGGTATCAACCATTACGAAGCCCCTGACGACTTCCGCCGGCAGTTCGAGGGCCACCTGCGCGACCGTTTGGATAAACTTCTGGAAACACTGCCCGCGGCGAACGCCGCTTTGCCGGATCACAAGCCAGCCACCGCTTCGCTAATCTGGACAGAATCCCCCTATCCCGGCCTGGAGGCATTCGAACCGGAACAAGCGCCGATCTATTTTGGCCGCGGATCGGAAGTTGACCAATTGCTGCAGCAATTCGCCGATCCCAAGGTGCGGTTTGTCGCCGTCGTCGGGGTCTCCGGATCGGGTAAGTCCTCGCTGGTCATGGCGGGCCTGCTGCCGCGCCTTCGCACCGGGATCGTCGGGAACGCGCCGTGGAGTGATCTGCGTTTCAAGCCCGGTGAACGCGGCGGCAGCCCGTTTCTGACAATGGCCTTCGAGTTTAAATCCGCACTTGGCATCACCGATCAGACCGATCAAGAGATAGCCGGCGTGCTGCGCAAAGATCCAGCTGTCGCACAGAACTATCTAACTGGATTGTTGACACAACACAAATCAACTAGCGAGATGCTGCTTGTCATCGATCAGTTCGAGGAGCTGTTCACACAGAGTAAGGCGGAGGACCGCCAGGACTTTCTAAAACTGCTGGACCACATCGTGGCGCAACCACGACTGCGTGTCATCGTTACACTGCGTGCCGATTTCTACGCCCAGGCCATTCAGGAGCCGATACTGGCAAAGTTGTTGCGCCGCGATCGCGGCACCTTCCCCCTCGACCCGCCCAGCCTGAGCGCCCTTCACGAGATGATCGTCCGCCCGGCCGAGGCTGCCGGACTGGAGCTGCAAAACGGTCTGGCGCAGCGTTTGCTCGACGATGCGGGCGAAGGTCCGGGCGCGATGGCGCTAATCGCCTTTACACTGCATCAGCTCTATCGGCAAGAGAAAGACGCTGGAATGCTCAGCATCGCGGCTTACGAAGCCTTTGGCGGGGTGCGGGGCGCGGTGCAGAAACGCGCGGAGACCGCGCTGCAGGGGCTTAATATTGATCTCGACGCCGCGTTACCGAGCCTGTTCGCCCATCTGGTCGAGGTCAACGAACAAGAGGTCGCCACACGGCGTCGCGCACCGTTATCGCGGCTTACAGGTGACGCCAAAACCGCCGCCGAGGCGCTGACCCAGGCGCGCCTGCTGGTTACCGGCAAGGGAGAAAATGACGAACCCACACTAGAAGTCGCCCACGAAACCGTGCTGATGGGCTGGGAACGGTTGCACCAGTGGATACGCGATCACGCCGAAGCCCTGCGGGCACGCAGAGATCTGGAACGGGTCGCCATCGAATGGGATAAGTCGGGCCGTCAGCGCGGCGCGCTACGCACCGGCAAACTGCTGCAACGCTACCTCGGCGCGGCCGAGCCGCATTCCGCTACAGCGGATGCCTATCTGGAGGCCTGTAAGCGGCATCGACTGGGGATTCGAGCTGGATTTGCCGTGCTGGGTCTCTTTGCCCTTGTGACACTCGGCATTCTGTTTCATGTCAACAAATCACAATATCCGCCCGACACTCGCGGCCAAGGCGCTGTTTGTGCAGTTGGGCCTCTGGCCGGTGCCGCACCCAGCAATGGTGACGATCCCGGCCGGAGCATTCGAGATGGGCGATCTTTCCGGAGGCGGGCAACCCGATGAGCGCCCTGTCCATACCGTGCGCTTTGCCCAGGCGTTTGAGATGGGCAAATACGAGGTGACCTTCGAGGAATACGACCTGTTTGCGGCGGCGACCGGGCGTGATAAACCTTCTGATCAAGGCTGGGGCCGAGGCGATCGGCCCGTGATCTATGTCAGTTGGGAGGATGCCACCGCCTATGCTCAGTGGCTCTCGAAACGTACTGGCTTCAACTATCGCTTACCTTCGGAGGCGGAATGGGAGTATGCCGCGCGCGCCACGACTAAGACGGTTCGCTATTGGCCAGAAAATGGTGAAGGCGAAAAAGATGCCGCCTGCACGTACGCCAATGTATTCGATGCGAAGAACGAATCACGGCTAAAAAGTATTTTCACTATATCCTGGGGTTCGTTTAATTGCGAGGACGAGTTTGCTTTTACTGCCCCGGTGGGAAAATTTACGGCGAATGCCTGGGGACTGCATGACATGCTAGGGAATGTCTGGGAATGGAATCAGGATTGTTATACTGATAGCTATAAAGGCGCACCAGTGGATGGTACTCCGATGGAGATCTGCCGAAGACGGTAAATGCGCTCTCCGTGTGTTGCGTGGTGGCTCGTGGTTCGACGAGCCACAGGACGTGCGTTGTGCTTACCGCTACGGGAGCGCGCCAGACTACCGCGACAGCGGCATCGGTTTTCGGCTGGCCAGGACACTTTAGCTTTTATCTTTTTTCTTTTTCCCTTTGGGGGTATGGGGGCGAAGCCCCCATCGAAATCTTTTCATGACGCAAAATTCCTTGCCCAAGGCAGTCCAGGACTGCCACAATCTTCTGACCTGGCTGATTCCACTGTTGGATAACTTTCCCCGCAACCGGCGGTTTACCCTCGGCGAACGATTGGAAGCCGTTCTTCTCGAAATTTTGGAACTCCTGGTGGAGGCGGCCTATGCAAAAACCAAGCGCGAGCTGCTCGAACGAGCTAATCTGCGCCTTGCCGTGGTACGGCATCTCTGGCGGATGGCCCATGAACTTCAGACCATCCCCACCAAACGTTACGCATATGGGGCCAAACTTCTGGACGATCTGGGAAAACAGATTGGCGGCTGGCAAAAAGCAGCTAAGAACCTTAAATCCACCCCATCTCCATGAAACGGCTTGGCAGACTGTGGCCTGAGGTGGCCAACTTTGACAATCTGCTCAGAGCCTACCTCAAGGCTCGCAAGGGCAAGCAATCGGTTCGTGCGGTGGCAGAATTCACCCTGAACCTTGAAGCCGAGTTGATAAGCCTGCAGCAAGAATTAAACAATTTCAGCTATCGACCCGGCAGTTATCGGCTATTCACCATTTACGAACGAAAAAAACGCCAGATCGCCGCCGCACCGTTTCGCGATCGTGTGGTGCACCACGCGGTTATGAATATCATCGAACCACTGATCGACAGACGATTTATCTTCGATAGCTACGCGTGCCGACAAGGCAAAGGCGTGCACGCTGCGGTGGACCGTTACCAAAAATGGTCGAAACGCTACCCGTACGTCTTAAAGATGGACATCGAGCAGTATTTTCCGTCCATTGACCACGATGTCTTGAAAGTAAAGCTACGTCATTACTTGAAAGACAGGTTCGTCCTCGCATTACTCAATACGATAATCGATACGGCACCACGTACCACGTACCACGTACCACGTACCACGTACCACGTACCACGTACCACGTACCACGTACCACGTACCACGTACGGCGGATCCGCGATAGCGATCCGCCATTGGAACGGAGAGAAAAGCCGGATTGTTTCCTCTCAATGTCATCCCACGCATTGAGGTTCGGCATGGGTTGTTTCGAACCTCGTGGATGCCGGCGAGGTGTTTGGCGGATTGTCGCTGCGCTCCGAATCCGCCCTACGCAATGATGACGTGTGTTTCTTGAAGGGGTGAGGGGATGCCTGATTACAGGCGAAATTGGGTTCCTGGCGGGACGTATTTTTTTACTGTGGCGTTGCTCGAGCGGAGGCAGGATTTGCTTGTGGCGGAGATCGGGCTATTGCGGGAGGCGGTGCGTCGGGTGAAGCGCTTGTACCCGTTTGAGATTATCGCCTGGGTGGTGTTGCCGGATCATTTGCATTGTGTGTGGACCTTGCCTCCAGGCGATGCGGATTACGCGACCCGTTGGCGGTTGATCAAGCTGCTGTTCGCCAAGGGTCTGCCGAAACAGGAACGTCTCTCGGCGGCCAGGAAACGCCGCAAGGAGAGAGGCATATGGCATCGGCGCTATTGGGAACACACGATACGGAATGAAAGGGATTTGGTGAATCATGTGGATTATGTGCATAGGAACCCGATGAAACATGGTTTGGTGTCACGGATTGCGGATTGGCCCTATTCGTCATTCCACCGCTATGTCCGTATGGGTTTTCTGCCGCCCGATTGGGGTGGAAATAGCGGGAAGGGGGATCAGCACGCGCCAACGTTTGGAGAGCCCGCATAACCGCGTAACCTTGTGGAACCATAGCCCAGGTTCGATCCAAGGGAATGGACCCGAGATCTATGGCCTGATGGGGTACGCGGATTGGCGGCATGCGGCACTTCATCGATATGCGAGCGTGAGCCGTGTGCTGGCGCCTGGATAGATCAATGATTCGATCGGTGACTCAGCACCCGATACCTGGGGCCGTCGTCTGATGCAACGCGTCGAGCGCCGGCGGGCCGAGCGAAAATCTCGTGCCGTCCGATCGCTCACCGAGACTGACTATCTCCTCGGCGTTACGGACGAGACTCGTCTCGGGGCACTAAGATTTCGTTGGTGGGGAGACGATGTATTTCAGGCGCCTACACACGCAGGTGTGCCAGCTTTGATCGAACTCGGCCGCCTCCTTCCGGTCACCGAACGTATCCTTCGCGACGAGGAACCGGACGAGGATCTGCAACTCATCTATGCGCCTGGCTCGTCTCTTGGGGGCCCGGCCTAAGGCTTCGCTCATAGACCAGCACGGACATCTATCGATAGCCAAGTTTCCGAAGGAAACGGACGAATACAGCATGGAGACATGGGAAGAAGTAGCCCTTCGCCTTGCAGAGTACGCTGGCATCGTAACACCTCACCACAAACTCCTTCGGATCGCGGGAAAGAGTATACTTTTGTCGCGTCGCTTCGATCGCGCTGGGGCAACACGTATCCCTTTTCTCTCTGCCATGGCGATGACCGGATCTAAGGATGGCGAAACCGGCAGCTACCCGGAGATCATCGATGCTATCACCCAGCGGCGCACATGCGAGGACCGACGCACAGGCTCTTTAACGGCGCGTAGCCTTCAATGTGCTGATTTCCAATGTGGATGATCACCTGCGCAACCACGGTTTCCTCTGGCTCGGCAGGGCGGGCTGGTCTTTGTCGCCAGCTTACGACCTCAACCCGGTGCCTACGGACATCAAACCGCGTATCCTGACGACGAATATTGATCTCGACGAAGGCACTTGCTCTATCGACCTTCTCGAAGAGGCGGCGGAATATTTCAGCCTGGGACTGACACCAGCACGAGCTATCATCAAGGAAGTCGCCAAAGCAACGGCGACGTGGCGTGACGTTGCCAACCAAGTCGGTGTCCATTCTACGGAAATCTCCCGCATGGCCAGTGCATTCGAACATGACGATCTGAAGCGAGCGCTGGCGCTATGATCCGGTGCGAACGGGCAAACAGATCTTCTATATCCGCGTCCAACTTCGGGATATCCATCAGTGCTTCGGCCAATGGCCTTTTCCGTGGAGTCTGGTTGACCGCTGCCTGCAAAATTGCCTTGATTTCCGCTTCCCGGGTGCAGCCATGCTGGGCCGCTCTTATCTTTAGCAAGCGTAGGTTGGGGAGACGAAGGGACCCCAACGCATAGGGTGGCGCGGAATGACGAATACGTTGGGGTTCGTTCCTCACCCCAACCTTCTATGAGGTGTCACTTGTCAACCCTCAAATCACGATTTTTTTACATCTCGTTGAAAAAATCTTTCATTCATCACCTGCGTAGGTAATTCACAATACAATTCTGCACAGCCTGTGCGATTTACGGGCGGATAATTGCACTTTTCAGTGCCCCCTTCATCACAGAGGCCAACCTTCAAAGTGTATTGCCTTTGTTTGGCGGGTGTCGGAGAAAATCGGGACACGCCCCGTTCCACCTTCTATCCGTGCCGGCCAAAGCCAGTCGCCAAAAACTGCTTGCGCACTAAACACTGTGTCTTACCCTTTAAGAAAGCGCCCCTTCTACGGAAACGGTGGTCTGAATTCACCACCTGGTTGTGGTACGGGCGCCTTCACCCAACCCGCAATACCTCCTTCAACGTTCAATCCTTACTGGGGAGAGTGCTCATCAACCGCCTGCAAACCACCGAGCTAATGGCCCGCTTACACCGCCGACTTGAACTCGGCGCCCTCGGGAATCACCCCACGGTCCAGATCGTTCCACAACGCCACCAGCAGGCGCCTCGCCAGCGCCACGATGCCGACTCGCCGTTGGCGCTTGCCGTCTCCGCCAAAGCGTTGATGAAACCACCGACTCAGCGCACTGTCGGGCTGATAGCGTAACCAGCTCCACGCCAACTCCACCATCAACCACCGAACGCGCTTATTCCCCGCCTTGCTGATCCCTTGCTCGCGCCGACTCTGACCACTGTCATAAGGGGTCGGATCCAACTCCGCACAGCCCGCCACCTGGCGGCGACTCTTAAACTGGCGCCCGCCGAAAAATTCCATCACCAATAGCCATGCACTGCCCACGCCGATGCCTCGCAGCAACGCTAAACCCACAATCTGTTGCATCAGTGCGTCGGCGCTTGGGGCTTGCTCAAGCGCCTGCGCCTGCTCGGCTTGCAGCGCGCGCTTGTGGCGCCGCACCAGCTCTAAGCGCTCTGTTTGGCGCACCATTTCCGACCACGCCCTCGCCGGCAACACATCGCTCAGTCCCTGCACATAGCTCGACCAACCCCGACCTCCGGGGTTCACCGCTGGGCGCAAACCGTGTAACTTCAGCAGCGAGCGTATCCGCGTGCGGTGCTGTTTTTCCTCTTTCTTGATCCGCTCCAACTCGCGATGCAGCCGCCGACGATCTTCTTCCTCCACACTCGGCACACGCACCACTCGCCATACCCCACGCTCGCCTAGCGACCAACGCACCAACATCTCCAACATCTTGCGAACGTCCAATTGGTCTGTCTTGGCTCGACGGTAGCGCCGGTTGACCTCTAGACTCGCCGAGTCCACCACACAGTTGACTACCCCCGCTGCCTCCATCCACCGATGCGGCCAAAACCCCTCTTGACCCGCTTCGTAACAACTCACCACCTTCACCTCCGCGCTTAGCTTAAAGCGCTCTTTCGCTTGGTTGACCACCGCACCCAAACACTCTTTCTTATCCCCCTCAACTACTGCTTGGTGCACCCGAAGTTGTCCGTTGGCCTTGGGCTTCCCATCGCTGAATAACAGCGTCCAACTCTTCTCGCCCATCTCGATCGCCATGCGAAGCCCAGGCTCGGTCGCAGGTCATCACGGGCAATCCCGTTCGCAGTCCCAGGCTCAAACAGGCGCGGTCTCCCAGCAACAAGCCGGCGTTTCGCGTTCGCACCCACAGCCGTCCTGCCGTTTCCCCATCCTCCGCCGTGAACGGCTCGATCATAAGCCCCAGGGATTGTAAATCAGCCCGTATGCCTTCGACATCGACCCCTGCCGCGATCGATTTCTGCACGACTTCGGCCCAGTCCACGCTCGACATCAAAGACTCTGCCAGCACGCGGTCAACCACACCGCTCCCCGGCTCGTCCATCAAATAAGCCAGCAACGCCGAAGCATCCAAGACGGCGGTCATCCCAGGGATTCTTTTTTCGCGGATTTTCGCCTGTCCGCAATCAACTCATCAGCCAAACTGCGATCTTTGGGTATTTTTGCAAACCGGGCTTTGAGCCGTTGTTTGATGGTCTCCTGCTTTTCTAGCACCAGCCGCCCAGCTTCCTCGCGGGCGATCAGCCGATCGCCCGCCGCGAACCCCAACGATCGCCGCAGGGATGCCGGTATCACCAACCGCCCTTGGCGACCCAGATTGACTTCCATCGTTTTTGATATTTCGGACATATCGATTTCCATATGCCACAAAAAAAATATAAGTGCCATAAACAAAAGTCTATGGCACACCGTGGATTGTGCACGAGACTTTAGTGTATGTTTTCCAGAAATCTGCACGTTTACTTTATTGACCTACCGTTTGTTTCACCTTGATCATCTGGCCACGACTTCAGGCCCTTTCGGGAGTGGCGCCAGGAAGGCCCGTGCCAGGGCCACGTAGATCGGCTTCTTGCAGACCAGCCGCGAGAACCCGAAGGCGATGAAGGCGGTGGCCATCAGCGGCAGCAGCAGAGAGTGGTCATTGGTCATCTCCATGACGATGATGAAGCCCGTCAGCGGCGTCTGCACCACTCCCACGAAATAGCCCACCATTCCCAGCATGATGAGCACGTGGGGGGAGATCTGTGGTAGCCACTGGGCGAGATCCGCCCCCACCCCGGCTCCGGAGGCCAGCGACGGGGCGAAGATGCCGCCCGGAATGCCGCTTAGGTAGGAGGCCACCGTGGCGAAAAACTTGTAGAACGGGTAACCGGTGGTAATAGCCTGGCCGCTGGCGATAATCTCCCTGGCCTCGCCGTAACCGGTGCCGTAGCTCAAGTTGCCCGAGTAGAAGCCCACCGCCGCAATAGCCAGGCCACACCCGGCGGCCACCCACATGGGGTAGCGCAGGCGCAGGGGGGTGATGCGCTCCGAGCCGGTAACCAGGATCTGACTGAAAAGTCCCCCGAACAATCCCCCCACTACGCCGCAGACCGGGATGGCGAACCAGTCCTGCCAGCGCTCCATCGCCGCCGTGCTGGTGCCGAAGTAGTTATAGTTGCCAAGCACGGCCTGCGCGGTGATGCCGGCCAGGATCACCGCGGTAAGGACGATGCCGTTGGTCTTCTCCTCGAAGCTGCGACTCAGCTCCTCGATAGCGAACACTACCCCGGCGATGGGGGTGTTGAAAGCCGCGGCAATGCCCGCCGCGCCACCGCCGAGAATGAGCGCCCGCTCCAGATAGTGTGGGGGAAATTGCACCTTGCGGCCGAATGCGAACATGATGGAAGCCCCCACGTGCACGGTGGGTCCCTCGCGGCCGATGGAGGCGCCGGCCAGCAGCCCGAATAGGGTGAGCAGCATCTTGCCGAGGGCGATGCGCATGGAAAACACTCTTGAACGCACTCCCTGGTTGCGTCTTGCCTCCAGGGCGGCGAGCACCTGGGGAATGCCACTGCCCTGGGTGCCGGGAAACCAGTGGCGGGTCAGCCAGCTCACCAGCATCAGCCCGCCCGGGCAGAGAAGGAAGGCAAGCCAGGGCGAGAAGCCAATGCCGCGGGTAAACAGGCCGTTGGCAATATCGGCGGCGAGCGCGAACAGGGTTGCCGCAAGCCCCACTGCCAGCGCCCCGCCCCAGAGGGCGTAGCGGACCTCCCAGGCGGCCCGCGAGTTGAGGTTGGCCTTGACCGCAAGGCGCAGCAGTCGCCGCTTGATCATAGCCCCACCCCCTGCTGGTTTCCCGCAACACCCTTGTCCTCATTCGTGAACGGCACCGTGGCGCACTCGAGGAAGATACGCACTCGGCAGCCACGGCAGACCGACATGTCCATCTTCTGGAAGATGGCCCGCAGCGCCGCCGATTTGCCCGGAAAGATGTTGTCGGGGTCGATCTTTCCGATGGCGTGGCACTCCTCCAGCGACTCCCTCAGTCCTAACTTCGTGTTTATGAGGTAGAGCCCGCCTCCCTCCGCGCGGCGTCGCTCGGCCTCGTTGGCGAGCGCGTCGGCCCCGGCGATGTCGGCAAAGCTGATGCCCTGGGCGACGATGGCGAGGTGCTTCTGTTGCGGGTGGCGCTGCTCGAGCCTGGAGAATTTCTCGCGGATGTAGGCCACCGAGCCAAAGAACAGCGAGCCGTCGATGCGCATGATATGCAACTGCGGGCACTCCTTGAGCCGGCCGAGGTCGCTGGTGAACTTTCGGTTGGGTAGGTTCGGGTCGGGGACGCGGGTGACGATGCGCGGGCGTGAGGCACGCATCAGGTAGAGCATCAACGACAGCAGGATGCCCGCCAGGATAGCGAATTCCAGGTCCAAGAACAAAGATGAGAGAAAAGTGACCATAAAAATGGCGCGCTCCGAGTGGGTGGAGGCAAAGATGTGCTTGATGGCTGGGATATCGATGAGGCCCCAGGCGACTATAAACAAAATGCCTGCCATGGCGGCGGTGGGCAGATAGGCCACCAGCGGCGCGATCGCCAGCACGATGAAGATCTCCAGGAAACCGGCGATCATGGCGCTTATGGGGGTCTTGGCGCCCGCCTGGTAGTTGAGGCTGGTACGGTTGAAGGAGCCGGTGGCCACGTAGGCAGAGAAGAAGCTGCCGGCAATGTTGGAGAGGCCCTGGCCGATAAACTCCTGGTTACCGTCCACCAACTGACCACTGCGAATACCGATGGCACGCCCAATGGAGACGGCTTCGGTGAGGGCGAACAGCGTCATCGCCAAGGCCCCGGGAGCGAGATCCCGGATGGTCTGCAGGGAGAAATCGGGCATCGACAAGGGCGGCAGGGTCTGGGGCAACGCGCCGACGGTCGCAATGCCGGTGGCCTGATCGCCGATGCCGAAGTTCAGCAGCACTCCGAGGGCGGTGCCGGCCAGCAGCGCCACGATCAGGAAGGGCACTTTCGGGTAAAGGCGTTTAACCGTCAGGCCGGCCACCAGAGTCAGCAGCGCGATGGCCAGGACATAGCCATTGATGTTGGAGACCTGGTGCCAGAAGTGTTCGAGGGTGGTGAACAGATTGCCTTCGCGCGGGATGGGCACGCCGAAGAAGTTCTTCAGCTGCTTGCTCGCGATGAGGATGGCCGCCCCGGTGGTGAAGCCCACCACCACCGAGTGGGAGATGAAGTTGACCAAGGTCCCCATGCGCGCCACCCCGAGCGCCAGCTCGATCACCCCCACCATGAAGGTCAGCGTCAGCGCCAGGCTGACATACTCGGGGGTCAGCGGCTCGGCGAGGGCGCTCAGCGAGGAGAGCAACACGATGGAGGCGGCAGTGGTGGGGCCAGACATCAGGTGCCAGGACGAGCCGAACAGGGCGGCAACGATGGGTGGAATCATGCCCGCGTAAAGTCCGTACTGCGGCGGCATCCCGGCGATGGAAGCGAAGGCCACGGCCTGCGGCACGACGACAATGGCCACGGTCAGGCCGGAGATGAGATCGCTGCGGATAGTTTCTGCGGTCACGCGGTTTTTCCACCGCAGCAGCGGCCAGACACGCAGCAGCCAGGTGGGGTGATGCACTCTCGGCATGGGCTAATCCTTACATTGGGTTAGTTGAGAAACTGGTGAACCGCCTCTAGCTACACAAGCTCTGCTTTGGGACCCACAGTGAGCAAAACAGCATGTCCCTCGGACGTATCTGGCCAAAGTGATTCGCCTTCGACGACAGGGAGGTAACGCGCCCGCGCTCCCGGCAGCCGCCTAAACGGCAGATACAATCCCCACAACCGGCTATTTCAGGACTTCAGATGGGTGGGATATGGAACGATTACTGCGTGGCACGTGCGTTGTCGCCATCGTATCGCAGTATAATATCTGTTATCTGTCTTGTTCGCGAACTCGTAGCGCACGTAGCAATCGAATACAGTAATCGATTATTGAGTGTCGCGCCTAGAGGAACTCGTCCGTGGCACGGACATTGTTTTTTCGTTCCTTTGGCCATGACACCGGCACGCTCGATCGCTCGTAGAGCGTGCTCAGCTCGGAAAAGATAGATGTTCCGAGTGGCGTTGTATCGACATGGGTACACTTTAACCAAGCGTCCCAAGGAGGACCGCATGGCTTCCGAAGAATCCAGTCCAAGCCCGATCAATCAGCCGACATCGGATATCCCAACTCAGCCCCCTCCGCAATCCGCACCGCCGATTAAACCGCCTAGCAGCCCGTCACACGTGCGACGGAAGTGGCGCTTCGTGCTCGCATTCGCCGCCGCGGCGATCCTGCTGGGGATAGGAATCCCGCTGGTACTCCACTCGCTGCACACGGTTTCAACCGACGACGCGTATGTGAACAGCCACGTGACCTTTGTCGCACCGCGCGTGGCGGGACAAGTCGCGCGCGTGCTCGTGGATGACAACAACCGCGTGGCAAAGGGAACCGTGCTGGTGGAACTCGATCCCGAACCCTATCGCGTGCAAGTCTCGATCAAACAGGCGATGCTTGATGCCGCGCAGGCGGAACTCGCCACGGCGCATGCCACGGCGCGCAGCGAAATCGGGCATGCGCGGAGCCTGCGCTTCAAGCTCCAGCACACCATCGAGAATGTGGACAATCAGGTCGGTGTCCTGCGGGCGAGGGTAGCGACCTTGGATCAAAGCCGGGCTACGCTGGCTCTTGCCCAAACAGAATTTAAACGCGCAAAAAAACTGGTCGCGCAAAAAATGGTGAGCCACGAGGAATACGATCAGAAGCGCGAGGCGCTCGACGTCGCCAATGCACGAGTGGCGCAAACACTGGAAAGCGTTTATCAGCAGCGCGTCGCCCTCGGATTACCCCGAGAACCGAGCGGTGGTAAGAGCCTCGCCGACGCGCCTGCCGATCTCGATCAAACCTATTCCGCCGTCCGGCAAGCGCTTTTCGAATTGATGCAAGGCGCGGCGCCACTCGGCATCGTGTCATCGTCCTACGATCTCACGCCGAAAGCACTTCTGGAGGAATTTTACAAACGTGACCCGGGCGGCAACATCGACCGCATTCTTGCCAAGGTTCTCAAGACGGCGCCCACATTAAAACTCGCGCAGGCTAAGCTGGAAGAGGCGCGTCGCGACCTCGACCAAGCGAAGCTCCAACTGCGCTACTGCACGATTCGCTCCGCAATCGACGGCGTGGTCACGCGGCGCAACGTTAACCCCGGCAACCATGTGCTGGTGGGTCAGAACCTGATGGCGATCCGTTCGTTACGCGACATCTGGGTGGATGCGAACTTCAAGGAAACGCAGCTTCGCGAGCTACGAATCGGCCAGCACGCGGAATTGGAAGTGGATATGTATGGAAGCAAGCGGAAATTCGAGGGACGCATCTCCGGCTTCACCATGGGCACCGGATCAACATTAGCACTGCTGCCTCCGCAAAACGCAACCGGGAACTTCGTCAAGGTCGTGCAGCGTCTGCCGGTTAGGATTGACGTGATCGATTACAATCCCGAAAAGGCTCCGCTCTTCGTCGGCCTTTCGGTCGAGGCCTCGGTCGATATCCGAAGCACACCGACAGGCCTGAACGCCGGCCGCTTCCTCCAGGCGTCGATCCCGGCGGCCATCGCAAAGCCGTGAGCACGACCGCCGCCGTCACGCCACCGCCCCCAGCCGCGGTGCCACGGGCGATCAACCCTTGGATCATCGCGTTGGCGGTGGTCGTGCCGACATTCATGGAAGTGCTCGACACGACGATCGCGAATGTGGCCCTACGCTACATCGCCGGGGGATTGTCCGCGCCGTTCAACGACAGCGAATGGGTCATCACCAGCTATCTCGCCGCAAACGCGATCATTCTTCCCATCTCCGGCTGGCTGTCAGTGCGGCTCGGGCGACGCAACTATTTCCTGCTGTCGATCTTCGTGTTCACGCTCGCCTCGGCGATCTGCGGCATGGCCAGCAGCCTGAATGTACTTATCATGGCGCGCGTGCTGCAAGGGCTTGCGGGAGGCGGACTGCAACCCTCGAGTCAGGGCGTTCTGCTCGATGCGTTTCCGCGGGAAAAGCAAGGCGCCGCTATGACCTTGTTCGGCGTCGCCGCACTGCTCGCGCCCGTCGTCGGGCCAACACTCGGCGGTTACATTACCGATAATTATGGATGGCGCTGGATCTTCTATCTCAATATACCTATCGGTCTATTCGCGCTGTGGATGTGTAGCAAAGTCGTGCGTGACCCTGACTACTTGAAAACCGAACAGCTTGCCATGCGCAGGAGGGGGGGGCGATTCGATACGTTCGGCCTCTGCCTGCTCAGCCTCACGATGATCTGCTGGGAAATCGCGCTGAGCAAGGGCCAGGAGTGGGACTGGCTGGGCGATCCATTTTTCCGCGTCCAGAGTCTCCTGGTTCTCTTCGTGCTCGGCCTCGGCCTGCTCATTTGGCGCGAACTGCGGATCAGCAATCCGCTGATCAATTTTCGTACGCTCGCCGACCCGACCTTTCGTTGGTGTTGTGTCATTATTTTCTGTGCGTTCGGCGCGCTCTACGCGAACACGACGATGCTGCCCGGCCTGTTGCAATCGCTGTATGGCTACGACGCGACCACCTCGGGCCTGGTGCTCTCACCCTCGGGAATTTTCGCAATCATCGGGCTGTTCGTCGCCGGAATCCTGCTCGGGCGGGGCTTCGATGCACGTTATTTCATCGGTGTGGGTGTGATCACCATGGGCGCAGGAGCTTGGTGGATGTCGCGCTTCACGCTCGACGTCAGCCCGTGGCAGGTTGTTTGGGCGCGGGTGGTCTTGATCGCGGGCCTATCGATGGTCTTCGCACCGCTCAATGTCGCGGCATTTCTCCGCATCCCACAGCAGTTGCGTGGGGCCGCCGTGGGTTTGCTCGCCCTGCTGCGCAACGAAGGCGGCAGTGTCGGCACATCCGTAGCCCAAACGATCCACGAGCGACGTGAACAGTTTCACAGCCTGCGCCTGGGCGAAACCCTCGATCCGCTAAACCCGGCGGTAAATGGATTCCTTGAACAAGCCAGATCCTTCTTTCTCGAGAAGTTCGGCGATCCCGCCGCTGCAAAGCAATTGGCGCTGCAAGCCCTCGAAAATCTCCGGCACGTGCAGGCCTCCGCGTTCGCCTATTTCGATACCTTCGTTTTTTTCGCCGTACTCTCCGTCGCCCTTGTTCTGTTTGTCTTCCTGATGAAACGCTCCGTTGCGGAAAAAGGCGCGCACGTGGCGGCGGAATGAGTGTTCGGCTGCAAGGCTCTGTTACAGCCGAACTTTAGGACGCGAGGTCGTTTGCAAAGCATCTGCAAATCAGCGGTCCAAAATTCAGACTCTGGAGATGAAATTACACCGGCCGGCCGCGAAACTTTAAGAACGAGGAACGTCGCCCAAAACAAGTAGGGCATGAATGGCACACGACGTGCCGTCGTTACACCCGCAACCATAGGAGCGAAAGCACCATGAATCCAATAAACTACCCCGCCGCAAGCAGACGGGGTATTTAATAAAAATCAAACTCAGTCCCCAATTAGCTGGAAAAATATTTTTTTACCATCCCATATCCTTTTTTTCCATCCCATATCCTATTGATATTATATGTCTTTTATGAGACTCAGAAGTGCTGTAAAGGATAAGCTCCACGCTTAAAAAATAGGGTACGATTACTTGAAAAGCTTTTAATATGTACTATAGTAAAATCTAAATTACAAAAATTATTCACTGTTTCTAGCAAAAATGACCAAGCCTTCTGGAAACTAAAAAACCGTTTTTACGTCGAGGCTTTTTGGAGACCTATTCAGGGGACAGCTTAATCGGGGAATTTTCTATGCAAACGAAATTCATTTGGGTACAGAGTGAGTCTCGTTACCGCAGACAGGGAGAATTCCGCCCCCTTATTTATACCTCTTTTGCCACAAAAAAGGTACCTCATTTGCTGCCACCTCATGGTGTGAATTGATCGACTGCGTTACTTGTGGACTCTCCAAGGAGAGACGGAGTGATAGTGCGCTAATCAATTACCTTTAATTTAACAACTATAATTTAAGGGTGGTTTCATGAATATATTTTCTGAGTTTCGCTCAGCCGCAGTACCTCATTCATTGTTTCCGGCGTTCGTGCTGGGGCTCGCCCTGGCCGGTTGTTCGGAAGCGCCCAAGCCAGGCACCGTGGACGACGAGGCCAAGCAAGCGGGCCGCGCCGCGGAGAGTTTCCCTGCTGCCGGGGAGGACTTTTTCCACGACATGGACTACGGACTCACCCAGGACGCGGCGGCTATGGCCGCGGTCCTGGATCCCTTCGTCCCCGGCATCTCGCCCGAGGATGCTCAGCAGGCCGTGGTCCGCGGGCGTAACAATTGGATCGTCTGGACTGCCGGCAACGACCGGCTCTGGGACGTGCTCTCCCGCGAGAGCTTCGGCGCCCTGGACCTGCTCAAGACGATCTCGACCCACCCGAGCCTGCAGCAGAACCGTGGCAATCGCTGGAAATGGCTCGGCTTGATCAACGAACCCTGTTTCCAGGCGACTGATGGGCCGCGCAAGGACCGTTTCGGTCTATGGCTCGACGTACGTAAAGAAAGCTGCAAGCCAGACCCCTTCGAGAGCGAAAAGAACTATCCGGGCGTAAAGATCGGTGCCCGTGGCAGGAGCGACAAGCTCCCGGTCGGCTCCTACTACGGCTATGCCACCGGCGTGGTCGGGCTACGGCTGTTCCCGAACCCGGACTTCGACGCCGCCGCCGAAGCCGCCTGGGATCCCGAGCGCTACTATGAAGACCCAAGCTATTACAACGACAAAAACTTGGTCAAGCCCTACCGGGTCGGCATGTCCTGCGGCTTCTGCCACGTCGGGCCGAACCCCACCAACCCGCCGCCGGACCCGGAAAACCCGGAATGGGAGCACCTCAACTCCAACTCGGGTGCCCAGTACTTCTGGGTCGACCGCATCCTGATGTGGAACCCCAACGCGCGTAACTACGTCTACCAGATGTTCCATACCTCGCGGCCCGGTGCGCTGGATACCTCGCTAATCTCCTCGGACAACATCAACAACCCGCGCACCATGAACGCAGTCTACAATCTGGCCGCACGCCTGGAGATCGCCACCAAGTGGGGCAAGGAAAACCTCGCCGGCGGCGGGCTCGACAACAAGCAGTTTAACGATTATGTGGCAGCGGGCAGCCCGCTGGCAAAATTCTACGCGGCCCCGGAAACGGTACTCACGCCCCGGGTGCTCAAGGACGGCGCGGACTCGGTCGGCGCGCTCGGTGCGCTCAACCGAGTCTTCGTCAATATCGGACTGTTCAGCGAGGAGTGGTTGCTGCACTTCAAACCCCTACTCGGCGGACCCAAGACCTCACCGTTCGAGATCGCGGTGGCCGAGAAGAATTCGTCCTTCTGGAAGGCGACCGAGGCCCAAACCCCCGACCTGGCCCTGTTCTTCCTGGCCACGGCCAGACCGGACCGGCTCGCCAACGCCCCCGGCGGCGCCGCCTACCTGACCAGGGACGAGGCCCAGCTCAACCACGGCGAGGAGGTCTTCGCCGAACGCTGTGCTCGCTGCCACTCTAGCAAGCTGCCCGAGCAGGCCTTCGCCTTCTTCCCGGACCGGGGCTGCGTCGGGCCGAACTATCTGAAGTGCTGGAATGACTATTGGCAGTGGACCAAGACCGATGCGTTCAAGGCCTCCATGCGCGAAATCGTGCAACAGGACGATTTCGCAGAGAACAACTTCCTGTCCACAGAGCTGCGCGTCCCGGTGACCCTGCTGGAGACCAATGCGTGCAGTCCCCTCGCGACCAATGCGATCGAAGACAACATCTGGGACAACTTCTCGTCCGCGTCCTACAAGAGCCTGCCCTCGGTCGGCAGCATCCAGGTGCACCACCCGATCAGCGGCGAGCCCTATGAGTACGAGATGCCGGCGGGCGGACGCGGCTATACCCGCCCAGCGTCCCTGATCAGCCTGTGGAGCACGGCCCCGTACCTGCTCAACAACACGGTCGGCACATTCCACTGGTCCGGCTCTGTAGCGGACCGCATGCAGTCGTTCGACGACGGCATCGCCAAGATGCTTTGGCCCGAGAAGCGCGAAGGCAACGGCATGTTCATGACCCGATCGGGTAAGGAACTGCCGGGCGTCATCGACCGCACCCCGCAGATGACCTATCTCAACGTGGCCACGGGCTTTCTGCCCGACGCCCTGCAGCCGCTGGTCGGTTTCGGCTCGCGCTGGCTACCCTGGCTGTTTGGCGACGAGGGCATCGAGATCGGCCCGATCCCCGAGGGCACGCCGATCAACCTGATCGCCAATATCGACCTGGACCACCCGCTCAAGGTCCTGCCGGTGCTGAAAAAGGTCAAGCAGGCGCTGAAGGCATTGCCCGAGAAGCCGACCAACGAACAGGCGAGCGAGGCCTTCGAATCGGTGGTCGAGCCGCTTCTGTCGGTGAACAAGTGCCGCGACTTCGTGGTCAACCGCGGCCACTACTTCGGCACCGAATACCTGCCCGCCGCTGAAGGCGAGCCGGGCCTGAGCGATGCGGACAAGCTGGCCCTGATCGAGTTCCTGAAGACCCTGTGAGGCCCTTCGGCCCGAGGAGCCTGTATAAGGAAAGCTTTGGCAGCGATAAACCCAAGAAGAACGATTCACCACGAAGAACACGAGGAAAATCGATGAGGAAATAGCTGGTTACGGACTCATGGGCTTCACCCGGAAGGTGTGTGCGCAATCGCAACCACCACCGCTAGAAACCTTCGCGTCCTTCGTGGCTCAACTGCCGAATCTTGATAATCAACATGCGCGGGAGGCAACTCATGTCGACAGAGGATACTTTCGAATATGTGGTCGTGGGCTCAGGTGCCGGTGGTGGCACGGTCGCGGCGCGCCTGGCCGAGGGCCGCCGGCGTGTTCTGCTGCTGGAGGCCGGCGGCGATCCGCTGGAGCTCAAGGGCGGCGACTCGGCCTTTCCGAACGAGGAGCGCCTGCCGGCCGACTACCGGGTACCGGCATTCCACCCCTTCGCATCCGAGAACGACGCGTTGCGGTGGGACTTCTTCGTGCGTCACTACGGCAGGGACGAGCTTCAGCAGCGGGATCCGGCCTATGTCGAGGACTTCGACGGCCGCCGCGTGGACGGCGTGCTCTATCCACGCGCCGGCACCCTCGGCGGCTGCACCGCCCACAACGCGATGATCACCGTCTACCCGCACAACCGCGATTGGGACGAGATTGCCGAGATGACCGGCGATGCGAGCTGGAAGTCGGGCAACATGCGCAAGTACTTCCAGCGCCTGGAGCGGTGCCGGCACCGGGCGCAGATCTACCGCTGGCTGTCGAAGCTCGGGATCAACCCGACGCGCCACGGGTTCGGTGGCTGGTTGCAGACCGAGAAGGCGATCCCGAAGGAAGCCCTGAGCGATACGGACTTAGTCCAGGTCATCGCCAAGTCGGCCCTCGAGGCCCTGGACGAGCTCGGCCAGCCCATCGACCGCGCCAAGTGGGCATTAGCTTCCCAGCTCGATCCCAACGACTGGCGCCTAGTGGAGGACAACGCCGTGGGGCTGCGCTATCCGCCGCTGGCGACCGATAACCACGAGCGTATGGGCTCGCGCGAGCGCGTGCTCGATGTGGCGCGGCGTCACCCCGATAAGCTCGAGATCGCGCTCGACACCCTGGTCACTCGGGTGCTGTTTGACGACCAAAACCGCGCTGTCGGGGTGGAATATATCAAGGGCGCGCGCCAGTACCGGGCCTTCCGCAATCCATCCCAGCCGGTCGGCGAAACTCGTACCGTACGCGTCTCGGGGGAAGTCATTCTGAGCGGTGGGGCCTTCAACACGCCACAGCTGCTGATGCTCTCCGGCATAGGCCCGGCGGGGCACCTGGCGGAGCACGGCATCGACGCCCGGGTTGACCTCCCCGGGGTCGGCAGCAACCTCCAGGACCGCTACGAGGTCGGCATCGTCAACCGCATGAAGGATGATTGGAAGGTCCTCAAGGGCGCGCGCTTCGCCCCCGGCGACCCCCAATACCGTCAATGGGAGAAGGACCGCGACGGAGTCTACGCGACCAACGGCGCGGTGCTCGCCGTGATCAAGCGCTCACGGCCCGAGCGACCGCTGCCGGATCTGTTCTGCTTCGCCCTGCTTGGCAACTTCCGCGGCTATTTTCCCGGTTACTCGAAGCTATTCGCCGCAGAGCGGCAAAACCACCTGACCTGGGCCGTGCTCAAGGCCCACACGGTCAACCGGGCAGGTAGCGTGCGGCTGCGGTCGGCCGATCCGCGCGACACGCCCCATATCGACTTCAGCTATTTCGAGGAGGGCGACGACACGCGCGGCGAAGACCTGGACTCGGTGGTGGACGGCATCAAGTTCGTGCGCAGCATGACCCGGCGCTACAGCCACCTGATCACGGAGGAAGAGCTGCCGGGCAAAGACGTTCAAAGCGACGATGAGCTACGCCGCTTCGTGAAGGACCGCGCTTGGGGCCACCACGCCTCCTGCACCTGCCCCATCGGCGAGCAGCACGCGGGTGGAGTCATCGACTCCAGCTTCCGGGTCCACGGCGTGCAGGGGCTGCGCATCGTCGATGCATCGGTGTTCCCGAAGATCCCCGGCTTCTTCATCGTCAGCTCGGTCTACACCATCGGCGAGAAGGCCGCGGACGTCATCCTCGCGCAGCGTGACTAAATAGCGTGACTAAATGAGGAGCTGAAATGGAGACAACAAAGAGCCTGGGACTCACCGCCGCTGTCGCACTGGTCTTGTCGGCCAGTTGCGCGGTGGAGTTGCCCGAAAACGAGCCCATCGAGGAGGCACGCTGGTTATCGCAGAACTGGAGCCCCGAGGAGCGCTATTGGTTCCACCACGCTACCCAGGGCACCGCCAGCGTGCTGGTCCCCTACGACTGGTTCATGGCCCTGGAGCAGCCGAGGCTGTGGATGTTCGGCGACCCGCCCCTGTTCAGCGATACGGCCTACCTGAGCCGATACGGCTTCATACCCGACGTCAAGGACGTCGCCAAGGACGATCCGGCGGCCAGGGCGGCCGGTTACGACTATGGTGGGGCCCGTGAGCACGGCACGGCCGTGAGCTACGATCCAGACCTGTTCTACGGTAATCCCGACGGCCTGCCGGTGGGCTTTGCCCGCATCCCGGCGAGCCGCAATCCGCTGGCCGACCAGGACCAGCTCGGTTTCACCTGCGCCGCCTGCCACACCGGACACCTGGAATATCAAGGGGTGAGCCTGCGCATCGACGGCGGTCCTGCTGTGACCAATCTCGGCGCCTTCCAGAACAACCTGGTCCTGGCCCTGACCTATACCCGCTATCTACCGTTCCGCTTCAAGCGTTTCGCCGAACGGGTGCTGGGTGCGCATTATAGCGATGCGGACTATGAGGCGCTCAAGGAGAAGTTCACTGCCCTCGTCGCCGACTTTAAAGACCTGCTCAAACGCTCCAAGCTGCGCGAACACGAGATCGAGCGCAACGGCGGGCCGCTGCCGGTCAAGGAGGGGTTCGCCCGCCTCGATGCCCTGAATCGCATCGGCAACCAGGTCTTCGTCATCGACATGCTGCATGCAGAGGGGCTCGACTTCGACATCGTCGACAACTGGGCGCCGGTCAGCGCGCCGGTGAGCTTCCCGCACATCTGGAGCACCTCCTGGTTCGCGTGGGTACAGTACGACTCGTCCATCGAGCAGCCGATGGTTCGCAACGCCGGCGAGGCCATGGGGGTCGCGGCCCAGGTCAACCTTGGCCGACCGAACAAGGACCTGTATGCCTCGTCGGTACAGATCGGCGAGCTCGCAACCATGGAGACCTTGCTCGCTGGTGCCGTCCCGCCGACCGAAGGACAGCGCTTCACCGGGCTGGTATCGCCCAAGTGGCCTGAGGACCTCCTCGGCCCCATCGATGAGGAGCGCCGCGCACGCGGTGCCGCCCTCTACCAGCGCCACTGCGCCGGCTGCCACCTGCCGCCCGTGGACGACCCGGCGTTTTGGCACGATGCCCATTGGACGGCGCCAGTGGCCGAGGGGATGCGCTTTCTCAAGCTCAAGGAGATCCCGCTCGCGGAGATCGGCACCGACCCGGCCCAGGCGACCGTCCTCGGCCGGCGTATGATCAGGGTGCCGGAGTACCTGGGGATCAAACTCGAGTCCCGCTGCGAGAACCCGAGCTCGGAGACTGTAACCCAAGCCCCCTTCGCGTATGCCCTTGCCTCGGTCGTGGAGCACACCGTCGACCACTGGTACGACGCCAACCAGGTACCGCCCGAGGAGCGTGCGCGCATGAACGGGAATCGGCCCAACTGCGTCAAGGCGTCCGAGGTCTACAAGGCCCGCCCCTTGAATGGCATCTGGGCGACGGCGCCGTTTCTGCACAACGCCTCGGTGCCGACCCTGTGGGACCTGCTCTCGCCGGCGGCCGAGCGGCCGGTGGACTTCTGCACCGGCTCGCGCCGCTTCGATCCCAACAAGGTCGGTTACGAGACCGGCTGCCGGGATGGAGACTTCCGCCTCGACACCCGGCTCGCCGGTAACCGTAACGGCGGCCACGAGTTCGACGATGGGCCGCGCGGCAACGGGGTCATAGGCCCAAAGCTCAGTGAGGCGGAGCGTTGGGATCTGATCGAGTACCTGAAAAGCCTCTGAGCCAAACCGCAGACAGCCAAAGGAGCGTCCTCATGGCCCAGCATCAAGCGCGCGGCAATGCCGAGCCGAGCCGGCCCGACTATATCCCCCCGGTCTCGGTCGCCGCCCTCGGTGAGGCGGCCGAAGGGGGCAGCATCGACCCGGGTTGGGCGAGCCTCGCCCCCGAGGAGCTGCGCTTCGTCGGCAAGTGGCGCGCCCACCGTGGCGGCGTTCCCTACCAGGGAGAGGAGCCGCAGAACCTGGCCGGTCTGTCCCTGTCCGGCGGCGGCATCCGCTCGGCGACCTTGTCCCTCGGCATCATGCAGGCACTGGCCGAGCGCGGTCTATTGCAGCGCATGGACTACATCTCCACAGTCTCCGGCGGCGGCTACATCGGCTCCGCAGTCAGCTGGCTGATCAGCGCTAAGGCGCGCGAGCCGATCCGGGGTTGCGGTTCGGCCGACATCGACGCTGTCCCGCCACAGGTACGGCTCGGGTTGGATCGGGACGGATTCCCGTTCGGCGCCGACGACCCGGCCCCGGACGTCGAGCAACGGGACAGCCCGACCCAACGCGGTCTGCTCGATTACCTGCGCCGTCACGGCTACTACCTGACACCGGGCAACGGCATCACCATCGTCTCGCTGTTCGCGACGGTACTGCGCGGGACCCTGCTGAACCTCCTGGTCTGGCTGCCGGCACTCGTGCTGTTCTTCCTGTTCGGCCTCTGGGCCTCGGGGCAGATCTCCGCTCGCCTGGTGCCGGATTGGCACCCGGGAACAATCTCCGTGGAGCATGCCGACGCCCCCGCTTGGATGCTCCTGCCACGTCTCCTGGGTGCCATCGAACCGTCGCGCTGCGTCGATGCCGAGTGTAAGCCCGGCGAGGTAGAACGCGACTTCGACGCCGTCCGGGAGCGGTTACCCGAGCTGCTCGGGTTCGAGTTGTTCCTGGACCTCGCGTTGGCGATAACGGCGCTCCTCGTGGTCGGCAGCCTGATGTACTCGGTGCTGACCTGGATCGTGCGGACCTTCTCAATCCACGCCTTGTGTCACAGGTACAGTTGGCGGCGCCGGGTCGAGCGGACCGTCGCCTTTCTGATCCCGACCGCCCTGGCCATGATCGTGATCGGCACCCTGCCCGTGGTCGGCGTCTACCTGTACGGCTGGTCCGTCGCCGCCGGCCCGCTCGCGGTCATCAGCGGCATCGCGATGACGCTGCACCAGTTCTTCACCAAGGGGCTCAGCATCGAGGGCGAGCTCAACGGTTGGCTGGTCTCGATCGGGGCCGGGCTGTTCCTCTACGGCTTCTTCCTACTCGGCTACGAGATCGCCTTCCTGGGTTTCGCGTCGGGCGCGGCGCCGGGGTGGGAGTGGCTGCTGCTGGCCGTCTGGATCGGCGGCTTCGGCTGGTTCGTCAACCTGAACTACATCAGCATCCACCGCTTCTACCGCGACCGGCTCATGGAGACCTTCATGCCGGACATCCCGCGCGTGCTCGCCAACGCGACCGGAAAGGCGGTCGGGGCCGACTCGGCGACCCTACAGGATGTGGGCAACCCGGACGATCCCCGCGGCCCCCTGCTGATCGTCAATACCAACTGCATCCTCGTGGACTCCGAGGAACAGGTCTATCGCCAGCGCGGCGGCGACAACTTCATCCTGACCCCGCTTTACTGCGGCAGCAACGCCACCGGCTGGCGGCGCACCGATCAATTCATGGACGGACGCATGACCCTGTCCACCGCCGTGGCCATCTCCGGTGCCGCGCTCAATCCCAACGCGGGCGTCGGCGGCGAGGGGCTGACCCGAAACCGGGTACTGTCGCTGGTTATGTACCTGCTCAACCTGCGGCTCGGCTACTGGGCCTGCCACCCGAGCCCCGAGTTGCACCCGCGCCACAGCCCCAACCACTTCCTACCCGGTCTCTACGCCTTCGGCAATGCCCTCGGTATGCCGGGGCTCGGACTCACCGAGCGGCGCGCATTCTTGCAACTCGGCGACGGCGGGCAGTTCGAGAACATGGCCGTCTACGAGCTGGTGCGCCGCCGCCTGGGCCTCATCATCGTCTGCGATGGAGGCGCCGACCCGGAATTCAGCTTCTCGGACTTCCAGACCACCGTGCGTCGTATCCAGGCCGACTTCGGTGCCCGCGTTCAGGTCCACCACGACGCCTCGCCCGACCAGATGATCCCGCTACCGGACCCCAACGCCTATCCCAAGGACGCGGGCTACTCCAAGCGCGGCTACATGGTCTGCACCATCCACTATGCCGGCGGCGGACAAGGTACGCTGCTGTTCCTCAAGAGCGCCCTGATCCGCGATGTGAGCTTCCGCGTCAAGGGCTACAGCGCCCAATACAAGGAGTTTCCCGACCAGAGCACCCTGGACCAGTTCTTCGACGAGGTGCAGTTCGAGTCCTACCGCGAGCTCGGCTACCGCATCGCCTGCCAGATGCTCGACGCCCAGATTCCGCACGGCCTGCACCGCGCTAGCCTGTCCCCGGACAGCACCATCCAAGCCCTGATCGAGGCCTGCACCGCGCCATAGCAACCATTCAAAGACAAGGTGGCCATGGCTTCCAGCCCTGGTCGCTAACAATGGCCCTTGTAAGCTAAGCGATTTATAAACCCCACCTTCCGAGCCAGGCAATCGGTGCCGCTGCGTCTATTGGACGGCTTCTCAGGTTATCTGCAGCTGGTTATTCTCTTGCACTGCTGATTGGAATTTCTTTTAGCGGATCATCCTTTCGGGCATCCGCCCTACGACAGGTATGATGCTTTATGCCGGATTATCAGCGGTTTCGGGTTGCGGGGGGACTTTTTTTTTACGCTGAATCTGTTGGAGCGGTGGTTGGACACGCTGGCGCGGCGTGTTGATATGCGGAGCGGGTGCCATGGCGGGAGTAACTGTTTCATATAGACACCTGGATGGTGTTGCCCGACCGGCTGGGATTGTGGATCATTGAAACGATGGAGGCCAAGTATGGCATCCTTTACCTCAATAAGACTGGCGCCCAATGGCACCTGCTGTCGAAAAATTGCCACACGGCAACCTCTCCATACCGTATTAATGATTGAACGAAAAGCTAACAGAAAACAGCCTATCTAGCACCGGATTACAAAAAGTTTATACGTCTGCTTATGCCTCACTAACTGAGGACGCACCGGCTTGGCGACACCGTTCAGGGTTAGCCTCATAAGAATTTTCAATTTTCCCGTACGTCAAGAAATCAAGTGAATTTTTCACAGAGTGAATGTGGAAATACACACTTACCTGCAAGAGCGGAAATTATAGACTTCTGTCTGTACTTGCGATGTCAATCCCATTAACACAGCAAATTGATACACAGCCATACTGCACGAATTGGGGGCGCTGTGTATAAGAAGGCCAGGAGGAGAACGATGAACATAAGCAACCACTACACGGCTAAGTGTATAGAGATAGAAGATGTGGCGCTAAGATCTGAAAGCCGGAGCAGTACACGCTTCCCAAAGGCACTCAACAAGCAGACTTGGTTTGTGGGACTCTATCTTTCCTCCCTGTTTTGCCTAACCGTAACCGGCGCCAGCGTGCGCTGGATACTGACTTGCCTGTAGCGCAACGCTTCGTCATTGGGAATCAGTATGGCTGCCATTGGCGTGAAAGGCGCAAAGCAAAAAAGCACCTGCAAGGAGAAACCAGCTGTTGACCATTTGGCAATAACCTATCACTCAGATTGCAAACATTAGTAAGGCGGATACAGTGGAAATAGATCCCGTATTATTGTCGCGATTGCAATTCGGCATGACCGCGAGTTTTCATATTATATTTCCATGCTTGATCATAGGACTGGCGTTCTATCTGACGGTTGCAGGTTGGTGTGTTTCAGAAGTGGGGCGTCAGCCGAGGGTTGTTTCCGGTTTGGTGAAAACCACCGATATCGTAGCTTCGCCCCTTAATTTCCAGATGGTTGCATTTCCCACTTTTATTAGGGCCTTTTACGCTCTACTATTATTAGGCGCAATTTGCAGCTTATGGTGGTTCATCAGGCACGGCCCCCCACAAAGCACAGGCGTTGAGATGGCAGCTTAGAAATTGACTTGTGAGCCAATTTCTATGCCACTTAAATAGTGTTACACCCAACCCCTGTCAATAGAGCCAAATTGAAATATGGGGATACTGTCAATGCGGGAAAATTCAAACTCACCCGCCCAATCTCAGGAGACACAAGCATGAATAATCAATCACGCCGGCAGATGGCGCAAGCAACGCGCAATAATGCAACCGATTTAGCCGCTGCCCGCCCTCATCCCCGGCATTTCAGTAACGGCGAGGAAGCCCTCTACCGCCGTGGCTGCAATAACAAGGAGTTAAGTTACATTGCGAATTTTACCAAAGGGTTGCCGCACAATACGCAGACGGGGCTGCTATTAAATCCGCCGGACTTCCGGCAATTCGTGTTGGGCATTCAATCGGGAGACACCGCTGATTTCGCCAAGACGCCTCTAGGACCGGCGCCTGAATTCGAAAAAGGCGACTGTGTTGGCAATGGCTGTCTGAGCCAATCGAAAATCACCTGCGAAACTCCTGCCACTTCCGACTGTTGGCAATCGTATGCCGCGCAGGATACGAACGTGCTGAAACACGCTCATCAGAAACCCGGAGGGCAACCGAAACCCGCGAACGTGCGTGCCTGGGAAAGCCAAGGTGCTGGCCTCCTGCGGGATCTGGAAGGTCCGGATGCCCAATCAGTGACCATGCCTCCGGCGCCTACGCTCAAGAGCGATGAACTGGCGGCGGAAATGGCCGAGGTCTATCTCATGGCCCTGCTACGGGATACTCACTTCTCGCAGTTTCGCGGTTCGAGTCTAGGCAAACAACTCAACGCCGATCTGTGCGGCTGCCCATGCGAGCCTAAAGTGAATGTGAACCAGGCCATGCAAATACTTAAAAAGCTCAAATGGTTCAGCGCAAACTGCTGCGATCTCACCGAGCATGAACGCGCTCGGCATCGTTCCCTGGACAACCTGACGTTACAAACCCTATTTCGTGGCATTTCGCCCGGAGACGACGTCGGCCCTTATCTTTCGCAGTTCCTGTTGGTGGGAAACTCAGGCATTAACGGCTGTGACGATATCCATGAAGTCAGTGACGGGAAGATCGCGTACGGTGCGCTGCGGATTAATCAACGGGTGCGTCTTGCCAAACCCTGCACGAACTACATGACCACCTTTGAGGCCTGGGTGGATGTGCAAAATGGGGCAGACATGCGCGGCCTGGAGCAGTATATAGACAAACCGGCGTACCGATTCATCACCACGCCCCGCGATTTGGCCACCTACGTGCACTACGACGCGCTGTATGAGGCCTACCTGAACGCGTGCCTCATTTTGCTAGGGATGGGTGCGCCATTTGATCCGGGCATCCCTTTTCTTGGGCCTGATGTGCAAGACAAACAGCAGGGCTTCGCCTCCTTTGGTGTGCCGCATATACTGACATTAGTCACCGAAGTCGCGACACGCGCTCTAAAAGCCGTGCGGTATCAAAAGTTCAATATTCACCGCAGGTTACGCCCGGAAGCGCTCGCGGGTTTGATCGATCGGTTTAAATCCGTGACGGACGCCGATACTAAAACCGAACTGGCGCCGGTTAAGGATATCACCGACACGCTGCAAGCCGCGGGATTACTCGACCAGGTTGTGCAACATAACGCATGTCAAAATCAAGCTCACGATCGCAATCACGATGATTCCGCCAAAAAAGATCGCTACCTTTTACCCATGGCCTTTCCGGAAGGTTCGCCTATGCACCCGAGTTATGGCGCTGGACATGCTACAGTCGCTGGTGCCTGCGTCACCATGCTCAAGGCATTCTTCGATACAGGTTGGGAGCTGCCATGTGCGTTCGAACCCAATGCCGATGGCTCTGCACTGGTACCGGTCACTGTCGGCCAGCCTCTCACTGTCGAAGGCGAGCTCAACAAGGTCGCGGCGAATATTGCGATTGGCCGCGACTGGGCGGGCGTGCATTACTTCACCGATTATATTGAATCGCTGCGTATAGGGGAGCAAATTGCCTTGGGAATTCTGGAAGAGCAAAAACTTGGTTATAACGAGAATTTCACCATGACCGTGCCCCTATTCGACGGCACCACTATTCGTATCTAACCGCCATCGGCACGAGCGGGTCCGTATTTGACGGGCCCGCACGTGTGCCAACAAACGCTAGGTAAGGCAGAAAATCAACGCCTCTGGCAAACCCGCGTAACCCGCGCAAGTCGGAACCGCTCTGCGGGTTCCGACGAATGGGAACCACGACGCAATTCGCCATCTCACTACCTTGTTGATGCTGGTAGGTGGGATTCTGGTAAGTCGACACTCTCACTTGCTTGCGATTGCCAGCCAAGTGCCGACTTCGGGACAGGAGGAATGGATGATGTCTCCCCGGCCGCTGATCGTTGTATTTTTTATAATCATGGCGCTTGTCAGCGCCTCTGGTAAGGTTGAAAGCGCACAAGCATTGAAGATCTTAACGCGCGACACCAGCGCGATCGCTGGACCGGCACGGCGTCATGGACACAGTTTCGAGGAACGTACGGGCCTCAAATTGACGGTGGAACAGCTCCCGTTTGCGCGGCTCTACCCTCGCATCATGCTCGGTTTCGTCACCGGGCGCATGGACTCCGATGTGCTATTGATTCCCTCGGATTGGCTGCCGGACTTCGCGCCCTATCTTTCACCCGTGCCGGACTCGGTCCTCGCAGCCGCACGGCTGAAGGACATCTATCCCGTCTACCGGAACGCGCTGATGCGCTGGGCAGGCCGTTGGCTGGCCTTGACCATCGACGGAGATCTGCATATGGGCGCTTATCGCCGCGACCTGTTCGAGGACCCGGCAACGCTGACGGGAATTCCAAAAGCGCTATGGGCGGCCGCTGGAGCCGCCGCGCACCTGGGGAGAGTATAGAGACATCGCGGCCTTCTTCAGCGGGCGTACTTCAGCAGATGGAACCCCTCTGGCGGGGACTCTGGAGGCCTATGCCCGGGATGGACAACGGATCTGGTACCTGTTCAGCCATGCGGCGGCCTATGCCAACCATCCGGACCACCCCGGCGGCATGTTTTTCGACCCGAAGACGATGCAGCCTGCGATCGACAATCCCGCTTGGGTGCGCGCGCTCAAGGACTATTTGGAACTGCGCCATTTCGGTCCCGTGGATGCGGATGACCTGGATAGCGAGGCCGTGCGCACACGCTTTGCTGCGGGACAGGCGGCGATGGCTATCGATTGGGCCGACACCGGGGTGTTGGCCGGAGCTCCCCGGTATTCCCGGGTCGCGGGCAAGATCGGTTTCTTTCCCCTGCCCGGCAGCCGGGAAGTCTGGAATCCCGCGACCCATCAATGGGAACGGCTTGCGCAGCCGCGTTCGGTGAGCTTTCTCGCTTTCGGTGGCTGGGTCGCGGTGGTGCCGGCGGCAAGCGCCCATATGAAACAGGCTTGGTCTTACATCGCCTGGTATGCCAGTCCCGAGCATAGCACTGCGGATGTCCTCGACGGCACCACCGGCATCAATCCCTATCGGCGCTCCCACCTGGACGATCCTACCCCCTGGCGGAAGTTGCTCGGCGACAAGACGGCGGCTGACTACCTGCGTGTGCTGCGGACCAGTCTCTCCGCAGCCCAGACCATCCCAGACCTGCGCATTCCGGGTTACCGCGCTTATATCGATGCCTTGGAACGGCAGTTGGACCGGGTTCTTGCCGGTCACGCCACCCCAGAGCAAAGTCTCCACGAGGCCGCTAGGGACTGGCAGGTCCTCACGGACCGCCTGGGCCGACTCAGTCAAAGGCGTCACTACCGCGAGGCCATGGGACTCACGGGAGGTGGCAAATGAAGAAGCCGGCATGGCTCAACTGGCGATCGGCGGGAATTCACAGACGGCTGCTGCTGATCCTGGGCCTGACGGCCTTGGCGATCGGCGTGGCCAGTGCGGTCGCCCTGATGGCGCTGCTGGAGATTCGCCGCGAACTCAGCGGTGTGATGGACCGGGAGCTGCCCGCCTCCACCGCCGCCCTGGTGCTCGCTCGCGTTGGGGAGCGGCTGCAGGACCGTACACCGGCGCTGATGGCGGCCAGCGGGGCGGAGGCACGCCGGCGACAGACGGAACTGATCAATCTCGATCTGATGTCGCTCGCCAGCGAGACCGAGCGCCTCAGTCATCTGACCACGGATGACAGCCTGGGCATGGACACTATTTCACGACTCGCATCGACACTGGCGGATAACCTAAGGGATCTGGCGGCTTTGCTGGAGACGCGGGCTGTGTTCGATACCGGCTTGCAACGCCAACGAAACCGGCTCATCGCACTACGGGAGCGCGTTCAGCAGATCCTGGGACCTTCGCTGCTTGCCGTTGCCGAGGTTATCAGTAATCCGCAACCGCAGGACAGCGGTCTATTCCGGCGTGCGGCCACGGCCCAGGGACCTCTGCTGGAAGTCGAACGGCTCGTGGGGTCGGCGTTCGGCGAACTGGTGATCGCCGCCGAAGCCGCCACGGTCGATGAGCTAGATCTGGCCCGTGGCGCCTTTGAGCGCATCGGGCGACAGCTACAAAGCCTGGTTCCACAAATTCCTTCGGGCCTGCGCGCGGAATTGGGCGACGCCATCGCTGAACTGGCGAAACAGTCGGCAGACACAGGCATTCTTGCGCTGCGCCAGGGCGAACTCGAGACCATCGATCGGGCGGACCGGCTGGTCACCGCAAGCCGCGGCATCGCCACGGAACTCAAAACCCACGTGGATTTGCTCGTGCGTTCCGCCAATGATCATATCGCCCGGGCCGCCAGCGCCATGGGCGATACCATTCTCAGCAATACCCTTTTGTTCATGGCCGTGAGCGTCACACTGGTGCTGCTTGCCACCCTGCTCTCCTACCGTTTCGTGGTGCGGGACATCAGCGAGAATTTGCGCGCGGTGACCGGCGCCATGCAACGGCTCGCCGACGGTGAACGGGATGCGCAGGTACCGGCCATGGAGCGACAGGACGAGATCGGCGACCTGGTCCGCGTGTTCAATGTCTTCAAGGATAATAGCTTCCGTATGGAACGGCTGGATCGACAACTCACCGAGAAGTCTAACTTGTTGCTGGCCACCTTCGACAACATGAACGACGGTTTCACGGTCTTCGACCCGGAAGACCGTCTCGTGGCCTGGAACCCTCGCTATCTCCAGCTCTATGGTCTATCGGACAAGGACATCGGTTACGGCTCGCCGCTAAGCCAAATACTGCAGGTGTTGACCGATAGAGGGGCCAAGGCCTTCACCAACCTCGGCGAAGAAGTTCCCCTCGGCACCTTGTCCGCCGAGCGAAGCACGGTGCACCGGCAATTCGAAGTCCGCTGTCCGGGTGGGCAGCGGGTGGAGTTGCGCAGCAATCCGATGCCCAAGGGTGGATACGTCACCATCCACACGGACGTGACCGAGCGCAGGGCCATCGAGAACCAACTGCATCAGGCCCAGAAGATGGAAGCGGTGGGGCAATTGACCGGCGGCCTGGCGCACGACTTCAACAATATCCTGGCCGTTATTCTAGGCAATCTGACCCAGATGGAGGCCGGGATTAAGCACGATCCACCGCTTCATGAACACTGGCAACGCACGATGGGAGCAGCCGACCGGGCGGCTCGTCAGGTGGAACGTTTACTGGCCTTCTCGCGCCGCCAGCGGCTCGAGCCCGAAACGGTGGATGTCAACGCATTGTTGCACGGGATGATCGATCTCCTCGAATACAGCCTAGGCGATGGCGTCGCCTTGAGCACGCAGTTGGCGCCCGACCTGCCCGCCGTGCGCGTCGACCCCGGACAACTCGAGAATGCGTTGATGAATCTTGCGCTCAATGCCTGCGACGCCATGCACGGCAACGGACGAATTACCTTTAGCACCGCCTGCAAAATCCCTGGAGCCATTGAGATCGCGGTCGGCGACACCGGTTACGGCATTGCTCCCGAGTTATTGAATCGAGTCTTCGAACCCTTCTTTACCACCAAGGCGGCGGGCAAAGGCGGCGGGCTCGGGCTCAGCATGGTCTATGGTTTCGTGCGGCAGTCCGGCGGCGAAATCGGCATCGAAAGTGCCCCGGGACAAGGAACCACCCTGCGGATCAGACTGCCGGTCGCCGCTCAGCGGGAGCCTTCCACCGAGTCGGTTGAACGCCGCGACCCAGTGGCAAGGCCGTTAGAGCTTCGTGGCGATGGAGAGCTCATACTGGTGGTGGATGACGACGCGGATCTGTTGGAATTGACCGCCGCTCAACTCAGGGGCTTGGGCTATCGGGTGTTGACGGCCGGCAGCGGGATCGAGGCGCTCGAAAAGCTGGACTCCGAACCCGCCATTCGCTTGGTTTATACCGATCTCGTCATGCCGGCACCCTGGGATGGCATCCGCCTGGCGCGGGAGGTGTTGGCTAGACGGCCGGAGCTTGCCATCCTGTTCACCTCCGGCGAGGTCCGGGAGGTCAGCGATCCTCCAGCCGAGTTACTGCGCAAACCCGTGCCGTTGGACCAATTGGCGGCTTCGGTGCGCCGCTTGCTCGATGGCTAGTCTGAGAACGTCCATCCGAAGCCGACGATAGCACTAGAGTTTCTCGATATCCGCATCGAACACATAGCCCGCTCCCCGTTCGGTACGGATGATTCGCGGTGCGTGCGGGTTCGACTCGATCTTGCGGCGCAACCGCAGGATCAGCACATCGATAGTGCGGTCGAAGACATCGGCTTCATAAGCATGGGTGCGCTCCAGCAGCCATTCTCGCGTCAGCACGCGGTGCGGCGCATTCACAAAGGTTTCGAGCAGCAAGAACTCCGCATTGGTCAGCGACACGGGCCGGCCACTGGGGTCGGTGAGCACCCGGGCCGACAGATCGAGAAACCAGCCGGCAAAGCGCCGGCACTCATGACCCAAGGACTCGGAGAGGCTCAGCTCCATGGGCTGACTTGACATACGTCGTAGCACGGCCTTGATGCGCGCAATGAGCTCCCGCGGATTGAAAGGCTTAACAACGTAGTCGTCCGCGCCGAGCTCCAGGCCGACGATCCGGTCCACATCGGATCCCATCCCCGTCAACATGATGATCGGAATCGACGAGGTGGCGCGCAAGCGCCGTGCGATGGTCAAGCCATCCTGATCGGGCAGGCGGATATCGAGAAGAATAATGTCCGGCGTTTGTTCCCTTAGGGCAGCGCCCATTTCCACCTCGCTGCCGGCTATGATGGCAATCCAGCCTTGTTGTTGCACCTCGCGGCTCACGACCTCCCGGATCTCCGGGTCGTCGTCCACGATGAGGACTTGAATCATGTTGCCGCAAATCCAGGGGTAATCGAACCGATAAGCGAGCTCATCGAAAGTCTGTCTCTAAAAATCCTAATCCCTTAAGGATTATAGCCGATGCGCGCTAGGCCGTCGTTTAACAAAGCGTGCCGCATCGAATTTGGGTAGGCGTTTGGGCGTGGATCGCTCCACAGAGCGTATCGTGTTGAATATATGTCGGCGCAGACCCCAAGTATCGGCCTGGCGCAGGTGATTGACCCACCCTTGGACAGTCGCGTCGAACTCCGCGAAGGAGATCCGACCTTCCCTATACTCGGCCCACCTTTGGATGAGCCGCTTTCGTCCCTTGCGTCCCATACGCGCCTTTAGCAAGCGGTGTGTAGGGAAAATTACAAACCCTAGCCAAGGTATGCCTCTGCTCACCGGCGCGACTTGGGCGGAAAACTCATGAATTCGAAGCCGCAGCCGATCAAGGCGTTCCACTACCGCTTGCCTCCAATCCCATAGCTCACGTTTGCTATCACTGAACAGCGCCATATCGTCCACATAGCGTAGATAGGCGGTGCAACGAAGCTCGCGCTTGACGAACTGATCCAACGGGTTCAGATAGACATTGGACCAAAATTGTGAGGTCAGATTACCGATGGGCAATCCCCGGGGGCGCAACAGCGCGAACAGATCATCGCCCGGGAAATAACAAGGCTTAGCCTCGTCGTCGAGGACACCTTTGCCGCTGGCGATAATCGCGGCGCAAAGATCCCGTATGCCTACATCTATAGGAGCACGGCCAATTTCCTCGAGCAACAAGGCATGGTCGATGGACGGAAAATGCTTGACGATATCCAGACGTAAACCATAGCGGTACCGCCGTGCGAATTGCTGCAGCCGGTCCACTGCCCGATGGGTGCCCCTGCCCACGCGATTGGCGTAGCTATCCGGGATAAAGCGGCGATCGAACCAAGGCTCTATCACCCGGCACAAGGCATGGTGCACAACCCGGTCGCGGAAGGGTGCAGCGCTGATCTTACGCCGCTTAGGTCCATGCACGAAGAAATGGGAATAGGCGCCGGGGAATACGCGCCGTCGCGCAGTGCGTCTTGCAATTCGAGTAGGCAATCGGCCCAGTAGGCTTCGAAGGCCACCACGGTCGGTCGCGCCCGTTTACTTCGCGCCGCCGCGTGGGCCGCCGCCACCAGATTAGACCATGCATACACGTGATCCAGACGCAACAGGGGAGTCGACATGAATCAACAACTGGTTATTCTCACCCGCGGTAGCGAGCTTTTACACTGGCTGCTACCCAAGGCCGAGCGTTTTCCCCGGATTTATCGGAGCACGCTCACCCAACGTCTGATGGACGCGGCCCTAGACTTTGTGGAACATGTGACCGACGCCCTGTTCCACAGCGGTAGCACCCGCGAGCGCCACCTGCGGCAGGCCGATGCGGCGCTGCTCAAGCTGCGCCTCTATTTGCGGATCGCCTATCGCTGGCAATGGCTCAACGACGGCCAGTATCGGCACGTCAGCCGCCAGGTGCGGGAACTGGGCCGATTGCTCGGCGGTTTGCGCAAAGCTCAGCGTGTTTCCGACAAGCAAAAGGAAGGCGCTTCGGGGCCTTAGCCCAGGAAGCGCCCTTTTTTTGTTTCTGCCCGGCCGGACGACCTCCGGCGCGGACGGGACCACTCCGCGCCCTGAACGAGCGTTGGCCTCAGGCCGTCAACCGTGATCGGCGGCCGCTGTCGAAACCCCGGGCTGGCCTGAACGGTGCCCGGCGCCGTGCATCGTAAGGATGGACCCAACGCTCGACAGATCAGGTGGGACGCCGCGCACACCCGACAACCTAGGTTGTTGTTGCGGTTATCGGGATGATTGTCGTTGCGATAGGCGGCGCGCGCATTGCGTGGGATATTGTTCCAAGCGCCACCGCGCACCACACGCGGCTGCTCATCGGAGTGCCCCGCCGGGCTCGCGCCCGGCGGGTATAGTGTGCGGCGTATTCCCGCACCGTGCAAGCTCATACTGCGTTTTCGCCGCTACGCGGCACTCAGATTTCAGGTTTCAAGGGGGGACGCCGCGCACACCCGACAACCTAGGTAGTAGAAGCGGTTATCGGGACGATAGCCGTAGCGATAGGCGGCGCGCGCAAAGCGTGGGATAAAGCTCCAAGCGCCACCGCGCACCACACGCGGCTGGGTTGCATCGTCCAATCCCTCCAGGGTTTCAGTATCGTAGGGCGGCCCGTCGCGCCAGGCGCTGGTGGTCCATTCCCACACATTGCCCGTCATGTCGTACAGGCCGGTATCCGGCGTCTTGCCCCGCTCGTAGAGGCCGATGGGGGTGGGCCTGCCGACCCGGGAGCGCGCTTCGTGGATATTGCAGACATCGGGGATGAGTTTGTCACCGAAAGCGTAGCGACGCGGACGCGGACCCACCCCGCGCGCCGCCGCTTCCCACTGCAACTCATGGGGCAAAGTATACGGCTCGCCGCCCAGCTCGCTCAGCCAGCGGCAATAGGCTAGGGCCTCGAACAGGGAAACGCCGACCACCGGTTGCAGCGGATTGTTGTAGCGGCTGCTGCGCCAGAAAGTGGGCTCGATCACACGTTCGCTTTGTGCGCGTACCCCGGCCAGGTGGTCCTCCCATGCCTGTTCATCGAGGGCGGTCTGTTCACGAATCCAATCCTGGATTTCAGGCTCTACGCGCGCTCCTTCGAGGCGTTCTTCTAGCCTTCCCGCATCGCGTTCACCCCGCCAATATAGCCAGCTCTGCGCCTGGCCCTCATTCGTTCCGTGACCCTCGAAAAACGCGTTCGAGGCCTCGCCCCGCCACCAGCGGGATTCCGAATAACCCCCGGCTTCGATAAAACAGCGCCATTCGGCATTGCTCAGCGGATAAAGCCCCAGGCGAAAGCCGGGGAGATGCCGGCTGAAGCGGTGCTCCCACTCGTAGGCTTCTGGGTCACCCTCGCTGCCGAAGGTGTAGTCACCAGCGGGAATCGCCTCCATGGGCGGCAACCAGGCCAGGCGTTTGCCGTCACCATCGGTTAGCATCCGATAGCCCAGCACCTCAAGCGCCTCCATCTCGCCGAGGGCGTGGCCCGCGGCGATGCGCGCCCGCAGGTCGACGCGAGGATCCCGCATGCGCGCCAAAAGCCGTTCGGCCAGAGGGGCGTGGGTATGGACCGCGACGGTCTTAAGCGCGGCGCATTGGCCTGCCAGCGGCAGATTAACCTCCGCCAAGTCGCGCACCCAGGCATCGCCATCCTCGATGAGTTCGGCGGCCATCAATACCGTCTCTTCCCAACCGCTGCGGTCCACGCCGGGCAGCTCCTGCCAGGGTTTCATCGCCCGGCGCACGGCTTCTAGCGACTGTTTAAAATCCTCGAGACGGTGAGGGGCCGCGGCCAGGGCCAGCTCACGCGTTTGCACCAGCTTGCGCGCGGCGAAGAATTCCTGGAACTGCTGGTGGCGGAAGCGCAGGCTGTCACTGCTCTCCCCTTCAATTAGGAGATTAAGCGCTTGTGCCGCTTTAAATATCTGCTCTCCCTGTTCCTCACCATAGGTATAACGCAAGCTGGCTTCGAGATCGAGGCGATCGAAACTCACTTCCTGCCGCTCGCCACGATATTCGGCGCGCTGGCGCCCGTAGGACTGCTCGCTTAGCGCGTCGAACAAACGATTGTCGTGCCGAAGTAACCGTTTTCGAGACGCTCTTCTGTCGTGTTTCGTATCGGAAGGACGGACGGCGTCTTGGAAGGCCTTGAGCTCAGAGGTCGAGAGCAGCGCGTCGATCAAGGTGTGGTGTTTTTTACCCTCGCGCAACACCAGTTTTAATAAATAGGTGCTGAAGAGATCGGCGCGCCCGTCTGGGAAATCGCCTTGCGGTGTCAGCACCACCTCTAGCAGGGTGAGCATCAAGGGTGTGTTGTACAATCCCACCAGATCCCGCGCTTCGATGCGCCGGATCGCCGCCTCGGCCTGTGGTTTGTCTAACGCAGAGCGGTGGCGCAAGAATTCCGCTATCTTCATAAGATCCAAGGGCTGCAATTCGAGGTGGGGCACGGGTTGATCGCCGATCTCATCCAATTCTTCCAGGTAGTCGGCGCTGCGGCAACTGATGATGACTCGGTGCCGGTTCACCTGAGTGCCCAGCCAGTCCCGCCAGGCGGCAATCTTGCTCGATCGTGGAGCTGCGGCCTCATCCGGAAGCTCGTTCAAGCCATCCAGCAGCCACAGAATATGGGCATCCCGCGACACCTCGGGGAGCTCCGGCATGTCGTCGAATTTCCGTCGCCATCGCCGCTCCAGCCAATCTCCCGGATTCGCGCCGCCACGGTGACTGGCGAGCTCGACCAACACGGGCACCCACTCTGAATCACCCGATGCGGAGGTCAGGTCGAAGGCCAACCGTTTCAGCAGTGTGGTTTTCCCGCCGCCGGGCGCTCCCTTGAGAATGTAAGCGCGATGCTCATGCTCCAATGCCGCGCCTAGGTTATCGAGTCGTTCAGGCTGGGGGCCTTCCCCGAAGATCGAGTCTCTACGCCGATCTTCCAACAGCATCCACAGTGGTGTGAAGTCCAAGCGCACATCGCGGGTCTCCCAATCCCGCACGTGGCGTTGCAGCCGATATTCGTCAAGCGTATGCGGGGAAGAGTTACGGACGCTCGCCAGCAGATCAGGCGCGGCCTCGCTGGATCCATTTATCAGCGCTTCCGCCAAGGCAAAATAAGGTTGGCGCACCACCCCGGCGAGCCGGGGCATCAGCTCATGCAGCCGAGCAATCGGAATGATGTAATCATATTTCAGCGCCGGATCTTTGGAACGCCGAAGAGCTTGCGCCAATCCCACCAGATCGCCCGCTACGAACACCGGACCGCCGCTGTAACCATGATCGATCCCCTCGCGATCCGGTGCGCACTGGATCCGGCTGTCGGCGATGGCGAGCTGGCAGCTCAGAGTGGCCGCTTGCCCCTTGTCGAAGCCCTCGGGGAAACCGTAGGCGTCCACTTTGTATCCCTGCCACTCGTCACCACGCGAGATACGCATGCAGGCCGGTAGAAGATCGGCGTCCTCTGGAAAAAGCTCCAGAACCGCGAGATCGCCCTCCGCCACCGGCCGCCATGCCTCTATCAATACTTTTAGTCGCAGGGGCTCGGGTTGTTGCGAACGCCAACCGGTCGCCCCAACCTTGGCACCTAGTGGCGGGACACCGTCCGGCTTCAGGCCCAGCGCATCGAGTACCACATGAGCACAGGTGGCGACATGCCGAGGGCTGACCGCTACGCCTGTCCCGCAGACGCGGTCCTGTTCATTTTTGATGCGAACGGCGCTCTCGGTGACGCCGTAGCCGTTCAATCGGTGCTTTCCGGATTGGTCCACTTAAGCCCCACCTTGAAGTTACATTCGCTCACGGCGGACGCAAAGACGATGCCGGCCTTGCCACCCAGTTTGACCCCGAACTCCAGCGTGATCTCGCGGGGCGTATTCAATTCCTTCAAGGCTTCCAATACGGTCTGCGCGACCGGCCGGATCCGCTTTACCAGCACGTCGAAACGTTCTCTGGCCTCGGGGATGTCACCCTCGTCGTCCCCGCGGCCGGTCAATTCCTCTCCGCCATCGGCACTGAGATTATTTTCGAACACCACTTCGGTGCCATCTTCCAATTTGAATCGCGTCAGGTCGGTACGGTTTGCCATGTTGGATACTCCCCATTTATTTAGCTAATCTTTATTGTGGTAGATTACAGGCGCTTCGCGCAATAGAACACGCAATTAAAATATGGACTCGCTAACTTAAGCGTAAGATCAGAATGATGCCACCAGTCTGGCTCTACAATCGAATATGGCAGACTTAAGCTGTAGCCAGCGTCTCGCGCAGACTGATGGCGATTTGCTCCGCAGGTTGAGGAGTGCCGAAGTAATAGCCCTGCAGTTGGTGGCAACCCAGGTTGCGCAACAGCAGCGCCTGTGCTTGCGTTTCCACACCCTCGGCAACGACGGTCAGGCCAAGGGTGCGACTCAATGCCAAAATGGTCTTGACGATGGCTAGACCGTTCGCGTCCAGCTCCGTTTCGGTGACGAAGCTACGGTCGATCTTGAGGACGTCGATGGGCAGGCGGCGCAGATACGCGAGGCTGGTGTAGCTGATGCCAAAATCGTCGATCGCTACCGCCGAGAAGTGCATCTTCTCGGCACACAGTTTGAGAATGACCACCGCCGGTAGTAGAGTGAGCAGGAGCATTCGCGTCAGCCAGGGTGGATTCAGCAGCTCGCGGGTCATCAGCCAGTGCAGCCAGGCAATACCGGCAATGGCATCAGCTTCATCAGCATCACGCCCTGGCCCTGGCGGTAGGCACCGTCGATCAAAGCTTCGCGGACTTCGTCTGTGGCGGCATCAACAGGGTTTATGGAGCATTCCGGAGAGGGGCCAATAGCTTGTTGGATAATGCCGTTGAAGTCTTTTTGCAAGCGATTGGGACGAGGGGAATCATTGGTAGTGACTCGATGTTTTTGATGACTTGCCACACCAGGAGAAGGTGACTGCAGAGTCCTTCATAAACGCCGGAGCCAATTCGGGAAGTGCGATTGCAAGGTCTGCAATCGACTGTATTTCCTCCCAACAGCCACCCTACTAGGGTCCGGGCCAGCGGAATCTGGAGATTTAGGGCCATAAAGCATAAACGCCCTATCCCACAGGGGTCAATGGGTGATCAGGCAAGGTGGACGCATTTATCTGTGGCAGATGCACGCAGACCGGCGTCTATGCGGGCGATTTGTCGAGGTGCTACATCATCATCTCAAGCGGCCGCGGCCGGCCTAAAGCATAGCCTTGGGCATAATCGATACCCATAGGGCCAAGTCTCGCCAAGATGTTTTCATTTTCAACGAACTCCGCAACAATTTTCTTACCCATAAGATGCCCAATCTCATTGATCGATTCCACCATTGCCCGAGCGATGGGGTCAACAGCGACGTCCTTAACAAAGATGCCGTCGATCTTCACGAAGTCCACTGGCAAGGTCTTAAGATAGGCAAATGAAGACAGGCCGCTGCCAAAATCATCCAGGGCGAACCTGCAACCCAATGCCTTGAGTGTCTTTATAAATCGGATCGCCCTGTCAAATCGTGTAATCGCGGCGGTTTCCGTGATTTCAAAGCAGATTTTTTCCTCCAGCCCCGGAACTTCGTTGAGCCTGTCAGCGACAAATCGCAAGAAATCTTCATCTCCTAGGGAGTGGCCGGATAAATTGATACAGCAAAGACATAATCCTGCAAGGTGCTGAGGATGGGACTTCAGCCAGTTAATCACGCTGCCGACGACCCAGCGGTCGAGCTTAGTAGAGAGGCCATAGCGCTCGGCGGGCGGCAGAAACAATTTTGGCAGCACGAGGTTTGCCCCTGTGATCTCCATTCGGAGCAAAACCTCATAGTGCAATCCTTTATTATCCTCATTACCGAGCGGGACAATGGGCATGAAATGGAGCTGGAAGCGATCCTCTTTGAGCGCGTGGGGGAGCCGAGCTACCCATTGCATTTCCCCGCGCCATCGGGTCAGTTCGGTGTCCTGCTCCTGATAGATGTGGATACGATTGCGGCCCGCATTCTTTGCCGCATAACAGGCAGCATCCACCGTCTTCAACAGGTCGGTCATCCCCCGCGAACCCGCCGTGACCGGCACCAGACCTATACTAACCGAGACGCTGTAGACGTTTTCCTCCCAGTTAAACCGAAAGTCTTCCACGGCCTGGCACAAGTCGCCTGCGACCTGCTGCGCCTCTTTAAGCGGGCAATGCTCCATCAAAACCCCGAACTCATCACCGCCTAAGCGGGCCAACGTGTCGCGTTTCCTGATTCGGGCCTTAAGTACACTTGAAATCTGACGCAGCAGTTCATCGCCGGCAAGATGACCGCAGGTATCATTGATGACTTTGAACTGGTCCAGATCCAGATAGCAGAGAGCATGTTCCGTCATGCTATTTCTAGCGGTCTCCAATACGCGTTCCAACCGGTGTTCAAATTCCCGCCGATTGATCAGGTCAGTCAATGCGTCGTGGCTTGCGTCATAGGCGACCTTCTCGGCGAGTCTGCGCGCTTCGGTGATGTCCTCGCATACGATTAAAATCACCGATGAGCTACCATTTCCTTCCATCGCCCGCGCGATCTGCCGGGCCCACAGCAGTACGCCATCCTGGCGCATCATGCCGATATCCCAACGGTGCGTCACATCGGGTCTTTGCACACACATTTCGAGACGCGTCATGACGGTATGCCGGTCCTCACAGTGAAGCTTGAAAACGGACTCTCCCAGCAGTTCCTGGACGGTATAGCCCAGATGCTCCGCGCCAAAGCGGTTGACCGACAGCACCGTTCCCTGTGCGTCCACCTTAAAGTACATGGATGGATTATTTTCATAGAGCGCTCGAAATCGCTCCTCGCTCTTTCGCAACGCTTCCTCGGCCTGCTTACGCTCGGTGATGTTACTAAGGTAGGCTTGGATGCCGACGCTCTGCCCTTCGCGCTTGATCAGGCTGATGCCTGCTTCAATATGGGCAATCTCATTTACCTTGGTCAACATCCGAAATTGACAGTAGGAGGGCATTACGCGCCTCGCTAATCCATTCTTAAGACACGTGAGTATCCTGTTTGAATCCTCGGGATGAAGAAACTGGCCGATGTCCATTGCCAGTGCCTCTTCCTGAGCATAGCCGGTCAACTCGAGAAATTTCCGGTTAACCAAACTCGCAAAACCGGTAGGCTCGATGACGACGATCGCCGCAGTGGCATTGTCGATCAACCCTCGGTATTTCTCCTCCGATGCGCTTAAGTTTTTATTTGTACCTTCCAGCTCCAGCACTTTGTCCTCAAGTTTTTTAACCAAGCGATCATTATATTCCTTGAGGTATATGGTCTCGTCTTTGAGGGGGGGTTGCGAGACCTTAAGGAGATTGGCCTCGTAGGCCGTGATCACCTCCCGCAGCAGGCCAATAAAGACATCCGGTTCCTGAGGTTTAACGATGAACCGTTCCGCTCCCAAGCTTAGGGCGAACTCCTCATCCTGAGGATCGATGTAGGTGGCGGTATAAAAGACAAAGGGAGTTTTATTGAGCCGCTCGTTCTTTTTAATCTCGCGGCAGAGCTGGAAGCCATCCATCCGCGGCATGAGAATATCGGAGATAATGAGTTCAATCCCGTTTTGGGACAGCTCTTCCAGGGCCTCGACCCCATCAGAAACACATTTTACCTCATAGCCGTATCCCCGCAGCAACATCTCTAGCATGTAACGCCCGCTCGGATTGTCATCGACGATTAGGATTTTCACCAGGTTCTCCTTACAGGCTGGGCACGTGATGAGAGCACTTTAGATTTGCTCTGAGAAAAGACATTAGAAAGAAATCGACTCTATGTATAGTGTAGAAGCCACGCAACTATAAGATCTGGGGGGTTGTTTCTTCGGCCTTTGAGGAGGTTAGTAGATTTCTATAAATCTTCACTGACCGCCAACCGCAGTAATAGGTCAACGAGTACCGGCTGCGGCAAAGTTCGCAAGACGACCTATTCGCTCCAGCGTAAAGCGATGATCATCCCCTCATCTGTTCGGGTAGGGCCGCCTGGTGGAATTACGATGTCTGTGATTGCCTTTTAGCTTGAATGGGCTAGATATTGGTGTAATGGTAGGGTTCGATTGGCCATTGAAAGTTTGTCAAACTGTTGGGTGATTTATCGACGGTCCCTCGGTTTCCAAGTACTTGCCGATCTCAGCGGCAAAAGTCTCCGGCTGTATCGGCTTTTCCATATAGCCGTTACAGCCGGCGGCGAGGGCTTTGGCGCGATCATCCACCATCGCGTAGGAAGTGATCGCTACAATGGGAGTATGGCTGATTTCCGTTATGCCTCTAATTCTTCTCGTCGCCTCATAGCCGTCCATTTCGGGGAGTTGGATATCCATGAGGATCAGGTCCGGTCGTTCCGTTTTGGCAAGCTCGATGGCCTGGAGCCCGCTCTGCGCCTTGATAATCTCATAATTCTGCTGTTTAAGCAGGAAAGTGATCATATACAGGTTTTGCTCATTATCCTCTACCACTAGGATCTTGTATCGCTTCATGGTGCCCTACTCCTGACTCAAGCGGTAATCTTAAAGTGAATCTGGAACCTTCCCCGTATTTGCTCTCCGCCGCAATGTCGCCACCAAGGAGTGTGGCCAATTTTCGACAGAGATAAAGGCCAAGGCCTGTGCCTTCATAGCGCCGCTTTGCCGAACCATCGGCTTGGCGAAAGGCTTCAAATAAAAAGCCCATATTTTCCGCTTTGATGCCGATACCGGTATCCGTCACGCTCACCTCCATGTAATTATTGTGAGTTCTACAATTTATCCGGACCTCACCCTGGTCGGTGAATTTAAGCGCATTGTTGGTTAGATTGAGAAGAATTTGGAGAATTTTCTTACGGTCGCTATAGATCTGCGGTAGTGTTTCCTTTATCTCGGCGGATAGAGTGAGCTGCTTTTTCGCCGCCTCAGGTGCGAGGCTTTGCGTAACCTCGGTGATGATATCCGTGATTTTGATCGGTTGGGCATCGATCGCCATCTTGCCGGATTCAATTCTGGAGAGATCTAAGAGGTCGCTGATTAAGTTTAGTAGATGTTTGGCGGAGCGGTAGGACATGGTGAGCTGTTTCCGCTGCTCATCGTTGAGTTCTCCAGCCATGCCTTGCAGCAGGATGCCGGTAAAGCCGATGATGGAATTAAGCGGCGTTCTCAATTCATGGCTCATGGTCGCTAGAAATTGCGATTTTAGACGGTCTACTTCTGCAAGCCGAAGGTTGGCCTCGGCCAATGCCTTGGTGCGTTCTGCAACCTTGGCCTCCAAATTATCGTGCGCTTCCCTTAACGCCCTCTCAGCCTGTTTTCGCGCGGTGATATCGCGAATGGCACTGGAGACTAGGATCCCTTCTTCGGTATCCAGCGGACTTAGGCTGACCTCAACCGGAAGCTCGCTGCCATCCTTGCGCCGACCGGCAAGTTCCAGGTTGGCGCCCATAGGCCGTGGGCGGGGGTCCGCAAAATAGTCTGCCCGGTGGGCGACATGTGAGGCACCAAAACGCTCGGGTATCAGTCTCTCGACGAACTCTCCCAGCAACTCCGCTCGGGCATAACCGAATAGCCTCTCGGCCTGGGAGTTGACTAGCACAATCCTGCCGTCCTCACCAATGACGACTATGGCGTCTGGCGCGGTCTCTAACAGCCTCTGGAATCGTTGTTCCGTCTTGCGACGAGCCGTCTCCGCGCTCTTGCGCTCAGCGACTTCCTTTGCCAGGGCCTGATTGGCTGCCTCTAACTCTGCTGAGCTTCGTAGAGCCAGGGCTTTCGGAAATAGTGGTATTAGCAGGATGGCGGTGGCCATAGAGATTCCCGCAGTAGCCAGTTTGATAATCCCCTGCAACCAATAGAGAGGATCCCAGACGGTTAAAATTTCCATCAGATGGGTGGTACCACAGGCGAGGATAAAGACGCCGAACATGATAAATATCCAAGGGAAGGGCAGCTCGCGTCTCCTGTATACAAGGTAGATGAGTGTCGCCGGAATCATATAATAAGCGAGCGTGATCAGGGCATCCGAGCCAACCTGTAACCAGAGCAGCTTCGGATTCCAAAGATAACAGTGCCCGTGGGGCATAAAATCTGATTCAGCAAGCCCCTTCAAGGAATCTAACATATGTCCTCTCAGCTGATGTCTATGTAATTTTTCGGTCTCAAGTACGCTGCTTGACTGAAGGAATAATGCCTTAGGATCTAGCGCATCGAATAATAATGGTTCATAAGTGGCTTATGGAAAATTCGGTCAAGAGCATCGTCTGGTCGAGCTTGGTTGTAATGGCGGGGGCAAGGACGGAGGCATTGAAGTACTAACCTAAGGGTATCTTGTTTAATAGAGGCTAACTGCGAGATTTCAAACAATGATCAATCCTGGGTTTCCAAAAGGTGAGTGCACGAACATGGACAAGTAATACTTCATGAGTATTACGAAGCATAAACGCCCTTTTCCGCATGGGTCAATGAATAATCCAGAGGAGCCGGGAAGGTACCTGCTCCAAAACGCCTAAGTAATCTCGTCGGATTTCGCCCGGCTGCTCGTCTAGGAAAAGCTCATGCGTCCAACAGTATGGGAAAGAGCAATCAGTGAAGGAGTGAACATTTAGATCAAAACCGATGCCAAGGCATCAAATTTCATGAACGTTAGCCGTTCCCAATTTGATTCCGGCAAAGGAAATTCAAATATGCTCTAACCACGAAAAGCCCGATTACAAGCGGTTCCAGTGGCCAGGGCAACGCTATGGGATACAAGCGTTACAATTATTATTTTTTCTGGATGTAGATGGCTCTAATCAAGCGATAGCGGTCTACTCGTTAGAGTTTTAAATGGTAGGGATAGATTCAAAAGCGTTGAGAAACCGATAATATGAGTCCCCAATCTCGTGACTCGCTACGAGGCTCATGAACTGTTCCGACTACAACACCATTTTGGAACAAGGGCTCGTCTTCACTGCGCCCGAAGCTCCAGCCTTCAACGAACACCCCCAGCGTATAGCCGAGCCCGCTTGGCGTCCACCATGTGTGTTTAGCTCGAAAGCGCAAGCCGAAGCGTTCCCCTAAATCGAGCGTAGGATCGTCATAACCAGGAATGTCAACCTTCAAGCTGGGATTTATAGTGTAGAGCAATGAAATTTCAAAGCGCCACTCACGGTTTAGCCCAGACTCTATTGGCATCATCAATCCGAACTGCGCTTCCCACCATTGGTAATTTTCATATAAGCCATCAACCCCATCCTTACCCTTGATGTCGCGTTCCCATCGACAATAACTCAAGCCACTAACAATGTCGAACGCGGGTAAGAGAGCGGCGGAAATTTTCCTTTTTATCGCAAAACCGCTGCGTAACAATTTCTCTTCCGTATGGGTTTGGAAGGGTTGTTCTCCCTGTATCGGACTCTCGTATTTGACCTTGCCATCGAAAAAGGAGAGGAAGGCAGACGCTTGCCAATATCCGAAATCGTGTTCGATCTCACCCTTCAATCCCGGAATCCAGCCGTCTTCCTGGTCCAATCGATCTCCGTCTTCATCAAACTCTTCATAGCTGAAATGCTGCATCTCCAAATTTGCCGCTGCCTCTATACTCCATGCTGTCAATGGGAACGCGAGGCAGATGGCAACGCAACACCGAGCGCAAATCTGTTTAATTAGATTAGGCAGCATATAAGACAAAGACAGAACTTGGGTGCAGCCAGCATCAACCAAAAATCAGAAATATTAGATGTCCACTATTGGAAAAAGGTATCCCAGTCGCCGGTAATAATCCGATCGCCCGGATCATCGAAGTCACCATCGCCGCTGGCATCGATGGAGATTGTTGCCTGGCCGCTGCCGATAGCTTCCACTACGACACTCGCATTGTTGGCGCCTGTAAGCGTGAGTTTGCCGGAGTCAGGCGGATTATCACCCTGACCGGTGAACGGAGTGTTGGTGACGGCTGTGACCACACCGCCGATGCTGCTGCTGGCGAAAGTGAAGTTATAACGGATGGTGTATTTAACGGGAACCGAACTATCTATAGAGCTTGTATGACTAAAATTACTTAGACGTGCAACCTCGTTTCCTTCGGTATAGATAAAATCAGTGGCCAGCATGCTAACCTCGGTAACACCGGGGGTTGCATCGTAGCTCGCCGAGAGCTCAAAGCGCCCATCCATGCTGTAACTCTGGCCATTTGCACTTGCACTAAAATCATCGACATCGGCTGTGACGCTTAGATCCCAGTTTCCGGAACCCGTTTGTACATCACCCGCGAGTGCGTTGATCGCCAAGCTCAGGGTACCGTTAAGCACGACGTCTTCATATGAGCAGTTGCTAAAGCTCATGCTGACGGATTCACCTTCATCGAGCTGACTGTTGCTGTTCTTGTCCGAGATACTGAGTGTAAACGTACCTCCGCCCGCGCAGTTTTCCGTCACGGTAACGCCCGAGACTACCGGATTGTAGTTATCGTTAATCCTGTCTTTCGCAAGACTGAGAGTAAGTTCCCTAATGTCGGGTAGAGCATCCCTTTCTTCCGATTCTATCTCTACTCCGACCAAGAACGCATTGGTTGCGCTACCCCCTTCGGTCATATCATCCGAAGTTTTAATGACGGTCTCAGCTGCTGCCCGCCCATTGTCCTCGGTTATCACGAGAGAGCTGGTGGGTATCGAACTGTTACTCTCGCTGCCACCACCGCCACAACCGGTGAGTACGCCTGCGTAGAGAACAATGACTAAAAAAAGCCGTAACTCACTCATCATACGTTCCTTGTAATTTCTGATCCTAAACGAAAGTAAGCACTTTTATTTTACCGTACGCTTTGGAGGGTTTAGTTCACGCACATCGTATGAACGGTACCGCCTGTCGACAAGAAGAAGGCCATCCGCACAGCAACGGTTTTGCAAGCGATGCAGGATAGCTTTCTAGGGTATGGGCTACGCTATGATAAAGAAGTCTCGCCGTACCAAAAACCGTCTGGCCTTTCAGTACGTCCTTAAGTTTCAGGGGTTCTCACCACTGAGCTGTAATAACGTCTAGGATTGTTTCACAGCGTTGGTCTAAGTGCGGCTGTCCCTCGCGATTCTGAGTGACGAATCTCGTAGCGGTTTCCACCGCGCGCTGCACATCTGTCAGCATTTCCTGAGCGTTCCTGCTCTGGCATGTAGAAGACCAGGTCCACTTCGTGCCTAATATAACGCGGCAGGCAGTTGATTCAAAGCGACACAGGCCACATCTTCGAGAAAGTCTCTATCCGGTACCGGTGTTTCGTCTGGAGCGCACCAGGGTTTCCATGATGCGCTGAATCACCAGGCTTTCGTAATAATTGTGCAAATCTTCAAAGTTCATGAGGTTTCAGGGTTAGTTTGAGCTGACCCTCCGTAGCGGCAATCTGCAGAAGAAATAGAGCGCCGTCCGTCCCGGTCGATTACCCGATAACTCAGGGCACTGGCCAGTATGGCGGGTTCTGGAATCCCGTTAATCTAACAACTCAGTAAGCCAACGATGAGTGGGTACCCACCAATCCCATTCGGCTTGGTGGGCGGCAGCCAAGCGAGAGGCGATTTGATCCGGAATAACCCGGTGCGGGGATCATAACAAATTGTATACAAACACCGTTGCTACTCCGACGGGAGCAATATAGCGCAGTACAAAACGCCAAATACTAAAACCCAGCGTATCCCCCATTTCCAATTCTTCCTGGACCGAAGACCTGGATAACACCCACCCGGCAAACAGGGCGATCAATAATCCGCCTAAGGGCAACATGATGTTGGCGGTGAGAAAATCGAGGGCATCAAAAATGTTCTTGCCGAACACCGTGAATCCGGACCATCGGTTGAAGGCCAGGGCCGAGGCGATCCCTAATAGCCAAACGGCGGTACCTGCGCCCAGCGTTGCCCCCAGCCGCCCAACTCCTCGGTGTTCCGTTAGATACTCAACGGTGGGTTCAAGCAAGGAAATCGCCGAAGTCAAGGCGGCCATCACCAGCAAGATAAAAAACAAAGTGCCGATAATCAAGCCACCGGGCATGTCGCCAAAGGCGATCGGTAGTGTGACGAAGACCAGCCCTGGACCGGCACCCGGTTCCAAACCATGCGCAAATACTAAAGGGAATATCGCCAACCCGGCCATCAGCGCCACGACGGTATCCAATATCGAGACGGTTACCGAAGCTCGGGCGATAGAGACTTGCCGCGGCAAATAAGATCCATAAGCCAGCATGACGCCTAAGCCAAGGCTCAGGCTGAAAAAAGCATGCCCTAGCGCGACCAATACGCCTTCCCAGCTCAACGCCGAAAAATTGGGTCGAAACAAAAAAGCAAAAGCCTCACTGAACTTGCCGGTAGTGAGGGCGGAGTAACCCACGAGGATGGTGAGCAACAGGAAAAGTCCCGGCATCATGAAGCGCGACGCTTGCTCAATTCCCGCCTTCACACCCCGTGCCACAATAAAAACCGTCACCATCATGAATAAGCTATGTCCAGCTACCAACGTGCCTGGCGTTGCAAGTAAACCTGAAAACAGCTTTCCAATAGCCCGGGCGCGATCCGCCGAATCGGCTACCGAAACATTGAAGACCCCGGTAAACGCATACTCGATATAGATGAGAGCCCAGCCACCGATAACGCTATAGAACGATAGGATCAACAGCGAACCCAAACATCCGATCCAACCCACGGTTTGCCACAGCGATGATTTACCCTCGTTGATGGCCAGCGTTCGCATGCTGTGGATAGGGCTCTGCCCCCCACGTCGACCGATCAATATTTCCGCCATCATGATGGGCACGCCGATCAGTGCGATGCAGACCAGATAGACGAGCACGAAGGCACCGCCGCCGTACACGCCCGCGATGTAAGGAAATTTCCATAGATTCCCCAATCCTACGGCAGATCCCGCGGCAGCCAGAACGAACAATAGCCGCGAAGACCAATACTCGTGCCGTTCGAATGTTGGGTTACTCGCTGCCATCGCGGGCGTACTTGCGGTATCCATCGTGATCTCCTTTTATCGGGTGGAAGGGTTCAAGATTACGAGTTTGTTAGCTAAAAAAAAGGCCCGGTCATCCCTGACCAGGCCGCTGCACTAAGAACTCCCTGTGTCTACTTCTTACCGATTTGCTCCAAGAACTTATCGGTATCCGATTCCTCGATCGGCGCCGTGCCGTCGTCGATACTGTTCAAGAAGTTCTCCAGTTGTTGTTGACTGTTCGCATCCAAGGTCTGAGCGATGGTACTGGTGCCTAGGGTATGCACCGCAAACACCTGGTTCAGTGTCGGAGCGCTGCCGTCGTGCAAATACGGCGCATGGTACGCCACGTTGAGCAACCCGGGCACGTTATAAGCACCTTGGGCGTTCAGCTCTGGAAAGCCTTGGGTATTTTGACCGGCGATGGCGCCACTACCACGAATATTCAGCGGACTATTAGCGTTAAAAGTGCCCACATTTTCCAGGAACTTTAGCACCAGGTTCTCGCGGGTCACCGAGACGATCTGCGGCCCAGCCACGGTTACTCCGGGATCGATGGGGGGCACGCCGGCAAAGAATTGGGCTCCAATGGGATCAACCTCAAAAGTGGGGTTGTTCTGATAGAGTGGCTCACCAGCCCGGCTCTTGGTCCATTTGACGCCACCATGGCAAGAGACACAGTTTTGCGCGAACAAGTCTCGTCCGGCCTGTGCGTCCGCCGTATCCGGCATGTTGAGTCCACGCACCGCCTTGGCGATCCAGTCCGTCTCCGCATCCAAGGCATCGCTGATTCCCTTGGTCGGCCCATGATTGAAGACCTGCCCGGTGCGGTCTTCGCCATTGACGTCGGTAGCGAAACCTATACCGCCTTGGACACCTCTCGAATTGTTGTTGAACTGAGTTACCGAGTCGCGCACCGCATTCCAGTTAAAGAGACGCTGATCGGTCTCATCATTCCTTGCGAAAGAATTTGCTAGATCGAGAACCTTCCGAGTACCCGTAACAAAGGACCAGGCAACGTTGTCGGTGCGCCCGTCCTCATGGCAGGAACCGCAGCCGCTCCAGGCATTGTCCGAAGCCTTACCGCGGAATTTCAACGGCACGATATCGCGGATCTCGATGTCGAACTTGCCATCGCCATTCGTATCTAACACATCGGGAATCCCCAGTGCCGTGAAGAAGGCTAGCTTGCCGGTTAATAGCCGATGAGCCTCGGTACCCGCCTTAGGCGGTTCGCTGGAGGGAATATCGAGGGCGATCACCTTGTTGGCTTGTAGATCCACCGCGGTTACGGAGAAGTTAATTTCATTCACCGTGTACAAACGCGTTGCCGAAGAATTGACCACCACCCCGGTCGGCATGTTACCTGTCTGAAAACGGGTGACGTGGCCCGGCGCGCCGATATTGAGCTTGCCCGCGGCATCCAGGTTGGCGCGCAGCACGTAGTTCCCGCCCCGGCTCACGAAATAGAATTGGTTTCCCTGGCTATTCGCATCCACCGCGACCATATCGTTCAAGAAGAGCTTATCCAAGCTAGCAAATGGATCCGCGGGGGCAGTCTCCTGGGCAACTTGGGCGTTTAGGTTGACGGTATAGGCGTGCTGGCCATATCCGCCTTGCTGAACATCCACCACACCCACTAGACCCTGCACATTCACATTGAATTTCAATGGCGGCTCGGGCGCTGCGCCGACATTAGGAACGTAGAGCCGGTTGCCGCGAATCAAGGCCGCGTAAAGCTGATTGGGATAGACTCCTTGCGGCGTGTTGGCGATGGGCCCGGTCGCAGAAGCGTCCTGGCTGTTGGGATCGGGGCAGAAGACCTGATTGGATAACTTAGCCGCACCATCATCCTTGCCATCGGCACCACTGTTGAAGAACACCACTTCACCGTTGTCCTGCAGAATCTTGCGGGTGTTCAAGCAGTACGGCCGGCGGTCGCCGACGAAGCCGGAATCTTTGAGCGGCGGCAGGGTGACCTTATTCACGGTCGCATGACCGGCGATGGCTTCCCCCACATTGAAGGTATCGATCACCCCTTGTTTGGAATCGTCGAAACCTTCGGGGCGCTTCGCGGGATCGATGAGTTCACCGAAGAAGCGCGTCACATAGACCCGTTCATCCGTGTCCTCGGTATCGCCGTTGTTGGTGATCGCCACCGCGATGGGGTTACCGCCGGTAGGCACGTTATACACAACCTGCCAGCTCTGGGTGCTGATCACGGAGACATTATGCGAGGTATGATTGGCTACAAACGCGTAGGCTCCATTAGGCGTAATGGCGATACCACGGGGTTCCGTACCCACGGGGATCGCGCCGATGAGGGGTTGATAGGTATGAATATCGATAACCGAGACGGTTCCGTCCACCGCATTGGAAACCATGGCCCATCGGTTATCGGGACTGATCGCCACATAGCGAGGTTCCTTGCCTACCGGCACTTCCTTGAGCAAATGCTGCACATAGTTTCCATTCGCATCGCGCACCTCGAAAATCGTGATGCTATTCTTGCCTCGATTTACGGCGACCAGATAACGGTCGTCCGATGTGAGTGCAATGCTAGAAGAACGCGACGGTGTTGCATAAGTCGTCGCCTGGGTTACGGCTTCCGGAGATGCGCCAACATCCTCCTGAGCCCATGCAGAAACCCCGTTCGCTAGGGAAACCCCTAGGGCGAGCAGCGTCATGGGACGTATCAACGATTTCATTTTTAGTCTCTCCTGATCCGGTTTAGAACGTCACGAGCTTAAGAATACGTCCCTGTAGCTGAACAATGCGATGACGATGCAACGCAACTGCCCGCAGACTGGCCGCTAAGTGTTCGTCACGGAATCACTTAACCTGCCGCTGACTGTTTGCAAAGACGCCACTTATTGCAGACACTCACCAGGCCAGTTCCCCAAAACACGCTATGCTCCTCATCCAAGCCCCTCAGCAGCCTAGTCGGGGTGGAGGCCATCTTTTGGAAACATCGCGTATTAGACCAATCTCGAAAATATCGCTTACAAAGCTTCTTACGTTGGATGATCGTTTGGATCATCGAATTCCTGTCAGCCAATGTCTCGATGAGCTGACCTATTGTCATGGAGCAAGCCAAGTGCCAACACCAATTCTTGATAGAAGATGTTTCGATAAATCGCTTATTTAAAACGGAATACGCCATATCTTAGCGAAACGTCCAAAGAAGCCATCGCCTGTCTGCATGAGTTTGGCTCCCGATATATCAGGAGCATCCCGAAATCTCGTGAGTTACCGCGACTCGGATGATCGCAGAAGGGTTAAAATAGAGCCACCACTCTATCAAAACACTTCCCCCTGGGCTTTTTCTCGTGGCATCTCGGCAGTTTGCGGCTTTCGAGCATATTATTTGCTTAATCAAACAGAGTAGGGCTCCGGATGGCGTTTTCTCCGCGGGCTTTAAGGTCGAAGAGCAACCGGAGCTGTTTAAGGGGGAGCAATGGGAAATCGCATACGACGGATGATCTACGTTCTTATTTTTTGCTCGATCGGTTTGGCCCTGAACGTTGTGGCCACCGTGCAAGGTTTTTCTCCGTTTTGGATCATGAGCCTAGAGCACTTCGGCGGACCGCTCGCCGAGCATTGCTCGTCCGATGAGCGGTCAGGGTAACGGTCGATCAGTGTGAAACGCAAGCAGTTTCTAAACTTAATTTACTCCACTTTCAAGCAGGCAGGATCCAATAATGACTTATAGTCTAAAAATACAGGAAACACCACCCAAACAAGCATGCCAGCAGTATTTCCTACGGGAAGAAGCCCGGCACGGCGTCAAACGGGCTCTGACACAATGGCAGCAAGCCTGTGATGCCTGGCTTTCGGCGAAGTGCAGCATTCGCAATAGAAAAGATTTCGAAGCCATCGACCAGGCACGGACTTTAAAGCATCGCATTGACCAAGCCTCAAAAGACTTGAAACAAGCTTTGCAGAAGATCAATGCGGCATCGAAATCATCGACGATCGGAGGAGCCATGGGAAAGGGGAAATGCACTCCAAGACCATCAGAGATCGAAAATGGCTTCTGTCGAGCAGACTAGGGTGGATATTTAGCGTGTATTTTCATGCACGTCTCCAATAGCGGAACGCGTCGTCTGTGCAGCGCTTTAAAGAAAGGTAATGCCGACTTGAAACAGCTGTTCGACGTCCTTTATACGCTTTTTATCGATTAGAAACATGATCACATGATCTTCGGATTCGATGACCGTGTCATGATGGGCAATAATGACTTCCTGACCCCGCACGATGGCGCCTATATTGGCTCCGGACGGCAGTTTCAGCTCATCAATTCGGCGCCCCACCACTTTTGAGGTCTTAGGATCGCCATGAGCAACGGCCTCGATCGCTTCGGCGGCTCCGCGTCGCAGCGAATGAACGGCCACTACATCGCCACGGCGCACATGAGTCAACAGCGTTCCGATGGTCACCTGCTGCGGCGAGATGGCGATATCGATAATCCCGCTTTCCACCAAATCCACATAGCTCGGCCGGGTGATGAGCGACATTACTTTCCGGGCGCCCAGCCGTTTCGCCAGCATCGCCGACAGGATATTGGCTTCATCGTCGTTGGTCAGCGCGCAGAAGACATCGGTATGCTCGATGTTCTCTTCCAACATTAGCTCTTGATCTGCCGCATCGCCATACAACACGATAGCCTTGTCCAGGGTTTCGGCTAAGAAGCGCGCACGCCGGTTATCCTTCTCAATCAGCTTGACCTGATAACGGTGTTCGAGGGCTCGCGCCAAGTGCGCACCGATATTACCGCCGCCGGCTAACACGACGCGTTTATAGGGTTTGTCCAGGGTACGGAGTTCGCTAGTCACCGCTTCGATATGTTTATTGGCCGCGACGAAAAAAACTTCGTCATCCACATCGATCACCGTGTCCCCATCGGGATGGACAGCCCGGTCATGCCTGAAGATAGCCGCGATGCGCGCCTGCACACCGGGCATGTGATCATTTATCGTCTGGATTTGCTGCCCGATTAATGGTCCACCTTCGTGGGCTCTCACGGCCACCAGCAGTAGCCGGCTATCGGCAAAATCCAGTACCTGAAGTGCACCGGGATGCTCAATCAGACGTTGGATATATCGGGTTACCAGCAATTCGGGGCTAATCAGCACATCAATCGGCAGCGCCTCGGGCACAAACAATTTAGAGTAGGAAAAATATTCTGTAGCTCGTATTCGCGCAATTTTCGTCGGGGTATGAAACAACGTATAGGCCACTTGACAGGCGACCATGTTAGTCTCGTCGCTATCCGTAACCGCGATCACCATGTTGGCGTCCGCCGCACCGGCTTGTTCCAACACATTGGGATGCGAGGCCTGCCCGGTGACGGTGTGCAGATCGATTCGATCCCTGAGCTCCTGGAGCACATCCTCACGGGTATCGACGACCGTGATGTCATTAGCCTCGCCAGCCAGACTGCCCGCTACCGAAGAGCCCACTTGTCCGGCACCTAAAATAATAATCTTCATAAACTCTCAACAATCGCGCTGCACCCGGCGGGAGATTATAACCAATAGATTCCAGGGAAATAGAACCACCTTTATCCTTAGCTACCTCGCTAGACACGACTTCTGCAAGCGATAGATAGCGGAACGGCGGTTAGACATCCTTAGGATTGATACCCAGCGCCCGTAGTTTACGGTAAAGATGTGTGCGCTCCATCCCTATCCGCTGTGATAGTTTACTCACACTGCCGGAAGCATATTTTAATTGATGCAATAGATAGGTTCGTTCAAACGCTTCACGCGCTTCCCTTAATGGCATTTCAAAGACATTTTCCTGCCACTGCTGAACCTCGGTGGTCGCGGCTGTGCGTCCGCCCAACGCCGCCTCGACTTCTTCCAACGAAATCTCTTCAGAGGCCCCCAGTATGAGTAACCTTTGGACCAGATTCCGAACCTCGAGTATATTGCCTGGCCACGGATAGTGGAGCAACCGGTTTTGCGCCGCAATACCGAAGTGTCGGTAGGGAAATCCCTCCGTGGAACAGTAGTAGTCCACATAGTATTGCAGTAATTCGGGAATATCCTCCGCATGGTCGCGCAAGGGCGGCACATTCAAAGGCACTACGTTTAAACGATAGAAAAAATCTTCGCGAAAGTGTCCTGCCCTAACCTCGTACTGCAAGTCACGATGGGTAGCGGCTATGACCCGCACATCGACGAGCACCGATTCCCGGCCGCCGATTCGTACAAAACTTCTATTTTCCAGCGCATTGAGCAAACGCCCCTGGGCCTGCAGATCCATTTCAGACACTTCGTCCAGAAACAAGACGCCGCCATGGGCCTGTTCGAGCAAACCGTAGTGAATGTTGTCGCCGATTTCACTGCCAAACAGTTCTATTCCAGAATCTCCGCGACCGAGCGGTGCTAAACCCAGATTGATAAACCGACCTTCACTGCGATTGCTCAGGCTGTGAATGTAGCGTGCAATCGTCTCTTTACCCGCACCGGGCTCACCGGAAATCAGGACCCACGTATCGTGTTGCGCAACTTTTCGGGCCTGCTTACGCAATTGTTGCATGAGTGCGCTTGAACCAGCAGGCTCACTAATTTGAAGTGTTTGCTGTCTCAGGCCAACGTTTTCTTTGCGTAATTGATCCGCTTCCAAGGCTCGCCGTAGGCACAGCAACAGCTTAGCCGTAGTCAAGGGTTTCTCGATAAAATCATAGGCACCCAAGCGGGTGGCCTCCACTGCGGTTTCCACGGTTCCGTGGCCCGACATAATGACTACCGGGCAAGGCATTCGGCCCGATTCGCGCCATTCCTTGAGTAAGCTGATGCCGTCTTCTGCTGGCATCCAGATATCCAACAAGATCAGATCCGGACGCCGTAAACGCCGCTGCTCGCGCGCTGCTACGGCATCCGCCGCCACGCTGACTTCATACCCTTCGTCTTCCAGGATTTCCTGGACAAGCTCGCGTATATCGGGTTCATCATCAATCACGAGAATATGCTGCGCGGTCATGAGTTCGTTACCCAATCAGTATTTAAGCTCATCGGGTACCTCTCCAAAAAAAACGCGAGTAACCGATGAATCGAATAGTAATCCCTGGAGATCGTTCCAACAGTACATTCAAGCACCGCCATTCATTCTACCCCTAGCGATCATCAATATATATGGATTTGTAGCTAACACAATCGCTTGCCACAATTCCGCGTGTCCGGCTTTGGTGATAAAACGACGTACGGCTGTGACGGTGCCTCACTCACAGCGGACGAATACAAACACGGGCTCCCAGTCATTTTACCTCTTCTTGCCGTTACCATATGATCCCAGGGTGCAACACCGCTACTTCCGGGGTGAGCTCGGTAGCACACTAGATGCGAGTCTACTTTTTCACTAGCTTACTCGCAAATCCAGTAACCCCATACGGCTAGGATGCGATCACCCAGATAAATTAAAGGAATCCGATCTCGCTCCCAGGGTGGAATACCCTCCTCCTGCAGTAATTTTTTTAAGGTATGACGGTACCGGCGTCCTTGAGGCTGGCACCGTTCTCCGCCTAGGCGAAATCTCACAATTAATTCAGTCGAAGGTGAGGACAGCACGAGTCCTTTCGCCTTGAGCACCTGCACATTGAGTTCGAGCTCAAGATGCGGAATGCGTAGATTTGTGGTTGTATCCCAATTCAGTACTTGATGTGGATCATGAAACACCAGCGGTTTCATCACATAAAGATCGTCCCGGTAACGCCGCATTTCGCCACCAGGCCAACGCAAACATGGGATACTGTCCGCCCTTGCAGCCAGCAGACCATGGCGTACTTGAGCGAGTTGGGCATAGGTAGGTACGGGTAACCTATTATCGCGAATCCAATCACGTAGCAGATTATTTTGCCGTGCAGGAGTGAACCGCTCTAGGGCACTGGCCGACAAGGTCTGCGGACGGCTACCGACGGCACTAACTCTATCAATTGTGGCCAGGGCAGACATCAGTTCAACAGCCTCTGCCTGAAGTAAGGCGGCCCGGGCGATTGTCCGGGTTACCGCAGGCCAGCGCCGCTGCAGCGAGGGAATGAACCGGTGGCGTAGAAAATTCCTGTCATATTGAAACTGTTCATTACTCGGGTCTTGAATCCATTGCAATCCCGTCTTATTGGCGTATTGCGCGAGCTCAGCCCGGCTAAATTCCAATAACGGCCTAGCATAAAAGCCCTGGCCAAAGGCAGTGAGGAACGGCATAGCCGCTAGCCCTCCTGGCCCTGCACCACGCAATAGTTGCAAGCAGAGTGTCTCTGCCTGATCATCCTGGTGGTGCGCGCTTAAAAGACAAGTTTGGGCATCCATTAGTGGCCGTAGCGCTCCGTAACGAGCTTGCCTAGCAGCCGCCTCTGGACTTTCTCCTCGTTGCGCATGCCCTTCGACCCAGATTACGCTAAGTGGGATTCCGAGCTGAGCGCAGTATTGCTGACAGTGAACCACCCAATCATCCGCCTCGTGGTGAAGACCATGGTGGACATGCACCGCTTGGAGGGAAACGTTCTGGTGTGATAGCAATTCCGTGCTCGCGTGGAGGAGCGTTGTGGAATCTAGTCCGCCGCTGTAAGCGATGAGATAACGTCTAACGGCTGGCAGTAGGCTCAGCTTGGCCGATAACGCGGCAGTGGAGAACTCCATTAGGGCGATAAATATAGCATCCAAATCAGACGGCAATGCAGACGACTGGCCATTGCAATTAATGTAAACCCTCTCAGTAGCCCGGTATGCATCGAGGATATCAGCGGCCAGGGATGACCGTTGACAAAGTCCGCGGGGAGGGCTTACAGCGGCGTTCCGGGCAACTCCCAAAACGGGTCTTTGCTCTTTAAGTTAGTCGCAGCGAGACGACGACTAGGCGCTTTAATCGTCCAGCCTACGTTCGCGTCGCACGCAACGGCTGGAGTCAAGCATTTTCTTTGAACAGACCGAATTCCATCAATTTAGCAAAACGCCGCTCCAACAGCTGGGTCAGATCACTATCGTTTAGACTCGCCAGGCTGCTCAATAACGCGCTCTTAAGATTCTCACATGCGGACTCCACATTGCGATGGGCTCCCCCCAGCGGTTCCGGAATCACTTCATCTATTAAGCCGAGTTCCTTGAGCTGCCTAGAAGTAATTCCCATGGCTTCGGCGGCTTCCGCGGCTTTATCTGCACTTTTCCACAGGATGGAGGCACATCCCTCAGGAGAGATGACCGAATAGGTGCTATATTCCAGCATCATCGTCTTGTCACCCACCCCAATAGCCAACGCGCCGCCCGATCCCCCTTCACCGATCACGGTGCAGATAACCGGCGTCTTCAGTTCAGACATTACGAGTAGATTTCTCGCGATCGCCTCACTTTGCCCACGCTCCTCCGCACCCACCCCAGGGTAAGCACCGGGAGTATCGATGAAGGAAAAAATGGGCAGTCTGAATCGTTCCGCGAGTTTCATCAGCCTTAATGCTTTGCGGTAGCCTTCTGGGCGGGGCATACCAAAATTGCGGCGAACCTTTTCCGCAGTGCTACGCCCTTTCTGATGGCCGATTACCACGACGGGTTGCCCCTCGATGCGGGCTAAACCACCGATGATCGCGGGATCATCCCCAAAGGCCCGATCGCCGTGTAACTCGTGGAACTCGGTAAATATTCCATTGATATAATCCTGAGTATAGGGACGCAGGGGATGACGGGCTAGCAAAGCGATCTGCCACGGCGTTAACTTGGAAAATATAGATTCGGTTAAGGACTTACACTTTACCTGCAGCCGGCTGATTTCCTCGTTGAGATTCACCTCATTGCCGTCGCCCACAAAGCGCAATTCTTCAATCTTGGCATTGAGTTCCGCTATAGGCTGCTCAAAATCCAGAAACTCCGGGTTCATCGGCTTGAATCAGTAAATTAATTGCGTTATTCGATCTAGTTTAAATCGTAGCTTCTCAGCTTCGCGATGAGTTCGTAATTTTCGGTTCTACGTATCACATTGAGGATCGACTCTACGATATAAAATCTTCTTCAAGAGTAAATCACCTGAGCATTCTGCACCATTTCCATTCCTCGTAAACGCTGCAGCAGTTGATCGTTTGGGATAACCTGCCAGTCCTCGCCGAGCACCAAATTCACGCTCGCCTGGGCGTTCGAGTAGTCGACGCGTACCGGACAATCCCCTGTTCTAAACGGAGAAAGTGCTTCCCGAAGTTCTTGGATGAAGCCGTTGGCCGATATCTGATTGGAAAGTTTGATGTCGATACGTTTAGCAAAGTGTGCGCGTGCCTGACCAATGTCCCAAATCGTCTTGGCCCGCAACCGAGCGCTTCCCGTGTAATCATCCATCCCAAGTTGCCCCTCCACCACCAGCAGCTTGTCTTTGATCAATAGCTCGGCATATTGGCGGTAATCATCACCAAATACACCCACTTCGATCCTACCGCTTTGATCATCCAAAGTAACAAACGCCACCCGACCGGATGGGGTACTCCGAGTACGGATATTGTACACAAGTCCCGCCACCACAATCCTTTGCCGATCACGGCCTCCCTTAAAGGAGGTAGCGACCTCCGATTCTCCCGTGGCCAGCTCACCGATACGGCAACTGATTATTTTGGATAACTCATCGATATAAGGGTTAATTGGGTGCCCCGTCAGATAAAGTCCCAGAGTTTCTTTTTCGGCAATCCAGCGGTATTCGTCATCCCATTCGGGTAATATCTCCGGCGACGTTGCTATGGCGGACGGGACAAACTCGCCAAACAGATCCGTTTGTCCCGCACTGGAATTGCGCGACTGCTGCTCAGCCACCCTCATGGCAGAGGGCACCTGTGCCATGAGGGTGGCTCGATTGACCCCTAAGCCATCCAAGGCACCTGCCCGGACCAGCGCCTCCAATACACGCCGATTGAGTTTCTGTGGATCAGTCCGACAACAGAGCTCGTCTAAGCCCGTAAACAGCTGACCTTCTTCTCGGGCGATAATCAGGCCATCGATCGCGGCCTGCCCTACCCCCTTGATGGCCCCCAATCCGTAAAGGATCGTCGTTTCATCGAGTACAGTAAATGCGTACATGGAGTGGTTAACATCCGGTGGCTCAATCTTAAGCCCTATGTTTCGACATTCTTCGATGAGGGTAACGACTTTATCGGTATTGTCCATATCAGCCGACAACACCGATGCCATAAACGCCGCGGGATAGTGGGCCTTGAGCCAAGCCGTTTGATAGGAGAGCAAGGCATAAGCCACCGAGTGGGATTTATTAAATCCATACCCGGCAAACTTTTCCATTAGATCGAAGATATAACTGGCTTTATTGGGATCTACGCCCCGTTGCCCGGCACCCTTAAGGAAGATATTCCGCTGCTTAGCCATCTCCTCGGGTTTCTTTTTCCCCATCGCCCGGCGTAATAAATCGGCGCCACCCAAAGTATAACTCGCCAGCACCTGAGCAATTTGCATCACCTGCTCTTGGTAGAGAATGACGCCGTAAGTGGGTTTCAAGATGGATTCCACGTCGGGATGCGGATATTCCACCGGAGCTAAGCCATGTTTTCGTAAGATAAAATCGTCAACCATACCCGATTGGAGCGGGCCGGGGCGATAGAGGGCCACGAGTGCGACCAAATCCTCAAAGCTATCCGGCTGCAGACGTTTGATGATCTCCTTGATGCCGCGGGATTCGAGCTGAAAAACCGCTGTCGTCTGCTGCCGTTGCAAGAGCGTGTAAGTGAGCTTGTCATCTAACGGAATACGGCCGATGTCTACTGGGACATCCCCCTTTTTCTTGAGCTCTAGGTTGATGGTTTGGAGGGCACGGTCAATGATTGTGAGGGTGCGCAATCCCAGAAAATCAAACTTAACGAGGCCGATGGCTTCTACGTCGTCTTTATCCAATTGAGTGACGATACTCTGGCCGCCCGGCTCACAATAAAGCGGCGTAAAATCCGTCAACGCGGTGGGAGAGATCACCACGCCTCCGGCATGCTTTCCGGCGTTACGGGCTAAGCCCTCCAAGGCACGGGCCATATCGATGATGGCATGTACATCCTCTTCCTCTTCATAGGCTTGGCGCAAATCGGCTTCTTGGGCAAGCGCCTTATTCAGGGTCATACCGATTTCGAATGGAATCAATTTGGCAATCCGATCCACGAATCCGTAGGGATGCCCCAGCACCCGGCCTACATCACGCACCACCGCCTTCGCCGCCATACTGCCGTAGGTGATGATCTGGCTGACCCGTTCGCGGCCATAACGCTTTGCCACATAGTCGATGACTCGATCGCGTCCCTCCATACAGAAATCCACATCGAAATCCGGCATGGAGACTCGCTCCGGATTGAGAAACCGTTCGAACAGGAGTTCGTAACGTAGTGGATCGAGATCGGTGATCCCAAGCGCGTAGGCAACCACCGATCCGGCGCCTGATCCTCGTCCGGGCCCCACCGGTACGCCATTGCTCTTGGCCCACTGGATAAAATCGGCCACGATCAGAAAATAGCCCGGGAAACCCATATGGGTAATCACATCGAGTTCCGTCTCTAGCCGCTCGTGGTAAGGTTCATGTTGCAATGGAAGTTTCAAATCCATTCCACTTTGCATCGTTTCCAGTCGCGTTTGTAATCCACTTCTGGCCTGCTGACGAAAATACTGTTCAGTTGTCATGTCCTGCGGAACTGGAAATTCCGGTAACACATTCTCGCCAAAGCTCAGGATGACATTGCACCGTTTCGCAATTTCTACGGAATTTTCCAAAGCCTCGGGAATATCCTTGAACAATGAAACCATCTCCTCGGCCGTACGTAGGTATTGGAACTCACTGTAATTTTTTGGCCGACGCGGGTCATTTAGCGTACATCCTTCGCGAATACAGACCCGCACCTCATGCGCTTCAAACTGATCGCGGCTGATAAAGCGTACATCGTTACTGGCAACCACAGGGACGCCGTGCGTAATCGCTAGTTCAACGGCTGCATGTAGGTGATCTTCGTCCCCCTCACGTCCTGTACGCTGTATTTCCAGATAGAAATCGTCTTTAAATAAGCTCTGCCAATAATCCAAGCAGCGGCCTGCCCGTTCCATTTTGCCGGCAATAAAGGCCTTGCCAATATCGCCATCGCGAGCTGCGGACAGGGCGATTAAGCCATTGCACGCCTTTCTCAACCAGCTGCGATCTAGCACGGGACCGTCCCTCTGCTGCCCTTCTAGATAAGCGCGAGTTACCAAGCGGGTTAGATTTCTGTAACCTTGCTGATTTTTACACAATAATACTAAACGATCTGGGGGGGCATTGGCTTGCAGACTCTGGATCTGTATGTCCACGCCAATGATCGGCTTAAGCCCTTGGGCGATAGCCTGTCGATAAAATTTAACCAGGGCAAATAAATTATTGTAATCGGTCAACGCCACCGCCGGCATACCGGCCTGGGCAACGGCACTCATCAAGGGCTTGATACGCACCAAACTATCCACCAAGGAGTATTCGGTGTGCAAATGAAGATGTACAAAGTTGGGAAAGACGAGGCGTCGATCGTCAAATTCGCGGGTCATAGTCGTATTGCAAGTGGCTTTACCTCCTTATCAGCAAGAAGATTTTTTACCGGAGCGAAAGTGCGTCTATGGGCCGGACAGGGGCCATGCTCCCGCAGCGCAGCCAAATGGCTTCGAGTAGGATAGCCTTTATGTTTGGCAAACCCATACATGGGATATTGACTATCCAGCTCACGCATTAGCCGATCCCGGTCCACCTTAGCGAGAATGGATGCCGCACTGATCGCCGGCACTCGGACATCACCTTTAACAACCGCGGTTGCCAGACAAGCCAACGGCGGGCAGTGATTGCCATCGATCATCACGTGGCGCGGGCTTAACGAAAGCGAGTTAATGGCACGCTGCATCGCTAGCAACGTAGCTTGTAAAATATTTAGGCGGTCGATTTCCTCAACATCGGCCCGCCCCAATGCCCAACTCAATGTCCGCTGCTGAACCAGTAGGGCAAGCCGTTCTCGGATTTTAGGGGTTAAAGTCTTGGAGTCGGCTAATCCTTCAATCCGATGCTCGGGATCCAAAATAACGGCGGCGGCTACTACCGGACCCGCCAGTGGTCCGCGGCCAGATTCATCAACTCCAGCTAATAAGCGATGTTGGCTTACTGTTGCAGGACTCATAGCCTCGATCCAGTCGATAGTCCTGGGTATTTTCATCGTGCTCAATAAGGCTCAGGCGATTTTTATTTTCCCGTGTTTCTTTATGCCGGGCCTCATCACCATGCCCTGTTATAGAAATGAGCTGTTATCGCTCTAATGATGGCGATGGGAGGCCTTCGAACCGATCAAATTTCCATCTCGCTCTCGGCACACATCACTTCCGCGCTGGCAACCAGTGCATTGTCTACGTAAGCTCTAGCCGAAAACACCCACACCCCTCGTTTCTTGCGGAGATAGCCTACGTTCAACACCAATTGATCCCCGGGCACAACCTGGCGTTTGAATCGCGCCTTATCAATCCCGACCAACAAAAAATTGATATTTTCCGGCACAGCTTCCTCAGAGTAAAAAGCAAGAATGCCGGTGGCTTGAGCCATCGCTTCCATAATTAACACGCCCGGCATCACGGGTATCCGCGGGAAGTGTCCTTGGAAAAAGGGTTCATTGATACTGACATTCTTTATCGCCGTTAACGTCTGCCCAGGGATACACTCAACTACCCGGTCTATCATTAAAAAGGGATAGCGTTGCGGAAGGCGTTTCATTATCCCTTCTATGTGCAATCGTTCAAATATCATGAAAATTCCCACCCGAGGGGTATATAAAGCGTTCCTGCACTGGTTTCATACGCGTTCCCGATTCAAAACATGCACAAGATGACCCCAGAAGTATATGTTGTCATTCGATAACAAAGTAAATATTCAAATCGAAAGACTAAGAACCCACTAGTACGGCATCAAGGCAGTGATGTTCTTAAGATCTCACCGCTTCCACTAACAACTCGATTAGAAGCAAAAAATTGAAGCGGAATAGGTTTCGCTCTGAGTTCTCAAAGCAATCATTTACGCTGTAGGTGGGTCTTTTTTAAGAGTTCCAGAACTTTATCGGTGATGTCGATGCGTTCACTCGCGTAAAGCACTCGCTCTGTCACCATTAGATCATATTTTTCGCTTTTAGCGAGGTCAACGATCACATCATAAACTTCGCGTTGCAGTTTGCCTAATTCTTCATTACGCCGAATATTAAAATCTTCCTTTAATTCATCTTTTGCTCGATTGAAGTCGCGTTTACGCTTCAGAATGCGTTTCTCCAAACTCGCTCGCTTGGTCTCACTCATGACGTCCCCATCCGTTCGCAGTTGATTCTCCAATTCCAATATGGCATCTCGATCCGCGGTTAAACTGGCATCTCGTGAGGAGAATTCCCGTTCCAGCGCTTTACGCGCCACGTCAGCTTGAGGAGCCTTTTCCATAATGCTGGCGATATTGACATAGCCTATTTTCACTTCGGTCTGTGCGGACACAGGCAGTGTATAAGTCAGCGTCCAAAAAAGCACCAGAAACATCGTTTTTCTAAACATCATTTTCCTACCCTAAAACACAGTACCAACACTAAACTGAAACGGTTCGCCGTCATTGGTTTTATCATTTAATGCCTTAGCCAAGCTGAATGTCAACGCGCCCACCGGGCTCAGCCATGTCATGGAAACGCCAACAGCGGTTCTAAGCTCGTTAAATTCAAAATCATCCACGCTCGCGAACACGTTCCCCGCATCGAAAAAGACACCCAGGCGAACATTGCGGGCATCTTCGAAAAACAAGGCGGGAAACATCAATTCCGCGCTGGATAAGACCCGGAAATTCCCGCCAAAGGGATCGTTAAAGGAGTCCCGCGGTCCCAGACTATTGCTCTCGTACCCTCTCACCGTTCTAAGACCTCCGGCGTAGTATTTCTCAAAGAAAGGAAGATCCGAGGTGCCACGGTAGCTCTTACCATAGGCGACTCGGCCATCCAGCGAAGCGGTCAACCAGTCTGCGAGCGGAAAAAATACCTGATTCTGATAATCTACTTTGTAGTAGTTTAATTCGCTGCCAGGCACCGTTACTTCCAGATTAATCCGCTGCAAATTGCCCTGATCGGCAAACACGGTGCGATTCCGGGTATCATGAATAAAACTGCCGGTGAGGGAGAAATCGAAAAATCTGCGGCCGTTGTCCTCAAGGAAATCGATGATTTCGTCCGGCGTCTGAGAAGTAGTAGAGATCCTAATGTGCTCGGCCTTCGCGGCCGCACGAATGGTATTTACTTCCGTTAAAGGTATTCCGTAATTAATGCTAGCGGCAAACTGATCGGCGTTGTAATCCGAAATATCCGCCTCGTTAGCATCGGTTTCGGTATAACTGATGTCCACCCCGCGACTGATGCCATCGATGGTGTAATAGGGATTGGTATAGGAAAAACTGTAGATCGTGTTGATTTTGCTGTTGTCTACGCGTACGCCCACCTGTTTGCCTGTACCGATGAAATTGTCCATTGTCAGGGCTAAATTAAATAGCACACCTTGGGACTGAGAGTATCCCGCTCCCACCGAGAAAGTCCCGGCTAAGCGTTCCTTGACGGTTATATCCAGATCCACCTGATCAGCTATTTCCGGCACCCGTTGAGTCTTTATATCCACCGATTCCACATAAGAGAGACGTTCTAAACGCCGCTTGGACAATTCGATGTTCTTAAGTGAATACCAACCGCCCTCAAGCTGGCGCATCTCACGCCGGAATACTTCGTCGCGGGTACTGTCGTTACCCAGAAAGTTAATTCTTCGCACATAAACGCGTTGCCCAGGATCTACAAAAAAGGTGAGGCTAACTTCGCGCTTTTGCTCATCGATTTCCGGAACTGGATTGATGTTGGCAAATGCATATCCCTCGCTCCCCAGACGTTTAGAGATCGCGTCCGCGGTATTTACCACTTTGCTCCGAGCAAAGATATCACCCGCATGGATGGTCAAAAGTTTTTCAAGTTCCTCTTTGGGCACGATAAAATTTCCCGCTAGCTTGACTTCGCTGACCCTGTATTTATCCCCTTCATCAATGTTGATGGTGATATAGATGTCTTTCTTGTCTGGTGTAATCGATACCTGAGTGGAATCGATATTGAACTTAAGATACCCCTGATCTAAATATTGGGTACGAAGCTTTTCGAGATCTCCGGCAAGTTTCGGTTTGGAATATTGATCCTTATTGCTAAAAAACAGATACCACGGTGGTATACCCGATTCGAAATCCTCTTTCAGCTCCTGATCATCGAAATCCTGATTACCCACGATATTGATTTGCTTAATTTTTGCGACCTCGCCTTCGGTAATCTCGATACTGATTTCAACTCGATTACGTGGCAACTTGGATACATGAGTATCGACCTTTACGTTGTATTTACCCCGGGCAAAGTACTGTTGCCGCAGTTCATTTTCTAAGCGTTCTAATATGGAGCGATTAAACACTCTGCCCTTAGCAATACCGACTCCTTTTAAGGCGTTGCTTAAATCCTCATCCGAGATATCCTTATTACCAGAGAACTTGATATCCGCAATGGCGGGCCGCTCCTTTACTTTCACTACCAAGACTTGACCCCGGCGGTACAGGGAAACATCACTAAAAAAGCCCGTTTTATAGAGCTCGCGAAGGATCTCCGCACTTCGCCCCAGATCGAACCGGTCACCCACTTTTATAGGCAGATAGGTATACACGGTCCCTGACTCAATGCGCTGGAGGCCTTCGATCTCGATGTCTTGCACCTTAAACTGTGACAAAGCCGCAGACAATTCGGCAGCAAAACACAACAACACGCCCGCCAATATTAGCGTTGAAGCAAGGCCACGCGGCATATCAACCGAATAACCTTGTAAAATCGTTATAGAATGCCAGCGCCATCAAACTCGCCAGCATGGCAACCCCCACCCGCTGGCACACAGCCTCGGTCATTTCCGAAATTGGACTACCCTTAATCAGCTCAATGAGATAATACAGCAGATGTCCGCCATCGAGCACAGGTACAGGCAGTAGATTTAATATACCTATACTAATGCTAAATATTGCCAAAGCGCCTAAAAAGGAGGATAAGCCCAGCACCGCTGACATACCAGCGAACTCCGCAATCGTGACAGGACCACTGATATTTTTCAAAGACGCCTCACCCGTCACCAATCCCCACATCACCTTGAGCGTCAACACCGTAAGCTCTTGAGTCTTCGACAATGCTCGCATCAAGCTTTCAATGGGGCCAAAACGAACTTCCACACGCATCCCGGATAACTGCTCACGGTCAATTCGGGGATAGGCCCCAATCCGTCCCAGTTTTCGGCCATCTTCGTACTGGGTATCCGTACGTAATTTTAGAGTAATGGGCTTACCATTTCGGTCGATTTTAATCACTAGGGTCTGTGCAGGTCTCGCGCGAACAAAATCAACCCACTCATTCCAGGATCGCAGAGCTTCACCATTAGCAGTGAGAATTCGGTCTCCGACGAGCAGCCCGTCCCGCTGCGCTGCTTCTCCCTCGACGAGTCCCCCGATGACCGGTAAGACGAGGGGACGCCACGGCGAAATACCTAATTTACCCAGCATATCCCCATTGTCGCTTAAAATCTGGCTATTGCGTAAATCTAGAATCCGCTGTACGGTCCGGCCTTGTGGATCCCGAAGCTCAACGTTCAACCGCTCGTGTTTCAAGGCGTGCTGCAGTAGTTTTATGCTGGTAATCTCCCAAGTTGGTGTTAGTTGACCGTCAATCTTTAGTATCTGTTCACCCGATAACACACCCGCCTCGGCGGCAATAGAATTCGGTGTCACATTACCAATGACCGGCTTAATGCCGTTTACTCCCAACATGAACATAAACCAGTAGGCTAAGATGGCCAGAATAAAATTAAAGAATGGGCCTGCGGCAACGATTGCAATGCGTTTAGATACTGTCTGCCGATTAAACGCTCGCCCCAATTCATGGGGGTCGACCTCTCCCTCACGTTCATCGAGCATTTTCACGTAGCCACCGAGTGGAATGGCCGCGATGACATACTCGGTACGATCTGCACCCGCCACCATTTTCCAGAGGGGCTTGCCAAAGCCTATAGAAAAACGCAGCACTTTGACACCCAATTTTCTGGCCACCCAATAATGGCCGTATTCGTGGAAGGTGACCAACACACTCACTGCGACGACAAAAGCTAGGATATTAATCAACATGAGTGCAATCTACGTTGCGATAAACGTAGCGGGCTGCTTGTAAGCCGTTTGTCTAGCTTGCCGATCCGCCTCCAAGATCGTTTCAATCGAGTCCGAGGGCAAATATTGGACCGATTCCAATGTTCTAGCTATTACGTGGGAAATGGCTGTAAAGGGAATCTCGCGTCGCAGAAAGCGCTCCACGGCTACTTCATTTGCAGCATTTAATACCGTCGTTGCCGTCCCACCGGCCATGTGGGCCTGTCTAGCCAAATCCAAACAGGGAAAGCGCCGTAGGTCCGGTGGCTCAAAATCTAGCCGCGCTACCGATATCAAATCCAACGGGCTGACACCAGATTCGATCCGTTCAGGCCAGGCGAGGGCATGTGCAATGGGTGTGCGCATATCGGGATTGCCCAGCTGGGCCAGGACGCTACCGTCGGTGTAGGCCACCAAGGAATGGATCACACTTTGAGGATGTAAAATGACATCGATCTGTTCAAGCTGGGCTTTAAACAACCAAGAGGCTTCTATTACTTCCAATCCCTTATTCATCATAGTCGCCGAATCCACGGAAATCTTTTTACCCATAACCCAATTGGGATGCGCGCAAGCCTGCTCCGGTGTGACCTTCTCGAGTAACTCCATCGGCGTGTCGCGGAAGGGTCCCCCAGAGGCGGTCAATAACACTCGGCTTACGCCAACCTCCGAGAGCCCCGATTCAAAATTTTGTGGCATACATTGAAAGAGTGCGTTGTGCTCGCTATCGATGGGCAGTAATTGCGCCTGATGGTCCTGTATAGCCTGCATAAACAACTGTCCCGACATGACCAACGCTTCCTTGTTGGCCAATAGGACTCGCTTGCCAGTGCGTGCCGCAGCCAAAGTGGGTAGCAATCCCGCCGCCCCCACTATAGCGGCCATCACAATATCGACCTGCGGTATACTGGCTACCGTCTCAAGAGCCTCGGGACCGGCCATCACCTCGGTAACACATCCGGCCACCCGCAACCGAGAACGTAATTCTTTAGCCCGATCAACGTTCGCTAAGACTGCAAAATCCGGCTGAAATTCCATACATTGGGCCAGAAGCCGTTCTACATCCCGATTGGCGGTCAGGGCTACGACATGGTATCGATGAGGATGACATCTAATCACATTCAGTGTATTGACACCGATGGTGCCTGTTGCACCTAATATCGCGACGCCCTTCGACTCGCTAACAACTGCTTTATTGTGCCAAGGTGAATTCATCAAGCGAATGTAGCCCCTTTTTACAGCTAGTTCATCCAGTACATTCCAAGTGCAAACACCGGGCCTGCAGCCGTCACGCTATCGATACGATCAAGCACCCCTCCATGCCCTGGGAGGATAGAGCCACTGTCTTTGACACCTGACCGCCGTTTCAACAGGCTCTCGAACAAATCCCCTTCTACCGAAGATAGAACGGTAACCAAACAAAGCATCATAAAGTAGCCCAATTGAATTAAGGACAACTTTAGCCACAACCCACCGGCGATGCCGATCACGACGGTAATGATCAGCTCTCCCATCAATCCTTCCCATGTTTTCCCTGGACTCAGATGGGGTGCTAATTTAGTTTTACCCAAGCGCCGCCCCGTGAAGAATGCCGTGCTATCAGCCATCCAGACTAAAAAGAACAAGAATAGCAATAAAGCCGGCCGGCTGTGGTGCAGGCTGATCAATGCGCTCCAAGCCGGGATAAGCGTCATCAGCCCGGCAACATGGCAACCTAAGCGATGGGTCACCAAGTAATTGATTGCCGACTGAGATTTGCCAGGTCGTTTAGAAAATAAAATGATCGATACCAACCCCCACCAGCCAACAGCTACGCATAACAGCCAGAACGATTGCCCAGCGGCTAGCAAGCGCCACGAAATCCAAACACAAAGTGTTAGCGCAACAAAAAACACAACCCGGCTTACGGTATCTTGCAGACTCATCAATCGGGTCCACTCCCAAGCCGCTAGCCATAGAATGACCAGCAAAAGCATCGCCAGCGAACTTGTAGGCAACCATAGTACCGCGGATATCGTAAGTATGGCTAGGATACCACCGGTGATGAACCGCTGCTTAAGCATTCGGCATCGCGTGTGAAACCGCTTCTACCTGCTCCCCGGTTTTGCCAAATCGACGCTGGCGGTTTGCGTAAGACTCAAAGGCGTGGCTCAAAGCATCTTCGTCAAAATCTGGCCACAGTGTGGAGGTAAAATAGAGCTCGGTATACGCTAATTGCCAAAGGAGGAAATTGCTAATTCTTTGCTCTCCTCCGGTTCGAATAAACAGATCAGGGTCCCTAAGATGGGCAGTGGCTAAGTGACTAGTAATATCTTCTGGATGGATGTCCTGCACTTGAATCCGTCCCTCTATCGCCTGAGAGACAAGTTGGTGCACGGCTTGAACAATATCCCAACGTCCGCCATAGTTAGCCGCGATATTGAGTAACATACCTTTACTGCTAGCGGTAATCAGTTCGGCTTGACGAATCTGTCTTTGGAGCTTATCGGAAAAGGCAGCCCGATCACCGATAAATCTTAAGCGAATATTATTTTCCGCTAGCCTCTGGGCTTCGCGGCGCAACGTGGAAAAAAAGAGCTCCATAATCGTGCTCACTTCTGAGGGTGGTCGCTGCCAGTTTTCACTACTGAATGCGAAAAGTGTCAATATCTGCACTCCTTTGCGGACGCAGGCTTCAACAACTTTGCGTGTAGCCGTTACACCCCGCTTATGGCCCGAAGTTCGCGGCAAACGTCGTGCGCGAGCCCAGCGGCCATTCCCATCCATAATGATTGCAACGTGACCGGGCACATTCTCTAGTTGATTTGGAGATGGTTCCACGGTGAATACTCTCGCTAACTCACGGTTGCCTGAAAAACGCTTCAGCAGATGACCGCCCAGCCTAATCGTTATGCTTTCGATCAGTTCCAGGCAGTTTATATCTCCATGAGCTCCTTTTCCTTACCAGCTAACATTGCATCCACCTGGGCGATATAACTATCCGTCAGTTTTTGAATCTTTTCCTGAGCCCGCTTCTCGTCATCTTGAGATATTTCCTTTTCTTTGAGCAGTTCCTTTAAATCATGATTCGCATCCCGGCGGATGTTCCTTATAGCCACACGTCCATTTTCCGCCTCCTGGCGTACGATCTTAACGAGGTCACGGCGCCGTTCCTCGGTCAATGGCGGCATAGGTACTCGAATCACTGTGCCAGTTGTGGCAGGATTCAATCCGAGGTCGGAAATCAGAATCGCCCTCTCGATCTTGCTGACCATCTGTTTTTCCCAGGGTGTAATGCTCAGTGTGCGCGCATCCTCCACATTGATACTCGCCACTTGATTCAATGGAACTTCACCCCCGTAATATTCAACAGTGATGTGGTCCAGAAGACTGGTATGGGCGCGTCCGGTACGGATTTTCGCTAATTCGTGTTTTAACGCCTCAATACTCTTACCCATTCGCTGTTGAGTATCGCTATTAATATCCTCGATCATTGGATTTGCTCCTCTACCTTCATTCTACTAAGGATCCAATATCCTCTCCCTGGCAGATCTTGACCAAATCACCTTCTCTAAAAATATTGAAAACTCGCAGAGGAAGATTGTTATCCCGGCATAACACCAGAGCCGTAGCGTCCATTACTCCAAGTTTTTGGTTAATCGCGGCATCAAAGCTCAGCCGGTCATAACGTCTGGCATAAGGATTTATCAGTGGATCATCATCATAAATACCGTCGACTTTAGTTGCCTTAAGGAGCAGTTCCGCATCGATCTCAATGGCGCGCAGACTCGCTGCCGAATCGGTAGTAAAAAAAGGATTGCCCGTGCCAGCCGCAAATATAACCACACGACCTTTTTCCAGATGCCGTATAGCCCGGCGACGGATATAGTCTTCACAAACCTGGTTGATCTTTATCGCCGACATCACCCGACAATACAACCCATTACGTTCCATTGCATCTTGCAGTGCGAGAGAATTGATTACCGTTGCCAACATACCCATATGGTCACCGGTAACGCGATCCATTCCTACCTCGCTCAGTCTTACTCCACGGAAAATATTACCACCGCCAAGAACAATAGCTACCTCGATTCCCATTTCCTTAAGTTGCCCGATTTCCTCCGCGATGCGTTGTAATACATGGGGATCGATGCCGTAACCAAGTTCTCCCATCAGAGCTTCGCCGCTCAGTTTTAATAAGATGCGTTTGTTACGCTGAGTATTCACTACCTTGACTTTTTCTCGATTTAGATGCCTGTAAAATCCTAACTATCGGACGCGAGAGCCTACAGCCGCCTCAAACCTGGGCAGTTCCAATCAGAGCGCCGCTTGCTTGCGCTTGGATTCAAAGTCTGATACCCATATCTTTGTGTCGTCGCGGGTTAATAGCACCTATCTTTAACCCCCCTTAACCTGTGCCATAACTTCTTGGGCAAAATTCTCTGTCTTTTTATCAATACCCTCGCCCACCTCAAAGCGGACGAAACGAACCACTTCTGCCCTAGATTGCGCCAACAGTTGCCCAACGCTTATGTTTGGATCTTTGACAAAGCTCTGCCCTGTGAGCGTTACTTCTGCTAAAAATTTGTTCAGCCTACCTTCGACCATCTTGTCAATGATATTTGCTGGCTTGCCAGTTGTTTGTGCCTGGGCTGCGAATATTTCCTTCTCTTTATCGATCATCGCTTTGGGTACTTCAGACGGAGTAATGCAAACGGGTCGGCTCGCCGCCACGTGCATCGCTATATCTTTAGCTAAATCTGAGTCACCCCCTCGGAGATCGACGAGAACACCAATTCGTGCACCGTGCAAATAATAACCAATCTGGCCTCCATCCGAGATCATGCGATCAAAACGACGAGCTTGTATATTCTCTCCCAACTTAGCAACGAGCTCTTGGCGTGCCTCATCTAAACTCTGATGTGATCCGGCTCCTATCGGCTGCCGCATGAGTCCCTCGATATCAGCCGGTTGATCACTTAGTGCTTTATTTGCCATCAGCTGAGCGAACTCACGAAATTCACCACCCTTAGCAACGAAGTCTGTCTCACAATTGATCTCGAGTAGACAGGCCGAGGTTTTATCTGCAGAGATCGAAGCCGCGATGATTCCCTCGGCCGCAATGCGGGAAGCCTTTCTATCCGCTTTAGCAAGCCCAGATTTTCTCAACAGCTCGATGGCATTCTCCATACTGCCATTGCTCTGGCTTAGCGCTTTTTTACATTCCATCATTCCGGCGCTAGTTCGCTCTCGCAATTCCTTAACCATAGAAGCGGTAATTTGCATATTCTGAAAACCTTAAGTTAAATTATCGATTTGCTTCAACTTGATGGGACTAGAATCTTAATGAGGTCTCAGCACAATTACTAAGATCTTCAAGTAAACTCATTGAAAGCTTGTCATCAGCCCAAATCGATTCGTTGTATTCTTGTGGTGGGTGCTGCGCTCATTTCGAACTCTGAATGGGCTTAGGCAACTCAGCGTATTTTGGCTAGCTTTTCAGCCCTCGTTTAAATATAGAGCTAGAGCCAATATTCCATGAAGCGGATCGTCATCTGACGCCATTATCGCTGGCGCGGGGTACATCAGCGGAAGACCTTCTCCGGATTCATGTACTTATAGTTTGGATCCAACGCGCCGCAGCACCCATGGTGCTCTGTGGTAATCCACTATTCTGTTGCCTGAGTACCCGGGTGTACTGTCGACTGCAGTCCGCTTTTCGGGACAGGGCCTGCTTCACTATTGCCTGAATCTTGCACTTTATCAGCACCTTCTACCGGCTCTTTGGGTTGTGCAGTAAGCTCATCCGATTGAGTCGTCGCAATCGTGCCCGGTTGGGCGGTGTTTTGTATAGTCGCCTCATCGCTTTTATCCATCTTCAGCCCTTGATCCATTAGCTCGCTGCGGTCATCCATCTCAACGAATTCATCTTCCGTACCCGGAACAGAGCGCAATTGCATTAAACCCTCGTTAATCGCTTCGGCAATAATCGTCGTGTAAAGTTGTACAGACCGGATTGCATCATCGTTCCCTGGAATAGCATAATCCACACCCTGAAGTGAATTGTTGGTGTCGACGACTGCGACGACCGGTATTTTTAACTTCACCGCCTCGTTGACCGCAATTCGCTCATACCCCACATCAACGACGAATAAGGCATCAGGTAAACCCGACATTTCCTTGATACCACCTAGACTGCGTTCTAATTTGTACATCTCCCGCTCCAGTCTAAGAATCTCTTTTTTGCCCAAATGCTCAAAGGTGCCATCAGCCTTCATTTGTTCGAGATCTTTGAGGCGCTTGATCGATTGTCGAACGGTTTGGTAATTCGTGAGCATTCCACCTAGCCAGCGGTGGTTAACATAAGGCATTCCGCAGCGGTGAGCTTGCTCGCGCACGGCTTCCCGCGCCGATCGCTTCGTGCCCACAAACAATATCTTGCCTCTGTTGGCGGCGAGTTTACCGAGAAAATTGACCGCTTCATTGAATAAGGGTAAGGTCTTCTCGAGATTAATGATATGGATTTTATTGCGCTCGCCGAATATATACGGCGCCATTTTTGGATTCCAATAACGCGTCTGATGACCGAAATGTACGCCAGCCTCAAGCATTTGGCGCATAGTCACACTGGCCATAATATGATCTCCTAGTGGTTGGGTTGGTCCTCCATACACCCCATTCAACGACCCGGTTACCGAATTTCGTCCAGAGTGCAGTACCTGTTGCCAAAAAGCGCTAACTGCGTAACACTGGACTTTACTCGTTTAACGTAAAAAGCTCCCCTAGAGTCTGCGAAACTTAGCTGATTCCGTAGATCATACTAGGTCGAAAGACTCCTGGGATTGCTTCGGGCACCCCATTGAATGTGACGGTGCATGTGTGGGATATAGTTACATCGCTGAAAAGCGTCTGATTTATACCACAAATAACCAATCACAACAATTTACTTCGCAATGTTTTACAAAGCCCCCAATTCCTTAAGGTAAGCATAATTCAATGTCTATGCACCCACTCATCAATCCAGGTCTACTCAATCCATGAGCGTCACAATCAAAACCCCTGAAGAAATTACAAAAATGGATGTCGCCGGCAAACTTACCGCTGAAGTACTGCTAATGATCGGTGAGCATGTCGAGCCCGGAGTCACCACCGACTTTCTCAACACTCTCTGCCATGATTTTATTGTTAAAGAATTGATGGCCGTACCTGCCCCACTCAATTACAAGGGCTTCCCCAAATCGATTTGTACGTCAGTAAATCATCAAGTATGCCACGGGATCCCAGGAAATAAAAAACTTAAAAATGGCGATATCGTTAACATTGATGTCACCGTAATTAAAGAGGGATATCATGGAGATAGTAGCATGATGTTTTTTGTAGGCGAGCCCTCCGTAAAAGCTAAAAGATTGGTGGAAATCACTTACGAGGCGATGAAAATCGGGATCGAACAAGTTAAACCGGGAAATCGCCTCGGTGACATTGGCTCGGCGATTCAGCATTATGTTGAAAGCCACCGCTGTTCAGTGGTCAGAGAATACTGTGGCCATGGGATCGGTCGTGACTTTCACGAAGAACCTCAAGTCCTCCACTACGGTCAATCCGGCACGGGCATGGTACTAATGCCGGGGATGACATTTACCATCGAACCGATGGTAAATGCAGGAAAATCTGCCGTTAGACTACTGCCTGATAATTGGACGGTAGTGACTAAGGATCACAGCCTTTCTGCCCAATGGGAACACACTATTCTAGTCACAGACGCAGGCTATAAAGTCCTGACCCAACGTCCGGGAGAGGTGTTTTAGGTAAGCGGTCACTGCACAGCGACTATAGCTAACTCGCTACGAATTTTGCCACTTGCGGGGGAGACCGGACCTATCAGCTATGGCTGTAAACAGGTAAAAATAATACAGTAGCTCAGAATTACCTCTGATCCGATAGAGCGCCGACCTAACCCGTTTGAGAGGTATGGGTCTGGACCAGACAATAGGATGTGCTGCACGTACAATGACGCATGAGCAACTCGAGCCATGTCCGCTAACAACTTTTCAGGACAACAATGGATCAGCCTGAAGACCCAATTCCCATGTATGACTAAACTACATCAGCTACCTGCCAGCGTTTTTTCATGTGTCGATTGGCAGCAGCTCGCTCAAACATCAGACGGTAGTAGCGCAGATATCAGGCTGTTCAGCAATGTGCTTAAAAAGGCTGACGCCGCCCTGGAGCGGGCATTTCACGACGGGGTGGATACCAACGAACTGGTTAGGGGGCGGGCGATCGTCATCGATTATCTTTTACAAATCGCTTGGCAAGCTTTTGGCCTGAAATCCTATCCAAATCTCGCGGTAATAGCGGTAGGAGGATATGGTCGTGGTGAGTTACACCCTCACTCCGATATCGATTTGCTGTTTTTATTGGAAGATGCGGCGGCAAGTGATGGCGCACAACAACTTTCACGTCTGCTCACGTTCTTATGGGATATAGGTCTTCCAGTGGGACACAGCACACGCACTGTGGGCGATTGTGTTCATGAAATCCGTAAAGAAATCACCATTGCCACTAATTTATTGGAAGCGCGCTTTATCGCGGGACATATCCCGCTGTACAAACGGTTTATTACCCGTTGCGCCCCGTCAAAATTATGGTCTAGCCAGGACTATTTCACCGCCAAATTGGTAGAACAGAAAAGCCGCCATCACAAATACGGCGATACGGCTTACCGATTAGAACCCAATATCAAAGAAAGTCCCGGTGGGCTCAGAGACATCCAAACCATTGGTTGGATAGCCAAACACCATTGGCGAGCCACCACCCTCGAGGAACTGGTCGAACATCAATTTCTCACTGAAAAAGAATATCAACACTTGATTGATGGTCAGACCTATCTCTGGCGGGTACGTTTCGCACTGCATTTGTTGGCGGGTAAATCAGAAGACCGTTTATTGTTCGATCATCAGTGCGCACTAGCCGCGATGTTCGGTTATACGGATAAGAACAATAACCTGGCCGTTGAGCAATTTATGCAGCGTTACTACCGTACCATTATGGAACTGGAACGGCTCAACGAGATGCTGTTGCAATTATTTCAGGAAACTATTTTGTATGGGAACGAACCCGCAAAATTCGACCCGATCTGTCCCCGGTTTGCTGGGCGATTCCAGGCGCGTAACGGCTTTCTTGAGGTTACTAACGAACGTGTATTCGAGGAATATCCTCTGGCCTTGCTTGAAGTCTTCTTGATCTTGGAAATGCACCCTGAACTCAAAGGCGTACGCGCGAGTACCATTCGGCTCATTCGCGATCATCGTCATTTAATTAACGATGAGTTTCGCTCAGATAAGCTTAACCGTAAACTGTTTATGGAACTGCTACGTCAGCATAGAGGCATTACTCGTGAATTCCGCCGTATGAGTCGATACGGTATCTTGGCAGCGTATTGGCCCAGTTTTGACAAAGTGGTGGGGCGAATGCAGTACGATCTGTTCCATGTCTACACCGTTGATGAACACACTTTATTTGTGCTGCGAAACATTAGGGGAATTATAGTAGAAGATTTCATCGATGAACTGCCCTTATGCAGCCAGCTTATCAAACAAATCCCTAAACTGGAAATCCTCTATCTGGCCGCTCTGTTCCACGACATCGCTAAAGGGCGTAAAGGAGACCATTCCGAGTTAGGCGCAGAAGAAGCGGAGACCTTCTGTTTACACCATGGATTGAGCCATTTTGATGCCCATCTGGTCTCATGGCTCGTAAAAAATCATCTAGTTATGTCGCTTACTTCCCAGCGCATGGATATCCGGGACCCCGAGGTCATCAATGACTTTGCTCGCAAAGTCAGTAGTATTCAACGACTTAACTATTTATATTTACTCACCGTTGCCGACATTCGGGCAACGAACCCCAAATTGTGGAATGGCTGGCGGGATGCCTTGCTTGGCGATTTGTATCGTAGTACGCAACGTCTGCTGCGCCGTGGACTCAATGCACCTTTCGCTCGTGATGAAATCATCACCGAAGCGAAAACCAATGCACTACAAATTTTGACTAGCTACAAAATTCCACTTTCTCAATGCGAACAATTTTGGCAATTAGAGCTTGACGATGATTATTTCCTACGTCATAGCGCCGATGAGATCGCCTGGCACACCCAATCCATCCTAGAGTTTCAGCCCCACACGGGTCCCAAAGTGATGATTCGGCAATTCACGGCGAGGGGAAGCAGTGAAATATTCATTTACACCCGCGATCATCAGAATCTATTTGCCCACACCGCCACGGTGTTAAACCAGCAATGTCTCGACATCTTGGATGCAAGGATTTACACCACCCGTACTGGATACGCATTGGACACTTTCTTGGTGTTGGACGAATCGGGCACACCCGTTAAAGAAGATTATCGCATACAAGAAATCACCCATGCATTGGTGGATCTATTGCGAAGTCCTCAACGGCCACCCGTGGATGTGGCTCGACGGGTATCGCGTCATCTACTGCACTTTGACATCGAAACCCGAATCAACTTCGATAACGAGTCCGGCTCAGGGAATACGCAATTGGAACTTACGACCGCTGATTATCCTGGACTACTATCCAAAGTAGGCAAGGCCTTCATTGATAGTAAGATACTGGTGGATAGCGCCCGAATTTCCACCTTAGGGGCGCGGGCGGAAGACATTTTCTATATCACCGACACCCGTCACCATCCCATTACAAGCATTAAAAAGCAGCAACTCATTCGCCAAAACATACTAAAACATCTGAACGAGATTCCCGGTTTTAGCGAAAAGCCCACTGAGAATCGGATTTAGGTCAAGTGAACGCCCTCTTTGCACCGCGATATTTTCTCCATGATAAACCTATACCCAGGAAATGCGCGTTCACGTATACTTAAATTACCGCTTGGATAGGGTAGATCAAGTATCTCGCAGCTTTCACTCACGAATGCCGTGAGGAGATCCCTGGGAAGCCTGTAGACCGTTAGTGCCGTGGTTTATTGAAGTCCTGCAGATTTGCCACCCGCTTAGTGTCATATTCATCCTCAAACCTATTGGAATTCAGTTACTTGGAATCCGGGGACAAATTAATGACTTGGGGACGTTAGTCACCGAAATCAAGATTAGGAGCTATAACACCTGGAATTACGAATTACTATGAGTGACATCCAACCCATAATTGAAGAAGCCTTTGAAAGGCGTGCCGAAATTACCCCTCGCACCGTTAGCCCACAGGTCTGGGAGGCCGTTCATGAAGCGATCGAAGAATTGGATTGTGGAAAAGCACGGGTTGCCGAAAAAATAGACGGGCATTGGACTGTTCATCAGTGGCTAAAAAAGGCCGTCCTCCTCTATTTTCGCATCCAAGAGAATAACTTAATCAACGGAGGATACACGCACTTCTTCGATAAGATTGCCACCAAATATGAGCAAACCGGCGCGCGTGAGTTACAGAATAGCGGAGTCCGAATTGTGCCACCCGCCACCGCACGCAAGGGTTCTTATCAGGCGCCCAGTGTCGTCCTCATGCCCTGTTACGTCAATATCGGAGCTTATGTGGATTCAGGGACCATGGTCGATACCTGGGCAACCGTCGGCTCCTGTGCTCAGATTGGTAAAAATGTCCACCTTTCCGGCGGCGTAGGTATCGGAGGCGTACTCGAACCCCTTCAAGCTTCCCCAACTATTATTGAAGACAATTGCTTCATTGGCGCCCGTTCGGAAATCGTCGAAGGTGTCATCGTAGAGGAAGGCTCAGTCATATCTATGGGGGTATATATAGGCCAAAGCACCCGGATTTATGATCGCGAATCCGGCACCATTAGTTACGGCCGGATACCGGCAGGCTCAGTGGTTGTATCGGGCAATTTGCCTGCTAAGGACGGCACCTATAGTTTATATTGTGCGGTCATCGTCAAACGCGTTGACGAGAAAACTCGTAACAAGGTTGGAATAAACGAACTACTACGCAGTATTGATTAAATGCTAACAACACTGGCACTGGTCACAGCGACTTGTTGCGTTAGAGTCGGTCAGCCCGACGGACGCAGGGTGCCAAAATATCATTGCCGAACAGCTTTTGGCAATGGATTTTAAGGCTGAGAATTTCCGCTTTAATAGTGTCAATAACGTCTGGTTACGACGCGGCCTGGGACCGCCAGTATTCGCTTTTGCCGGACATACCGATGTGGTACCGGCAGGTCCGCTCGAGCAATGGCAATCCCCTCCTTTCGTGCCTACTTTGCGCAATGGCTATCTCTATGGACGCGGCGCGGCCGACATGAAGGCGAGCTTAGCTGCAATGGTCATCGCGTGCCAACGATTTGTTCATGGTTATCCTGAACACCCCGGATCTATCGCGCTTCTGCTCACCAGCGATGAGGAGGGACCCGCCGTTGATGGCACCGCCAGGGTAGTGGAAATCCTCGAACAGCGAAATGAAAAGATCACGTGGTGTTTGGTCGGTGAACCAACAAGCGACGAGTTTTTAGGTGATGTCATCAAGCACGGCCGGCGTGGATCGTTTCACGGTCAACTCCGATTATACGGACTTCAAGGTCATGTGGCTTACCCGCATCTGGCGGACAACCCCATACACCGCTTTGGATCCGCACTGGCTGAATTAGCGGCTGAACAGTGGGATCAGGGAAATGACTACTTCCCACCGACCACTTTTCAAATCTCGAATATTCATGCCGGTACCGGCGCCACCAATATGATACCCGGCCACTTGGACGTCATGTTTAACTTCCGTTACTCAACGGAGGTTACCTGCCAAAACCTTAAACAAAGGGTAGCCGCCCTATTAGATCGCCACAAGCTGCGTTATGATCTAGAGTGGACACATTCTGGTAAGCCATTTATAACGCCCAAGGGCGAACTGCTTTCCGCTTGCCAAGCGGCCATAATCGACATCGCAGGAATCACTCCGAGGTTATCAACCGCGGGGGGTACTTCTGATGGCCGCTTCATAGCACCCACCGGAGCACAAGTCGTGGAATTGGGGCCCGTTAACACCACCATTCATCAAGCTAACGAATGCGTTAAGATCGATGATATCGAGATGCTTTCAGATATTTATTTAGATATTATGGAACGGCTACTGATCACTGGGAGCGATTGAGCTCAAGTAGACGAAATCACTCGTTGGGCATCTGCCATGCCTTTAGGAATTGTTCCCAATGCGGTTTACTTAATGATTCCAGAGCGGATCTCACAAGCTGGCACTCCTGCTGATACCGTTTCTCATCGAGCTGTGCTCGAATCAACTCAAAGCGCAGGTAAATAAGGTAGGTATTGAGCACGTCTGTTTCACAGTAATCGCGTATAGACGTCATCTGGCCAGCCAAGTAAGCCTCCCACACTTTTGCCCCATTCATGCCGAGTTTACCAGGAAAGCCTAACATGACTGCAATCTGATCAAGCGGCGCAAAAGCACGTGGTTGATAGGCGGCAAGCACATCCATAAGATCAATATGACGCCAATGAAACCGACCAAGATAATTATTATACCGAAAACTTGGGTCACTCTGGCCGATGTCCCAATACCGAGGGGCCGCAATACCATGTAACAAAGAGCGGAAATGGATTACCGGCAAATCAAAACCACCACCATTCCACGACACCAAGATGGGATCGAACCTTTGAATACCATCGTAGAAGCGGCTTAGTAGCTCCCCTTCTGATGAATCACCCTCACCTAGCGACCAGACTTTGAATGATTTCGAGGTTCTTAAGGCGATGGAAATCGCTACGATACGCTGAAGATGATGGGGTAGAAACTGGCTTCCCGTCTTTTCTTGATGGATATGGATCATTGCCCGAGCGATCTCTTCGGCTGACAAGCCTTCCAAATCGAAAAGCTTTTCACCCGCGTCTGTATCGGGTACCGTTTCAATATCAAATACTAACACGTTCATGGATCATTACACCGGCGTAGGAAATACCCCAGTGGAAACATATCGATCTCCGCGATCACAAATGATCACCACGATAGTGGCCTGTTCGACTTCTCGTGCCAATCGCAAGGCAGCAGCAACCGCGCCACCCGAAGATACTCCGCAGAACAAACCCTCTTCCTTAGCCAACCGGCGCATGGTCATTTCCGCCTCGCTCTGACCGATATCGATAATCCGATCCACACACTCCGGACTGTAGATTTTGGGTAGGTAAGCCGCAGGCCAACGGCGAATACCTGGAATTTTAGAACCTTCTTCGGGCTGTACTCCTACGATCTGAATCGCGGGATTTTGCTCTTTTAGATAATGAGATACACCCATAATCGTGCCCGTAGTCCCCATAGAACTGACAAAATGAGTCACTCGCCCCATGGTCTCCCGCCAAATCTCCGGGCCGGTTCCCTTATAGTGAGCCAGTGGATTGTCTGGATTGGAAAACTGATCCAATACGCGCCCATCACCTCTTGATTCCATTGCTTTAGCAAGATCACGGGCACCTTCCATTCCTTCCTCCGCCGATACCAGTACAATCTTGGCACCATAAGCGTTCATTGTGGCTCGCCGCTCCTCACTCATGTCCTCAGGCATGATCAACACTAGTCGATAATTTTTTATGGCGGCTGCCATCGCAAGCGCAATTCCAGTGTTTCCGCTGGTTGCTTCAATCAAGGTATCGCCGGGTTGAATCTCTCCTCGACTTTCCGCACCAAGTATCATGTTAAGTGCAGCACGATCCTTGACCGAGCCGGCCGGATTGTTGCCTTCTAACTTCGCGAGTATCGTATTGGGCCACTCATCCAGGAGCCGCCGAAACCGCACGAGAGGTGTACTTCCGATGCAGTTCTCTAAGGTTGGGAAATCCATATTTTTCTAATTATAAAAATAAACGATAACTTGGGTGTGCAATGACGTTGGCAGCTCGAATTTGGCTGCTGGACCCTATATTTACAGCATTCCCTCTCCTAGAGGGAATGGCAGGTTAGGCGCCAACATAATTCATGATCCTTCGTGTAAACACGGTTCTATGCTTAAGCTGGTGATCGATCACGCCACGCAGTACGTATTTAGCCTCTTGTAATGTCTCTCGATCAAACATCGATCGGTCCGTGGCTTCCAATCGTTTCATTGCCAGTAGGGTTTGCCCCTTTATAGCACGTTGAGTGCCTCTCAACGGAGGGCTGCTAATTGGGCCTTGCTCATAGTCATAGTAATAAGACCTCTCGGGATCAATGGGTTGATGGTCTTCAGCATCCGTTTCAAGCTGTAACCCATAACCAATGGTTTTGAGCAATTGAATCTCAAATTTTCTTAGCGAAAGCTCGGCTTGACGCTTGTCCGCCATGTGCGCAATTGCCGCTTTATAACTCTGATAAAGCTCAGTGCTTGGAGATAATCTGAGTGTGAGCGAAAGAATCAATTCATTCAAATACAGACCACATAAAGTCAGCTTATAATTAGTAAAGTGGATGATGTTGGACACATCCGACTGAGTTAATGTAAAGAGATCCCCTCGCCCACTCCACGAAACCATGAGTTCACAAAATGGTTGAATCAGCTTAGCCTTTTTACCAATTCGTCTTGCGCCTTTATGCACAAGGCCCACCCTACCATAATGGAGTGTTAGGCAATCGATGATAACACTTGATTCTTGATAGGCACGGGTATGAAGCACATAGGCGGGTTCCTTGTCAACCCTCACGGCATCACCTCAATAGCGAGTGTTACCATACACCAGCAGAGTCCAAGCAATTACGCTCAATTCGTTGCATCAAAACTCGAGATGATATGAGGATCATTCTGCCAACCCGTTTTATCTTTCACCCAAAGTTTCAGGAACACTTTCTTGCCGATAAATCGTTCGATTGATCTTCTAGCCTCTGTACCAATGGTTTTAAGCATCGCCCCCCCCCTACCGATAACGATTGCCCGCTGACTACTTCTGGCCACCCAAACAATCGCCACAATCGATAATAGCTCCGGCTGCTCCTGATAATGATCGATCTCAATATAGATTGAATACGGCAGTTCATCACCCAACCTTTTTATGAATTGTTCTCGGATGCGCTCTGAAACTAGAAACCGCGAGCTCTGATCTGAGATGTCCTCTTCCGGATAATGGTAATCGGTAACAGGCAATCGTTTGCGAATTTCAGTCTTGAGCGCATCAAGATTGTCCCCTTTCTTGGCGGAAATAGGCAGGATTTCATCAAAATCAAATTTAGTGGCAAAGCTCTGAATCAGCGGGAGTAGAAAACGCTTATCCCGAAGTAAATCGATTTTATTGATTGCGAGTAGACAAGGCTTTCGCAAGTCTTTAAACAAACTTAAGATACGCTCATCTTGTGCCCGCAAAGCCGAGTCTCCCACAAGAAAGAGAATAAGATCGGCGTTAGGTAGCGTCGCTATCGCATTCTCATTGAGCATTTTGTTGAATAAACGCGCCTGGCCAACATGGATGCCTGGGGTATCAACGAAGATTATTTGCGAGCCCCGTTCCGTGAGTATACCGCGAATGTTACTCCAGGTCGTTTGAGGTTTATTACAGACGGGGGAAAGATGCACGCCGAGTAACGCATTTAACAAGGTGGATTTACCCACATTGGGTCTCCCCACGATTGCGACATGGCCACTGCGGGTAATCGGACCATTCGACAACGCGTCTTTCCAGCTGTTCACCATGTCCCCCATCCGAGAGTTAATTGCTGCAGATTGAATTGCTGTCGGGCTGATTTGCCAAATACTCACGGGGCCGATGGGAACAATGTGGTTGCCAATCTCTAAAACGTTTTCGTTACCCCGTCTTTAGACTTTGAATCATCTAAGCACTGAATTTCCGCCAATGCTTTACGCGCCGAAGCTTGTTCCGCTTTGCGCTTACTGCTGCCCCACGCCGTCGTATTGATATTGAGTGCTTTAATCTCACACAGGGATTTAAAACTTTGAGCGTGAGATGCCCCCTCCACATTGACTAATCTATAATCGGCCAACGCAATGTTCCTGGACTGCAGCAATTCTTGTAGCTGACTTTTAGGATCCTTGAGTTCGTCGGGTGCAGGTAAACTGTCAATACGTGATTTATACAGGCGTAGAATAAACTGTTTTGCCGCGTTTATATCCTTGTGGACATATAGGGCTCCAATCACAGCTTCTAGGGCATCGGCAAGTAGGGTATCCCTATACTGACCACCACTTTTTAACTCACATTGTCCCAAGATTACTAATTTACCTAGATCAATCTCGTTGGCAATTTCGGCAAGTGTTTCCTCTCTGACCAAGTACGAGCGTATTCTGCTCAAATCACCCTCCTTGGAGCTTGGAAATGCAAAAAAAAGATATTCAGCTATTACTAAATCTAATACGGCATCTCCCAGATATTCCAATCGTTCATAATTTTCCCCATCAGCGCTTCGGTGAGTTATCGCCTCTCTAAAAACCCTTGATTCAAGAAAATCAGTAGGAACGAGTTTTTCGAAATCACGACTCATGTGCCGCTTCAATTGCTTGGGTATACTCGAATGAAGCAACCCCATCTAAATTGCCAACTAATTTTGTTCTCATTTCGTATTTGAGAGAAATTAGTACCTTCCCTTTGTCCTGGGTATAGGAAAAATTTTCCATTTTTATCCCATCTATACTGTTCACATCCAGCCGTTTACTGATACTCGACCAGATTCTATTCTTATTCGTTTGTTTGTCTCGATACTCTAACGCGACATCTTCAAGTATTTTACTCACCGTATACGATTCCAAGTATATTGGGATTAGCCTCATGCCAGCCACGATCGATGCACCTGCGATACCTAGGACAATTAGCCACCCCAGAAAAGACATACCGTTTTGGCTCTTGAATGACTTCATCGGGTTTACCTATTGTTAATTTAAGCACCCACTAATTGAATAACGATCTGCGAATTGCTTTGGATCACTCAGATCATGTATTTTCGAGTGTTCTGCAAACAAGTTTACGTTAAACAAAGAAACAGCCGTGACTAAATGATCCGCTCGCCAATTCGGCTGAAATCATACGTTCCACCCTGAAAATCCCAATTGAGCCATATCATAAAAGCCCTCCCTACCAAATTTTTCTCCGGTACAAACCCCCAATAACGACTGTCGTTACTGTTGTCGCGATTATCTCCTAAGACAAAATAATGCCCCGGTGGCACAATAAATTCGCCATCCATGTTTAAACGGTCCTCCTTAATCAAGATATCGTGTTTTATTTTACCTAGGGATTCCTGTTTCTCTATTGCATCACTCATAATACTCCCGGACCCAACCCCTTTATAGAGACCAATGGTATTCTGCTTGACCAGCTTTCCGTTAACGTAAACGGTTTTATTGTAATAGCTGATGTGATCACCGGGTAGACCAACTATCCTTTTTATATAGTCATCTGAGGGATTACGGGGAAATCTGAATACCACCACATCCCCGCGCTGAGGTTCTCCGACGTCAATCAATTTAGTCTTCAATACAGGCAATCGAATACCGTATGCATATTTGTTTACGAGAATGAAATCACCTACCAATAAGGTCGGCATCATTGAGCCTGAGGGAATGCGAAACGGTTCTGCCACAAATGATCTTAATATAAGCACAATTAACAACACCGGGAAAAACGACTTTGCGTACTCTACGTACCAAGGTTCAGCTTCAGTCTGTGAGTGATCATGGACATCGGTTACCGCACCCCCGGGGGAGAAGCTCTTGGTACTACTACGGTTCACGCGCCATTCGGCTAGGAACAGACGATCCGCTAACCAAATAGCGCCTGTCAATGCCACCCCTATTGTTAGTATCAGCTCTAGATCAATATTCATTGGATTTTGCTATTTATCATGCAAGCCTGCCTCGGCTTCTAATGTATTTTACGTAAAACTGCCCATGGTTCATTTTTCAACCCGGAGAACGGCTAGAAATGCGTCTTGAGGAATTTCCACTTTACCGACCAGTTTCATACGCTTTTTACCAGCTTTTTGTTTCTCCAGGAGTTTTCGCTTTCGAGTGACATCCCCCCCATAACATTTTGCCGTAACATTTTTGCGCAATGCCTTAACCGTTGTACGTGCTACGATCTGAGAACCTATGGCTGCCTGGATAGCAATATCGAACATTTGCCGTGGAATAACCTCTTTCATTTTGCTTGCGAGTTCCCGGCCGTGAGATGCCCCCCTATCCTTATGAATGATCAGCGAGAGCGCATCAACTCGCTCGCCATTAATTAGAATATCCAGTTTAACCAAAGGTGCAACTTCAAAGTGCGAGAGGTGATAGTCGAATGAGGCAAATCCTCGGCTCACCGATTTAAGCCGGTCAAAGAAATCCAATACAACCTCACTTAGGGGTAAATCAAAACTCACGGTTACCTGGCCGCCTAAGTAGTGTATTGATTTCTGTACGCCACGCTTCTCGATGCATAAACCGATAACGCCACCAACATACTCGTGGGGAACAAGTATCGAGGCATTAATTACCGGCTCACGTATCTCTTGTAGTGTATTGGGGGGGGGAAGTTCAGCGGGATTGTGAATCTCCAAAAGCTGACCATTCGTCATTAAAACCTGGTAGACCACCGTGGGTGCTGTTGTAATGAGGCCTAGCCCGTACTCTCGTTCCAGACGTTCCTGCACGATCTCCATGTGCAATAGTCCTAGAAATCCACAACGGAAGCCAAAACCTAGAGCTTGGGATGTTTCTGGTTCGTAGTACAGCGCGGCATCATTCAGCCATAACTTTCCTAAAGCTTCGCGCAGTTCGTCGTAATCATCGGAATTTATTGGATACATTCCAGCAAATACTTTCGGTTGAATTTCCTTAAATCCTGGCAACGCAACTTTAGCCGGCTTATCGGCAGAGGTGAAGGTATCACCTACCTTAGCCCCGCTAATGTCTTTGATTCCCGCAACAACAAATCCCACTTGACCGGTGGCAAGCTGTTTTCTCCGATCCCGTTTAGGGGTAAACACGCCTACTTGCTCAACCTGATAATTTCGCCCGGAAGACATCGCCTGAATTTTTTGCTTGACTGCAATACAGCCATCCACAACCCGAACCAGGACAATCACACCGAGATAACTGTCAAACCACGAATCGATAATGAGCGCTTTAAGCGGAGCATCAACTTGGCCTCGCGGTGGAGGAATATTCTGGACGATTTTCTCTAATAGTTCATCTACACCTTCCCCAGTTTTTGCACTAACAGCCACAGCATCTGAAGCATCCAGCCCGATAACTTCTTCGATTTCATGAACTACACGATCGGGATCGGCTGAAGGCAGGTCGATCTTATTGAGGACCGGAAGCACTTCCAGACCTTGATCGATAGCGGTATAGCAATTGGCTACGCTCTGGGCTTCTACACCTTGTGAGACATCAACTACCAATAGAGCCCCCTCGCAGGCTGCCAGCGATCTTGACACCTCATAGGAGAAATCCACATGTCCTGGAGTATCGATGAGATTCAGCTGGTATAGTTCTCCGTTTCGCGCGCTATAATTCAGGGACACACTCTGTGCTTTAATGGTGATCCCCCGCTCGCGCTCCAGTTCCATCGAATCCAATACTTGTTGCTCCATTTCGCGGTTTGATAGTCCTCCACAGTACTGTATGAAACGATCGGCAAGTGTTGACTTTCCATGGTCTATATGGGCAATGATAGAGAAATTGCGAATATGCTCCATACGTTAGGGCCTAACGCACACGATAATATTAACTATAAACCAAGGTACCACGAAATGTACTCCATTTAATCGGTGGGCTTCTAGCCAATTAGGATAGGAAGATCACGAAGCCCTATGATTAATCGGTGCGAAGCATAACGCATCTCCTAGAATTAAGATGCGCACGAGGCATGCTCTAAGCGCACTTTAACGCTAAAACAAGAAGCGAATCGAAAAGATGGGGCATTCAGTGAAATGCTGACTGGAACTCGACAATCCCATTAAGCCACACCCTCCGCTATTGTCAAGCAACCAGTAGGTTTCTTAGAATTTCACACTAGGCGTTTGAAAAACTACGGACTATTTGACTCTGAAATGACTGGTTTCGCCCGGATTTTCCGAAGCTTTTCGCCAATTAAGCTGACTCAACTTTCGCTAAGTGTTTCCCTCATTTTCGCCAAATCCGCTGGGAAAAAAGTGATCACCGTAAGTGGTGATCCGCGATGCAGCGAAAAACGTGCGCGAAATTATACCTTCCTGAATTCGCATTCCCCTCACGATAAGCGTCCAAATCCGACGAAGCTTCTAGTGCGATAGGCTCAACGGGCTCAAATTCTGAACACCAGTATTAGAAAATTCTCATCGAATCACAGGCAATACGGCGACCCACCTCAGTAGGTTTCGAATCACGTTCTAATGTCACCCCAACTTTCCTAATTAGCTAGCTCGGGATGCGAATCGCAATAAACTCCGGCCCTTCATCGCGCTGTACAAGCACCGACGCGAATTTATCTTTAGGTAATTTCTTCACGATCTTCTTAAATTGATCAATGGTGCTCACGCGCTCATTGTTAACCATTTGAATAACATCACCCTCGCGAATACCCGAATTTTTCCCTGGTCCCTCGTGTACATGTTTAACGAGTACCCCCCCTCGGTCGAGATCCATCTCCTTAAGTTGCTGATCTGACAACTCTTGAATTTCGAGGCCAAGCACCACGTTCTTTGCCGAAGTTGTCCTCTCTTTGTGTGCCAACAACGGTGAATCCTCTTCCGGTAGTTCTCCAATGTTCAAGTTAATAGTTCGCACTCTACCGTTGCGCATCATCTTGACCTTAACCTTCTTACCTACATCGGTACGCCCAACCATGGGTGGAAGCATAGCAGAGCTCGAGATATCTTTATCATCATACGCCAAGATGATATCGCCAACCTGTATACCTGCTTTCTCCGCTGGGCTCTCCGGGAGCACACTGGCAACCAACGCGCCTGTAGGCTTTTGCATACCAAACGATTCGGCTAGTTCGCGTGTGACCTCTTGGATATAAACCCCTAACCAACCTCGCTGGACATGGCCTCGAGTTTTGAGTTGCTCGACGACATCCATTGCCACTTCCACAGGAATAGCAAAGGAAAGTCCCATAAAACCGCCCGTGCGGCTAAAAATTTGCGAATTTATTCCCACCACCTCACCATCTAAATTAAAAAGAGGACCCCCCGAATTCCCTGGATTGATCGCCACATCAGTCTGTATAAAAGGGACATAGTTTTCACTAGGCAAGCTGCGGCCTTTGGCACTGACTATACCAGCAGTTACCGAATGATCGAAACCAAACGGCGAGCCGATGGCCAGCACCCATTCGCCTGGTTTGAGGTTAAGCGAGCTCCCAATCTTCAAGACCGGCAGATCTTTTGCGTCGATTTTAAGCAGCGCAATATCACTACGGGGATCGGTACCCACAGTTTTAGCGACAAATTCACGACGATCGCTAAGTCTAACGATGATCTCATCAGCGCCTTCAACCACATGATGATTGGTGACCACATATCCATCATTGGAGAGAATAAACCCTGACCCCAACGATTTCGCATCAAAAGGCTCGTCATCTTCCCCCTGGTCACCAAAGAACTTACGCAGCAGATCCCCAAACGGATTTTCTTCATTATACTCTGGTACATCCATTTCAGGTGGAAGCTGGTGTTTAGGCGCCTGATGCTTGCTGGTACTAATATTCACTACAGCAGCGGCATTCTCGGTCACAAGGCCCGTAAAATCAGGCAGACCGACTTTTACCGATGCGGCGGAACATACAGAGAAAAAGCTCGCTACAACTAGAAGCACAAGCTTTTGCTTGGTGACGAAAATACTCATGTAAACTCTCCTACTACGCATCCGTTCACATCAAATTCTCCCGATCATTCTTTATTGGGACAGTTTGATAATGGTTTCGCTGTCGCTAATTGACGCAAGATGGTAGGTAGATAATGTCGATCCTTGGCAAGTTGCGCGGGATGGAATCGTAACCATACCAATGCCATACCCAAACCCACCAACCCTAACGCTAGACTAAAACTATCTTGATGGGTCGCCCCTTTCATTACAACATCTCCGACCAACGCCATACCTATCATGCTGACAAGCGGTATACCATATATTGATAATGCTCCTTTCATTAATATTGTTTCTGATATGCCTATGGCAACACGATCCCCGACTTTCGACCCGATAGTATTGAGCACTCTTATCCTCGTCTGTCGTCGTCCAAATCCATTCGCCAACCATGAAGCGCCACATCCCTTGATCGGATCTCCACTTCCACTACAGCCGCAACATAGCGTAGGCTCGGGTTCTACCCAAGCGGTTCCGTTATCATCAGCAATAACTACGTTGGCGGGTGCCTCTATCATGCGATATGTTTCATGTTCGAAAGCTTCGGATGAAGGAGTATTGTAGTAACCTTTAGCCAGCTAACTGTGATGCTGAACTTATGGGATTAACGGCTACATCCGTGCTATCGGCAGCTACTGGGAATAATCATAAAACTAACTTACCCCCCCCCTCATCTCCGTTCACCGATCTCCTTCCTCATCATGGTTTGGGATATACCGAATAGAGTCACCTATCATTTGCACCGTCATCTCGGGTACCTCACCCACCACGGTAATCTGAGAACCGTTGATATAACGAGTATACCCGTGCATTGCGCCACTGCTTATCTTACCCTTAGTAGAAGTAGCGATTGAATCGGGTTTAGCGATGAATACCGACACTGAAGCCAGTCCATCCGTTAAGATCATATGCTGAACAGGTCGTGGACTAGCTGCAATTGGTCGTTTAATATTTTCACTGAGCTTATAACCCGGGGGTATTCCACCAATATGCCACGCCAAATCGGGGCTCATGTTTGAGGAACTCTCCTTGGCCTCTGCCCTATGCCAAGTATAATCTTTATCCGCATAACGTGGTGTAAATTGGGCTTCCGATAAATTTTTAAGTTGCCGAAACCCAGTAAACATCACTTGCTCGATCGCTTTGCCATCGGTATCAAGCATTGCTGACCTTAATAACATGCCTGACTGATTTGCGATACACAGGCGATGGCCATAACGGTACTTATCCTTAGGCTTTATTTCGATGCGCTTACAATCTATCCCCGCGATGCGATCATCACCGACAATCAGCAATTTATAGTATTCACTTAGATGATCTACATTTTCCGGTAATGTTGCCGGAATGCCATGTTGGCTTCGACTCTTTTCTACCACAACGATCTTGCTCTGGGGCCATATGCAGGTGAGCACATCTTTGTCACGAATAATTTCGCGTGCCTCACCGGTCAACGACATCAGACGTTCCTTCACACCGTGAGCCCCCCTCCCATGAACAATATGCATGGCCTCCAAATGTTCATCATGCACAAAGATAAAGGTTCCCTCATAATTGAGAGATTCGACGGCAGTAGTCATTCTATCGAGCCAAAACCTAGCATCTTGCTCTGCGCGACCGGCTAATGGCAGCATGAATATGCAACATAGAGATAGCACGCGCATCGAAATCAATCTAACTGCCTAGTTGGGGTTTATGTCGTAACCCACTATGCGAACATAAGGCATTATTCCCGTTCTGGACGCGTATTCTGCATGATTGACCAAATAGCTGTTTAAGCGTGCTTCATCTTTGGTAGTTAAAGGCCATGCTTGTCTCGGGATTGGATTAGTTCTTTTAGATACCTGAGTATGATGGCGAACCGGTGTTCTGTCGTCACTACGCTGCGCAACAACAGGCGATGTGGCCTTAGTTTCCGAATTAATAAATCGAACCCCTAAGAAGCTAAGCGTAGCAACCGAAGCGGCCAGGGCAAATCCGCCCAGAGGCTTAAGATACCGGGAGCTAAACCGCAGATCAGCGAGTTTTATACGCGCATTTAACGAATCTTCGTGCAAAACCTTTTCCATGACATCACTACTGAACTGACTGTGCATCAGCGTAGGAAGATTTCCCTGCAGCGCATCCCGGATAATATGGTAACGCTCCCAACGCGCTCGACTTGATTGATCGGATACCATTTCATGAATACATAATCGAGACTCAAAAGCGCTGGTTTCTTCATCCATATACGCTGAAATTAATTCTTCGCTATTATCAGCCATACTGAATACTCTCAAATCGTTTATTTAGTCAATTGCATTGAAAATGCTCACGTTTATCATGTTAAACCACGTTTTTTCTAGAGAGATGAACTAGCTTTTTCTCGCGCTGTTCCACTCCGCTCTGTAATCCATTGTAAGTTCCAATTTGCTAAGTTTGCTCAATGGCGACCGTGCAACCCCTTGGCATACATCCGGCTATGGCCCTACGTAACACCCTAGTTGTTCGGCTACCTAAATAGTTATCGTTTCATACCTGCTTTTGAGGTTGAATAGAAGTATCTCCCCCACTGCTCAGTTCATTAGTGGCTGCAAAGATCGGTCGATCGCTTCTCGCGCACGGAAGATGCGTGAACGAACGGTGCCAATGGGACAATCCATCGCCTGCGCGATTTCTTCATAGCTCATACCCTCCAGTTCACGCAACGTAATCGCTGTTTTCAAATCGTCGGGTAATTCTTTTATCGCGCGATAGACTGTACGCTCGATTTCCTCGCTGAGTAATTGCCGTTCAGGGGTATCGTTCTCCTTCAGAGACGAAGCTCCATCATAGTATTCAGCATCTTGTGAATCGACTTCAAAGTCGGGCATTCGTCGTCCTTGCGCAACTAGATAATTCTTAGCGGTATTTATGGAAATCCGATACAACCACGTATAGAAGGCACTCTCACCGCGGAATTTCGCTAAGCCTCGATAGGCTTTTAGGAAAGCTTCTTGTGCCACATCTTGGGCTGCCTCAGGATCGTGGACATAACGTGAAATCAATTTAATGATTTTATGCTGATATTTACGCACCAATATATCAAACGCAATCTTATCTCCAGCCTTGACACGTTTGACCAGCGTGTGATCACTGTATTTTTCGCCCATCCGGGCAAACCCCCCTATCAGACAGATCCCTCCCCATGTCTATGCTAATTGACACAATACCTCGTATGGAGTTCGCGGGATTTAATATTATTTGATACATACTTTAGCCACGTTCAGTGGGGGTAATATCTTTAAGGGCCTAAAGTATGCCAGAATATTCGGTCATGGTGCCTAAAATTTCCCAATCTACCCAACATTTTTTCGATGTGCTCATTATAGGTAGTGGCGCAGCGGGGCTTAGCTTAGCTCTACAGATGCCCACGAACATCCGAGTTGCCGTGCTTTCTAAAGGCATTCTAACCGAAGGCAGCACTTGGTACGCACAGGGCGGAATATCAGCGGTGCTCGATCAACAAGATTCCATAGATTCCCATGTAACCGATACTTTAGACGCCGGCGCTGGGCTCTGCAATGAAACGACCGTACGCTATGCCGTGGAACATGGGCAGCAAGTCGTTCGGTGGCTACAGTGGTTGGGCGTTGATTTTTCCCGAAAACCTTTACCCGATGGTGGCTCTACGTTACATCTAGCCCGAGAAGGCGGGCATAGTCACCGCCGGGTCGCACACGCCGCCGATGCAACCGGTATGGCAATTGAAACATCCCTCGCCAACCAGGCACTTAAGGCGGCTAATATCCACATCGCCGAACACCACATTGCGATCGATTTGATCACTGTCCAAAAACTCTTAGGTAGGGGCAATCAATGCATTGGTGCCTACGTGCTGAACCTCCAAACAAGTAGGGTTATAGTCTTTAGGGCACGTTTCGTGGTGTTAGCCACAGGAGGAGCTAGCAAAGTCTACCTGTATACCAGTAATCCTGATACGTCCTCAGGGGACGGTATCGCCATGGCTTGGCGTGCGGGTTGCCGGGTCGCTAATATGGAATTTATGCAATTTCATCCGACGTGCCTTTACCATTCTAAAGCAAAATCGTTCCTGATAACCGAAGCAATCCGCGGCGAAGGCGCTAAGTTACTATTACCCGATGGAACCGAGTTCATGCATCGCTACGATTCCAGGGGAGAACTAGCCCCACGAGATATCGTTGCCAGAGCCATAGACCACCAGATGAAACGCTTAGGTATTGAGTGCGTATATCTCGATATCAGCGGTAAACCCGCAGAACTTATCACTTCACTATTCCCCAATGTCCACCAGCGCTGTAAACAATTGGGTATCGACATTACGCGAGAGCCGATCCCAGTAGTTCCAGCCGCGCACTATACCTGTGGCGGAGTTATGACGAACAGGAATGGCTGTACGGACATCCGTAACCTGTATGCAATCGGCGAGGTTTCGTTCACAGGGTTGCATGGAGCCAACCGTATGGCAAGCAATTCACTATTGGAGTGCTTAGTGTTCGCCCAGGCCGCCAGCAAACATATTATTACCCAACTTGATCAATCCCCGGTTGAACTCGATATTCCAGCCTGGGACGAAAGTCAAGTAACCAACTCTGATGAGGAGGTCGTGGTTGCGCATAACTGGGACGAGTTGCGTCGTTTCATGTGGGACTACGTGGGAATTGTGCGCACCTCAAAACGCTTGCAACGCGCCCAGCGCCGTACCGCATTGCTGTTAAAAGAGATTGAGGAGTACTACAGCCATTTCCGAGTTACTAATGACCTCATTGAATTGCGTAACCTAACGCTAGTGGCTGATCTTATCATTCGCTCAGCTATGTCTCGCAAGGAAAGCCGCGGACTTCATTACACACTCGACTATCCACAAATGAATCCCGTGCTAACACAGGTCAACACTATTCTCGAACCTGTGAATTTAGCCGGGCGTGTAATCTAACGAATAGCGCATTCAAAATGCTTGTCGCAATAGAGCGGTGTTAGCATTGCCACCTGCCGATTCGCCATACTAAAAACATTCATTGAGAGCGGCCGGGTCAACATCTAAAAAAATACTGGCGATAGTGCTTTAATTCTGCAATGGACTCACGTATATCGTCCATTGCGAGATGTAGAGATTCCTTCTTGAAGCTCGTCATGACTTCTGGAGCCCAACGCCGAGCAAGTTCCTTTATCGTGCTGACATCTAGATTGCGGTAATGAAAGAAAGCTTCAAGTTCAGGCATGCTTTCCACTAAGAATCGGCGATCTTGACAAATACTATTGCCACACATAGGCGACGACTGCGGGGCGGTATGCTTCTTCAGAAACTCCAATGTCTGATGTTGGGCGTCTTGTACGTGGATGGGGCTGTTCCTGACCCGCTCCAACAAACCAGATTTACCATGCTGGCGCTTGTTCCAATCATCCATGCGTCCTAAAACCTCCCCACTTTGATACACTGCAAGCTCTGGACCCTCCGCTAATATATTAAGTTGCTTATCGGTAACCAGTGTAGCGATTTCCAGAATTTTGTCACTCCGGCTATCCAACCCGGTCATTTCCAAGTCGATCCATATGAGGTTTTCGGGATCTATAGTCATTTTATTTTCTGTGTTATCAACATTATTCGTTTGCTACAAGTAAAAGTCTGCAATGAAGTGTGCATTTGAGTATAGCGCGCTGCCCGCTCCTTTTGCCCTCCCACCGACGACACGCCTCTCCTACACAACACACAGGACTAACTCCTCTAGGAAATTAAAATAGTCTTGTTATTCTGTTTGACTTCTCAAAACGGAAAACTGAGGCTAAACAAGTTCACTCATTCTCCATTTTTCCTAAAGCACCTCAGCAGTGTTTATAATGTGACCTCGCCCAATCGTCTCAGTGACGAACAATTGCAACCGCTTACTGAATTGCAGAATAAATCATTCCTTCAATCTGTAGCCAACCCGGAGTCGATACCATGCCTATTCCCAGTCAAAAATTACTCTTGATCTCTGTGATGCTATTAAGCCCTATCGGTATGGCCGCAGACCTAAAGAATGGGGAGCAATTGCACAACTCACAGTGCCGATCGTGTCATATTGAGATGACTGGAGGCGACGGTAGCTTGCTCTATATGCGTGACAACCGGCGAGTCACTTCGCTGAAGGCACTTCAGCAGCGGGTACGTCGATGTGAATCGAATCTGGAACTTAAATGGTTAGATGATGATATCAACGACGTGGTACATTATCTAAACAAAACCTACTACCAGTTTCCCCAGCAATAGCCATTACTTCTGTTTTACGCTTAACTCGCAAGGGCCATCCTTGAAACCGGGGTGATGAGGTTAACTCATCTTAAATCAAGCGCATTGTAATTCAATACTCGCGCCGACCTGTCAAGGCATGGGCTAAAGTAGTGCCATCCATGTACTCCAATTCCCCCCCAATAGGCACGCCTTGGGCAATGCGCGTGGTTACAATCCCTCTTCTATGCGCCATCTCCGCCAGCACATGGGCCGTAACCTCGCCCTCCACCGTGGTGTTGGTCGCCAGAATGAGCTCCTTAATTTCCGCCTGATCGAGCCGCTTTTCAAGTTGGTTCAGGCCAAGTTCTTCCGGCCCGACTCCATCAAGGGGGGAAAGACGTCCCATCAGCACATAATACACCCCCCGGTAGTCTGTATTAGCCTCAATGGCCATTACGTCCACCGGACTTTCCACGACGCAAAGTAGCTCCCGATTACGCGATGTATTGGCACAAATACGGCAGACTTGATGCTCTGTTAGGGTGCGGCATTGCACGCAATGTCCAATGTTATCGACAGCCGCCCGCAACCGGTCCGCGAGTAATCGGGCCCCTTGCCGGTCCCGCTCCAAAAGCTGGAATGCCATACGCTGAGCCGTCTTATTGCCCACGCCTGGCAATATTTTCAACGCCTCGATTAATTGTTGCAACAGCGAGGTTTCTGTCATCTCGTATGGAACACTCCGACGGGACTGCTAGCATAGAAAATCAGAAAGGCAGTTTTACTCCAGGCGGCAGTCCCATACCAGCCGTCAATCCTGAAAGCTTGTCTTTGGTGGTGCGTTCCACCCGATGGACCGCATCATTAAGCGCTGCGGCCACTAAATCCTCAAGCATCTCTTTATCCTCCGCGAGTAAGCTGTCGTCCACTGATACCTGCTTAACCTCGTGCTTGCCATTCATCACGACACTAACCAAGCCTCCTCCCGATTGCCCGCACACCTCCATATTGGCCAATTCCTCTTGAGCCTTAACCATATCCGCTTGCAGTTTCTGAGCCTGTTTCATCAGACCACCCAATCCACCTTTCATCATTTGCACCTCCGATTGATCGCAATTCACCTACGATAATTATTGGGAAATGTTTCGCAGTTCTGCCATTATACTTTTTTCCATCCACTGCATGCTCGCTTTGGAACGATCCTATGCATTCATTTTTCAATGCCGGACAATGGCTTGATCGAACCGGGCACAACCTTTGCTCCGAAGTGTTCCTTTAAACCCTGAACTATAGAGTCTTTATCAATGGCTAATTCTGCGGCGCGCCGCTGTTCCGCTTGGATGCGATTGTTCACCTGAGCCGGAGTCTCATGGATGTGTTCCGCAATATCTATACGCAGCTGTATCTCCTCTGCGAAATATTCGCTCAATGCTTTGCGCAAGCGTTCTTCTGCGTTTTTTGTTCGAATTTCCGCGTGCTGCGGTTCGAGTATCAGGCGGATCTCATTCCCCTCCCGTGCACCATAACTGCAATTACTGGCTAATGCGAAAGCAACGCCCTGCAGACGCAATTGTGGCAGCAAGGTCGACCAGTCTGGAAAAATTGGCTGACGCTCAGCCGAACAAGAAGGTGAATGAACAGTACTTACCGTACCCGAATCGTCAGAGATTCCACCGGCTTGAGTAGCCGCATTACTGTCTACAGCTTGGCGCGGACTAACCGCTGGAACGTCACGGTAGTAATTTTGCCGAGCAGTATCGGATTCCTGAGCCCAAGCTGACTCTAAAGGACGAAAGCTCATCATTCGCAACAGCACCATCTCAAATCCCGACTTTGGATCTGGCGCCAACGCCAGATCCCGCCGCCCCACCAAGGCAATCTGATAAAACAACTGGATGGTCTCGGGTGCCAACGCCTCAGCGATCGCTAGCACCTGTTTGGCATGTGGGGCGTCCTCTTCTAAGGTCTGGGGAACCTGTTGGATCAGAGCAGCAAGATGAAACACCGAAAGCAGATTTACCAGAACATCGGCAAAATCTGCAGATTGTTCCGCAAGCCTTGTTGCTGAATCCATTAATTGATTGATATCCTGATTGATCAACGCGTGCACCAGAGATTGAAAATGATGCTTGGGTACGCATCCGAGCATGCTATTAACTTCGCTCTCACGCACCTCCCCGTTGCCATAGGCAATCGCTTGATCTAAGAGACTAAGGCCATCACGCATACTGCCGTCCGCTGCACGAGCGAGTTCATCGAGTGCGGCTTCTTCTGCCCGAACTCCTTCTTGGTCGAGGATATGCCGAAGCTGGTTCATGATCATCCGCCGCGGCATACATTTTAAGTTGAACTGGAGGCAACGAGACAGAATAGTCACCGGAAGCTTCTGCGGATCAGTCGTCGCCAGCAAGAACTTTACATGGGGGGGCGGTTCTTCCAGAGTTTTCAATAGGGCATTGAAACTATGCCCCGAGAGCATATGAACCTCATCGATAAGATAAATCTTATGACGCCCGCGTGTGGGAGTATACTGAACGTTTTCGAGTAGCTCCCGGGTGTCCTCCACCTTGGTACGCGATGCCGCGTCTACTTCGATCAGATCAACAAACCGGCCTTCATCGATTTCTGTGCAGGCACTGCATACGCCACAAGGTTTTCCAGATACGCCTTGCTCACAGTTCATACATTTAGCCAGAATGCGCGCGATGGTGGTCTTACCTACGCCTCGCGTACCGGAGAACAGGTAGGCATGATGCAAACGACCCTGGTTTAATCCATTAACTAGCGCGCGAACGACGTGCTCTTGCCCGACCAGTTGTTCGAAATTTCGTGGCCGCCATTTTCTAGCTAAAACCTGATAACTCATAATTTCCAAACTCTCGCACAAGAGGTGATGCTCAGGTGCATGATATTGGGCTTTGCAGCCTCAGAACCTTAGCGCTCTCGGACTTTGCGAATGAAGGCGGTTCAAAGCCAGATATGCCATCGGAAATCTCGGCCTTCGTCACGGCAAAGCGGCGATCAAACCTGTTCCCAGCGAGTTTAACGATCGTTTGATAGCCACATCAGGTTGGATCTCGTTAAATAAAATTGTGAGTGAGAGCGTGGTGGTCCAGATCCGGTTTCTCTGCTATTGACCGGTACCTCGCCTGAGGATGAGGCCCACTACTTGACACGCATAGAGAAGAAGCCTACGGCGAAAACAGCCAAGTTAGCTTGATATGTTATAAGTATATCGGTTTGAGGTCTTATCTACGCAGAAGAGTTTGCTCGCCAAACAATCTTTTAAGCCAGTCCGCACCTAAAATGGCGGCGGCCCATGCCAGCTACACCCCGGCACCCGAGTCCACTGCTACCGTTGCTCCCTTCCGGGCCTGGCGGGGTTTACAGTCTATCGTTGCGAGGGAACCGGTACGAGCCACCATTGAACATTTAAGCGTATGGCAACATCCTACGATGTCGTCTTTCTGATCTAAAGCTCGTCATCTAGCCCAGCTTTTAGAAAATATGAGCCACGAGTATCTCTGAATGTCGGGTGAGATTCAAGCACTATATCTTTAGCATCAATCCGGAAGGATATCGTCAGTTTTTAGTGAGAAGAGAGTGAGCAGTATCCATGATACGTCCCTGTAACTCGATGTTCGAGTTAGCGTGAGATAACGAAGTCCGTATCCTCCGAGGACCGGAAGTGTAAATTCAGCGATTGCGTATCGAAGGTCAGTTCAGGAATCGGCTTACCCCGCCCCCTATTTGCAGTGGATCTGAACGGTTACCCACAAACGGCGTTTTTGCAAGAAATACGCATGCCCAAACCCTAGAGCTGCTTGAAAACGTTTAGATCGTCCCAATACTTCCTGATATACGTAAGGACGTAACACGTTGCAGCGCTGTAAACCGAAGCGGTGTAGGCACCAATTCTCGAAAATTAATTGAGTTAATTACAGCGCCTCGTTTGAAAGCAACAAGCTGCGATGCATGAAACCCTCAACAACTTAGGAGGCCGCGTTATGATCACTAGGTTTTCCACTCCGTTACAAGCGTTACTTGGGATACAAAAAGCTTTAGAAGAAGCGAAAGCAGCGGATTGGTTTGGCCCTGCAGCCACAACCAGCCGGGGAGCTTTTCCTCCAGTGAATGTATTCCAGGACAACGATAACTACGTCATTATTACTGAGATACCGGGTGCAAAACGTGAGGATCTCGATATCCAAATTCAAAAAAATCATGTGCGTTTATCGGGCAAGAAAGTGGTAGATTACGGCGAAAACGTCAGTATTCATCGCTCCGAACGTGACTCTGGTCGATTCGACAGAACTATTTCAATCCCTTTCGATGTGGATGCAGAAGGCGTGAAAGCCGAATACCGAGACGGAATTCTAGCGCTACTTATTCCCCGTGCCGAGCATGAAAAACCTCGCACGGTCAGTATCGGATAGCGGGGCTAGAGTAAGAAACGAAATTGCTCACTCAATTATTCTTTAATGATCAGATCATAAGGAGGTTGCTATGACTGACGAAACGGCATTACAAGTGAAAGAGAAAAAAGAGCTCGAAGGAAAAGAAGAGAAAACGATTCCCGGAAAGTACTACTTACCGTATACGGATATCTACGAAACAGCGGACGCTTTAGTCGTCTTGATGGAAATGCCTGGTGTTGAGAAACAAAATATTGAAATTAAACTCGAAAAAAACCAGCTTTCGGTAGAAGGACACATCGACTTCGAGCGTTACCAAAACTATAAACCGGCTTATACCGAATATAACGTGGGGCACTTCAGCCGAAGCTTTACGGTTTCCAGCGAAATCGACAAACCTAATATTGATGCAAAAATCGCTGATGGCGTGCTAACCTTGCGTCTGCCTAAAGCTAAAGAGGCTACACCGCGGAAAGTTGAGGTCAACTAAACTTGGAGTGCGGGAACGCACCATCGGTGCTCTCCCGCATTTTGCTTAATCCCAGTGATGTCAGTAAAGGCCATGGAATATACGTAGATCTGGCCGGTAAAATCCATTTCAGCTACTTCAAGCTACCTTTCGCATTGCCTAATCCGCTGGCACCATTGTAGAAGAGTAACTGCACACATCAGGCGATCGACACCTGATGTGTTTTCTCATACGATTTTAGATGAGTGCCTTTACAGCATCACGCTCTTCTTTAAGCTCCTGCTCGGTCGCTGCCATCTTGCTACGGCTAAACTCGTCAAGATCTAGCCCTTGAACGATCTCGTAGTTACCATCTTTGCACGTTACCGGAAAGCCATAAATTAAGCCTTCAGAAATACCATAACTACCATCAGATGGGACGGCCATGCTAACCCAATCGCCCTCGGCAGAGCCCAATGCCCAGTCCCGCATGTGTTGCAATCCAGCAAAACCAGCTGAAGCAGCGCTAGAACTTCCTCGAGCCTGGATAATTTCCGCACCTCGCTTCGCCACTCGGGGAATGTATTGTTCCCGATACCAGGTTTGATCCACTTGCTCTATTGCGGGCTTACCCGCAACGGTAGCATGGTGGATATCCGGGTATTGGGTGGGCGAGTGATTTCCCCATACCGCCACGTTTTTCACATCGCTTACGCGCGCACCCGTCTTTTCCGCTAACTGAGCCACGGCTCTGTTATGGTCAAGACGCATCATGCCCGTAAATTGCCGGGGATCCAGATCCGGGGCATTACGTTGGGCAATCAGGGCATTCGTGTTAGCAGGGTTACCGATGACGATCACCCTGACATCTCGATTCGCATGATCATTGAGCGCACGCCCTTGAGGCCCAAAAATCCTGCCATTATCGGTAAGAAGATCGGCGCGTTCCATCCCGGGACCCCGTGGTTTTGCGCCAACCAGCAGAGCATAACTGACATCTCTAAAGGCAGTATTCACATCATCGGTTTGGACAATGTCGTGAACGAGCGGGTAGGCGCAATCATTAACTTCCATCACGACACCTTCCAGAGCTTTCAGCGCGGGCGTGATTTCCAATAGCTGCAGAATAATGGGCTGATCTTGTCCTAACATCTCTCCGGATGCGATACGGAACAGCAGGGAATAGGCGATTTGTCCAGCTGCTCCTGTCACGGCTACACGTACCGGTGGCTTCATATGTTTCTCCTCTTGGGGTTTACGGGTTCAATAGAAAGTAATACTTTTTCTAGGCATTGTTTCTCCACCAGTGCAGAATGGATATGACTCACAGTTCTTTAGTAGAAGCAACTCAAAGGGACTCGATCATACCCATTAGAATGCCCACCCAACCCAGCTATTGAGTGACTTCGGCATCGCTGCACGCAAGGTCCAAGCCCCTTGCGAACATTCCGGGTAGGAAGCCAGCGCACTGAGTTTGATACCTTTTCCAAACGAAGGATATGATATTTAACCGCAGGTGTCGAATTATTCGCTGCAGGCAGAGGAATCATAACGGAGACGCTGAAAGTCAACAAGGATCAGCGAATTACTCCTTAAAGAGTTAGTCCACAATCTCAGTAGAGAACAGCGGAGGATTTTGTATATGCTTCTTTACCGCACATAAATCCATTGCTTTAACAATACCCTGCCGGTATTTGTCGGGGAAATCACGCGGCAGCTTGAGCTCGAATCGGATCTTCGCCTGCATCGGTTGTTGCCCATCACGTTCCCAATTCATACTAAGTTCTAAACCTTCCGTGGAAAGATTTCGCGATTGGCAGAAATTCAGAGCATAGATACCAGCGCAGCCGGCGATTGAAGATAGAAACAACGTAAAGGGTTCAGGAGCAGACGCCTCGCCACCCGCTTTTAAGGACTGATCCGTCGAAATCCTGAATCCGCCAGTTTGAATATCAACGCGTTTGCCGCCAGGAAAAAGGACTGTATACCGTTCACTCATAACTTTCCTCCGTATGCCGCCATTGTCCTAATATTTTCATTTTATCTTTAAAATATACGGCTTAGGATTAGGATAGCCATATCATCAACTTAGAGGGTTCAGGCCTCACAAGCCTTCTAAGTATAATAACTTAACCTAGTCAGTTTTGTCCTCTTTCGTTCTGACTGAGGTTACTCGCTCAATTGCCTCGACTTAAACGGAAGGAATACCATCATGTCAATACAGCACGACTCCAATAAAGACTGAAGTTGCAATGATCGCGACCCAACACGATGCCGTTTGGCATGGGAAACCGTATCCGCTCGGAGCGACCTGGGATGGTCATGGGGTAAATTTTGCGTTTTTTCCGAGAATGCAGAAAAAGTAGATGTCTGTTTATTCGACACTCAAGGAATCAAAGAAATCGTTCGCGTTCCACTCACTGAGAATACGGATCAGGTCTGGCACGCTGCAATGTGGTGACTCATACCCGCTCAGTGCACGCTCATTGGTGTTGCTTATACACAAGATCGTTTAATAGCCATCTACCCTTTCCCTGGGCGTGCGTGGACTCGCAACATTCGTGACCATCAGCTCGGAAGATCAGTAAGATCGAAATCTGAAATTTAACGTTCAGTTCTCTATACTTTTATAGAAATTTCTTTAAAGACTCCCATCAAAACCTCCATCTGAATGAACCCATTTAGGGGAACCCAACCCATGGAACAGACCGAAGCACCAAAACTAATTGACAAGACCTTAAGCAATCTTCGGCGAGTTTGGAAAGATCTTACCAGTGCCGCTCGAGTTAAACTCACGGGCACCGTGAGACCTGACCTGCCCGAAGACGATTGTTACCAGCTCAAACGTCAGATTGAAACCTGCCTCGAAGGTCGTGGCGGCGAGGTTTCCGCCAGGGCTCGAGCCGCCGACCTAGGAAGGACCTATCTGAGCCTGAACGAAGACGGCCGCATGCGTTTTTTGAAACTGTTGGTGAATGACTTTGGTGTAAATGAAACCGCCATTGAACGGGCTGCCGCTAAATGGACAGATTTACGCCGCCTTACAAGCCATGGGAAAGCCAACAATAGTGAGCTGAAGCGGATCGCCTTGGTGTCCCTGCGTGACAGCTTAATTCCACCACGCGTACGGCTGCTGGCACAATTCAATGCCTTACCACAAGGAATAAAGTTTTTGGTCGACATGCGCGCTGAGCTGATTCATTTGGCTCGCGAAGATCCATCCTTAAAAGAATTGAGCGACGACCTGAAGGGATTATTGGCCTCGTGGTTTGATGTTGGCTTTTTGGATCTGCAATGTATTACGTGGGATGCACCGGCTTCGCTCTTGGAGAAGTTAGCTCGATATGAAGCCGTCCACCCGGTAAAATCATGGGTGGACATCAAGAATCGTCTGGCATCCGATCGGCGCTGCTATGCTTTCATACACCCTTTAATGCCAGATGAACCTCTAATCTATGTTTGGGTCGCTCTAGTCCGAGGCATCGCGGATAACGTTCAAACCCTATTGGACATCAGAGCACCTACTGGGAACCCTGACGAAGCGGATACTGCGATATTTTATTCAATATCCAATGCCCAGGGCGGCCTTTCGGGAGTCAGTTTTGGCAGTTTCCTAATTAAGCGGGTGGTTGAGGCACTTGCCGGAGATTTCAAGAACTTAAAGAACTTTGCCACCTTGTCGCCGATCCCCGGATTTTGCGAATGGTTCGACCAACAATTCAAGGAGAAAGGTATCCAATTGCTACTACCACATGAGCAACGCAATCTTTCGGCTGTGCTACCGGAGGAGTCTATGATACTGAATGCACTGCACGATCCTCAGGTTTGGCAGAAACAACCCGAAGTCGAAGAACTTATTCGCGAACCTCTATTGCGATGCTGCGCGACTTATCTAACCCAGGCAAAACGGGGAAAATGTGCCCACGATCGCGTCGCTCATTTCCATCTTTCAAATGGTGCTCGCATGGAGCGTATCAACTGGCGGGGCGACACTTCACCGAAAGGCATGCGCCAATCCGCAGGGATGATGATCAATTATTTGTATAGATCCGGTAGTATCGAAAAGAATCATGAAGCCTACACCGGAAACGGTGTTATTCGAACTTCTAGCGGCTTCGATGCATTGCTCAAAACGTAAGCAATCGATGTGGCCTAAGGATTATGCGATCGGAGCCACAGATTGAATTTTTAATACTTTACTTTATACTAGTTTTTTTGGGTTGTCGGCACGAAGTCGGCATCCCACGAACTTATATATCCTATAGATCGGCTCCACATATTCAAAGATTTGCCGAGCCACTCTGCTCGCTGGAGAATGCTATTTGGCTAATAAGCATAAATAAAAAAACATATAAAAGACAAATACCACCAAACCTAATCACTTTAGTTTCATAGCATGGATTACGATCCACCCTACTTTCCGGTAGCATTCACTAAATTTTCATAGCAACCCAAGATAAGGGCACTTCCAGGCCGATGCACGGTTGCGGAAATAGGAACGGGTCCAATGCTGACCAAACCTAAAGAATACCCTAAATTGAATGTAAGTATTCCGTCAAGACAATATTGCCGGGGTATTAAATGCTTAGATATCAGGAGTGAGGTAACTCGATGAACCAGAATACATTAACAGTCACGGACAACCGGACTGGCCAGGTTTATGAAATTCCCATCGAAAATAATTCGATTTGTGCAATGAATCTACGCCAGATTAAGGTTAATGCTGATGATTTTGGACTCATGAGCTACGACCCGGCATTTATGAATACCGCTGCCTGTAAAAGCAGTATTACGTTCATTGATGGTGAAAGAAGCATATTGCGCTATCGCGGATACCCGATAGAGCAACTCGCGGAGAAAAGCTCTTTCCTGGAAGTAGCTTATCTATTGATTTACGGTGAGTTGCCTTCCCAGGAACAACTCGACTACTGGATTGGACGCATCATGCGCCATACCTATATTCACGAAAATTTGGCGCATTTGATTGAGGCTTTTCGTTATGATGCGCACCCCATGGGCATGCTGATCAGCTCAATCGCGGCGATGTCCACACTTCATCCAGAAGCCAAGAATTTTCATGATCCCGATGTTCAAGCCAAACAAATCTGGCGAATCCTGGGCAAACTCCCCACGCTGGCTTCATTCGCTTACCGTGAAGCCATTGGCAGGCCTGTCAACTATCCAGATGCCACATTAGGTTATACAGCTAATTTCCTGTATATGCTGGATTATATGAACGAGCGTAACTATGAAGTTCACCCCACTCTAGCCCGCGCCCTCGATGTGTTATTTGTATTGCACGCCGATCATGAGCAAAATTGTTCCACCGCCACGATGCGCGCAGTGGGATCCAGTAAAGTTGACCCCTATTGTGCCATGTCCGCCGCGGCTGCTGCACTCTATGGGCCTTTGCATGGTGGAGCTAACGAAGCGGTACTGCGCATGCTAAACGAAATTGGGTCCATATCTGCGATTCCGAAATATGTAGAACGGGTTAAAAAAGGCGAAATGCGACTCATGGGCTTCGGGCATCGAGTCTATACGAGCTATGACCCCCGTGCGAGCATCATCAAACAGGTCGCCAGAGATGTATTTGAAGTAACCGGCAATAATGCTCTAATTGACATCGCGCTAGAATTGGAACAAATTGCATTGCAAGATGATTTTTTTATCGCACGCAACCTCTATCCCAACGTGGACTTCTATAGTGGGATTATTATGCAGGCTATGCGCTTTCCCACGGAAATGTTCCCAGTGCTGTTCGCAATTCCCCGGGCCGCAGGCTGGCTCGCTCAGTGGCGCGAAATGATTAGCGACGAAGAGCAAAAGATTGCCCGCCCACGGCAGGTCTACACGGGTATACCTGTGCGAGATTACGTCGCAATCACCGATCGATAGACAATAAAACTTACACAGCAAATAGGTTGAGAAGTCATTTGTTTATAAGAGGCGTAGATAAAAATAGCTTCGATGATTTAAAACAAGACTAATAGACTACTTGTAACCCTTCAGATCCCCTATAAATTTAGGAGAAATCAACCCGCAGTAGGAAGCATGGGTACTTGTTCTCCGCGTCGTGCCCTATCAATCACTTCGGCTAGATAGCACCACGGTGAAGCGTTGCGTCTGCGACAGGTATCGATGATGCTCGCCAGCAGTGCAAAGGCCCGGCTACCCTGTGGGGTGCGCGTCCCATAGCTGATCCGGCGCAGGATGACCCAATGGCGCAATGCCCGCTCGGCCTCGTTGTTGGTCAGGGGCAGGTGCGGATGGGCCAGCACGCGAAAGATCGCCTCCCAGTCATTGAGAAATTCCACCGCCAAGGCGTGAGTTTTCTCGTGTGAGGAGCCCCGCGCCCGTTCACACGCCGCGCGGAACTGATCGAGCTGGTCTTGGAAAAGGGGAGTGAGGTCCTCTCCAGGCCCTTCCCGAGCCTGATAGATCGCCTTCATCAGCGTCTTAAGAAAGGCAGTGGTTTGTTGGCCAAACTGGCGGCCCTCCAGGTTCAAACTTTCTTCTAGCCCCTTGGCCTTGCGGCGCAGGTGAGCCCAGCAACGCAGCCGCTTGGCCATCGCCCGATAGACGACGTAACCATCGCTCATCAACCAACCGCCATAGGCCTCGCCCAGCAGCGTGTCAATGATCTCTTTGGTGCGATACCCGACATAAAACAACACGGTGGTGGCGTTGACGAACACCCACAACCAGCGCGCCTGACCGTGCTCCTTGTGCGGCGTCTCATCGGCGTGGAGCAACTCACTGTTCAATACCGCGGCAACGAGCTGCTCCTCGACCGGGGCGGCCGAGCGCGCGGACTCCTCGATACAGCGCTGCAGCGTGCCGACGCTCAGCTCCAAACCTAACCACTCCCGCAGAAACTCTTGAACCCGGGCCCGCGACATCCGTGCCCGATAGGTTAAGGCGATAATGAGCGCACACAGCATCGGACCGACGAGTCGCCACTCGCTTAACCCAATCCCTTCCCATCGCTCATCGGCTTCGCCGCGGTGCGGATACTGGCGGGTCGTATGACCGCAGCCACAGCTCATCTCGTAAAAGAGGTGCTGGGTATGGGTAACCCGCAGCCCGAGTGCGTCGCCCTCACCCACCTCGATATCCAGGCTAGTGTAAGCCGTCCAAGGCCTTTGCTCAGCACACTCAAGGGCTTCATGTTCACAGATCTCACACCGTTCGACGCGGTGATCCACCGTGTGAGTGAGCGCTACTCGCTGGGTACGCCCATAGCCCGGCGATCCCTTCGGCTTACCCGCCTTGCGGCGTTTCGGTGCCCCCTCTTGGGTGTCCGGCGCCGCCACCGCGTTCTCCGCCTGGCCCGAAGCCACTTCCGGCTCGTCCTCGCCACTCCCCGGATCCTCCGTGCTCGGCTCACCCTCCTCCTTGCGTTCCTCACTACTTTCCCACGGCGCCTGACTACTCGGTGGCCGCGAGCTGTTGCTCGGCCCCTGGTTCAGCCGCTCCCGGGCTTCTTTTAGGTCGTTCAATAGCTTCGTCGAGAGCCTGATCAGATCCTCATGGCTCAGCGATCGGATATAGGGCTCATCGATTTGGCCTAAACTGTGATTCTTAAGCTGCATACGGATCGGGGCATTTAGCGGGGTCCGACGAGATTTCCTCTTATTCCCCATTAAATTCTCACACTCCTCGGCTAATGTCCAATCTGATTTGAGGCGGGGTCTGAACGGTTACGACTACTTTTATCAGTAGTTACATTGCTTTCCAGAAAACGTCAAGACCGTTTAGCACTTAGAATAAGGCGTGGATCTAATGCGATGTGGGATAAAAGAATGAACGACTTTCTATGGAAGGGTATGGTACAGAGTGGTCAACCTGAATAATGGGGGCGAATTCTGGAATTCGCCCCCATTATAGTTAATGAACGATGATAGATTACTCTTCCTTTCATTTAGAACTCAGATGGTAACTGCCCAGCTACAACCAGACACAGTCATCACGCAACCCGGAGTTTCGCAAGGAGCCTGTCAGGAGATTGAGTGAGGGTTTCGAGCACATTCCAACCCTGCTTCTTGGCGGTCGCGATCAGAGACCGGATCATGGTAAAGTCGTTGGCGCCCTGCTCGGAACGAAACCCACCAGAGATCTTCTGTCTGAGCTTCATCATACGGGCCGCCTGCTCGGCCAAATTATTGGTGAACGGCACACGAGGATCGGTCAAGAACCGCAATACGTCATCCCGGCGGGTCTGCAAGCGCAGCAAAAGGTTATGGCCAGTCCGACGTCTCTGACGACCGCGGCGTTTACCCGAGCCCGTCGTCTTGGCCGGCAGCGGTGGTTGGGCCTCATGAAACGCCAGCCCCTCGGCCACGAGGGCGTCATACCGCCGCTGGAAGCGCTCCACAAGGCTCGGTTTCAGCGGCTCGCCACGCGCCCGGGCTAGGTTGGTCGCGTGACAGGCACGGCGTAGCAGGCGGTACAGTCGAGCCGCCCAGCGTTCCTGCTCGATCTCGATCAGGGCCTTGAGTTCTCGCAGATGGTGGGCATTGCACAGGGCATGGATCACCTCTTTGAGGGTGTAATAAGGTTTCCAGTGGTCATGCACGACAATGCCGATCAGACCATCCAGTAGGCTGCCCCGCTTGGGGGAGACCCGATAGAAGCTGAGCCCCTCGGTCACGGCGACGTGTAGCCATTGGGTCTTACCACCTATTCGGAAGCCGGTCTCGTCCAGATGTTTGACGGCGGCGGTCTTGATGGCCTGGCATATGACGGTCACAACCCCTTGGAACCGCTGGGCACACCGGGTGCTCATGCGCGCGATGGTGGCGGCGGCCAGCTTGATCCCGAACAGGTCGGCCATCAGCTCGACCAGCCGATCCTCGGGGAGGAACTGATACTGGAGCAGATACACCACGAAGGCGGCGATCCGAGTACCGTATTGCACAGGCGCGGTGACACCCTCCGGAAATGCTGCCCGGGTGGAGGTCCCACACTGCCCACAGCGGCACCGGTGGGCACGATGCTCGGTGACGACGAGCGGTTGGGGCTCGGGCAGGTCAAAGACCTGCCGAGCGTGGTAATCCGTGACCATGTCCTGGGTCAAGGGCGAACCGCAGTATTCGCAGCGGTCCGGGTAATGATCAATGGTGACGGTCGGTTCGGCCACTTGGCGCAGGGTCTCGCCTGGATGACCGGGTTGACCACCCGGTTTCTTGCCGGAGGGTTCCCGCACGCTCAGCGTCCGGGGTGGTTTTTTCAGGCCATCGCTGGAAGGCGGCTTTCCACTGTTCCCACTGTTCAGCCCCACTCGGCGCTCCAGGTCCGCGATGCGCGCCCGCAACTGGGCAATGGTCTCGTGCAAAGTCGTCAGGGCCTCTTGCGAGGCGGCCAAGGTCTCTTGCAGTGCCGCGTTTTCAGTTTGTAAACGTGCAATCAGCTTCGCTGCTGGGCTGGCAGACCCCTCCGCGAGAGGATCATCAAGGGTACCTCGGACCACATTCATGGAACGCTTTTAAACCCAAAGCCTCATCCAATGTCAAGTCCTTTTTCCTCCAGTTACCTGGGCAGTTACCTCAGATGAAACTTCTTAGCTATTTCATCAATCCGTTAAGTACCACCTAGGCCGCTGTAGACAGGGATTCATCCTCGCTCATACCTAATTCTTCCAATAGTGGCATTGCATATCTTCGCCAGGATTACCCCAGATTCGGGTTCGTCTTTCCACTTTCGCGCCTACTATAAAAAGGTGCATCATCTTGTCACAATTTACGGCGAATCTGAGTGGAGATCAGTCAGCTGCTGCCATACAATCTTAAGTTTAGCCCGCTAGCGCATCTCGCTCATGTACAATCCTTAAGGGTCTAACCAAAATAATTAGTTTTCTTAATAAATGTACAGGTAAGAAGCAATGAGGCGAACATGCTTCATCTTTATTTTTTTGCTCACCGCTTTTGATATTGGTTTATCGAAGTCGCTACGAGCGAATGTAACCGATCCTGCGTTCACTCGCCCTCAAGAACTGCATTCCGACATCCAATTTTGGAAGCTAGTCTTTACCGAAGTGGATACCCACCACGGTTTGATTCACGATGATCAGTATCTTAACGTAATTTATGAAATAGTATCTGTTCCGAAGGAATTGAGCCGACGCGCACGCAATCAAATCGTCAATCGTATTAAAGCGCGTTACAAAAGCATCCTCCTCAAGCTTGCCAAAAACAACCGAAATCGGCTAGCCCCAGAGGAAGCGAGGGTGCTAAAACTATGGCCGAAGAGCATCTCCCGAAACGATCTTAAAAGGGCAGCTTCCCGGCTTCGATTTCAGTTGGGTCAAGCCGATAAGTTTAAAGCCGGCTGGATACGAGCGGGTGCCTGGCAATCTCATATCTCAGCGCTATTGCAGAAATATGGGCTACCGAAGGGACTCGCTTCTCTACCCCATGTGGAGTCCTCATTTAATCCTGAAGCTTATTCACATATAGGCGCAGCCGGTTTATGGCAGTTTACCCGGGCAACCGGACGCCGGTATATGCGCGTAGATCATATTGTTGACGATCGCATGGATCCGTACGCCTCGAGCGAAGCAGCGGTAAGATTACTAAAAACCAACTTCGATTTGTTGGGTAGTTGGCCTTTGGCGATTACCGCCTATAACCACGGTGCAGCCGGTATGCGCCAGGCAGTGCAGAAACTGCGGACCAAGGATATAGTGACTATACTACGACGTTACAAAAGTCCTACCTTTGGATTTGCCTCACGTAATTTTTATGTCGCCTTTCTTGCTGCACTGGAGGTCGACAACGATGCCATAAAATATTTTGGGAAAATGAAACGCCAGCCTGCTGTTAAAACTATTGCCATCGACATGCCGGCCTACCTCGCCGCATACGATATCCGAAAGGCTTTAGGCATCAACCTAGTTACACTTAAAACGCACAATGCAGGATTACGTTCCTCGATTTGGAAAGGGCAAAAGTTGATACCCAAGGGCTATACGCTTCGCGTACCCTGCCGACTACACTGCGGGTCAATCGCCGCCAAACTCCAAAAAATCGCGGGAACTGAAGGATTTGACAAACAAATTCCTGACCGTTATTACAAGGTCCGTCGAGGAGATCGCCTGGATGAAATTGCTGTGCGATATCACCTGAATGTTAAGGAACTCGCCGAAATCAATTTTCTACGCAACCCGAATCACATCCGAATCGGTCAATCTCTACGATTACCCTATTCCCCGGCGCCAAAGCCGATGTTGATGACCGCGCATAATTCAAGCACAACGACGCATTCGGGTCGCTTGGACTCGACAAATAACGGGCTTTACTCAGTTCAAGCGGGGGATACCCTCTCCCAGATCGCAGAACACTTCGGGATAAGCGAGAATTTTTTAGCAGCAACCAACAAGCTCAGCAGTAAACACCGTATCTATGCGGGTCAAAACTTGCAGATTGTGGAATCGACAATTTCCACAACGAGAAAGTTGCCTGTCAAACTCGAGTCGACAACTGACACCACGAACACCCAAGCTGCGGATCAGCTTAGTATCGCATTAAATCAATCTGTAGCCGACGACGATACGGCTCCATTAGGCCCTACTCTTCCATCCGAACGTCATCCGGAGCTTTCTGCTGATCCGAGCGATTATTCCGTAGCCAAGGATGGTACTATCGAGGTACAAGCTGCAGAGACGCTGGGGCATTATGCTGATTGGCTGCAACTAGCCACACAAACATTACGAAATATAAACAAGTTGCCATTCGGCAAACCTTTGCTCATGGGGAAACGATTGAAGTTAAAGTTTTCCAAAGTGTCTCCTGCATCCTTCGTAAAGCGGCGTACCAACTACCACCGGCAGCAGCAAGCCACTTTTTTTGAACGCTACCAAATCACCGACACCCAGATTCACATCGTCAGGCAGGGGGAATCCTTATGGACACTCACCCATCGCAAATACAACCTGCCGGTGTGGTTACTGCACCAGTACAACCCAGATTACGATCTCTACACGGTGCAGCCTGGAATGAGACTAACGGTGCCGAATCTTACCCAACGTAGTGATACCACACTGGCAAATTCTGCCGCCCCCACATAGTATACCTCCAGACATGGAATCATCAGCACGGTACTATCGCTGGTTTACTTACACGGAAACAGAAGATTCAAGCACTTACGGGGTGTTCTTGGGATAGTCAAAGAGTATCAGTTTAGCCTGTGATTGGCCGACTTCTTTCCAGTCGTCGACCTCATATGTCATACGAACTACGCCACAGGTAGGTAGATTATCGGCGACGCCGCCAGTTAGATTATTCGCTAAATCAGTTAAACTGGGATTATGGCCTACAAGCATCACGTCTTGATAGGCGTTATCTACTCTGTTTATCAGTTCCAACAGCGCGCGAACACTCGCCATATAGACTCGCTGCTCAGTCAACAGATTATTCAGCGGGTATCCCATCTCTTGCGCCAGCACTTTTGCCGTTGTTAATGCTCTTGTCGCTGGGCTACTGATGATCAATTCGGGGCACGGCATCTGTTTTTTTAATCGCTTTCCCATCTCAGGCGCATCGAGTTCTCCGCGTCTATTCAAAGGTCGATCAAAATCAGCTAGCTGCGTTTGTTTCCAACTGGATTTAGCGTGCCGAACTAAGGTGAGTGCTTTCATATATTCACACCATCAGCTTAGAAATTATTTCTAGATGCGATTTTGAAAATCCTCAACCAACCTAATCCGACGCTATTAGTTGGTTAAAAATATTCTTGTACGTCGGAGTAAATTGCGTGTTATCGCTATTCTACCGAGTGTCTCGTTCTCCTGAGGCATTTTTAAGCCACCCCTATAGTTTGAAGAATACGTTTCATATACGCTCATTGTTTCGAAGCCACCTACTCTAGCTGCCCTAGTAGGACATATAATACAATAATGGCTTATTTCCAACTGCTTGGTTTTGGCTCACTGATCCAGACTAGTGCCATAGCGTGATCCACAGGGCAAACTCGGCACGGATTCCATCCCGTGCAAACGGTTTATCAAATGTACGAAAGCAAACGATCATAGAGGGCAACTCTACATGAGTTAGAGTACAATAAAAATAGTAGATTATTAATACAAAGTAATCCGCTTGACTGCAACACCTACAGCATTCGAGCTGTCTGCCTTGATTTGGGCTAGACATCAGCGTTAGGACTTCTGCAATGAATGAATTTCACAATCCCACAGGGGAAATCGACCACCCTCTTGCCGGAACTATCATGAGCGGCGCCGAAATAATTGTCCAAGTGCTAGCCGATGAGGGCGTAGATACCATATTCGGTTACAGTGGAGGCGCTATATTGCCCACATATGACGCTGTATTTCGCTACAACTCGGAACACAATAACGCTATACCGTTGATTGTACCCGCCAACGAACAAGGGGCAGCCTTCATGGCAGCGGGCTATGCAAGGGCAAGTGGCAAAGTGGGGGTAGCCCTGGTCACCTCCGGTCCAGGTGCCACGAATACGGTGACACCAGTCCGCGATTGTGCCGCCGATTCCACCCCCATCGTGGTGATCTGTGGACAAGTGCCTACCGCCAATATCGGCACTGATGGCTTTCAGGAAGCACCGGTAACTACCATTATGGGCTCCGCTGCTAAGCATGTTTTTCTGATTACTGATCCCCACAAATTGGAAGCTACCATGCGTACAGCCTTCGAAATTGCGCGCACCGGTCGTCCCGGCCCCGTCGTTGTCGATATCCCCAAGGACGTGCAGAATTGGAGCGGGGTGTTCAGGGGAGCTGGCCAATTGTTAGTACGTGGCTATCGTCAGCGCATGCATGCTGTGAACAAAAACACACTGAGCGATCAGCACTGCAAAGATTTCTTCCGAATGCTCGAGCAGAGCGAACGACCTCTAATCTATGCCGGTGGCGGCGTGATCAATGGAGATGCAACTGATGAGCTGCGAGCATTTGTTCAAACCTTTGAAATTCCTGTCGTCACCACCCTTATGGGCATCGGCGTTTTCGACACTACGGATCCACTTGCCTTGCATATGTTGGGAATGCACGGTACGGCATTTGCCAACTACAGTGTGGATGACTGCGATTTTTTAATCGCGTTGGGGGCGCGTTTCGATGACAGAGTGGCCGGTGTGCCGGAAATTTTCGCAAAAAATGCCCGGCATATCGCCCATATTGATATCGATTCTTCTGAGATTGGAAAGGTAAAAACAGCGGATTGGTCCCATGTGGGCTTACTCTCGCTCAGCCTGCGGTCTTTATTGAATTATGGCCAACAACTTAAGTTCAAGCCGGACTATTCGAAGTGGCATCGGCACATCGCCGAACTTAAGCAGACCCATGCCATGAATTACAACCGGGAAAGTCCATTAATTCAGCCTTATGCGGTAATCGAAGAGATCAACAAGCACACCCAGGGAAACGCCATTATCGCCACCGGTGTAGGGCAGCATCAAATGTGGGCAGCACAGTATTTCGATTTCAAATCGCCAAGATTGTGGTTGACGTCCGGCAGTATGGGAACCATGGGATTTGGTTTACCTGCCGCTATTGGAGCCCAGTTCGCCGTAAAAAATAGGATGGTGATTGACATCGACGGTGACGCGAGCATTCGAATGAATTTGGGTGAACTAGAAACCGTTACCACCTACAATTTGCCCATTAAGATCGTGGTAATGAATAACTTCGGTGATGGTATGGTTAAACAGTGGCAAAAGCTGTTTTTTAAGGGACGCCTTTCGGCTAGCGATAAGTCATTGCATAAAAAGAATTTTGTTAAAGCCGCTGAAGCCGACGGTTTCGAGTACGCTGTTCGTCTCGATAAAAAGGAAGATCTCCCGAGGGTTATTGGAGAGTTTATTGCTTACGACGGTCCGGCATTTCTAGAAGTTATTATTGACGCCGATGCAGGCGTGTACCCCATGGTAGGTCCTGGAATGTCCTATGCCGAAATGATCACTGGAGAATACATTCCTAACCGATATACCGGCGGTACTACCCAAACTCAAGATTCAGAGATGTACTGAACTTTTGACGGAGCCTGTGGAACGTCGGTGACGTGACAATGGGAACTTGGTCTAAGGTCGCGTAGTTGACCCATTGCACCCTCATCATACCGGATCTGCCTGCATCGAGCGGTGTATGTTCGTACGAATCCATTTCTGGCTGATTGACGGACGAGATTCAAAATTCGAAAAATTCTGAAAGGGACGACCCTTATGGACACCTGCTAAAATCCCAGTCTCGAAAAGTGGCAGACCGGCAAAATTAAGTGAATCTCCCACGATAAGGTTAACCACCAATGGAACTCAAGGGTCTCCAGACGAACCAAACACCGGCTATTCGGGCCATTCCTCTAGTTCATCAAACAAATCCTCTTCGGGAGGCTCCCCGTCGTAGATGAGGTATTTCCGTCTCTGCAAATAGGCTTCGCGCATAAAGCTGTAAGGGTCCACTGCCGCCTCATTCACAAACTGAAGCGCACCTTCTACCCTAGCTCGCAAATCGATAACATTCAATACGTTCAGAGGAACGGTAACCTTCAGATCATCAACATAAAATAGTGGATTAGCCACCACGCCCGCCACTAAGTTCGGTGTGCCACGCAAAGTATAAGGGCCAAAGAAGGGTAGTACCAAATAGGGTCCTTGGGCAACACCCCACTTCGCCAGTGTTTGACCTAGATCTTCTTCGTGAGGCTTTAATCCCATTCCTGATGCCACGTCAAACAGCCCAAAACCTCCAAATGTTGAGTTGAATACAAAGCGCGCGGTATCCAACAAACCCTGATCGAGTTTTCCTTGTAGAAAATCATTGATAAATACATTGATATAAGCCAAGTTGCCAAAAAAATTCGTAACCCTATTCTGTATGGGTTGAGGAGTAATCTTCACATAACCGTCAGCGATGGGCTTCAGAATATTTTTATCAACGATGAGATTAAACCGGTAAATCTTCCGGTTGACGTTTTCATAGGGATCGACGTCTTTATCCTCCACAGGCGAAGTTGTGGCACAGCTAGTAAATAATAGGACAACGAGAAGAATTAAAATTAACTGCGCCGGTTTGAAATTTGTCTTTTCTCGACAGTAGCTTAGTTTTGCAAGCATGGCTTTTTCGCACATTATTTTAGCAGACATCAACGATCCTTTCGCCAAATCAACTAGGAGAACGGCAAAGGCAAAAGGTACTCGATAAAAGATCACCCGATCCTGGTTTTAATACACGCATGCAACCGCCTATACCAGCCATAATGCTTCTTTTTAGTTGCCTGGGCTAACGCCTGATCAGGCGAGAGTGCAACGCGGTGTGAACGGGCAAATGTACAACTGCGGGACAGGACGCGCAGTACGTTACTGAGGATCTCACATACCTAGTCCGCTTACAACTGGGTAAAGTAGGCGACGTCAATAGCGAGAATCATTGCGACTCTAATCCGTGGAGTCCAAACAGGTCTCTGGTAACCCAATTCAATGACTCATAACCCTATTATCGGAATCCTGATAAGGGAGACGGGAACATATAAATGACTAGGCTCAAGCTCTTTACTATTGAAAGGACTACGGAGTGAATAGCTGAATTCGGTTGAATAACTTAAACGTTAGGCACTGTCAAGATAATATCGCTAACGTTAATACAGTGCACTTATAGATTTGTCAGCCCACTTAACCGCTTCCAAATAGGCTCCGGATAATCTAAGAGCACCAGTACTTTGGATATCAAGTTTATTCCATTTACCCTGTTCATAGAGTAATACCTGATTTAATATTTCTCCCATTTCTCCTGAGTAATCCAATAATGCGGATTTAATGGATTTACTTAAAGAAACGGTATCAAGTAATTCCACCATTGATACATCCAGTAATGAATCCAGTATCGAGAATAAGCCCACAGTAAACATTTGTTGTTTAATTTTTGTCCCATGATTTTCTGATAACAGTTCACCCATCTTCGCTCTTATCAGAGCTATGGTCATAAGCTCGTTAGGTTTATTGCTATTAAGAGTTGACATAACAATTAGCGTTACCCAATTTTTAACCGTTTGTGTGCCTAGCAGTACTAAAGCTTGCTTTATTGATTCGACTTCCTTTCGCAATGCATAGGTCGCAGAATTAATATAACGAAGTAACTTATAGGATAACGCCACATCCTGAATAATAATATTTTCCAGCTCTTCCATCGAGACATTTGGGTCTTGTAGCTTGTTTATAAGACTCAATACCACCAACTTATTCGATAGTGTATCCTTACGGTTTATGATATTAGGACGGCTAAAATAGTAGCCTTGAAAATAATCGAACCCGAGTTTTTTACAAAAGTCATATTCATCTTGTGTTTCTATTTTCTCAGCGAGAAGCCTCACATTAAATTTTCTCAGAATTTCTACCTGTTGTTCTAGGTGTTCTTTACTTTTAAATAAATCAATCTTTACTATGTTTGCTATGTGGAGTAATGGGTCTAGATAGGACTGATACACAAAATCGTCCAATGCAATTGTATAATTTTTATTTGATAATCTTGATAAACCTGCGACGACCTCTTCGTCTGGATAAATATCTTCTAGCACTTCCAATACCACCTGTTTAGGGGACATTGGTAATAAATGTTCGGATACAATAAAATTTCGTGTTAAGTTGATAAAGGCATAATTCTCACCAACGATGTTTTCTATACCTATATTTATAAACGTATTAACAATAACTTGAGAGGAAGCCTTGTCACCGTCCGTGATTTCGGCAAAGTCCGGATTAAGGTCGCGAAATAAGAGTTCATAACCATAGATTTCAAGGCCGCGATTATAAATGGGTTGCCGCGCTATAAAAATATTATTCATTTATCAGGTGACTACAAAGAACCATCACAGATAACCACATGGCTGATTGGAATAGGTTGACACACCAATCGATTGAAGAATATCCATGGTTAACGGCAAATGAATGAAATTGTTTAACGTATTGATCGCTTCTGCGCCCCGTTGAGGATACACTGTTCATGCATAGTCGATCCTACCATAAACCGGTTAATGGGCACCGTTTGCCAGCCGCTCTAAAACTAATGAGTTAAATGACTTAGGGTAAATCTTATACTGACCGCCTTAAGTTTATATCACTCCCACAGCTAAGTGGTTGTTCTCTATTCCCAGACTTAGCTCCGGTATTTAAATCATGGCATGTTTGATCTATTGAGTAATCGATTAGAGCTTTCCACCCTGGATTGGGCTAAGGAAATTGAACTCAGTTACAACAACTTAAAAAATGAATACATCCGAACCTTATGTCGTATTTGATCTAGATGACGTCCTTGCAAATCTGCGTGAACACTTGATGCAGATGTTAAAAAAACGGACGGGGAAAGATATTCACTGGCATCAATGGCACGAATATAAAATAGAGGGACTCTACGGGATTACTGGTAAAAAAATAATGCAATGGGTACATGAGGATGAAATTTTTGAAGCCGCAACCGTAGAACCAGGAGCCATCGAAGCTGTGAATGCGGCAAAGGCCGCGAACTATCGCGTGGCTGTTGTAACCGCACGGGCATGGCATCCCCAAGGCGAATCATTGACAGCGGATTGGCTGATGCGTCACCAATTGGAGATTGATGAACTCTATATTGTTCCAGTATTTGGCGATAAAGCCGCGATCTTGCGAAAATTAGGCACAGTGAAGCATTTCGTAGATGATTATCTGGGGCATTTATATCCAGCAATACAGCTCCCGGAAGTCCATCAAGTTTACATACTAGATCGCCCATGGAATCGCGAAGATGACAAGTTACAACGGCTGCACAGTCTTGACGAATTCATTCCCATGCTATAAAAAACGCGAACGATTTACCCCTTCCGGAACGTTTGGCATCGCATTAGAGGTTTTGAAACCACTTCTAAACAAAGGCCCTATCGGCGGCAATCCCAGTCATCTCAATACTGGTCTGCCACAAGCGCCGTGCTATTCCCTTATTGTAAGACAGGGAAGAAGAATGAACGGGCCGCCTTTCGAACCAATACTTCCCTGTTACGGCTTCAACTTCAGATGAACTCGCAAGATAAACTGCGGTTTCAGCCCCTTTTGTTGGACTGATCGCAGCCATGCGCATGCCCAACTTTAGCATCAGCGCAAATAGACCCCGATTTTCCCGACCAAAGCGCGTAGCAACAAATCCAGGGTGTAAAGCGTTTACCGTTATTCCTGTTCCGAAGAGCCGCTCAGCGAGTTGGTAAGTAAAGAGAATATTGGCTAGTTTCGAATGACAGTAAGCCTTCCACCCATTGTAACGCAGCTCCCCTTGTAGATTGCTAAACTCAATCTGTCCGTTCCGATGGGCATTGGAGGCAACGTTGACAATCCTCGCTTTGACACCAGCCTTTAAGCTATCCAAAAGGACGTGTGTCAATAAAAAATAACCGAGGTGATTGAGTGCAAAAGTCATTTCGATGCCGTCCGTGCTCAATCGCCGCTCACAGAATAGTCCCCCTGCATTATTGATCAGAACGTCAAGCCCCTCAAAGCGCTGTTGAAAATCAGCCGCCAGTTGGACAATCTGGGTATGGGAGGATAAATCAACCGGTATGCCGCTCACCGCTTCGTTACCCGTATCATTTCGGATTTGCGCTACGGTATGATCGATACGCGCGGGATCTCTACTGACCACGATCAGCTTGGCACCCTGGAAGGCTAGGGCTGTGGCTGTAGCCAGCCCAATGCCTGATGTGCCTCCCGTCACCATACAGATTCTTCCTTGCAGTGAAGGCTGTTCTGGAGTTTTTTTCATCTTAGACATATTAGAGTAGTAGACGTCCGTTTTCTGGGTCCATCAGAAACAAACCGGCTTTGACTTCGAATAATTGAAGTGTGAATAATAAGAGTCTTGGAACTGATTAAATTACCGCCAGGCTACCAGATGGATAAGGGATGATGTCAACCGTTCATAGCGCCTCAAATTCACTGGTTTTATCTCGTTCCAACTGGCGGCCAAAGGAGTCGTCCTAGTGATTATCATGAGTACCGGATACCAATAAATCCCCTGGTATCGGCGACAACCCGATAACGGGAGCTAACGCCTATTTGATGTTATGGCGAGTTGCGGCTGATCGTCAAGGGACTGCGCCTAAGTAAGGCCACGAGTTTATTTTGTTAAATTCCAGCTTTCTTCAAGGCGCAAATCGGGTAAAGTTTTTCGTGGGCGAAGTGTAGCTAGCTTGGCGGAATGAGAACAGCGCAGATGTGACCGTATCTCACTATCTTTGACTGCTTAGTCAGAGTTGTACTTCGGAGTTGAATCTAGATACTTGAAGTCATCGATTGTAAGGACAGATGCCCTATGTGGGAGAATGCTGTCCAAACCGATGCACCTTAACAAGCTTCTGAGCTTATCCGACGGTTGTCTATTCGACGACGGATTGATGGGGACCATAGAAATAATTACTACTGGTTCTTTGCCGGCTCTTATTCAACACCAACCCAATCGCCTTCGATTTGTCGAGTTTAGATACAGCTTCCTGCACCATAAACTGCGTGGTACTTTCCGCCTCCACTACTAAAAGTATTTGCCCCACCAATCCTGCTAGCACACGCGCCTCACTGGCCGCTAATAGTGGAGGCGCATCGAACAAGATCAAACGATCACCATACCGCTTAGCCATCTCTTCCGTAAGGTGCCTCATGTTTTCACTAGCCATCAACTCGGCGACGTTAGGATGGCCCTGACCTGCTGGTAGCAGCTTTAGTTTTGGCACGTCGCAGCTGACCAATACATCATTGACCCCTAGAGTAGGATTGGATAGAAGATCGGTTAATCCGCTGTGATGATCGATACCGAGCATTCGGCTTGCACCTTGCCGAATTACATCGGCGTCGATGAGCAATACGGTACGATCTAATTCTCGAGCAATACTGAGGGATAAGTTTACCGATGTAAATGTCTTACCTTCGCCGGCAACCGCGCTGGTAACCATCACTAAATTACCCTTATTAACTGAAATACCTCCCTGTCCAAATGCGTTTTGCAATAAGGGCCGTTTGATATCACGATATTCTTCGATTGTTTGATGATGGAGGGAGTCGGAGGTTACGATCCCTTGTGATTTTAAGCGTGCGAAATCAAGCGTTACCCGAGTCAGTTTTTTTTTGTGGATTGTTTCTTCCGTTTCACTTAAAAGCATTTCAACGCCGTGTTCTTCGCAGGCTTGACTAGCCCCCGACTCAGCAGTTGCGGTCGGTGATTTCGAAGACGGGTTAGGTAGGCCACCCCCATTTCCCGACCTAAAGTATTTATCCATTGCTTTTCCAAAGCTGCCCACTCTTTCGAAACTACTCATAACGATCCAATCTCGGTTATAGCTGTACTAGATCTGAAAGATTGATGTGCAACACTTGCATGCTAGCAAGTGCTATAAAGCTGATGATCCACAGCCCCAACACCGACCAGAAAGAAGCACTCAGAAACTGATTTTTAGCGCGGCGATAGGAAGTGTGAATTAACGAAACGGTGCCAAACACGGGAAATGTGGTGGCTTCTCGCAGATCCTGCCACGTATCGAAAGTTGGTCTGATTTGAATCAATAACAGGACTAAGCCCAGGCCTCCACCCGCCCCTAAACCGAGCACTGCAGTTAACAAAATCAGACGCTTAGGGCCAACCGGTAATAAGGGGACACGTGGAGGATCTATAATTTTGAACTGGACATCGTCGGTGCTTTTCTCAGCTTCATAAGTAATCTTAGCACGCTCACGCCGCCTGACCATTTCCTCGTAATTATCCTTAATAATATTGTAGTCCCGATTCATTTTCTTCAGCTCAGCCTCGACCTGGGGGATGGTATCAATCAGTTTTTGCAGTTTATTGACTATAGCCTCCCGCTCCTTTACGCGCACGGTAAGTGCTGCCACATCAGCTTCTGCCTTTCCAAGGGCAACTTTCAATTCCTGATAGGCGAAACTTCCCCGGAGCTTTGAAGCGGACTGATCAGTCTCCGAATCATCAGGCAATTCGTTTTTCGGTAGCCCTTCTTGCTGAGCGATGAGGCGCTTCAGGGCAATCACATCTGGATGATTTTCCGTATAATTTAATAACAATTCATTCAGCTTTGCCTGTAAGGGGCTACTCCTTGGACTACTCGGAAGTTTAGAAGGATCCTTAATATCGGCAATCTGTTTGCTTAACTCATCACGCCGTTTGATCGCTTCGCTCAACTCTAATCGGGCACTGTTGAGTTGATCCGTGGAAGCGGACAACTGCGTAAAATAAGTTTGCCCTTCTCCCGGCATTAATCCCACATTCTTGCGCTTAAATTCCTTCAACTTGTTTTCAGCGGACTCGAGTTTAACTTCGTATCGCGCTATTTGCTCATTTAAAAACTGCTTGGTGCTCGTATTATCTTGCCGGGTTTCACCGAGAGCACCCTCCACGAATAGACTTAACACTTCTTGCACCACATGCTTTGCTTGCCGTGGATCTTTATTCCGATAGGAGATGGAGTAGATCTGTTCTGTTCCACCACCTTCCATTTTAATTTCATTCGCTAGATCTTTTAATAGGCGTTCATAGCGTTCAGGGGCGCCTGCTTTTAGGTCCATTCCGGTAGCACGCGCGACTTTTTCCATATTAGGACGGCTCAATAAAGTTCGCCTTAAGACCATGGCCGTTTGCTGTGTCGTCGAACTATCCACCGCAATCCCTCGGAGCAGAGGCTTTAACACCGTTTGGGTATTAAGATAGACCTTAGCGCTCACTTCATATTGGTCGGGAAGCACCAATACAATCGGCCAGCCGATCGCACAAATTACAATGGCGGTTACCAGCACGAGCCAACGGTGTCCCCACACTTTTGGAACGTAAGACAATAGTTTTTGGAGCTCATTTGACATTGCGATATACTCAAATCGTGCGGATAGATTGGGGATTGAGGATCTGCTCTCTCTCAAGCCTCGAGAGTACACCCAGCAAGAAGCTTAGATAGAGAGCTTTGTCATCCGATCCAAAAGAATGTGGTAAAGTATTTGCTCCAAAAATATCAATCCATTACGCGTTGTGTCGAACGCTTCACGACGAATAATCCCGAATTTCTTCTTACCGGTTCCCGACCGGGATCCCGTCAACAGCCTAAATTGACCACCCTGTAGTAAGCTTGGATGCAACGTATGGAAACAAATCGGGGGGAACCAAAATACGGTGCCTGGGCAAGCTCAATCTAAGCACCTGTTCTAGAACTACTCCGGTGAGTGCGTCGCCAAGAGCGATTTTTAGCAGGTTTGCTGGCTCGAAGGGGCGGAGGACAGGAGGCCCGGCATAAAGCGCAGTTTAAACGGGAGTAAAATGAGGCTTTCGAACCGTTTTATAACGCCGTATCGCTAGCTAAGGGGTTTTAAAATAGCTGCTGAGGGCGAGACGTTCAATCACCCTCATTATCAGCGGGCGTGTGCGTAATGATAACCTGACGGATTCGGCGCCGCGTTGCCTTAGCTATCGTTACCTGCAGGCCATCAATGAGGAAGTGCTCGTCTATTTCCGGAATTCGTTCCGTATGGTTGAGTATCCACAGGTTAACGGTATCGGTGGGTTTACCGGCTAAATCAATTTTGAAGTGCTCTTCGATTACCCTGAGTTCTACAATGCCATCCACGGCAATATTCTCATCGGAAAGTATTTGAACACCTTGGGGCTTATCGCTCTCGTCGTAGATCTCACCCACCAATTCCTCCAGTAAATCTTCGAGCGTTACGATCCCCTGTATCACGCCGTATTCATCTACAACCATTACCAGCCGACGTTTCTTTTTGCGCAGTTTCGCGAACAATTCATCGATTGGCTGATTTTCGGGGACAAAATCAGGCTCGTACGCTATTTCGCTTAGCAACACCTCGGTGTTGCCCTTGGTATAGGTATCGAGGATATCCCGCAAATAGACCACTCTATGAATTTCCTGCGGATGCTTATCGAAAATTGGAATACGTGAGTAACGCCAAGATTTTATATCTGGCAACGCCGCCTTAACAGATAAACGTCCATCCAGTGCAAAAACTTGGCTACGCGGCGTCATTACGTCCTTGGCCTCTAAATCGTTAAACGCGAATACCCGCTCAATCATCTCCCTTTCATCGCACTCAATCGTACCCTCCTCAACACCATGTTCTGCGAGATTAATTAGTTCCGACTCTGTTACTATGGGGTCACGCTCCAGCTGAGTGATACGTTGTATCCAATTCGTCAGTTGGCCAAACAACCACACGATCGGGTAGATCAAACGCATCAATGTGTACATAGGTGAAGCGATGAACAGCGAGATACGCTCCGCGTAACGAGTAGCCAAGCTCTTGGGAGTAATTTCCCCAAAAATTAGAATAACGATCGTCAGCACCCCCACCGCAATCCCCGGTCCGAGGTGGCCAAACCATTCGGTTGCAAGTACCGTAGCCATCGCAGAGGCGGCAATATTGACCAGATTGTTGCCGATCAAAAGTGTAATAAGCATCCGTGAAGGATCGCTCTTAAGCTGTAACAACGCCTGGGCACCACGGCGGCCTTCCTTTACGAGACTTTGAACTCGTCCCATGGAAAGCGTAATCAGTGCGGTTTCCGATCCAGAAAATAAAGCGGAAAGGCACAATAAGAAAAATAAGATGAGCAGTTGGTTCACCTGGAATCCTGTTACGGCTGCTCTACGAAACACGCCTGTAGCGCGAATTCAAGCTGATTCGTCATGCGGTTCAAAAAATCGGACGGGGATGGATCAAGGCGTACTCAGCCAAGGAGTAGGGTTCAGCGGACAGCAGGACAGTCACAGCTTTGGATGGAAAACTGGGTATTGGTGCGGGATCGATGGCGCCTAATATTCACTTAAGCTTACTTAAATATTGTATATTTTTATATTTCGCATCTTAATCTGTATTTTGTATTGTATCCCCTTTCAGAGCCACACAACCACCCTAGGGAGATCTCGTTTGAAGGAATCTATTGGGTAAAATAACGGTTAATAGGCGCTGTTAACTCATGACCCAACTTGGGTATGCGTAGAGAAACAAAATAGCTCGACCTGGCGTTCTACAGAGGAAAGTACCATGCCATTTCATCACTTCCAGTTTATCATTCCTCCTTCCATGAGTATTCACCACGTGATCTCAAAGCTCCGAGAATCGAACCAGCTACAAGAGGAACCGACAACAACAGCAACACGCATCTACTATGACACCTTTGATTGGCGAATCTATGCTAAACACCTGGCACTGGAAGCACAATCGAGAAACGGAGACTCACTACTTTATCTTAACCAACTGGAGTCCGGTGAAGTACACGCCAGCCAGAGTGTTGGGCATACTCCGCAATACGCTTGGGATCTGCCACCAACCAGATTACGCAAACTCTTGGAACCCATGATCGAAATGCGCGCCTTGATTCCTCAAACCACCGTAATCACCCGGACACACCCATTAAAAGGTGTGGATAAACGCGAGAAAACCACAGTTCGGATAATTATCGAGGACAATAGTGTGGCGCATGCGGAACTCAAGACACGTTTGGGTAAGATAATAAAAGTGGTGCCAATTAAAGGCTACGACAGATCAGCAGAGCGCATCGCACAGGATATTGAGACCGAGCTCGAGCTTGCTCCCGCCGAGGGAAGTCTATTGCTCATGGCGCTGGAGGCTTGCGGACGTCAACCCGGAACCTACAGCCCCAAGTTGAATGTGAACCTCAGCCCAGAACTGCGTGCCGATGAGGCAACCCGGCTCATCTTAAGGCGCTTGTTAACGACAATGCAAGATAATGAGGAAGGCACGCGAGAGGCGATTGATAGCGAATTTCTCCACGATTTTCGGGTTGCGGTGCGCCGTACCCGGTCTGCGTTAAGCCAAATCAAGGATGTCCTCCCAGAGGCGATCCTCAAGCGCTTTAAAACGGAATTTGCCTGGCTGGGCCAAATCACCGGTCCGACCCGCGATCTCGACGTATATCTATTGAAATTCAACGGCTACCAGAACAGCCTGCCGGAATCGATGCGGAACGATCTGGATGCGTTGCGTGATTTTTTACAACAACGTCAGCAGGCAGAACAACAAGCGCTGGCGAAAGCGCTGTCTTCACCGCGTTACAAGCGATTGGTTAACGCTTGGCGGAAATTTCTTGAGGCTCCCATCCCTTCCCGTTCCACGCGGCCAAACGCCAGCAGACCCATACTATCGGTCGCTAAAGAACGAACTTGGCGTGTCTACCGGCATGCCCTCAAAGAGGGACGTGCAATCAAACCCCAAACGCCTGCCGAAGCCTTGCACGAACTACGAAAGACTTGCAAAAAACTGCGTTACCTTATGGAGTTTTTCCAAAGCCTTTACCCACCCTCAGAGATTAGGGCACTCATAAAAGTGCTGAAGACATTGCAAGACAATCTTGGCGAATTTCAAGATTACGAAGTCCAGATAACCACTTTAAAATATTACAGCGAGCAGATGTTAGCGGAAGGTCGGGCGCCAGCAGGCACCCTCATGGCAATGGGAATTTTGATAGAAAACCTAGCAAATCATCAGCGCCAGGTGCGGGAGAGCTTCGCTAATTGCTTTGACGAATTCGGATCGCAAGACCATCAGCAGCACTTTAAGGCGTTATTCTATGACCAACCCCAAGCGTCGCTCCAAACCCTAAAATCATGAGAGTATTCGCGACTTACAATATCAAAGGCGGCGTCGGCAAGACGGCTACCGCAGTCAATTTAGCTTACCTGTCAGCCCGCGATGGATACCGCACCTTGGTATGGGATCTGGACCCTCAAGGCGCGTCAACGTTCTATTTTCGAATCAAAGCTAAAATCAAAGGGGGCAGCAAAAAACTGCTAGGCGGCAAACAAGCACTTGATGATTTAATCAAAGGGACAGATTATGACAATCTCGATTTACTGCCTGCGGACTTTTCATACCGTAACATGGATCTGTTCCTGGATAGCGCAAAAAAACCCAATCGCCGGCTACACAAACTCATTAAGCCACTTAGCAGCGACTATGAGCATGTCTTTTTAGACTGTCCACCGAGCATCTCCTGGCTGTCCGAAAATGTGTTTCATGCTACCGATGCCCTATTAGTGCCCATCATTCCTACCACGCTCTCATTGCGAACATTAATTCAACTGGATCAGTTTCTCAGCAAAGATGAACCGAGCGGGCTCAAATTGCTACCTTTCTTCTCCATGGTTGACCAACGCAAATCCCTGCATCGGGAGATTATTCAGCAGTTGCCAAAAGAACGACCGGAATTTCTAACAACCATCATACCCAATGCCAGTGAAGTGGAACGCATGGGTATCCAGCGCGAAGTTATCCATAGGTTCGCGAGTGCCCGTAGTCCCGCCGTCAAGGCCTTTGAAGCACTCTGGACTGAAATCAAAAATCGCACATTACCCCCTTAGATTAGCTCAAGCCGCTTGAAACGGGCGATTCGAGCTCACCCCGTTTAAGGGGGTTTAATAAATTCTTAATATTTTTGTAATTTCAAAGTAATATTTATGAAATAAGTAGTGATTTTCGATGGGTCGTTGGATAGCCCCCCAATAAAGTCAAATTGAATTTATCAACAGCCCTCCCTCACAAGCCTAAGGGTTCCAAGGGAAGGTTAGTCTTAAGACGATCTAAATTGATTCATCAACTTTATTCGCCGTAATAGACTCTTCGCTCAAATAGCACTAAATAACTACATTAGTCGAGAAAACGCACAGGAATAACCATGTATTTACAACATCGAACAATATCCTTTTTGATCGCTACGCTAGCCCTTCTTTACACAACCGCCGACGCACGCACTCTGATCCAGAACAAGGGCTCCGACACCTTGGTCAATGTAGCCCAAGCCTGGGCCGAAGAGTACCGGAAGGTTGAACCCGATGTAGCCGTTTCCGTAACCGGAGGTGGTTCCGGCACGGGGATCGCCGCCTTGATCAATGGCACTGTGGATATCGCCAATGCGAGTCGCGAAATGAAATCCAAGGAATTGTCGCTCGCCAATCAACGCGGACAGTATCCAGTCAAATATATCGTGGGTTACGATGCATTAGCCGTCTTTGTAAATAAAAATAACCCCTTAAATTCATTCGACATTGCCCAGTTGGCGGAAATCTATGGCGAAGAAGGAAAAACTACCAAATGGTCGGATCTGGGTGTTCAGGTGCCCGGCTGCAAAGCTCAGCAGATCGTCTTGGTAAGCCGGCAGAATAGTTCGGGGACTTACGCTTATTTTCGTGAAGCTATTCTGGGTAAACAACGCGATTACAAACTAGGTACTCGTGACATGCACGGGTCCAAAGACGTAGTTGACTTGGTCGAAAAAACACCCTGCGCCATCGGTTACAGTGGACTGGCCTATGCCACCGATCGGGTTAAAATGGCTTGTATCTCTCTTAAAGCAGGCGAACCCTGCATCAGCCCCAGCGTGGCCACTGCCAGCGACCGCAGCTATCCGATCGCCCGCCCTCTATTTATGTACACCAACGGAAAACCCAGCGGCGAAATCAAAAAATACCTCGAATGGATCCTGAGTGATACAGGTCAATGCATCATTCTCAAGAAAGGTTATGCTCCCGCGCACAAGGTTAGCTGTCACTGAATAACGGATAAGCACAAAAAACTTAAGGAACTTAGCAGCTTATAAATGGGGAGCAAACACCCATTGCTTATTTAGAAGGACGGGTGTCGTCCGCGCCAGCCGCGGATGATGCTATCCTCTCAGCCTCGCACCGCAGTTCAGCGGTGTCCCCGGTTTTTCTATCTTAAACGACGGAGGCTGCCTATCGAAAGCGTTTGAGCGATCTTATAAAACATAATCTTTGCAAAGAGTTACGACAATCTAAACGCTTGGATTCAGATTAGGTTGGCAACCTCCACGGAGTAAGCATATGAGCCATTACGAAAAACGCCTGGAGCAGGACCTTACTCGCATTAAAGATCGCATAGAAGCACTGGCCAAGGACGTTCAGGATGCGGTAGAAAACGCGGTGCACGCCCTTGTGACCGGAAATCATACGCTGGCTTATCGCACAATTCTTCACGACTTGCCCATTAACCGTTACGTACGCCAAACTGAGAAACTATGTAACGCCTTTTTGGCCGTCCATCTACCCACTGCCGGACCGCTTCGCCTCATCTCCTCGGTCATGCGGATCAACATTGCTTTAGAACGGATTGGAGATTACGCAGTAACCTTGTGCCGGCAAGCGGTACAGCTTTCCCATCCTCCCCAGGATTCACTGGTACGGGAGGTGAGCCTGATAGCCGAAGAAGCGCGCCACGTGTTCGACTTGGCCATGCAAGCCTTCCACGAGGGTAACGCCGAAAAGGCGAAGGCGACCAAATCTCTGACGGTTCAAACCGAGCGCACCTTCGAGACCATCTACGCGGATTTATTATCCAAGAATGGTCAAGAGAACATCAAAGATCTGTTCGGGATGCTGGTCATTTTCAGCTATTTGGGAAGGATCTCCGACCAAGCCAGAAACATTTGTGAGGATACGGTATTCGCCGTGACCGGTGAAACTAAACCTCCAAAGATCTATCATATTTTATTTCTTGACGAGAACAATGCCGGGCAAAGCCAGATGGCCGAAGCCATCGTTCGCAAAATGTTTCCTCGCCAAGGCCGGTACGTCAGCGCTGGCCGCCAACCCTCCTCGGAAATCGATCCTCGTGTCGTAACATTCTTAGAAAAGCACGGCGTGGGCCTAACCGAGCAGCGCCCGAAGAAATTCGATTTCGTGACCGAAGAACTAGCTGCTTTCCATGTTATTGTCAGTCTCCAGGGTCCCGTAAAATCCTATATCAAAACGATCCCGTTCCACACCGTGGCTCTCGAATGGGATGTGGGAAGCTTAGTCGATAGCCTCGATCCCAAAGAACTCAATCAACGGTTCGAAGAGATGTATCGCGAAATTGCTCTTCAAGTACGCGACTTGATGGATACCCTTCGTGGCGATGAAGGTAACTAACACGATGGCTCGATTTCTAAATCAAGCAACCCGTGCGACAACGCAGGCCGATGCCGAATTCGATAAACGCACCGTAGATTGGTACGTCGACAAGATTATCCAGTTCATATTATTTCTTGCTGGGATATCGGCGATTTTGTTTATTCTCAGCATTGTATTTTTCGTCTTTGAACAGGGTTTGGCCTTCATCGTCAATACCTTAGATATTCACGATTTTTTTCTTTCGCCCCGTTGGCGTCCCACGTCTGAGTACCATCCCACCTATGGCATACTGGCGCTAATCGCCGGCACAGCCAGCGTCACGACCCTGGCCATGGCCGTCGCCGTTCCCTTTTCTCTCGGTGCGGCGATCTACATTTCCGAGTTTGCTACCGGAAAGATCAAGGAGTCATTAAAAATTCTGGTCGAATTGCTCGCCGCGATTCCTTCAGTAGTTTGGGGATTTATCGGTTTGACGATCATGAATCCCTTGATCATCTATTGGTTCGATGTCCCGGTCGGTCTGAATGTGCTCAATGCCGGTATAATCCTTGGGCTTATGGCGGCGCCGATCATGGTCTCCATCGCGGAAGACTCCTTAAAAGCGGTGCCTGAGTCTTTTCGGGAAGCCGCCGAAGCCTTAGGGGCCACCCGCTGGCAGGTTACTTTCAAAGTAGTCATTCCGGCGGCCAAGAATGGCTTGCTCGGCGGTATTTTGTTGGGCGTGGGGCGGGCATTTGGTGAGACGATGGCCGTGCTGATGGCCACCGGGCATTCGATAAACATTCCCAGCAGTATATTCGATTCAGTGCGTGCCCTAACGGCCACAATTGCCGCCGAGCTCGGTGAAACCGCCGTGGGTTCGGACCATTATGGCGCGTTATTCACTATCGGTATCTTTTTATTCATGATTACTTTCCTGATCAATCTATGCGCAGACCTGATTGTAAAGGGTATCCGTAGGGAGTAACTCTATGATGGATAGCGCTACATCAAGCAATGCATTACAAAATGCCGCCTTAATAAATAATCCCTTGTTTGCCCCCTCTGAAACAAATCTCCACAACAAACGGATTCAAACCCTATTTCGCCTCCTCTTCCTGCTGATGACCTTGCTGCTGGTCGCGCCCGTGTTGATCATTTTGATCACCTTGGTGATCAAAGGTGGTCCTGTAATTTCCATCGATTTCCTGTTTACAGAACCGACCAATGGAATGACGGCTGGCGGAATCTTCCCCGCCATGCTGGGCACGGTATGGCTAGTCACCGTGGCATTGCTGATATCCGTGCCACTGGGAGTCGCCGCGGCAATATATTTGAGTGAATTCGCGCCGGACAACTGGCTTACGCGGCTAATCAATCTCGCCATTATTAATCTGGCGGGTGTACCTTCTATCGTTCATGCGTTGCACGGTGTGGGCGCATTCGTGATCTTCGCCGGAATGGGCACGAGCATACTCGCCGCCAGCCTAACCCTGGCCATCATGACCATGCCGGTGGTAATCGTAGCCAGCAAGGAAGCGCTACAGGCTGTTCCGCAGTCCTTCCGTGAGGCTTGCTGGGCCATGGGAGCCACCCGTTGGCAAACCATCCGCAAGGTCGTGCTGCCAAATGCCGTTAGCGGCATACTGACCGGAATCATCTTAGAGGTTTCGAGAACGGCCGGGGAGACGGCACCGATTATGTTCACGGGTGCGGTGTTCTTCAGCCCCTTTTTACCCCAGGGCTTATTCGATCAAACCATGGCGCTGTCATTGCACCTGTTCGTGGTATCCACCCAGGTTCCAGGCGTACCTGAGAATCTACCATTCGGGGTAGCTTTGGTGCTCATTACCCTGGTACTGTTCATGAATAGCGCATCCATCGCATTCCGCATGTACCTGCGCACCAAGAAGAAGTGGTGATTCAAAAGAAGCCTCTATTTAGCCAAAACCGCGATGTCAGATACCCTCGCCCAATTAAAATTTCAGAACTTGACGATCCGTTACGGCGGCACGCCGGCTTTGAGCGGAATCGATCTAGAAATACATAAAAACGAGATATTCGGAATCATCGGCCCGGCAAATTCCGGTAAAACTTCCTTCCTCAAAGCCATCAACCGGATGGATGCGTTTGACCGAAATATGCGAGTAGAGGGTAAGATCTTTTTTAATGGCCGAAATATCCATCAACTGCGTAATGTCTATGGATTTCGCCGGCGAATCGGCGTGGTCTTCCCATTACCGGTAGGGCTGCCTTTATCCATTTACGATAATGTGGCGCTGGCACCCCGCCTGGCAGGAATTAAAGACAAAGCCACATTGGACCAGATCATCGAAATGTGCTTGCAGCGCGCCGCGTTATGGGACGAAGTAAAAGACCGGCTTCACACGCTCGGGAGTCTGCTATCCGGCGGGCAACAACAGCGGCTTACCATTGCGCGTGCTCTATCGCAAAATCCAGAGGTGTTGATGCTCGACGAATTTTCCATCGCCGTTGATCCCGTAACCACCATGCGAATCGAAGAAGTACTCAAAGTGCTTAGCGCCGACATGACCATTATTCTAGTGACCAACCTTGTACAGCAGGCCCGCCGTTTGGCGGATCGCATCGCTTTTTTTCTCGATGGTCGCTGCATCGAGATCGGATCGACTGAAGCCATCTTCGATGGCCAGATCGTCGATCCGCGCACCCGCGACTACGTGGAAGGTCGATTCGGATAAGACTTTGACAAACCGTTACCCGCTAGGCTAAATAGGCCTAACTAATGAATGCCAAATATCCCTTAAGTCCACCCCTCAACACCGAACCCTGCGCCATCCATACCGAAAAGTTGAATCTATGGTATGACACCTTCCAAGCGCTATACGACATCGATCTCAATATCAAACAGGGCAAAATCACCTCGATCATCGGTCCTTCCGGTTGCGGCAAATCGACCTTCTTGCGCAGTATCAACCGCATCAATGAGCGTCTCGACTCCGTGCGTATCCAGGGTACAATCAAGGTGTTCGATAAGAATATCTATGATTCAGACGTGGAACTCCTACAAGTTCGCAAGCAGATTGGCATGGTCTTTCAGCGCCCCAATCCTCTACCTCTATCGATCCGCGATAATATGTTGTTCGGATATAAACTCGACACCGAGGGCAAACGCGCCTCGCGGAGTGAACAGGACGAGATTATTGAAAATTCGCTACGACAAGTGCTGCTGTGGGACAAAGTTAAAGACCGGCTCAAACGCAAAGCCACCAGTCTTTCCCTAGAGGAGCAGCAGAAACTGTGTATTGCCCGGTTGCTACCCGTTAAACCCAATATCCTATTGATGGATGAACCCTGCTCGGCATTGGACCCCAAAGGAACCGAAGCCGTGGAAGAATTGATCTGGGAGTTATGTGGCCGCTATACCATTTTGATCGTAACCCATAACATGGCCCAGGCACGCCGCGCCAGCCAAGAATGTATCTTCATGCTGATGGGCAAAGTTATCGAGCATGCCGCCACCGACGAGATGTTCGTCGCCCCCACCCATGAAGACACCGCCAACTATATCGAGGGACGGTTTGGATGACGTGAACTATGGCTGCCACTCGCGCTCTGCTGTGCAGATGAACAACGAACCTTTGCCCTAATTTTTTAGGTTCCGAGAAACCGTTACTGCTCATGAGTGCGCCTACCAGAATACCCATCGTCGAGGATGAGCCTGCCATTCGGAAAATGATCGGGATGACGCTCGCAGAGGCAGGATATGCACACACAGAGGCGGACACGGCTCAAGCCCTCATTAAAAAAGAACGTCCCGATTTAATTCTGTTGGACTGGATGTTACCCGGGTGTCCGGGCCTGGAGTTCACACACTCGCTGCGAGAAGATACACTCGTTCAGGATATTCCCATCATCATGTTAACCGCAGGTTCGGAGGAAAACAGTAAAGAGTCTGGCTTGAATGCCGGGGCCGATGATTAGATGACTAAGTCTTTCTCACCGCGCGAACTGGTGGCGCGCATCGCCGCGCTGTTACGTCGTGCGAACACCAAGCCGCCCTTAAATTCCATATAAATTAATGTGTTACGCCTCGATTCGGTCACTCGTCGGGTCAGCGTCTATGGCCATTTGATCGGCCTGGGACCTACGGAATTTCGCTTGCTGAAGTTTCTCATGACTCACCCTGAAACAGTACACAGCCGCACCCACCTGATTCAATCGATCTGGGATAAAACAATCCACGTAGAAGAACGTACCATCGATGTTCATGTCCGCCATCTGCGCAAAGCCTTGGAACCCTTCGGACTGGAACGCTTGATTCAAACCGTTCGCAGCGTAGACTATCGCCTTTCCTCCCAGTGAAATCCACCCGGGATCTCCCTAATCCTTGCATCACTTTTAACCAATCCGCTACCATCGATCAAACTTTTCGTCACTCGACTTGAATTCATACAGACAAAAACTATTCGCTTTCGGTGGGAGAACCATTCAAAAAACATCGCCGCTCCCGACTCACTCCGGCTCTAATCAGCGAGTCTTGGCGGATATCAGCTATCTTCTTGATAGGCATCAGCGGCGTTCTACTGGAGAATCGCTGGTTAATCGCCGGTTTCGGCGGCGTTGCGCTCGGCTATCTGGGATGGCACCTTTCAGTGGGTTTCCGTTTAACCTACCACCTAGCCGCCGGCGAAGCGCTTCGCCCTCCATTTCCTGGCGGTTTATGGGAGCCATTGTTTATCGAGGTCCAGCGATTACAACAGGCTAAAAGACGCAAAGTTAAATTTTCTCGTTTCCGTGAAGCCGCTAGTGCCCTGGAAGATGCCGTGCTTATCCTAGGTGAATATGGGGTCATCGAATGGAGTAATCCGGCGGCCAGGCGCATGCTTGGATTGCCCTGGCCCAAAGCCAGGGGACAGTATTTAGTCCAGCTCATTCGCCATCCCGTACTCGAAGAATATCTTGATAAAGGCGATTACAGCCAACCCATTGAAATCACAGCGCCCGGCGATAAAAGTAAAATACTGTCGTTGCGCATCACTCCCTTCGGCAAGGCGCACCATCACTTGTTGGTCGCCAGGGATGTCACTCAAATTTACCTCCTTAACCAAGCTCAGCAGGACTTCGTGGCCAATGTTTCTCACGAATTACGTACACCTCTGACGGTAATTATGGGTTTTCTGGAGAACTTGCGGCCAACAGCGGCTGGAGCTGAGCTGCACAACTGGGCACGCTCCGTAGAACTAATGGAAAGCCAAGCCCAGCGCATGAAACGGATCATCGATGAGCTATTGACCTTATCCCGCTTGCAGATGAAACAATCCCCACCTTCAGACGAACCTGTGCCGGTTCCTAAGTTGCTCGCCTCGATTACCCAGGAAGCCCGCGCTTTGAGTGGCAGCTCCGCCCATAACTTGACGCTTGAGGCTAACCCACAACTTTGGCTAGCAGGCAATCATGACGAACTGCGCAGCGCGTTTTCCAATCTGATTATTAATGCCGTTCAACATACACCAGCGCACGCCAAGGTCCACATTCAGTGGGATACCAACGAGGCTGGTGCACACTGCACCGTCACTGATACAGGCAAAGGCATCGCCGCACGGCATATTCCGCGGCTCACCGAACGTTTTTACCGGGTTGACCGTGCGCGTTCTCGAAAATCCGGCGGCACCGGCCTGGGGCTTGCGATCGTAAAACAGGTGCTTGATCGGCACAGCGGGGAACTTCGAATCAGCAGCGAAGTCGGCCGCGGATCGAGCTTTAGCTGCCAGTTTCCTCCGCAGAGGGTACGCTTGCAGCACTCAGAACGTGCGGCAGACCACCAATCCTAAATGCCTACCGGACTTAGGAAACTTATCTTACAAATCAAAGCTACACGGTTTCAGAATCGCCTGCAGTATTGGAAAAAATTTCATTGGGATTCCCTGAGAATTCACGAGCGAGGTGACTGATGATGGTTCGCATAATTTCCTGAATGGCTTTTTCTTTGTCGTCATTCGGGATAATCACGATTTTTGCTCGGTCAGCCTCAGACAAGAGATAGGACTGCAAGCGCCATATCGCGTCAAAATACCTTAAATAGCGCTTGGAGCTCCGTCGTGGCAACTGGTTACCTCGACCCCGGATACGCGAACGCAGCTGATTGGGTTTTAATACCGCAATCATGATCGGCACAACGATGGCACCGGTATTACGTTCAATCCTGTCCAATAGCAGCGGATGAACATGCACCCCCTCCAAAATCATGGATACCCGTTCCTTCAATGTACGTTGGATCACAGCCTCACAAGGCACGGCCAGAAGTTCCGCCTGGGTTCGGTATCCTGCTGCCAGAAGCATATCATGATCGGTTTCCCGTCCCCACTCGGGAAGCGCTTGCCACGCGGTAAACGAAGAGGTGTGTAGCACCGGCAGAAGGCGCTCGGGCAACATCATGCGCATCACTTCTCGAAGGCCATCAGTGGACTGGCTACGCACGATTTCGAGACGATTGGCAAGTTCGGTAGCCAACGTGCTCTTGCCACAGCCTGCGGTTCCACCCAGCAAGAGGATCAGCGGCCGTCCACTACGCAGAAACTGAGTCCACAGCAAATAACGGCGAGCCACTGCTGGACCAAATTCCTTGTCATTGCTGAGCAAACGGTAAGTGAGCCTTTCCAGAGCCTGCGCACTCACTTCTCTCACTTGGTCCCTCTTTAGCTGCTCATTTAGCCTCTGGGTCACTACCAGTGCTTCTTCGTATGGCAGGCTGATTGCCTCCAGATAATGCCGATGATAGCCGCTGGAAAAAGGCGTTACCTCACCATCCTCATAGCGGACCATGACGGGCGCAGAAATTTGGCTGATACGCAAATAACGGCTCGCCGCCGCTTCCCCGTAACTCTGTCGCACACGCTCCGCTACCCGTTTACGCAGCTCAAAAGTTGCTATTTTATCCGTGTCGTTCAAGTCATCACGTACGACTGAGGAAATCTTGTAAGCTTTATTGAAGGATAATCCGGCATCCTGCAATGAACGAGTGAGAATTCCTCGGAGAAATGGTACAGGTGAATCTTCACCTGTACCAACAACCAACGTTTTTGCCATGAGTTATCCGCTTCGAAGGAAATTAGTTCTTCGTTTCGCCTTATGTAGACGGTGTTGCTAAGCCTATTTGGCTGCGTAGATCGGCTGAATATAGCGAGGGTGTAGCAGAGTATACTTTCATCAGTGAGTTCTTATACAAAATATGGCCTCGCAGTTAACTCCTACCCTAATAGATAAACATAAAATTAAAACACAACGACACATTGCTAAGCACCCATCGTCGGGATAGACCGTTATGTATCTCAAGGATAAACCATTTTAAAATCTGTTATCGACGCCGTCTTCTGGGAATATTAGCCGCATAAAAGCGGATCGTGATATGATTTATAGCTGTAGGTAAGTTTAAGGAAAACGACGCCTGCGTATATCGCTGGACTAGAACACTCCAAACCAAAGGCTCACTCTGCAGGTAGAAGCAGAGGATGTCACTACGCAGGCGACGTGCGATTCGAGAATTATTGACTATACTGTCAACTAAGGAGTGTGTTGACTCATATGTCGAGCTATGCAGTTATAGTAAATAGCGGACCATGCAAATAGCGTTATTGGAAGATGATCCAGACCAGGCTGAGTTGCTTGAACTCTGGTTAATGGAGGCTGGCCATAAAACGGTGTGTTTTAGTAACGGACACGAGGCTATTAGAGGCTTATTGCATGCGAGTTTCGACCTGCTCATTTTAGATTGGATCGTTCCCGGACTGGATGGCCTTGAAGTGCTCGATTGGGTGCGCGAACACATCGATTGGCCTATGCCGGTACTCTTCATCACCCGCCGTGATAAGGAAAGTGATGTCGTGACCGCGTTGGAACGGGGAGCCGATGACTATATGCCTAAACCCATCAAACGGCGGGAGATGTTGGCACGGATACAGGTGATCATGCGACGCGGCAGAGCTCCGCAACACACGGGAAGCGTGATCGAATATCCGCCCTATACGCTGAACGGCACACGGCGGCAGGTGGAATGCAATGGTACAAAAATAGTGCTCACTGAAAAAGAGTTCGACTTGGCGCTATTATTGTTTCGGAACTCCGGGCGTGCCCTATCACGTAGCTACATTCTGGAGAATGTGTGGGGGAAAAAACCAAATATCATAACCCGTACCGTAGACACGCATATCAGCCGGTTGCGGCGTAAACTGGATATTAAACCTGAGAATGGTTGGCAGTTGATTTCAATTTATCAGCATGGTTACCGGCTAGAACAGATATAGCGTCGGCCCCATATCCCATACCTATTTTTCTAACGCATCGTGTTAATGGAACGCATTGTTACGCATCTCGAGTAAATTTGCATAACGCGTTGCTTGCTATGAATCAGAATGAGACCGTATTGACTGAGTTCGATGAACTCAAGCAAATTCTTCTCGGAGATGAACGCCGCCACATTAACGCTTTAGATGAACGGGTCGTAGATCCGAAGCAACGGGCGCGAGATATGGCCGAGTGCTTACCCGAATCCATCGCCTTAAGTACCGAAAAAGGACCTGATTTAACCCAAGCATTACAAGCACCCGTCACCGAATGCGTTCAAGATTTGGCACGCAACCAAACCCAAATCTTTGCTGAGGCCCTGTTTCCCGCAATCATGCCGGCTATTCGCCGCTCGATTATAGAAACCTTGCGCGCATTTGTGCAGGGCATCAATCAAACCATCGATCAGTCTTTCTCCGTTCAGGGCCTAAAATGGCGCCTCGAAGCTATCCGTACCGGTCTGCCTTTTCATGAGATTGTACTCAAACATACCTTGGTCTATCGGGTGGAACAGGTATTTTTGATTCAACATAAGACGGGAGTACTGATCGCACACGCGGCTCACCCCGACGTTACCATAAAGGATAGTGATGCGGTTTCAGCTATGTTCACCGCGATCCGAGATTTCGTTTCCGATTCGTTTGATGCCGATTCCGCCGACGGGCTAGACACCATTGAGATCGGCGGCCATACCACTTGGCTTATTTATAACGGTCCGGCAATCATGTTGGCTTGCGTGATTCGTGGCATCGCGCCGCTACAACTTCGCGAGCGACTGGTTCTCATATTGGAAGACATCGAACGACGATTCCATCAAAAATTAGTTAACTTCCAAGGTGATCGCGAAACGCTTCCAGAGCTGAAACCCCTGTTACAGCAGTGCCTGGACGTGCAATTAAAAGGAGGCGCGACGCAACCGCGCCGGCCTCATCGTGTGCGTTTGCTCGTATCGCTGGCTCTCTTCGGGATGTTGATAAGTGTAGGGGGCTATTGGCTGATATCGACGCATCGGGAAAACAAGCAGATTGCCAGCCTGCAAACGAGCCTAGCCACCACGCCCGGTATTGTGCTCACCGATAGCTACACTGATCAAGGGAAACGCATCTTCAGAGGGTTACGTGATCCTTTAGCTGCGGATCCCGTTGCTCTTGCCCAGTCACTGGGACTGAATATTGACCGCGTTGGATTCCAATTTCAAGCCTATCACTCCATGGAAACGGACCTTGTAATACAACGTATAAAACGATGGTTTGAGACACCGGATAAGGTCCGGCTGGAATTGGCCGACGGCACTCTGAAGGCGTCAGGAACCGCCCCCTATCCCTGGATACACGCAGTCCAGACCTACGGGCGTTACATCGCGGGCGTGAATCGAGTTGACCTTAGCCAAGTAACTGCGGATGATCAAAGCTTGCTACGTGAGGCCATCGAAAGTTTGAGCCCGCCGGAAAGCGTGACACTCAGCGTCGATCACGCCAAGCTTAACATCAGCGGCGTAGCCCCTTGGGCATGGATCCATTCGCTGCCCGGAAGAATTGCAAAGATTGAATGGTTGAAGGGCTTGGATATTAAACAGCTTGGCAGCGAGGAATCCAATCGACTCCAAGCGCTCAAGCAAGAAATCGATAACGAAGAACTTTTCTTCTCATCTGGACGGCAACTGCTGGATAATTCCCGGGATAAATTGCAAAAGATAGTTGCTGAGTTGCGTTTGATGGCAAAGCTGGCCGACAAAATCGGTTGGCGCTTGCACATCACGCTGCGGGGGGGTACCGATGCGATCGGTGTACCCGAATTGAACCAACAACTGCGTAATCAACGCGCTCAAGAAGTACTCGATATTTTGCTCCGAGAGGGCCTGGACTCAAAGCTGTTCAGCGTCGGGCAAGGCGACGAACCGTACGCTTTCCCTCCAGTGGACCCGAAACAGCGGCGTGTTAACTTCTTCGTGCAACTCTATGCGACCGATTTAACCCGGCTGTTTGCGAAATAGGTTAAATGAGTTTATTAGCTAAAAAAGTTTGTATGATCGGGGATTTTGCAGTGGGAAAGACCAGTTTGGTATCCTGCTATGTCCATCGCGTGTTTTCCGACAAATATTTGTCAACACTGGGAGTTAAAATTGATACTAAGGTCGTGACACTTCCCGATAAATGCAATATCAAGCTGATCTTGTGGGATATCGCGGGAACCGACCGTTTCAGAACACGAGATGCGAGTTATCTACGAGGTGCCGCCGGTTATTTACTGGTCATCGATGGCACCCGCCGCTACACTCTGGACACCGCCCTTCAGCTTAAACAATCGGTGGACCAAGCGCTCGACGCACCGCCCTTCGTCATACTTTGCAATAAATACGACCTACAAACGCAGTGGGAGATTACACCAGCGGAAATACAGGATCTAACGGACAAGGATTGGCCTGTATTTAAAACCAGTGCTAGAGAAGGCGCCAATGTCAGTCAAGCCTTCCAGCTGCTCGCAGATCGCCTAGTGAGATGAGCGCCCTGCCCTTCAGAGTCAACCGCAAGCTACGCGTCATAGCCGAGGAACGTCTCAAACCCCTCTGGGTTGAACTCGATCATGAGCTGAAAATCTTGAGCTGGGCAGGAAACGAATACTTCTATGGATTCAAAGACATAGACAAAGGCGACGATGGCACCCAGCGCTTTCCATTTCTCATCGACCTCAATATCAAAGACACTCTAAAGATCCCCTATGTTGACATGAACAATGGCTGTGCTGCGCATATCGATATTTTCAAGCATCATGGACATTACTACATCTTGTTTATTGATGCTACGGAACCTCGCCGACGACAACAAGAACTTCAACAAAAGGCCAATGAACTCAATCTGCAGGCCTACCAACAAAGCAAACTGATGCGAGCGCTTAAGAAAGCTCGCGATGACTTAGCAATCAAACGCCGTCAAGCCGAAGAAGCCAGCGCGGCAAAGAGTCGGTTTATATCGGGGATGTCTCACGAATTCCGCACACCGCTCACCGCGATTATGGGGTATATCGACTACTTAAAGAAGCATCCAGAACATCACCAACAGCTGCCGAATTATTTGAATTCAATCGAGCGTAGCGCAAGGCATCTGCTCTCACTAGTAAATAACGTGCTGGACCAAGCGAGATTAGATGCCGAAGAGCTGGTGATTTACCCTACTCCGATGAACCCTGTCTCGATCACTGAAGACATTGTGGCGATATTTCAACCCCTAGCGTCTGAAAAGAACTTAGACTTCAATATGAGCGTCGGCGATCAACTCCCTAGATGTCTAGAGCTCGATGGGGTGAGAGTGCGGCAGATCCTATTTAACTTAGTCGATAACGCTTTAAAATTCACTGAAAATGGTGAGATCAGCGTTGAAATGGATTGGCGGGAGAATCAATTAATCGCGGCTGTAGTGGATACCGGGCCAGGGATTCCGGACACCGGAATAGAACGTATTTTCCAAGCTTTTCAAAGTCTTAATAACAGAAATCCCGGCGCCGGATTAGGTCTTTATATCAGTCAGCATCTCGCGCTGTTGATGGGGGGAAGCTTAAGTGTCGATTCCAAACCAGGTATAGGAAGCCGCTTCTGCCTGCGTTTGCCAGCGGTCACAATTCAGCCCGTATCGTCAGCATCAGAGAAGCATCTCCCCTCGAACCCAACCTCACCAAACCACCCATTCCCCAAAGGGCGGGTACTGATCGCTGAAGATAATGACGATATCGTGCAACTTGTCGAGCTATTCTTAACTGACGCAGGGTATGAGGTGATCGTTGCTTCAAATGGGGAACAAGCCGTGCACAGCGCGTTGCGCGATGAACCCGATCTGGTATTGATGGATCTTAATCTCCCCCTTTTCGATGGATTCCTTGTTACCGAACGCCTTCGCCGATCTCACTTCACCAATCCGATTGTCGCATTGACCGCTTCCCCTTCGGAGAAAGACCGGATCCGCGCCTTGGAAGCCGGTTGTAATGGCTATTTGCTAAAACCCATTGATATGCCGCATCTGGTCGCGCTAACCCACCAACTCGCACGAAAGAATCCCCATGATTTCTGAGCAGGGATTAAAAAAATATCAACAATTGCGACAGGCTTATCAAGCCTCTTTTAAACTCAAGCGCGACACCCTCCGAGGGTTATGGCAAACGGCTGAATCCAACGGTTGGACTCATGCTTCGGCCGACAATTTACGCCAACAGCTGCATCGTTTGGCGGGATCAGCCGCGAGCTATGGATTTGAAAGCATTTCGCAGCAGGCCACGAAACTTGAAGAGCTTTTACTTGTCGGTTTAGACACTATACCTCGCGAGACGTACTTCGCGTTCACATGCCGTGTCCGCTCCGCTCTAGATCGACTGATCACTGAACTTGAGACTGAGGCGGATCGAACAGTCTCTGTTGCGGAAACCAGAGACCGATAACCGTTCATTATCTATCGGATTACGCAACCCTGCGCTAAGCACGGGGTCAGTTATTTCCATAATTTTTTCATCATATCATTAAAGCCGCCCCACAGATTTTCACCCGCTTCTCCCGCAAGAAACGCTAACACGCCGCCATTCTCGGCTTTCGCTAGTTCCAATACCTTGGGTATTAGCACGGCGTACCCTCTATTGACCATGGACTCATCCACACCGGCTTTCGAAGCGATGCTGGGCGTATCGACCTTTGACTGAACTGAAGAGACCGCCGTCTCGGTATCGACTCTAACCAATTCCACCAAATCTCGGGCGTCGCCAAAAGCTTCCACAATACCCTGACCAGCCTCGGGCAAGAACCGATTGGCTTGATCAAGACTAAAACCCGAGTTGACGAGTGTGTCGATCAAATCAGCGTGATGTTTGCTTATGAGATCGTTGAACAGTTCCCAAGACATCAGTCCACTCCTTATCAGTAATTGATCAGTTGGGTCATAGCTGATACGAGTTTATCTTGACCTCATCAAGCGTTCTAACGATTTCCTCGCTTGCTGGGTAGGATTCTCCCAAATTTCAGCTTCTTGAAGCGCAAACTGATGGAAGATGCCATGCGAACCTTTCTCAATCTCATAGCGTTCAGACCTGGATTGACATCTACAAGGAAGGGCAAATTCTTATACCGATCCCTAGAGCTAACCCAGGGGCCTGCAGCGCTCCAGCCTCTACCATACTCCGTTCCACAATGGGTTGCATCTGTTCAGCGAGATCTGGCGAAATTTTCTATTGCAATCGATGGAATAGTTCAGGTAGCCACAGCTTTGGGACATAGTAGACAGTAGGAACATCCTCCGATATTGTCTTGTTGATTAAAAGGGAGGAGGTGATTCCTTAAGACCACGGATCATTTGCTAGCGATCTGTCGGAGCTTAAAGAGACGCAAAGCCCGCACCCAAGTAATACAGGAAGGCCTCAGAGCCGGTAAGAAGAATTCGCCCAGGGCAAAGGTTTTTTGTAAGCGCTAAATGATTAGCATGAATTAGTGATGGCGCAAGCTAAAACACTCAAACATGGAGTGTAGCTCGGCGATTAGATTTGGTGGTATTTCCTGCGTTAAATTCTCACCAGCGGGAGTGCGACACGCTTGCAGAACATAATTGCGCACACCGAGCTTGGCCAGTGAACGGGCCATAGAGCGCAAGCTATCGGTGTGAAGCAGGTGAGGATCCGCTGTGGTGCGGAATTCATGGGGAATACCTCGACTCAATATTTCTGTGGCGCTTTCCAAAGCACTCGCGCCACTGCCGGGAATCCCCGTTACCGATTGATACGTTTCAAAGGGTGCCTTGATATCCATGGCCACCCAATCAAGCCAGGGCAGCAGCCGCCTGAGCCGTTTAGGGTAAGGACCCGCCGTATGCAATCCGACTCGGTACCCCATGTCCTTGACAACTCGCACGGCATCCAGCATGCCTGCCTGCAGCGTGGGCTCACCCCCACTGAAGACCACCCCATCCAATAAACCTCTCCGGCGATGCAAGAAAGCCACGAACTCCGCCCATGACAATCTGGCTTTCCCCTTCCTCGATTGTAGCTCCGGATTATGGCAATAGCTGCAACGCCAGGGACACCCTTGACAGAAAGCCACCGTGGCCAACTGGCCTGGATAGTCGGTGGTGGTCAAGGGCAACCATCCGCCAAGCTGGAGTTCAGTCTTCATCGGATCGCTACTTCGCTTCCCTACAAACGACATTCCCGAAATAAAGTGCGTTCGGCGTGTTCACTTTTTTTACCGGGATTATATTCAGACACAGGCCGGTGGTAACCCATCACCCGGGTCCATACCTCGCAGGCCTGACGCTCAGCATCGGTCAATCGGATGGCGTCGCTCTTGGCATTGTTATTTTGGGTGGACGATACTGGCTGGAGATTCGCTAGACTCTGCTCCGAAGCTCGTGAATCGCGTTCCTTGCGCGCCAGAATTTCTGCATCACATCGTGGGCAAAATGGATGCTCGCCAGCAAGGTAACCATGAGAAGGACAAACGGAAAACGTTGGGGTCACCGTGACATAAGGCACCCGAAAACCCTCTACAGCCCGGCGCACGAGCCGCTTGCAGGTTTCGGGACTGGAAATGCGCTCCCCCATGTAGAGGTGCATCACCGTCCCTCCGGTATACTTCTGCTGCAGACTCTCTTGCCGCTCTAGCGCCTCGAAGGGATCATCGGTAAATCCCACGGGAAGCTGCGAAGAATTGGTGTAGTAAGGGGCATCCGCTGTTCCGGCTTGTAATATCCCCATATAGCGCTTCTTGTCCTCCTTGGCGAACCGATACGTGGTACCCTCTGCTGGCGTGGCTTCGAGATTGTAGAGATGCCCCGTCTCTTCTTGAAACACCGTCATGCGGGCACGAATATGATCCAGGAATCGTCCCGCAAACTCATGACCGTAAGTAGTGGTGATGTTCTCTTGGTCATTGGTAAAATTACGGATCATTTCGTTGATGCCATTTACGCCGATGGTCGAGAAATGATTGCGCAGTGTGCCCAAATAACGCTTGGTATAGGGGAACAATCCATTGTCCATGTGCCGCTGTATCACCTTTCGCTTGATTTCCAAGCTGGAGCTCGCCAGCTCCATCAATTGATCCAACCGCTTAAACAAACCCGTCTCATCGCCTTTATGGCGATATCCCAGGCGGGCGCAATTAAGCGTTACCACGCCGATGGAGCCGGTCTGTTCGGCCGAACCAAACAGCCCATTGCCGCGTTTGAGCAATTCTCTCAAGTCCAGTTGTAGGCGGCAGCACATCGAACGAACCATATTAGGTCTTAGATCAGAATTGGTGAAATTCTGAAAATAAGGGAGACCGTACTTCGCGGTCATGGCGAACAAGCGCTCGGTATTGGGCGCCTCCCAAGGGAAGTCCTCGGTAATGTTATAGGTTGGAATCGGAAAGGTAAAAATGCGTCCCTTGGTATCCCCTTCCGTCATAACCTCGATGTACGCACGATTGATCATATCCATCTCGGCCTGTAACTCCCCATAACTAAAAGGCATTTCCTCGCCTCCAAGAATAGGCACCTGGTCTCGCAGATCTTCTGGGCAAACCCAGTCAAAGGTTAAATTCGTAAAGGGAGTCTGCGTGCCCCAACGGGAAGGCACATTTAGGTTATAGATAAGTTCTTGAATATACTGCTTGACCTGGGCATAGCAAAGCCGGTCGACGCGCACGAAGGGCGCCATGTAAGTATCGAAGGAACTGAAGGCCTGTGCGCCTGCCCACTCATTTTGCAAAGTCCCTAGAAAGTTAACGATTTGGCCCACCGCACTCGATAGATGTTTCGGTGGCCCCGCCTCGATTTTACCGGGAACCCCATTGAGTCCCTCGGTCAACAGGGTCCGAAGAGACCAGCCCGCGCAATACCCTGCCAGCATATCTAAATCGTGTATATGCAAATCCCCCTGCCGATGGGCCTCGCCAATTTCAGGCGCATAGACATGGTTTAGCCAGTAGTTGGCGATCACTTTGCCGGACACATTGAGTATCAGTCCACCTAGAGAATAGCCTTGGTTAGCATTAGCATTAACCCGCCAATCCAAGCGCTCCAAGTACTCGTTCACGGAAGAGATCACATCCACCGCGGTGCTGCGATCCTGGCGTAGGCGCTTATGCTGATCCCGATAGGCGATATACGCTCTGGCCGTGTTCAAATGATTGGCACTGATCAGCACTTGTTCCACGATATCCTGTATCGCTTCGATTTCTGGTGGTAAATCCTGATGGTAACGATGGCTGATCACCTTAATGACCTCCGCCGTCAATCGCTCCGCTTCATCAGCTCCAAACTCACCCGTAGCCTCTCCCCCTCGACGTATTGCCGTGCGGATTTTAGTCTTCTCAAACCTAGCAACAGCGCCATCCCGTTTAATGACCTGGGTGGGTAAAATCCACGTGTGGGCGGGTTGAGTAGAAATCGGACTGGCCATAGCGGTGTACCCCCTGACAAGATCGTTGGCTCGATAAACTCAATAAATTGTATTATAGCATGATATAAATCACAAGATATTGGGTTTGTCGGAGAAACGGACGGTTCGAGCGACGAATCGAATCGCAATCAATCGCCATGACAAGTTACGCCGCTTAAGACCAATTTCGGTAAGGGGCAACCGCCCACGCAGGCTGCCGAGGGAAGAATGACGTACGCAGCTTATGATTACAGATTCCCGCTTCAAGCAGCGGGCTTAGTGAAGGAGGGGTAGGTGTTTAGATCGCGCTAAATGCAACGCTTCAAGTTTGGCAGCACGTCATTAAGCCGATGAATTAGGCGGCCGCGCGCTGCATACCCGTGGTGCGTAGCTGGTGCGCAAGGAACAAAACCGCGGTGAACACCAACAAAGCGCCTGCTTGATGGCTTGCGGCCAAAAAGACTGGCACATGAAACAAGAGAGTAGAAATACCCAAGCTGACCTGCAACACCCCAACCGCCAGCAGGGCATGCACGCCATAACGTAATCGCTTCGGAAATCGATAGTGCCGCGCGATTAACCATAGGCACACAATGACACCGAATACCAGCGTTGCAAGCACGCGATGGTCAAACTGAACGGTCATTGCATTGTTCACCAGGTTAATGGGCCAAGGTCGCAGATTAAAGAGCCCCTCGGGTATCCAACGCCCCGCCATTAACGGAAACGTGTTGTAGGCTAAACCCGCCTTCAGCCCCGCGACCAATCCACCGGATGCCAGCGTAACCAAGACTAAGCCGACCAAACCATAGGTCAAGCGCCGCAGCGTACGAGAAGAATCCTGAATCGAAGAGCCGGCTGAAGATGACAACAGACCCAGCGCCACCCACAGTAAATAGCCATAAATCAGCACAGCGAACATCAAATGAGCCGTCAGTCGATAGTGGCTAACGTGTGGATTGTCTATCAAGCCACTTTTCACCATGTACCATCCAAGCAGTCCCTGTAGGCCACCAAGCACAAACGCGATTACCAATTTGGGAATCAACGTGGCGTGTAGCCTGCGGGTAATTAGGAAAAATAGCAAAGGCAGAAAAAATACGGCGCCGATCAAGCGGCCGAGTAGACGGTGGAGATATTCCAACCAAAAAATGCTTTTGAATCCTTCCAAATCCATCCCTACATTGATTTTTTGATATTCCGGCGACTGCTGATATTGGGTGAATGTTTCCTGCCAGTCGGCATCGGTCAACGGTGGCACAACGCCCACTAGCGGTTCCCATTCAACTATCGATAATCCAGATCCGGTTAAGCGGGTCACGCCGCCCAACACCACCATGGCATAAATCAATGCACAGCAGATAAGCAACCACACGCCAATCAGTCGCTGATTATGAGGGTTAAAGTTCGTTGTATTCATTGCAATTTACTACGTTATAAATCAGTTATTCGCCATCTCGCTTGCGAGACGCGGGCGACACGGCTTAGCAAATCCTCGGCAACGGGTCATCTTCGAGTTCATCGAGAATCCGCTCACCACCCAGTTCAGTCTCCAGCACGACCCGCTGCCCGGCAGTAATCTGACCAATACACGCCGCGTCCCTCCCGCTTGGATGCTGGCGCATAGCGTCTATCGCTGATCCCACATGTGCCGGGTCGATCACAGCCACAACCCGACCCTCGCAGGCCAGAAAATAGGGATCATAACCCAGTATTTCGCACACGGCGCGTACCTGCGGACGCACGGGAACAGCGGTTTCTTGCAAACGCACCCCAAAATTCGTGATATGAGCAAGCTCATGGAGCACTGTGGCCAACCCCCCACGGGTGGGATCACGCATGAACCGCAAACCCTCAAACGCTAATAGACTTCGAGTCAACGGCAGCACGCTGGCGGCGTCCGATCGCAGATCGCCTTTGAGCCCGAACTGCTCCCGAGCAAGCAATACAGCCGTACCGTGATCACCCACCGGCCCGCTCACCAGAATGGCATCACCGTGTCTGATTTGTTCAAAGCCTAAGGGTTGAGTGCTAAGACGCACCCCGATTCCGGTAGTTGCTAGATAGAGCCCGCCCCCCGTTCCTCGAGGAACGACCTTAGTATCCCCTGCCACGACTCGGACATCCAGCGCATCGGCCGCTTTGGCTAAACTGGCAATGATACGCTCCAATTGCGCTACCTCCATGCCTTCCTCGATAAACGCATTGAGGCTCAGAAAACGCGGGATGGATCCAGCAACAGCCAGATCATTCGTAGTGCCGTGCACGGCTAATGAGCCAATATCACCTCCCGGAAACTCCAGAGGCTGCACCGAAAACCCATCCGTAGTGATCATGAGTTCCCCACCCTGCAAGCTTAGCGGAACCGCATCGGCCTGCACATCCAGCTCCGGGTTCGCCAGATTTCGCACAAAGATTTCTTGGATCAGCTCGCGCATGAACCGTCCGCCATTGCCGTGGGCTAAGGTAATGTATTTATCTTCCATGCTCGCAAACGTTCGAATGGGGTAGTGTAGCTGAGATTACTTAGTAGATGATGGATGCTCTTGAGTCCTTGCTCCGTATTCGACAATCTGACCGAAACTTAAGCCCCCGTCATTGCAGGGTAGTTTTTCGCTGAGCCGCACCTTAAATCCATCATTCTCCAGTAGACGAACAGCGTGTTCACACAATAGCCGGTTCTGAAACACACCGCCACAAAGCCCGACCCATTCGATAGCTTGCTGCTCACGGAGTAGCTTAGCCAGATCGAATATCGCCCGGGCCATGGCGCCATGGAAAGCCGCGGCACGTTTGGGGATGCTGCGAGAACCATCCATTAAGCCGGATAATAAAGGATACCAATCGATCCGCCAAAGGCCTTGCGCGTCTTGCTCAATTGGAAGTCTCATGGTCTCAATCATTTCCCGATCCTGAGCGGCGGCTTCCACCATCATAGGCCCTTGGCCTTCATAACTCGCTCGATGTAACAGACCCGTGAGCGATGCCGCCGCATCGAATAATCGCCCCGCAGCACTGGTTGAGGAACCGTTTAACCGGCGCTGCCAAGCTTGATAGAGCAATTCAGTATTCTCGGGACAGGCTGGCCACGCAGTGTCCGCTTCCCAACACAGGGCCACGGCACTACGCCAAGGTTCGCGGCTGGCGCGCTCTCCCCCCGGCAGGTAGAACGGTCGGAAGCTACCCGCCCTATTCCAGGCGCCTGGACGCCCCGTCAGCACCTCCCCGCCCCACAGCGAGCCGTCTTCTCCCATGCCCGTACCATCCCAGGTGAACACCATCCAGCGCTCTTCACCCATGTTCTCACCCACTAAGGCCGAAGCATGAGCGTGGTGATGATAAACTTTTTCCAGGGGCAATCCACACTGCCGCGCCCAGCGAGTACTCGCGTAACCGGGGTGGGCATCACACACCACAGTCTCGGGCTGCACATTATATAAGGACCGCAGATCGGCAATCACCTGCTCAAATACCTCCTGGCTGCGAGGAGCTTGAAGATCTCCGATATGGGGGGACACCACCACCCGCCACTGCCAACCCAGAGCAATCGTATTTTTAATATGGCCACCTACCGCGAGCACGGGCTTATCGAGGCAGAAAGGCAAATCAAGCTCCACTGGAGCATAGCCGCGACCCAGACGCAGGGGACGTGGCTTTCCACGAATCGTACGGTACACCGAATCATCCGCCGGACGTTCGATAGGCCGGTTATGATGCAGATAGGCTTCCGCCACTTTCCCCAGACGTTTTTCCACGTCCTTATTGGATGTCAACATGGGTTCACCACTGATGTTGGCTGAAGTCGCGACCAAGGGCCCCCCAAAATCCTCAACGAGCAAGTGATGCAGTGGGCTGTGGGGTAACATTACACCGATCTCCAGCAGCGTAGGCGCAATCGTGTCGGATAGTAAACACCGCGCGTGTTTACGCGCCAATACAATTGGCCGGCGGCTACCGGTCAGCAGTTCTTTTTCTTCAGCATGTAGCAAAACCTGCTCACGAAGGGCGTCGAGGCCATCGTCTCCACGTTGTGGAAACAAAACGGCCAATGGCTTGTCCGGGCGGGGTTTCTTCACTCGCAGGCGTACGATGGTTGCGTCATTCCGTGCGTCGCAGAAGAGATGGTAGCCACCAATGCCCTTAACCGCCACAATATGACCGTTCTTTATCAAGTCGACAGTTCCGTGCAGCGCAGCTTGCGTGTCGTGGACAATCTGGCCACTTGGATCGTGAAGGACAAGGCTGGGGCCACAGACGGAACAGGCGTTGGGCTCGGCATGAAAGCGCCGATTGTTTGGATCTTCATACTCACTGCGACAGTCCCTGCAAAGCGGGAATTGAGCCATGGTGGTATTGGGACGGTCATAAGGTAACCGCTTGATCAGCGTGTAACGGGGACCGCACTGGGTGCAGTTAATAAAGGGATAACGATAGCGCCGATTAAGGGGGTCACGCATCTCGGTAAGGCAATCCTGGCAAAGAAAATAGTCTGGCGGCAGATGAATTCTAGGCGTGTCATCCTCCCGGCTGGCAACGATGACGAAATCGGCGAACACACCGGACTCCACCTCTTCAACGGATACGATTCGCGGCTGCGCAATCGGCGGGGCGCAGGAAATCAATTCACCGCCAAAATCCGCAAGGCTCTGAGGATTGCCCTGAGCCATCACTTCGACTTGACCCAGTTGATTGCAGACCCACCCCATTAGACCATGACGGTGAGCCAAGCGATAAACGAAGGGACGAAAGCCGACTCCTTGCACCTGGCCGGCGAGTACCCACCGCTTAGTTTTCATGTAAAGCTTCGAGAAAAGCTTCTTGGCAAGCCAGTTGATTAGAAGTCGGAGTTTTCCCGTTGATTGATGCTGACATCAAACGCTGCAATTCATGCCACTCTGGGTGCGGCTCCCTCGCGCACACCTCCCGCCCACCAGATGCGGCAGGCCCCTTCGTCCGAGACCATGCACGGTCCGATGGGTTTACGCGGCGAGCACGCCACACCATAAAGACGGCATTCATTGGGGTAGATTTTGCCAAGCACCACACGGGCGCAATCACATCCAGGAGGCATTTCACCGGCGCGTTTTCGGGATTCATCCGCATAGCCTGGGAAGCGCTTGCGCGCATCATGCGCACCATAACTCTCTCGAATTGCGAAGCCGGAGGCTGGGATTTCTCCCACGCCACGCCACTTGGCGTCCACCACATCCATGACCTGCGTGAGTTGTTGCTGCGCGGCTTTATTGCCTCCAGGCCTGACCACCGCCGGATAGCAGTTATCTAAAAAATAATGCTCTTCCAACAGTTGCCTTAAGTTTGAATATATAGCGGCCAAGAGAGAGTCTGGGGTAAACCCCGCCACCGCCACCGGCATCTGGTAGCGATCAACCACCCCTCCCCATTCCTCGGGTCCCATCACCGTGGAGACGTGACCCGGAGCGATCAACGCCTCGAAGCCCGGCTGTTCGGATTCAAGCAACATGGCCACGGCCGGCCAAGTTCGGCGGCCCGACAATAACACACTCAAATTGTCTGGGACCCCCTCGGCTAACATCGCCGCCACTGGCGCTGTGGTTGTTTCAAATCCCGCAGCGAAAAATACAATCTCGGTATCGGGATTTGCTTTAGCGATTCTCACGGCTTCTGTGGGAGAAGCGATGGGCCGGATGTCCGCACCTGCCGCCTTGGCTTGCTCCATGGAACGAGGATCTTTTTTGGGTCCATTTATTGGCACCCGCAACATATCGCCAAAAGCCACCATGATAACCGGTTCGTTCAACGCTACTTGAATGGCCTCATAAACGTCTTCTTCAGGGCAAATGCACACCGGGCACCCGGGCCCTGGGATCAGCTCGACATTCGTGGGCAAAACACCGCGAACACCTGCCAGAGTAAGCGTGCGTTCATGCCCCCCGCACACATTCATGATCCTCACTTTAGACGGCAATGGCAGCGAAGCAATCTTATGCACCCATTGTTTTGCGCTTGTCGGCATGTTGCTCTACCTTAATCTAAGAATTCCCGAGATCCATTCAGCTAAAAAACACGCAGCACCTTAGGACAAGGCAGTTTGCTCTGCATGTAGTTGTGCTCCTTCCGGCTGGATAGCAGGGCGTAGAGTCGCACCCTGCCCCACCCGCGCTTTATGAACCGCGATTTCCTCGACTAACCAATCCAACCACGTTTGGATATCCCGGTGCTTTCCAGCTGACAGTCGAATCAGAGGGGCTTGAGATGCCAAAGCACGCAACGCTTGCTCTGCGCGTTGTGGCTGGAAATCATCAAGCAGAGGTAATAAATCCATTTTACTCAACACCACCAAATCTGCCGCCCGGAACATCACCGGATATTTGGCGGGCTTATCGTCACCTTCTGGGACAGACAGCAGCGTCACATTGCGGTGCTGTCCTAAATCGAAACTGGCAGGGCATACCAGGTTACCGACATTCTCGATAAACAGTAGGTCTATATCCGGCAATTTTAATTGGTGGAGCGCCTGGTGAACCATGTGGGCATCCAAATGGCAGGCGTTTCCGGTGGTGATTTGCACAGCCTCCACACCTCGAGCACGGATTCGCTTCGCGTCATTTTCCGTTTCTAAGTCGCCCTCGATGACCGCAATAGAATAATCTCCTTTTAGAGCCTCAATAGTGGCCTCAAGCAGAGCCGTTTTCCCCGACCCCGGTGAAGACATCAGATTAATGGCGAGCACGCCGTGTCGGTCGAAGTGTTCGCGATTATGGGCGGCTTGGTGATCATTTTCCGACAACAACGACTGCAACACATGAATCGCTTCGCGGCTTTGATCGATCTTCGTGCTTTCGTCTTCCAACTTAATCAAGTGTTCGGGAGTAATACTGCATCCACAGGTATCACACATCACATGACTCCTTCGTCCGTAGCTACTCGTCAAAGCGCATTGCGCTCAATTAAGGGCTGTGTCTTGATCACCATCATCGGCCTTCAATATTTCATCGAAGAGCTCCCACGAAGACAGTGCTTCTTGAGGTGATACTTTCTGAATCGCGTAACCTACATGAACCATTACGAAATCACCCACTTTCATCGGCTCGTTCTGCAACATAAACAAACTCACATCCCGTTCTACGCCCTTGGCTTCACAACGTGCCTGAAAGCCGTCGATTTCTACAATTTTCATAGGGATCGCAAGACACATGATATCAATTCCTTTCCACGCGTTTCGGTTCGCATAGTAGCGACTAGAAAGCATTTAATTTTGAGAAAAGAGAGTTTAGTACGAAGTTCAATTTAAACAAAGTTATTGATTTCGATCAAATCGCCTCTTTGATTTTTTCTTAGTATTGGAACCAAGGAGTCCTGCTGAAGGTTGTAAGGACTTAACGCGAAAATAATCGTTGTGAAAATAATCGTTGCTTTAATAAAATAGTCGTTGCTTTAACAAGCTGTACTCCATTCATCAACAACAAAACAGATCTAGAAGTAATCATTGGATTAGTGGAGAGTAGAACAATGAACAAGGTTACAAGTCTTCTAATCAGCACCGTATTGGCTGGCTCAGCGGCGATGACACCAACCCAAGATGCCGACGCCTTCTGGGGAAACGGCTGGGGTGGAGGTCCCTGGTGGGGCGGCCCGTGGGATTGGGGCGGCGGGCCCTGGGGATGGGGCGGTTATCCCTATTACGGCGGCTGGGGTGGTCCGTACGGTTGGGGCGGACCTTATGGCTGGGGCGGTTATCCCGGATACGGTTGGGGTGGTCCGTACGGTTGGGGCGGACCTTATAGCTGGGGCGGTTATCCCGGATACGGCTGGGGTGGATACCCAGGATACACAGTGCCTACGGCGCCAACAAAATCAGAAGCTAAATAAGAGAGGGAATAATAACCTCCAATCAACCCTCAGTAGGTCTTTGAGGGAACTTGCCAGGGGTGAGAAGTTCTCACCCCGTTTTCTTCCACCGTGTATCCCTGTTAAATTCCAGCGGGGAACGAATCGGAATTACCAATATCAACTGCCGGTAGGATTTCAATAGCCCTCTGATTCAACCTTCTCCCCAAACGCCTCCCTTCGGCAGTGAGGGTCCACGCGAAGGTTGATCGAAGCCGATTAGACTGTCGAGCATGCGGCCTAATGATTTCATTGCCTTGGGCACCTCGACATCCATCACGTAGTCGGGAATCCATTTATTGTCCCGCGCTCCCATTTGTTGTCTGACATAGTCCCCTAAAATTCGTCTTAAGCTAAAGCTGGGCCCCTCCTCTTTGGAATAACCGCATTCCGCGTAATCGCTCATTCGTGCATTTAAAAGCGATACGAAAGCATCGCGATACTGTCCCTGACCACTGGCGTCCACTCGATTATCCTGCATGGTATCGCAAAGATGATGGGCCACTGCGGTAACCAACTCGCGGCGTTGATCCTGATCCAAAGACTGATAGACCATCCGATCAACCATGTGAACAAGAAAGGCAACAAATTCCCCTATCACATCCAAGCGTTGAGCATGCGTCTATAGTTTCAAAACCCTCGTTTTCGAGACTAAGCAACGCTTCTCCCGCAATTCTCCAGATATTAACCCCGACCGCACTGGCTATCGCTTCAAGGGAACGCTCACGGTCTTTGAGGTTCCAACGGGTTCTAAGTCGTACCATCATAAACTCCTGCAACTATAAAATACTAAGGCGCTGGATCAGCGGAGCATCGGATGCTAGCATAACGTAACGGCCTGTTTTATATCTCAATCGGCCCGCTCAATTCTCAACGGATCCAGAGCGGCGAGCCAACCAAACTCGTAGATCTAGCCATCCATGACGCTTACGAATCCTCGGTCCCTATGCGGAACAGTTCAAAGGAACTGCAACATCTCAGACGCCCGACACGCTTCTAACTACACTCTCTGCGTCTATTTATTGAAAATGCGCGAATTCTATCGCTGGGAAATGGGGTATCCATTTAGCGCTCCAATGCCTAATGAAGAGCTTGGCAGTTGGCTGACACAGCGCGAACAGTTATGGGAAACCCTTGAGGAAGAGCCCTTTATACCAATCGAGATTGATGGTTGTTTAGTGGATCCGTTCAACACGGAACTGATTAACCGCAGTTTAGTACCAAAAGGCTACGTCTACAGCGGTGGATTGGGGCGTCAAGCAACTCCCCATTTCTTTCTCGGCCAACTGCAAAAACAAATCGATACTCAGGGATTCAAGGTGCTAATCGCCGCGGACGAATGCGCTCGCGATCTCACCGCGCCACCGGCGATGACCCTCGACAAAACCATTTTCCTGCGTCGTGAGTCCTTACAGCGTATGATCTGGGAAAAAGTGCAGGAATGGCAATGGAATAAGCCGGAGAACGCCATGGCTCGGGCGTTGTCATTTTATGACTTCGATGGAGACCCGGACGCAGCCCTTGAGCAGTTGACCGAACACGAGCTTCACGCCACGGTACTCCATGAAATCGGTGAAATCATGGCCGGGGAATCGCTCGACGACTATTGGGGCGTAATGTTGGTTAGTTTACCCCGATCGAAAGCAGAACTTATGGCACGGGCCGTGCGCGACCACTTGGCCGATGCTCTTTCCACGCTGCCCAAATTACTGTTTCAAGAAGATGTGGCCTCCTTACATTTTTATATGGCGAACCTGACGGGTATGCGCAAAGAACTCTTTCCCTCTCTGATCGAGGCTTACGAACGCGTTGTACAACATGGGAATTTTCGTGCATTGGAGCCGTTGCTTGAAAGGAGCCAAGCCCACTGGCTGGCTGTGGCGAAGCGAATGTTGACTTTACATCAGCAATACGAATCGCGTTGTCCCCCTTATTTAGAAGCATTGATGGAAACCAGTCGACTCTAATCATTGTAAGCTATGGAACTATGTTCTAGCAGTGGAATAACGCTTCCGAACCTTCAGGAAGTAGAACCCCACAGTTTTATTTTTGAGCAATACAATGCGCTACCCAATCGTCTGTGCGAACAATTGATCGACCGATTTGAGGCCGCGAAAGAGGAACATTATCTAGGGCGTATTGGTCAGCAGGTCTATCAAGACCTTAGCATCAAGAAATCCACTGACTTGGTTATCAGTGGAAAACCGCAGTGGAAGGACGTGGACCGAGTGCTCTTCCTATCGCTCGCACAGGCACTGAAGGAGTTACGCGAAAAATTTCCTTATTTTAAAGGTCCTTTTAAGGACATGGGATACGCAATACAGCGTACCCAGCCGGGCGAGTATTATCACTGGCACATCGACGGTGGCAGCCATGAATTCAGTCAGCGGCAACTGGTCGCCGTGTGGTATCTCAATACGGTCGAAGGTCCTGGCGGGGAAACGGAATTTCGATTTCAGCAAATCAAGATCAAGCCGGAGCAAGGCAAACTCCTGCTGTTCCCACCCTTTTGGACTCACGAGCACCGCGGTATAACCCTTCAGCAGGGCATTAAATATATCGCCACAACATGGGTTGTATTCGCTTGACGCCTTGCTCTAATTTGGCCTTGAATACCGGGCCTATCGCCGCTTCATAGTTCATCCAGTCGAGCTATTTATTGATTTTTTGATGTGACCTTAGGGATATATCCGCGAATCACCATGTCCGTGTAGCTCACCATCCCAACGATCTCCCCATTATCGATAACGGGCGCATGATGGATGCCGAATTTCGAAAATAGTCGCGCACAGTAGCGAATATCCATTTCCGAATCCACTGATATCACCGGCTTTGACATAATTTCGTAAATATTAACGCGATCTGGTGAGCGGTCCCTCGCCAACACGAGGCGGGCGATATCAGACAATAATACGATCCCGTATTCATCGTCATCATGCCGTTTCCTGACAATTAAGGCATGCGTATCCTGATGCCTCATCGTTTCTAATGCTTTCCTTACGGTATCGATGCCATCGACCAGGTTGATCGTTGTTGTCATGACATCGCGCACACGGATAATGGACCGTTCCTTCATATCTGCTTCTCTACAAGATCAGTCAATTCGGTTACCTGTCGTTGCACACCGACCGCATCTTCCACATCAATCTGAAAAGCGATACCCGTCCCCGGTTTCTCATCAAACTCACCGATGATCGCGATGGTTTCCAAAATCTTACGGCTTAAATGCTCTTCAACTAAAAATAGCAGCATATCTCGCTGCGTTTCCAAGTTTAAGCCGAAAAATGTCCTGGCCGTTTCAAGTCCCTGCCCACGCGCTTGCTCAAGTACTGTAGCACCCGTGGCGCCAGCTTCCCGCGCGGCATGCATGATCTTCTCTGTTTTTTCATCTTCGACTAATGCGATCAGTAGCTTAAAATGCATAAAACCTACCTCATGTCCTCGCCGTGATTCTTCCCCACTTTTCGGGACCCATCCTATTTTGCTGTTTTAACTCTTTTAACTCTTTTAGTAGTGCGGTACGTGTTTCGAAGCCACCACTCCCCAATTTGGGCATACCCCATGACCGTCATCATTGGAAACAGGCTTGCGAAAGCGATTAAACCGAAACCATCGATCAGTGGATTACGGCCTGGGATAGTGCTCGCAAGCCCAAGCCCAAGTGCCGCAATCAGCGGTACCGTGACGGTCGAGGTGGTGACCCCCCCTGAATCGTAGGCTAGCGCAATAATCATACGCGGTGCAAACCAAGTCTGAATCATCACAATGATATAGCCAATGCTGATGTAGTAATGTAGGGGTGTGCCCGTTATGATGCGAAATGTTCCCAGGGTAATCCCAATGGCCACACCAATCGCCACTGCCACACGAAGCCCCCATACGCTAATGCTTCCACCCGACACCTGTTGCGCTTTAATCGCCACCGCGATTAAAGCCGGTTCTGCAATAGTGGTGGCAAAGCCTATCGCACCCCCAAATAGATAGACCCAATGGTAATCTTGCCATTTCAAAACAGAGGGTACGGCTTTGTCTACAGCATGGATAAAATTCGGATCGGTTAACTGTTTCGCCATCAGTTCGCCTAATGGAAACAAGGCTTGTTTTAATCCAACTAAAAATAAAGTTAGACCGGCGAGAACGTAAAGCACCCCGAAAATTACCTTCCTAGCATGGGGTAAAGGTCGACGGAAGATCAAAACCTGAAACCCTAAGAGTACGGCAAAGATGGGTAGAATATCACGCAGTGTGACTTTCGCGGTTGATGCCAACTCCCAGAGTAAATCCATTACAAGCGCCCCCCGACAGCCACCGAGAACCTTGCGTGCTCTAAGAGTGGGAAGCGATCTAGAGTGCGGTTCAAAATCAACTAGTCTCAGTTATCCTGGCCAGCGCTTTATGAAATCGCCCCCTCGAGCATAACCAGTTCGGTGGCTGTCATGTCACCTTCAGTGTCCACATTAATCGCCTTGATCCCCGGCATACGCTTCAGAATATAAGCGCCCAGCAATACGGCCAACGTATTATTTTCATTTACAATCGCGGTCAACATTTTGTCAGCAACAATCTTGCAGCGTTGGACTGTGTTCGGACGATCGACCCATGAGCGACTCATTTGCCAACCTTTATCCATATCCGTATCCATTTTATGAAAAAAATCCTCTGCTTCTATCAACATCTGATCTGGAATTTTTATTGGAAGGGTTTGTTCATCGAGAATTATATTCAGTACCATAAAGTTGTTCCCAATTTTAAAATTAACATAGCAGGTCCCTTGGAAAGCCCAACTTATAGAGTGCCCATTCGAGGTTCAGAAAGCTATTGTCATTATGATCAGGCTTTGGCCAAACCAGGAGCGCAACAGGGACAAGGACCACTCATTATAAACTCTGAAGCATTAACGCTACCATTAAACAGCCGATTATGTTGATCCGTCTCCCCAGTATTGTCTCCAAGCAGCAGTTGCACAAAGTACAGACCTTACTTTCCGAGGTAAAATTTGTCGATGGGAGGTTTTCCGCCGGCATGGCAGCTAGGCAGGTCAAGCAAAATGAGGAAGTTGCCAGTGGTCAGCTACAGCTCAAAGAGCTCAACGCAATTGTGATGGGAAATCTCGTACGTCATCCGATATACCAAAACGCAGCGCTACCCCATCGAGTCGCAACCCCATTCTATGCACGCTACACTCAAGGCATGGCCTACGGTGATCACATCGATGACCCGGTCATGGGGGCAGAGAACCGTTATCGTTCCGATATTTCTATTACGATTTTTCTGTCAGAACCTCAATCCTATGAGGGGGGAGAATTGGTGATTCGCACTTCATTCGGCGAACAAACCATAAAATATGCGGGTGGAGACGCAGTGATGTATCCCGCATCCAGCCGCCATCGAGTCAATAAGGTCACTCAGGGTGAACGATTGGTTGCAGTGACCTGGGTACAGAGTCTAGTACGCGATGCGCAGAGGCGGGAGATTTTGTATGAGTTGAGCAGGGCTCGAGACAAAATGCTAATCCATGCTCCCCACGCGCCCGAGACCGCTCATGTCGATACGGCATACGTCAATCTAATCCGACTCTGGGCCGTGCTTTAGCGATAGATTATTCTTTGTTCAGCGAGTGGCCGTATCCTTGGTCTGAAAAGGGCAATTCCCATCTCCGTAGTTCTATAATGATTAAACTCAAATTCGACAGTCATCTATGCCCTCAAGGTCTCCCGCCCAACTCTAATCTCTTGCTATACCTAACGCTTCGAGCCTTTTTCCGCATGGGCCGTATCGACTAATTTCATCGCAATATTCGTATATTCTTGACGAAAGCCCTTTAACGGACTCTCATTGGATGGCGTGAAATATTCCTCCATGGAGACCCCATGTTGATGCTCATATTCGATAAACTTCTTCTGCATTTCGAGAAGTTTCTTAATCATTGCTTGCCTTTCGCTCATAACACTGCTCCTCTTGCTTAAAGCTAGTTAATATCCAATCTCCCACCCATAAGCGAATCAATATATATTAGGTGGGTAGAATTGGTCTCTATTCCGATTTGGGTACAACATGAAGTGTCGAATTCACTGCCGATTCACCCACTTAGTACCCTCCCTTACGACGACTCTCGGGAAGTCCGCCAATTCGCCCAGCCTGCTTACTAGGATCGCCTGGAAACAGTGCATACAAGTTCTTAGCGCTAACGCTTTTATCATTCCATAGCTTTGCCATGGCTTTTACCATGTTTCGGGTATTGGGTTGGTTGCCCCCGTTATTAATATATTCGTCCCGTAGATAATTGATCACATCCCAATGTTGGTCTGTCAAACTTATAGCTTCTTGTTCAGCAATCACTTCGGCGATCTGCTCGTTCCAATCTCCGACATTGACTAAAAAACCCGTAGGGGTGGTCTCGATGACTTTACCTTGTACCTCTACTTTCATATCTTCTCACTCCTATTCCCAATCGAATTAAATAAATAACAAATGACTTACACACAACGCTCACGCCGCGCCTCGAACTTGAACGTGTGTCTATCCCATCAATTCTTTTGATAATTCGTAACCTAGGAGAGCCTGTTGAACGTATCGACCCTAATCCTCAGCGTTTAGCTATCATGAACCTTTGTAATTGCGTCTATGCTCTTGTGCGGTATGAATAAACCACAGCCATACCTGCGTCTAGGCCCTAGTCCCCGTTGTTGCAACCTAATCGATTCATGCGCCTCAAGCCCATCAATCATCAAGCTGCGCGTATTAACTTCTTCCTCCGGTAAACGCAGGGATCGGGTGCGCCCACTCATCATTTTTTTAACGCGGATTCCCAAATCTTGACTCAGTCTCTGAGCGGCTTCGTCAAGAAACGCCGCATCATCATTCATGCTGTTCATGATTACATACCGCGCATATACTGTTGATACAGGGTTTAACGGTCGCACGAGAACCTCTCCTAACATCAAGGTATTCCCGTCCACAATCAGGGTCTTACCTTGAAGAATTTTGGCAGCCGGCACGCGCGCTTCCGGTAAACGCAAAGTTAGACGCGTGCGGCGGGACAAATACAGTACGGCCTTTGGGTCCTGGGGACGAATCCAGCCGTTACCCGACTCGGCTCCGTGTATAAGATGAACACCGGCTCTGTCCTCCTTTTCAAGCCAAGGTAAGACTTCATTCAGTGCCTTAGACAATGCAAAAGCATGATCCAGCGGCAAGCTTTTACACTTTAGTCTAAAGGATACGTCAACGATATCTTGCGAAATATCGGCAGCACGTGAATCCTCTTCATCTTCTTGCCAGTACACTTAATTTCAAACCTCCGCCCGTGTCAGTGATGTCTCCTGAGTCGTATCTCGATCCAGCCTATGGCCAGCCAACCTGTCGATGTTTTCCATGTCTTCATATCACCGGCTGCAACACACGTTAATAATCAGTTGCGAATTGACGTAAACGCAGTCTCTAGCCGTTCTTCCCAATCCAAGGGCGTATCTTTAAATGGTGGTTTTACATCCATTCGGAAAAATATGGCGCCTTGCTGACCGTGCTGCTTAATCACGGCTTCCAATTGCTCAAAACTTTCCAGCTCATGATGCTGCATGAGTATTTCGCTTAACCACAGCATGGGTATACCCCTATGGACAACCATCCCCTATTCTGTCGTAATAACGTGCACGATAATACAGTCGCCTCCGTCCATCGGAGCCACCATCACTAAACCCATTTCGGTTGTGTAAGACATTGTTGCACAATATGCCTTGCCCGGGTTCTAAGCGATATCTAAAGAGATAGGGTGTCTCCTCAATCAATAGGTCATGCATAAATTTGACTGCTCGTTGAGTCAACTTGTCTTGTCTCCAAAGAATATTTCGGCTTCGAGCCGTATAACGCATCATGAGATGACCCGATTCGATATCCACATAGAAGACCGGCCCGCTTCGCAATGGACGCAACTCAATACCGTTTTCTGAGTTGGCCGGTATCGACATCGCATCATCGCGCATAAAGGCATAGATATAATCCGGGTTCTCGTCACGCATCATCAAGTAGGCGATTTCATGGTCGAGTAAACGATTCTCACCCCCTTCAAATGCTTGTTCTACACAATGCATAAGGATACTTTGGATACAGTTAGCGGATTCATTGTAGTAACCGTCCGTATGCCAGCTTAAGGGACGATCCGTGTAAGGAATATAGTGGCTCTTCCGGCCTTCAGCGCGAACCTGCAACGAAGTAATGCTGTCATTATCCGCGCACAAATTGCTATCTAGTCGCTGTAAACCGAGTTGTCGGCCCAAGGCGCGAATTGCATGTTTGTCCACTCGACGCGAACCTGCCACCTCATAGATCACCAAATTTGCCTTGCTGCAACGTGCCAGTAATGCTTGTTTTTCACTCAAAGATAGTCGCGTCGGATCATTGATCTTTATCACGAGATCGTCCGCACATGACGGATAGCTTTTGAGCTTGATCGAGCGCCATCGCTGGTAGGCGTCCTCATCGTATAAGTCGAAAGGGCTGCCAAAACCAGTGCTTCGTTTTTCTTCCGTCCTCATCCTTATCGACATTCAATTAATAGCAATTGGCTTCTACATAGCCCCTTGTGGTAGGTATCACCAAAATAGCGCTCTGAAAACACTGCCCCGCTGAGCAATTAATCATTTCATACATCACTGTACCCGTGTTCTAAGGTATTAATAAATATAACCAATGGCCATATACCTCTTAGGAGATAAGCTCAGGTATACCGAGCACCCCATAAGTAGGGTGTTCTAATCCCACGCCTATCCCTAGACTTTCACACCACACGGAGGGGTCGACTTTGGCCCAGATACAATGTTTTAATTATATAATTATTTTGTAATGATATAATACGGTTTTGGGGTGTTGTTGCCGTTCCTCAAGCCCCGCAAATAACATCATTCACTTCAGGTTTAAGGAGATGATACATGGCTAAGAATCCCCATGAGACTCCCATGCTAGACGAGTTGGAAAACGGCCCATGGCCTAGTTTCATTTCCGGCATCAAGCGCTTAAGAGACAAACACACCGATACAAGAATCAACGGTATGGCCAATGACCTCCTCGGCCAACTGGAACACTCCTACGAAACCCGCAAAGGTTATTGGAAAGGGGGCACCGTTTCGGTATTTGGATACGGCAGCGGTATTATTCCGCGGTTTTCCGAAGTGGCAAAGGCTTTTCCGGAATCTAAAGAATTTCACACCCTGCGGGTCCAGCCCCCGGCGGGTAACTTCTATACAACCGACATACTACGTCAATTGGGTGATAGCTGGGAAAAGCATGGATCGGGCTTGGTAACCTTTCACGGGCAGACCGGCAACATCATGTTTATCGGAGCGACCACCGAAAATACTCAGCATTTTTTTGACGAAATCAATGACTATGGCTTTGACCTCGGGGGTGCAGGTCCGTGTGTGCGTACGGGCATGTCCTGCGTTGGCGCCGCCCGTTGCGAGATGTCCAATGCCGATGAAATGAAGATTCATCGCACCTTATTGAATAACTTCACCGACGATGTCCATCGCCCCGCCCTTCCCTATAAGTTCAAATTCAAGGTTTCAGGCTGCCCCAATGACTGTATGAATGCCATCGAGCGTTCCGACTTTGCCATCATCGGCACGTGGCGCGACGATATGAAAGTAGACCAGGACGAAATCAAAGCCTACGTAGCCAAAAAAGGACGCCAATACATTGTTGATAATGTCATCACACGCTGCCCGACCAAGGCACTCGCTCTCACAGATGATGATAGCTTAGTGGTCAACAATAAGGATTGTGTACGTTGTATGCATTGCCTAAACGTGATGCCCAAAGCCTTGTCTCCCGGCGAAGACAAGGGGGTTACTATACTTTTAGGCGGCAAACGCACCCTAAAAATCGGCGACCTGATGGGCACCGTCATTGTTCCCTTCATGAAGCTCGAAACCGAAGAAGACTATGAGCGTTTAGTGGAAATGGCCGAGGAAACCATCGATTTCTGGGCAGAAAATGGTCTGGAGCACGAACGTTGCGGCGAAATGATTGAGCGCATTGGCCTGGTCAACTTCCTGGAAGGCATTGGGCTCGAAGTCGACCCCAATATGGTCAGCGATCCTCGCACAAGTTCCTATGTACGTATGGATGGTTGGGATGAAGAAGCCGAAAAATGGTTTCAACGCAAGGCGGAAGAAAAGCAGCAGGCCGCGGGTTAATACCGCTCATCCACTGTGGATGGCAGATCATGATTTCACTAAACAATACAAACAGTTCACTATAGATCAGCATACCTGCGACCAGGAGATTTCAGCATGGCACAGCAACACCGTTCACCTATCGAGTCAGGTTGTCCCGATGGCTTGCAATATGTGCATCCCGTGATGCGCAAAAACCTCGGAGACTGGGCCTATCATGATGATCCCCGTCCCGGGGTTCTGCGTCACGTCGCCAACAACGGCGATCAGATCTGGACTATTCGCGCCGGCACCCAACGTATCCTCGATGTATTCTCGCTACGCAAGCTGTGCGATATCGGTGACACCTATGGCGAAGGCTATATACGTTTTACGATTCGCAGCAACATCGAGTATATGGTTGCAGACGGATCTAAAGTTGCGCCGCTAATCAATGCGCTCGAAGAATCGGGATTCATCGTTGGTGGAACTAAAAACTCCGTTGCGATGATTTCCCACACCCAGGGCTGGTTGCACTGTGATATCCCGGGCACGGATGCTTCCGGCGTCGTTAAAGCCATGATGGATGAGCTCGTCGATGAGTTTAAAGGGTGGAATATGCCCAATCGAGTGCACATGACCACATCGTGCTGTCAGATTAACTGCGGTGGGCAGGGCGACATCGCCATCAATGTACAACACACCAAACCACCGAAGATTAATCATGACCTCGTTGCTAATGTGTGCGAACGTCCTTCAGTGGTCGCCCGCTGCCCCGTTGCGGCAATTCGGCCAGCGCTGGTAAATGGAAAACCATCGTTGGAAGTGGATGAGAAAAAATGCATCTGTTGCGGCGCATGTTATCCCCCCTGCCCGCCCATGCAAATTAACGATCCGGAGCATTCCAAGCTGGCGATATGGGTGGGCGGTAATCATTCCAACGCGCGCGGCAAGCCAACCTTTCAGAAGCTAGTCGCAGCCGGTATCCCCAATAATCCACCCCGCTGGCCCGAAGCAACCGCGGTCGTCAAACAAATTCTCCGCACCTATAAGGAAGATGCGCGTGACTGGGAACGTATTAGTGACTGGATTGAACGTATAGGTTGGCACCGATTCTTCGAGAAGACAGGCTTGCCATTTACCAAATTCCATATCGATAACTGGCGTGGCGCGCGCCAGAGTCTCAACGCCTCAACCCATATCCGGTTCTGAGCGATGGGAGCGAGGTAATTCACGTGAAATTTGGAATACTTGTCAACGAAGGTCCCTATACACACCAATCTTCGGATTCCGCCTATCAATTTACGAAGGCCGCTCTGGAGAAGGGTCATGAGATTTTCCGCGTTTTCTTTTACAACGATGGCGTCAACAACGGGACTCGGCTAGGCGTACCCCCGCAGGATGATCGCAATATTACCAAACAGTGGTCGGAACTGGCTGGCACCTATAGTCTCGATTTAGTAGTCTGCATTGCCGCAGCCCAGCGTCGTGGAATATTAGATGAAGACGAGGCTAAGCGCCAAGGGAAAGACAGTAATAATATCGCGCCCGGATTTCGAATTTCAGGATTGGGCCAACTGATAGAGGCGGGCATACAAGCCGACCGCCTCGTTGTATTCGGAGATTGAGGAAAGCCATGTCTCAGACCAAGAAATTTTTGTATGTCAACCGTAAGGCGCCTTACGGTACTATATATGCCCTCGAATCCTTGGAAGTCGTTTTGATTGGCGCTGCATTTGAGCAGGATGTGAGCGTGGTTTTTGTGGACGATGGCGTATACCAGCTCACCAAAGGGCAGAATACAGAAAGCGTCGGCATGAAAAACTTCTCACCCACCTATAATGCATTGGGTGATTACGACGTCAACAAGATTTATGTAGACAAAGAGTCACTCGATGAACGTGGTTTGAGTTTAGATGACTTGCTCGAACTGAAGTACGAAGACGAAGACGATGACTGGGCTGAAAAGGATTCGATTCGAGTCGTGAGCCGTAAAGAGATCGGCGAGATTATGGATCAGAGCGATGTTGTATTCAGTTTCTAAGGAGAATATTAGTTTATGACCATGCTGCATATGCTGAACAAATCCCCTTTCGAACGCAGTACGCTGGATTCATGTCTGAGCACCGCCAAGCAAGGTGGCTCCGTTTTATTGTTTGAAGATGGGGTCTATGCCGCTATTCGAGGAACTAAAGCTGCGGATAAAATCACCCAAGCCATGACTAGCTTTTCATTCTTTGTATTGGGGCCTGACATTAGAGCCCGCGGAATGAACGAAGAGCAAGTGATTGATGGCATCAAGGTGATCGATTATGGTGGTTTCGTCGATCTGGTGGCTGAACATGACAATGTTCAGAGCTGGCTCTGACTTTTTCTGCACTCTATTTTGCTTTCGATCATTTTTTAACTCACGTTAATTTTAAGGAGATTCAAACATGCCTCTCGAAATAAATGGCAAAACGTACGAAACTGATGAAGAAGGTTATCTCGCGAACCTCAATGACTGGATTCCCGAACTTGCAGACGCCATGGCAGCGGCCGACGATGCGCAACTCTCCGAGAATCATTGGGAGGTTATTAACTTCTTGCGTGAGTACTATGAAGAGTATCAGATCGCCCCGGCAGTACGGGTACTGACTAAAGCGATTGGGAAGAAGTTGGGCAAAGATAAGGGTAATAGTAAGTATCTCTATGAGCTTTTCCCCTATGGCCCTGCCAAACAAGCCTGCAAATACGCTGGCCTTCCCAAGCCCACGGGTTGCGTCTAAACAAGTACTTAAGAAGCCGTCTTAAATTATCCAGATCGAACGCACGTTAAGGGAAATTTAACGAATAAGGTATTCGATATATGAACTATGGCAACCACCATTAAGGTCGATTTTTATGTTGATCTACGTTCGTGCCAGGATTTTTAAGACAGCTTCTCGAACCGATAGAGGCCGTTGTGCCCTGTTGCCACGCTTTTTAGTCCCATATAGGTAGTACAGAAACATGACGTTTCTGACAATTTTGTATTCTCTTATTTTCTATTTTGCGTTCTTGGTATTGGTAAGTGGGCTGACCTACAAAATCTATATCTACGCGCGGACTCCAGCTCCTTTGAAAATTCCCACGACTCCAGCGCCTGTCACCCGAGGAGGAGTCGTTATTCGGATGCTCAAAGAAGTCACCATCTTTGAGAGTTTATTTAAATCCAATAAATGGATATGGCTGTTTGGCTGGGTGTTCCATGCCGCCCTATTGTTGGTATTGCTGCGTCACTTGCGTTACTTCACCGAGCCCGTTTGGTTTGGAGTTTCGTTCATACAACCTTTCGGAAAGTACGCCGCCTTCGCTTTGCTCGCAGGGCTAGGTGGCCTGTGGGCAAGGCGATTGTTCGTCGACCGTGTGCGTTACATTTCCGCCCCCTCCGATCACCTCATGTTAGGTCTACTGATATTGATTGGCATTTCCGGCGCCCTGATGACGTTCGTTTCCCATACCGACATCGTCGCCGTGAAAGCCTTCTTCCTTGGCCTCATGCGCTTTAGCTTGCAACCGCTACCCGCGGACCCCATTCTTCTGATTCACATCACGTTTAGTTGCTGCGCTGATGATAATTTTTCCATTCAGCAAGCTATTGCATGCTCCTGGGGTATTTTTCAGTCCCACACGCAATCAGGTAGACAATCCTAGGGAACGTCGTCATCTCGCCGCCTGGGCTGCAAAATTTGAAAACGCCGCGGTGGACACCGCCAAACGATAACGCCTTGCTAGATCTGTATCGCTGAGGAGCACATCATGGCCGATTTTGAAACTCCGCTACTGCGTGAGTACCCCATCATCCCCAAACTGAACGAGGGAGTAATGGGTCACAGCCAGCCATTTGTCGCCAAACCACAGTTTCAAAAGCCGCTGGGGTTTCCGGGGGAATTGGTGGACGACTGGCAGCAGGTGGCTATAGCCAAGATGGGCGAGCTTGTGGGCAAGTATCGATCACTACAGGTCTTCCTCGATGCCTGCGTCAAGTGTGGTGCCTGTACCGACAAATGTCATTATTACCTTGGGACAACAGATCCTAAAAACATGCCGGTGGCGCGCCAGGATTTGTTTCGCAAAGTGTATCGACGCTATTACACCCTGGCCGGCAAATACCTCCCCAAACTCGTCGGAGCCACCGATCTCACCAAAGAGATACTTGACGATTGGTACACGTATTTCCATCAATGCTCGCAGTGCCGGCGATGTTCTGTCTATTGCCCCTATGGTATCGATACCGCAGAAATCTCTATGGCTGGACGCGAAGTGCTGGATGCGGTTGGGAAGGGACAGAAATACTGTAATGAAATTATCGGTAAGGTTTTTACAATCGGTAATAACTTGGGCCTTCCGGAACCGGCTCTCGCGGATACCTTAGAAGGGCTCGAAGAAGAAGTCGAGGAAGATACCGGGGTAAAAGTGCGTTTCCCGCTTGACGAAAAAGGAGCCGATATCTTATTAGTCACGCCATCGGCCGACTTTTTTGCCGAACCCCATGTGGACGGCCTCATCGGATACGCTAAAGTTTTCCATGAAACCGGAGATAGCTGGACAATCAGCTCCTATGCGAGTGAGGCCGCCAATTTCGGTATGTTCATCGGCAGTTATGAAAACATGCGGAAAGTATCCTTGCGAATCCGTAAAGCCGCTATAGATCTCGGTGTCAAGCGTATTGTTTTCGGCGAATGCGGCCATGCTTGGCGTGTAGCGTACAGCTTTCTGAACACCTTAGCCGGCCCATTTGATTTCCTCGACCCCAATTACCCGGTACCGCAGCACATCTGCGAATACACCTACGATCAGATAAAGCAGGGAAAGCTGAAATTCGACAAGTCTGAAAACGACCACATGGTGCTGACGTATCATGATTCCTGTAACGTAGCCCGCGCTTCACGGATGGGAGACCTACCCGGAGGGCAGTTCACGATCCCCCGCGAAATCATTAGAGCGGCCTGCAATCACTTCTATGATATGCCCGAGTACGCCATAAAAGAAGGCACGTTCTGTTGTGGTGGTGGAGGCGGTTTGCTTACCGATGACCTCATTGAATTACGGGTTAAGGGTAGCCAACCCCGCATGGAGGCCCTCAAGCAGGTCGTTGACGAACATGGTGTAACCCACATGGCCGCGATCTGTGCTATCTGCAAGAGCCAGTTTTCCAAAGTTCTGCCCTATTACGATTTTTCCATGGACCAAATTGTAAGTGTTCATCAACTGGTCAGTAATGCGATCATTTTGACGCCAGACGAAAAATCGTCAGAAGAAAACACGAGTGAAAACGAGGTCAAGCTCAGCGCTTAGTTGGGATAAGACAGTGCTTTTTACACATTCCTTTTTCTGCTCTTAGTCAATTTACGGAGAAACCAAATGGCCTCTTCTAAATCGGAAATGAATCAACAACTGACTTTTAGGAAATTTAAAGAGGGAGATAACAAATGGGCTCGGTTTACTGACGCCATTTTCGAACAAGATCGTTCACACAAGTGCCCTACTTATGTGCATCGTACACCACCGTGCCAGGGTAGCTGTCCTTCAGGAGAGGATATTCGAGGCTGGTTAGATATCGTGCGGGGCATTGAAAAGCCGCCGGCTGAACTCACCATGGAAGAATATGCTTTCCGCCGTTCCACAGATGCCAATCCCTTCCCGGCCATGATGGGCCGCGTGTGCCCCGCCCCCTGTCAGGATGGTTGCAATCGTAACAGTGTGGATGATTTTGTGGGCATTAACGCGGTTGAACAATTCATTGGGGATACCGCTTATAAAGAAAAGTTTAAATTCGAAGGCGATGCAGCACTCAGCGGCAAAAAAGTGGCAATCATAGGCGCCGGTCCGGCCGGCATGGCGGCCGCCTATCAGTTACGTCGCAAGGGCCATGGCAGCACAATATTTGATGAACACGCGGAGCTTGGCGGCATGATGCGTTATGGAATCCCCGGTTATCGGACGCCACGTGATGTATTAGATCACGAGTGCCAGCGTATTCTAGACATGGGAGGCATCGATACCCGTCTAAGCACCCGGGTGGGACAGGATGTCAGCATAGAAGAGTTAGAAAAGGAATACGACGCCATACTCTGGGCCTTAGGCTGTCAAACAGGCCGCGCCTTGCCCGTGCCTAATAACGATGCCCCGAATTGTGTGACAGGAGTAAAGTTTCTGGAGGCTTTCAATAAGGGAAGCATGCAAGTCACGGCGAGCAAAGTCGTCTGTGTCGGAGGCGGCGATACGTCCATCGATGTGGTCTCTGTGGCCCGCCGCCTGGGTAAGATCGATACCCTAGGCGAACAAGATCGTGCGGAACATGTCATCGGTGGCTATGTCGCCCACGACGCCGCGTATGCCGCTTCCCGTGAAGGAGCAGAAGTCACTCTAACCTCGTTGTTCCCTCAGAGAGAAATGACGGCTGCCGAGCACGAGGTTGAAGATGCGCTCAAGGAGGGTGTCACTATCTTAGACGGTGTGATGCCGATCGAAGTCCTGTTGGACGATCGAGGCCGCGCCCGAGCCTTAAAAATGGCCCAATGTGATATGGATGGCGCAAGACCGGTTCCGCGCGAAGGAACAGAATTTGAAATTGAGTGTGACCTGATCGTATCGGCTATCGGTCAGGGCGGCGACCTAGAGGGCCTCGAAGAACTGAATAACGGTCGGGGACTCATCGATGCCGATAAATTCTACGCCGTACCGAAGCGGCCAGGACACTTTGTGGCAGGCGATATCATCCGACCTCATCTTTTGACCACGGCCATCGGTCAAGCCTCCATCGCCGCAGAGTCGATTGACCACTACCTAAAAAATATTGACATTCCGAAACGCCCTAAAGTTGACGTACACCACTTTAATCTGTTGGATAAATTGCGCGAAAGCAAATTGACTCCAGAAGAATTTAAGGCGGAGGAGTGTGGTGATTTACGCGGCACTTCCGACGGAAATTGGGCCATTCACAATTACGAAGACCGTTCAGGGCAGGAAATCATTTCTTCTGACGAACTGTTCTTAGGCCATTTCGGCTATCACGCACGCAATAAGCGGTCGAGTTATGGTCCCACCGCCGAAGAGGTTCTTGGGCACTTCGAAGAACGCAACGCGGGTTTGACGCAAGAATCCGCCGTCGACGAAGCCAATCGCTGTATGAGTTGCGGGATGTGTTTCGAATGTGATAACTGCGTCATTTTCTGCCCTCAGGATGCCGTGTTCCGGGTAAAGAAAAACCAGAGCACTACGGGGCGATACGTTGATACGGACTATAACCGATGTATTGGTTGTCATATCTGCGCCGATGTGTGTCCCACCGGTTATATTGACATGGCTCTTGGAGATCATTAGCCAGATAAAAATATGCCCATGAACTACTTGATCCATCGCTTTCGGTTGGTTGTGATCGCGGCAACAGGACTGGTTTTCATCGCCCAGTCCTGGGCCGCGAGTGGAGACGTGCCGTACCCCAACATTCCCCAGGTCCCCGAGTCAAAAGCTAAACATTGCGTGGAGCCTACGGAAGTCATGCGACGCCATCACATGGACTTTATTCTTCATCAACGGGATGAAACCATGCACCTGGGCATCCGCACGAAAAAGTATAGTCTTAGTGAGTGCATTAGCTGTCACGTCAATCCTGACGCGAACGGCGAGTATCCGCGTATTTCTAGCAACCAACATTTTTGCGCGGCCTGTCATACTTATGCCAGCGTAACGATCGACTGTTTTCAATGTCATGCCGATGTGCCGGAACCATCAGAGAGCACCTCAGTTACGCAGCAGAATCAAAGCCACCTGCCGGCTAAAGCATCGCCAGATTCGCGGGTATCTTTCGGTAAACTCCATAGGCCGCTGACTGCAGAGCTTACAGAGGTAAAACCGCAATGAGTATCGACGAATCTAGGTCGAGCACGTCGCAAGCACCAATCGATTCAGCGCGGCGGAATTTTCTAGGATCATTAGCCGGCGCTATTACAGGCCTCGGAATTGCACCGGGTGTATTTTTATACGAAGTCGCTCGCGCTCGTCCAGCGGATCAACCTGTCTCCAACAGCGTTCGCTGGGGGATGCTGATCGATACCAATCAGTGTCGCGAAGACTGTGATGCCTGTGTTACGGCCTGTAACAACGAACACGGCCTGGAAGGATCAGGTCGTCCCGAGATCGATGCGCAGTGGATCCGCAAACTTACGGTTAAGGATAAGCAAACCGGTCATGTCACCTCCCTGCCTATGATGTGTATGCATTGCGAGCACCCACCTTGCGTTGACGTTTGCCCAACAGGCGCCTCATTTCGCCGGGCGGATGGCATCGTGCTAGTTGACAAACACATCTGCATCGGCTGTCGCTACTGCATGATGGCCTGTCCGTATAAGGCGCGCTCCTTTGTGCACGAAACATTGCACAATCAAAAAACCCACACGCCACGGGGCAAGGGCACGGTTGAATCCTGTAATTTATGCGTACATAAGGTGGATGTCGGAGATGGCATCACAGCTTGTGCGGAAGCTTGTGAGCGGGAAGGACATAAGGCCATGATCTTCGGAGACATGAACGATCCTAGCAGTGAAATCGCCATACGTTTAAAACAATATGGCGCCTCACAAATCCGAGCGGATCTGAGGCTGAATACCGGCGTTCGATATCAAGGGATTTGAATGCTAAGGTTTTGATTCAACCACGGCTATTTCATATAGCTCGCAAAACAGCTCACCATGAAAACATTTCGATTTTCAACGATTCAGGGTAACTCGCTAGGCTATTATGCTCTATTGGGACTCTTAGGATGCCTGATCCTTCTAGGACTCGGCGCAGCCCATTATATGGAGCATGAAGGGCACTGGGTCACCGGAATGACCAATCAGATTGTATGGGGCACACCACACATCTTTGCGGTGTTTCTCATTGTGGCCGCTTCAGGCGCGTTAAATGTCGCCTCTATCGCCTCGGTGTTCGGCAAGACGGCCTACAAACCGCTTTCGCGTCTATCCGGCCTACTTGCAATCGCGTTATTAATCGGCGGACTCGCAATCTTGGTATTAGACCTAGGGCGTCCCGACCGGCTGATAGTCGCCATGACTTATTACAATTTTAAATCCATATTTGCATGGAACATTATTCTTTATACTGGGTTTATCGCCGTTGTTGCCATTTACCTATGGATGATGATTGAACGGCGTATGAATGACTATAGCAAACCAGCGGGATTTACAGCATTTCTCTGGCGCCTTATCTTAACCACGGGTACCGGCTCTATTTTCGGTTTCTTGGTTGCGCGGGAAGCCTACGATACCGCGTTATTAGCTCCGATGTTCATTATTATGTCGTTTTCATTCGGTCTCGCTGCCTTCCTACTCGTGTTGATGGCCGCGTATCGTTGGACGGCTCGCCCACTCGGGGATGCCCTATTGCAACGCCTTAAAAATCTATTGGGTGTATTCGTAGCCTCCGTGCTTTATTTCGTACTGGTCTATCACCTTACGAATCTATATTTTACCGAACACCATGCCGTCGAGGAGTTTCTATTAGTCAGCGGAGGCATTTACACCTTCGTATTCTGGGTACTTCAAATCCTGTGTGGTAGTTTAGTGCCTCTGATTCTTTTTTATCATCCAAGCTTAGCGAATTCCCGCATAGCAATTGCTGCGGGAGCAGGATTAGTGATACTCGGTGGATTGGCACAGCTTTATGTCATTATTATCGGCGGTCAAGCTTTTCCGCTCGTGCTCTTCCCTGGAGCCGAAGTCAGTAGCAGTTTTTACGATGGCGTTGTCAACTCTTACGCCCCGAGTCTGCCCGAAGTACTCTTAGGCGTAGGTGGAACCGCTTTTTCCCTAGCTATTGTTGCACTTGCCATTAAAGTACTTGGATTTTTACCCGACTCACTCGGTGATTCAGAAACAATAGCTGAAACTTAGAATCCGAAAAGACATTACCTGCCTAGTATGATCCGGTATCCGTCTATCGCAAATACTGCGCTTGCCTCTAAATAAACAAGCGCATAGCAACGGCGTGGCACAGCTATAGTACCGATAGGGAAAATATCATCTCTCCAGTAGTCGTTGAAATGGGGAGGAATCACCCATTGCTACCGAAGCCGTTTTACCATGCCTCATCTATTTCTTTCCGCCGCTCACAAATCCTCTGGTAAGACCACGGTTACGCTGGGATTGTGTGCCGCCTTGCGGCGAAGAGGGCTCACGGTTCAACCCTTTAAAAAAGGCCCTGACTATATCGATCCCATGTGGCTTACGCACGCGAGTGGTCGCGCATGCCGCAACTTGGATTTTTTTACGACTACCGACGAAGAAATTCTGCAAACTGTGCGTCACTATGGATCTGATGCCGATATATCGCTGATCGAGGGTAACAAAGGACTGTACGATGGCCTGGATGTGGAAGGCACCAACAGCAACGCAGCGCTCGCTAAGCTGCTATGTTCCCCGGTGATACTCGTACTCGATGTACGCGGCACCATACGTGGAGTCGCACCGCTGTTGATTGGGTATCGTGAGTTTGACCATAAAGTCAATATCGCCGGAGTTATCCTTAACCAGCTCGGCGGCCCGCGTCACGAATCCAAGCTGCGTGCAGTCATCGAACATTATACTAGTTTTCCAGTATTGGGAGCCATTGGCAGAGCCCCAGAACTCGAGCTCGTTGAACGTCATCTGGGGCTAATGCCAAGTAACGAAGATGCTCAAGCAGGTTCTAGGATTGCAAAAATTGCAGATGTTATTGCCCAACAGGTGGACCTGGAGCGGATATTGGAGATCGCCGCAAACGCACAATTTCCAACAACGACTGAGGATCATCTCCCGATTCCCCTTACTCCTATTCTAACTACTCCTATTTCAGCTGCAAACTCCAAAATCAAGCTCGGCATCGCCCGTGACGCTGCTTTTGGATTTTATTATCCAGACGATCTTGAGGCTCTCGAGAAAAGTGGGGCTGAGCTTATTCCCATCAACACATTGCAGGATACACATCTTCCCGAGATCGATGGCTTGTTTATCGGCGGTGGTTTTCCAGAAACTCAGATGCAAGCTCTCGAGGCGAATGTCAACTTACGTCACGAATTACGCGCGGCAATTGAAGGCGGACTGCCAACCTATGCCGAATGCGGTGGCCTGATGTATCTCTCCCGTAGCCTATGCTGGAAGGGACGCCGTTGTGACATGGTGGGTGTAATTCAGGCCGATACTGTGGTACGCGACCGCCCTGCGGGTAGGGGTTACATTCAATTGCAGGAAACTGGGAAGTCTCTCTGGCCGAAGGTACAGTCTGTCGCCAATGAAATTGCTGCTCATGAATTCCATTACTCCACACTCGAAAATCTAGCCCCAGAAACTCGCTATGCCTACCGTATGTTGCGTGGTGCAGGAATTGATGGCCAACACGATGGCATCATCTATAAAAATTTGCTTGCCTGTTATGCGCACTTGCGCCACACCGCGCAAAATCCCTGGACCGAACGTTTTATACAGTTCATTTATTCTTACAAGCAAAAATTAGCCCATTAAATTCTCGAGTTAGCCATCGCCACCCGGACTGATATATTCATTTACACTCACTTGGATCCACACGATGATTACACTTACGCCAGAAGCCGCCAATCAGATTAAAGCCTCTGCCATTCAGGGAAGTATGGAGGGAATCCCGCTACGGTTTGCGGTTAAACAGAATTCGGATGACAACGGCCTGCAATATGCTATGGGTTTTGATGATGTCCCTGGCAACAATGATCATAAATTCGTTTCAGAAGGAATCGATATTGTCATCGCGGAATCAAGCATCGAATTACTCCAAGGTACGATCGTAGACTATGTGGAACTGGAACCTGGAAAATTTCATTTTATATTTCTAAATCCTCATGACCCAAATTACGTCCCGCCAAAATCCGAATAGTGCGTATAAAGTGGGGGTTAAGAGATGACGGCACGACCTGTGGACACGGTACGAGACGGTCTGATTCGCTTCGAGAGTAGAAAAAGTGCCATCGAAAAGTGAAACCACCTAGTTCTGTAGGCGTTTTACTTTATTATATAAGGTCGTCAGCGCCTTAATCTGGCTGCTAGATTTCCAACAAACTAAACCCTACACGATAATTCTGGAGTCCTTCTATGAACCTACTTACCGGTAAACGGGCGCTCATCGTGGGAGTCGCCAGTAACCGATCCATCGCTTGGGGTATTGCACAAGCACTGCGCCGAGAGGGTGCGGACCTCGCTTTCACCTACCAAAATGATCGAATTAAACCAAGGGTTGAAAAACTGGCCAGTGAGTGTGGTTCAGAGATCATTGTTCCCTGCGATGTACAAGACGATAAGCAGATTAAAGCGGTTTTTGAACAAGTGAATGACTCCTGGGAGTATCTTGATATCATTATTCATTCGGTCGCATTCGCTCCACGGGAAGCGCTCGAAGGCGATTTTCTGGATTCAATCACCCGCGATAATTTCCGGATCGCCCATGACATCAGCAGCTACAGCTTCACTGCGCTGGCTAAGGCCGGCCGGAAGATGATCCAGGGTCGCCAAGGTGCCCTGCTCACACTGAGTTACTTAGGATCACAACGCGCCATGCCCAATTACAATGTAATGGGATTGGCTAAGGCAAGTTTGGAAGCGAATACCCGCTATCTCGCCTATACGCTTGGACCCGAGGGAATACGAGTAAACGCCATCTCAGCCGGCCCGATTCGTACCTTAGCCGCCGCAGGAATCAGTGATTTCAGGAAAATGCTCGATCAAGTGGCATCCGTTGCACCTCTACGTCGAAACGTAACGATAGAAGATGTAGGTAATGTTGCAGCCTTTCTATGTTCAGACCTTGCCGCGGGCATTACCGGGGAAGTAACCTATGTGGATGCAGGATATAATTGTGTAGCCATGGCGACCTAATCCAGATAGATCCCGTCTTGAGAAATGAGCGCATATACTCGTATTCAGCGGAAATCGGTGTAAAACCGGATCCTCAAAATAATGAGTCAAATAGCGTCTATTGATTTTTGCCGTCGATATCATCGTTAAAACGATCGCAGCGAACTTTAATAGGGGAACGAAGGGTGGCCAAAAGCCACCCTTTTTGCTAGTCTGATAGCCTCATATCATTTATGGGAGGTAAATTGAAAATGGGCGCAACAATTAGAAAAGCAGTGTTTCCGGTTGCAGGATTGGGTACGCGGTTTCTACCGGCCACCAAAGCCAGTCCAAAAGAAATGCTACCCATTGTCGATAAGCCATTGATTCAATATGCGGCCGAAGAGGCGGTCTCGGCAGGGATCGATGTGCTCGTATTTATTACGGGCCGGACTAAGCGCGCTATTCCGGATCATTTCGATAAGTCATATGAGATTGAAAAAGAGCTTGAATCTCGAAACAAACAAGCGATGTTATCGATCGTACGTAATATCTTACCCTCACATGTTTCCTGCGTTTATATTCGTCAAGCGGAAGCGCTGGGTTTGGGACATGCCGTCTTGTGTGCAAAATCGGTGATTGAAGACGAGCCATTCGCCATCATTCTTGCGGATGATTTGATCGATGGCGGTGCCAATAGCTGCATAAAGCAAATGGTCGACATTTACAATGAACGGCAATGCGGCGTGATCGGTGTAGAAAACGTTACTAAAGAGGAAACTCAAAGTTATGGCATCGTTGATGGTGAACCCATCGACGAGCGGCTATGGAAAATCAAAGGTCTTGTCGAGAAACCCAGTCCGGATAAAGCACCTTCCACCATTGCTGTCGTCGGCAGATATATTTTAAATGGCTCAATTTTTAAGTATCTGGAGCAAACCGAAAGAGGTTCAGGAGGAGAGATCCAACTGACGGACGCTATAGCGGATCAGTTAAAACACGAGGACGTGCTAGCCTATGAATTCGCTGGGAAACGCTATGATTGTGGGGGTAAATTAGGGTATCTACAGGCTAATGTTGAGTATGCACTCAAACATGAGGAAATTAAGGAACCGTTTCGAAACTACCTTAAATCCTTGGTAGCCAATGACATGCAAACTTAAAAGAGACGTGGCTCACCCTGATTTGTAAACTCGCAAGTAATTAAACTCGGCATCATGTATTACGCGTGATACCGAGTTTCTTCATTCTAGATTCTAACGTTGTGGGCTTGAGACCAAGCATTTCAGCCGCCCCAAACTTGCCGCTGACCCGCCATCCCGTTTCTTCCAAGACTTTGCAGATATGATTGCGTTCGACTTCTTCCAATGTAATCACGTTCGATGAGGGCTCAGTCTTGGTTTGCAGAAATCCCTCATCGAACGCAAGCTGATGACCTTGAGTCAAGATCACCGCCCGTTCGATGACATGCTGCAGCTCCCGCACGTTTCCAGGCCAATCGTAGTCTTGCAAAGCCGTTACCATGCGTTCGGGTACTGTATCGATCCGTTTAGCATATTTGCTTGCATACCGTCTTACGAAATGCTCGACGAGTAACAGGAGGTCTGCCTTTGCGCTCGCGCAGCGGCGGCAATGCGATGGGAAACACATTCAACCGATAGAATAGATCCGCGCGGAACTCGCCTTCGGCCACACCCCTCGGCAAATCTCGGTTGGTCGCTGCGACGATGCGCACATCCACCGTTGTGGTGCGTGAACTGCCCAGGCGCTCGAATTCGCCTTCTTGGAGTACGCGCAACAACTTGGCTTGAAGATCCAGCGACAGCTCACCAATCTCGTCTAAAAATAAAGTACCAGCATGAGCTAATTCAAATCGACCGATCTTGCGCGTCAATGCTCCGGTAAAGGCGCCTCGTTCATGACCGAACAACTCACTCTCCACCAAACCGGCGGGAATCGCCGCACAATTAAGCTTCACTAAAACCTTATCCTTACGGGCGCTAAAGCGATGGATTGCCCGCGCAATCAATTCCTTGCCGGTGCCCGTCTCTCCGGTAATTAATACGGTGGCCTCGGTACCGGCAACCTGCTGCACACTCTTCATGACTTCACGCAAACTCTGCGAGGAACCCACAAATTCATTCGCCTCGTGTTCAGCGCGCAATTCTTCTTCAAGGTAGAGATTAAGACCCTGCAATTTTTGATACTCCGCCTCGGCTTTCTTGCGTTCCTGGACATCTCGCAAAATGAGCGTATAGATTGACTGGCCGTTGGCTTCCGCATGGGATAGTGTGGCTTCGATGGGAAATATCTCACCGTCCGCGCGCACTGCACTATGACCCTCGGGAACCCACATTGCCTGTTGCGTGGGCACATCACCCGCCCCTGAGTGCAGATATTCAGTCACGGTCTTCTGAGTCGCTTCGGAAAAGAAACGATTAAAGCCTTGGCCAACCGCTTCATCCGCCTTACAACGGAACGCCCGCTCTGCCGCGCGGTTAAACAAGCGGATGCAGCCCGCCTGATCCAAGCTGAGGATGGCATCCATAGCAGACTCCACTATTCTTGACAGTCTTTCCTCACTTTCTTTAAGCCTGGCCTTCAACCGCTGCAAGCTAAGGTGGGTGTTAACCCTGGCAAGGACTTCTTGATGCTGAAAAGGTTTGGTAATGTAGTCGACAGCGCCCAACTGCAATCCTTTTACTTTGTCGACGGTATCCGTCAATGCGGACATAAAGATCACCGGGATATCCTTGGTGGCAGGCCGCTCTTTAAGTTGCTGACAGGTACTAAATCCATTCATATCAGGCAATAAAATATCCAATAAAATCAAATCTGGATGAGTATATTCGGCCTGTTGGAGCGCGCTTTCGCCGTCTTCAGCGACTAATATTTCAAATCCTTGTTCGCCCAATAATTCAAATAATATCCCGAGATTGTCCGGATTATCGTCGACCACGAGTATAACGGATTGATTGGTGAATACAGAACTCATCATGATTGATGTTGCGTAGTTTGGATCAATTGACGGATCTTATTTATCTGGAATCGTTCGGCTAGGCGTTGTAACTCTTCGGCGACGGCAGCGTAACGATCGTCCAGCGACGTCAAATGCCTCGCACTGACACGCCGCTGCTTTATATCACCGCGTCTTGCAAGTACGGCCAACCTCTCCTATTGATTTCGGGGCAAAGTAATATTGTTATCCCTCCGTCGTCGAATCCCCTGTTACTTCCATTCTCGCAGCAGTTATCAGCTGATTTCAAGTCAAAGTCTCTTCCGCAGCGATTCAGAATGTAGCCCCCAAGCAAACAAATTAAGGTATAAGACTAATCGCTATTCAAACGTGTCCCTTACCCCCTCAGCACAACCCACCGTAAATTGCATAAGCGGTGAAGTGGCTCATGGTGACATTAAATTGTCGGATCTGTAAAGTGGCTCTCTGAAGTGGACCCCAAAAATTGGACAGGTTGATAAGTTAGGAAATGTGGGCGACATTAGCCACAAATCAGAGGCGATCAACCCTGTCAAAGAAACGCACAATTCACACCCCGGAGTTCAAGACCAAAGTTTCCCTTGACGCGATCAAAGGGATGAAGACCACCAGCGAACTAGCCAGTCAATACCAGGTTCACCCGGTCCAGATCAACGCCTGGAAAAAGCAGGCCATTGAGAACTTGCCGGAAACCTTCAAACGAGGCAAGTCCGCCAAGCAGTCCCTCACCGAGCAGCCGCTCACCGCTCCGCTGTACGAGGAGATCGGGCGACTAAAAATGGAGCTGGACTGGCTAAAAAAAAGTCGGCTGAATTCGGTAGGGAATAAGCGTATGCTCATTGACCCTCACCATCCCGATCTCAGCATTGCGCGCCAATGTGCGCTGACTGGCCTGAGCCGTTCGAGCTACTATCACACGCCCTGTGGAGTCGAGTCAGAGCGGAACCTGAAGTACATGCGACTGATCGACGAGCAGTATCTACGCACGCCTTTCTTCGGTAGCCGTCAGATGACTCGATGGCTAATCAACCAAGGCCATGCGGTGAACCGTAAACGTGTGCAGCGTCTGATGCGAAAAATGGGGATACAAGCCACGGTTCCGGGGCCCCATACCAGCCCACCTCACCCGAGCCACAAGATCTATCCCTATTGGCTTCAGGGCATGGAACTGCAGGGCGCCAATCTGGTAGGGTCGACGGACATCACCTATATTCCGATGCCCGCGGGCTTTATGTACTTGGCCGCCGTTATCGACGGGTATAGCCGTTATGTGATCGCCTGGGAGCTGTCGAATACCCTCGATCATCTGTTCTGTGTCCGTAGGCTCGAAGACGCCCTGCAACATGCCTACCCGGTCATTTTCAACACCGACCAAGGCAGCCAGTTTACCAGTACCGAGTTCACCCGCTGCCTGCTGACTCGGGAGATACTGATTAGCCTGGATGGACGAGGCCGGGCCCTGGACAACGTCTTCATCGAACGGCTATGGCGCAGCCTCAAGTATGAGGAGATCTACCTCAACGACTACGAGAACGTCTTACAGCGGTATCAAGGGTTAGACCAATACTTCCAGTTCTACAACCATGCTTCATACAACACACCTCGCTATGTAGTTGAAATATCTAGACTCGCTTGATCAGCGGCTGGTTTTGCGGGGAGTTCACAACGGCGCTGAACCCGGTCCACCAACTGGATAGCCGCGTCACTTTCCAAGGCCTGGCGGTTAAACACCCATGGCCCGTCATTTAGAGGATGATCGGCTTTGATTTCGCCGCGTTCGACGGCCAGGCGCAGTGTTCTAGGACTGATGTCCAAAAACTCGGCGGCTTGCGTGAGGTTCATCCAGCCCTGTAGGTGGCGCCTGTCGGGACAGTATCGGGGGATTTTGTTATAACTGCGCAGCGAGATCACCCGTTCCCGCGTCCAGCGATTGCCGCGTCCGGTACGCAATCCATTGCGATTGAGGGCGCCGGCGATGACATCATCGGTACCGATCCGCACCAGCACCTGCACCGCTTCGACGATTGTTTTGTCGGTCTGAGTATTGCACTGACCCCGGCGGCGCCGTGCTAACCTCAGTTCTGTGTGGACACCGCCTTGCCAATGAACGATGAGAATAATTTCACCGGCGTCTGCGTCTAGGTCGGCGACGATTTCATGGATCAAGGTGCGGATAATGCGCTTTTTTAAGCGCACATCCGTCTCGGGGTGAGCCCATACCGATTCCAGATCGGTGGCCAAGCCTTGAAAATCCTCGAGCGTCGGCGCTGTCTGAGTCGTGCATTGGCTGCGTTGTTTCTCGATACGCCGCTGCAGTTCCTCAACACGTTGCAGGGCTTGATTCCAGCGCCGCTCTAATTCGCTTGCCACCAAGCGGTTGGCGGGGTCAGCGGCATCGTATTGTTTCCAAGCCCGATGAGCGCGATAGCGTGCGGCTTCTAAATCACGTTCCAAGGCGGCCAACACCTCGTCCTGCTGACGGCTGGCGTCTTGCGCGCTCAACACCGCCGCCTCTATCGCTCCAGGCTGCACCACGCGCAGCACCTGTTGGCTGAGCGCCTCATCCACGGCCGTGCCGCCAAAAGCGATACACTTCGCTTCCCCATTATCCAAGTTGCCGCGACAACAGCCATAGCGCAGTACATTATGGTCGCGACCGGTATAGTACACCGTCAACTTTCGCCCGCACCGTCGACAGCGCAACAGCCCGGCGAGTAAGCTCACGCCCTGTTGGGTGGCCCCCGGTTGGCCAGCACCGTAAGCATTTTCTGAAATCATGCGCTGAATGTGCTCAAATTGCTCCCAGCTAAGAGAGCCTTCGTGGGCCTCAGGAATCAAGGCCAACCACTGCTCGCGCGGCTTGCGACGGCTGAGGCGACGCGGCTGGCCATGATCATAGCGCATCGCATGCTCGGTCTTGCCGTAGGCATACGCACCGCCATAGGCCGGATGAGTCAAGATACGATACACGGTGCCGTAGGCGGGGCGCCGCCAATAGGTCTCGCCGTTAGCAAGCCGCGCCGGCAACGCCACCTCGTGCTCGATAAACCACAATAGCGTCTGGCGTACGCTGCCTAACTCGAGAAATTTGCTGAAGACTAACCGAAGGGCTTGCTGAACGCGCTGATCCGGATCTTTCTCAAGGCGCTGATCCTCGGTTTTAATAAATCCCACCGGCGCCATGATAATCAGCTCGCCACGACGCGCTTTCTCGCGCCGGGCCTCGACCGAGCGCTCACGTAGCAAATCGAGCTCGTATTCGTTCAAACTCCCCTTCAGACCCAGCAGCAAACGGTCATTACCGCAGCGTGGCGTATAAATGGCCTCTTGATCGATCAGCAAGGTATCCACGACCCGGCAGACCTCAACCAGTTTTTGCCATTCGCGATTGTTACGGGCAAAACGCGAGACCTCGCGCGCGGCAACCGCACCCACCTGGCCCAAACACACCTCAGCCACCGTAACCCTTCAGATCCCCTATAAATTTAGGAGAAATCAACCCGCAGTAGGAAGCATGGGTACTTGTTCTCCGCGTCGTGCCCTATCAATCACTTCGGCTAGATAGCACCACGGTGAAGCGTTGCGTCTGCGACAGGTATCGATGATGCTCGCCAGCAGTGCAAAGGCCCGGCTACCCTGTGGGGTGCGCGTCCCATAGCTGATCCGGCGCAGGATGACCCAATGGCGCAATGCCCGCTCGGCCTCGTTGTTGGTCAGGGGCAGGTGCGGATGGGCCAGCACGCGAAAGATCGCCTCCCAGTCATTGAGAAATTCCACCGCCAAGGCGTGAGTTTTCTCGTGTGAGGAGCCCCGCGCCCGTTCACACGCCGCGCGGAACTGATCGAGTGGGTCTTGGAAAAGGGGAGTGAGGTCCTCTCCAGGCCCTTCCCGAGCCTGATAGATCGCCTTCATCAGCGTCTTAAGAAAGGCAGTGGTTTGTTGGCCAAACTGGCGGCCCTCCAGGTTCAAACTTTCTTCTAGCCCCTTGGCCTTGCGGCGCAGGTGAGCCCAGCAACGCAGCCGCTTGGCCATCGCCCGATAGACGACGTAACCATCGCTCATCAACCAACCGCCATAGGCCTCGCCCAGCAGCGTGTCAATGATCTCTTTGGTGCGATACCCGACATAAAACAACACGGTGGTGGCGTTGACGAACACCCACAACCAGCGCGCCTGACCGTGCTCCTTGTGCGGCGTCTCATCGGCGTGGAGCAACTCACTGTTCAATACCGCGGCAACGAGCTGCTCCTCGACCGGGGCGGCCGAGCGCGCGGACTCCTCGATACAGCGCTGCAGCGTGCCGACGCTCAGCTCCAAACCTAACCACTCCCGCAGAAACTCTTGAACCCGGGCCCGCGACATCCGTGCCCGATAGGTTAAGGCGATAATGAGCGCACACAGCATCGGACCGACGAGTCGCCACTCGCTTAACCCAATCCCTTCCCATCGCTCATCGGCTTCGCCGCGGTGCGGATACTGGCGGGTCGTATGACCGCAGCCACAGCTCATCTCGTAAAAGAGGTGCTGGGTATGGGTAACCCGCAGCCCGAGTGCGTCGCCCTCACCCACCTCGATATCCAGGCTAGTGTAAGCCGTCCAAGGCCTTTGCTCAGCACACTCAAGGGCTTCATGTTCACAGATCTCACACCGTTCGACGCGGTGATCCACCGTGTGAGTGAGCGCTACTCGCTGGGTACGCCCATAGCCCGGCGATCCCTTCGGCTTACCCGCCTTGCGGCGTTTCGGTGCCCCCTCTTGGGTGTCCGGCGCCGCCACCGCGTTCTCCGCCGGGCCCGAAGCCACTTCCGGCTCGTCCTCGCCACTCCCCGGATCCTCCGTGCTCGGCTCACCCTCCTCCTTGCGTTCCTCACTACTTTCCCACGGCGCCTGACTACTCGGTGGCCGCGAGCTGTTGCTCGGCCCCTGGTTCAGCCGCTCCCGGGCTTCTTTTAGGTCGTTCAATAGCTTCGTCGAGAGCCTGATCAGATCCTCATGGCTCAGCGATCGGATATAGGGCTCATCGATTTGGCCTAAACTGTGATTCTTAAGCTGCATACGGATCGGGGCATTTAGCGGGGTCCGACGAGATTTCCTCTTATTCCCCATTAAATTCTCACACTCCTCGGCTAATGTCCAATCTGATTTGAGGCGGGGTCTGAACGGTTACGGCGGTTCAGGCGTTCAATGCGCATCCTCTCACGCGGACTCTGGCGGAAAGCGAAATCTAACGCGGGCTCACCTGGGCTGAATCGATGGCGCGGCAATTCCACCGTAGTTCATCAGCGGTTGAAGGGCGCAATGGCTGTCTTGCCCAGATGTACCATAACGGTCGCGGATTGAGTGAACAACGATTGAGAGCATTAACGGTGATTCATAATTACGGACTCAAACGCGAGGATGGCACAACGGCGGCCATGCGATTAATTGAAACCGACTTTCCAGACTTGTTCCCCTGGCTGCTTGACCCTATGGGGCCGCTTCCACTGCCTCGAAAGCATCGTGAACGTATGATTAATAACCCTTTGAAAGTGATAGATGCCCCGGCTTAAGTTGTAAGCCGACATATTCCGGATCCGAGCGAACGATCTTAAGAACAGGATCGTGATTGGCTAGTCCCATTTCCACTGGATTCACCAGAGGCTGAGCGGATTGGGCTTCTAAGCTGGGCTCGCGGCCATCCCAAAATTGGGTTTTAAGATAAGCGGCGTTAATGACCGTGGGCGCATTCCGCGTCCCAGTAAGCTTATGAATACCCCTAGAAACCCGTAGCTGATCTACAAAGCCTTTTTTGGGATCATGGCATGTTGCACAAGCAACCTCGCCGGTGGTGCTAAAACGCTTGTCATTGAATAACTTATCCCCAAGTTGGATTTTTTCTGCTGTTTGAGGGTTATCCGCTGGAACAGGCACCGGAGGAAGACCCAGCGGGGACGCACCAATGATCGTATTTGCCCCACACAATAGATAAACAGAATGGAAATAAAGCGTTTCATGTGCGTTCTCCTTCATTCTTGAGCCATCCCCATGGCACCCCCGGGCTCAATTGTGGCAGATGCATGCTGACTCAATTCACAGTTTTCGTAGGGAATATGGCATCTCAAACCAATTTGGTGAAATAGCTTTTTACGTAAGTGTCTATTTTGAATCCAGCCCCACAAAGTATTACACTTTTACCTCATAAAGAATATTATCGATACAGCCGCATAGTGCATTGAAAGATCTACAAAAAGAACTTGAAGAGCGCGACGAGAAGATCGCCGAGCTAGAGGCAAAGCTAGCAGAGCTGATCGAGGAAAACGAGCGTCTTCGCGGGTTACTTGGAGACAAAGCGAAGCGTAAGTCGGCTAAACCACCGACGTTTTCCGAGCACTATAGCGCTGAGACGAAAGGAGGTAGATTCAAGAGGAACAAGCGAGGGAAAGGGGCCACGGGCCGTCGCCCTCGTGATGACAAACAAGGGTTTGTCGACCACACCGAAAAGGTGTATCCGGAAAACGTCGATCCCGCTGATTGCGTGTATGTTCGCACCCAGTACGCCTGGCGTATTGTCGATGGCAGAGCGCTGTATATTGGCTATGAGATCCATGACTTACCCGGGTGCGAACAAGCGCCATTGCCCTTGTATCTTTCTTTTTCATGAATAATTATCTTGATTGTTGGGTTGTGGATATGTGGGTATCAGGGAAGATATCCACATATCCACAACCTGGGTTCGGACGCCAACTATTCGTGTATGAAGTTGTTTCGGATGCGGTAGACCGTTCCGCCCTGGGGATTTGTATCCCGTCCCGCAGCAAGGTCGCCACGTCCTTCTCTCAATTAGCCCGAACAGTTGCTTGGGCCCTAGGAGCCCGTATTTTTGCAAGGTTGGGTAACGGAGATTTGCCATGAACGAAACGTCGTCTGTATTTGTTGGTATCGATGTGTCTAAACGCGCGTTGGATGTGGCGGTGCGTTCCTCGGGGACCACGCTATGCTTTAGTAACGATGAAGCGGGGATTGCTGCCTTGGTTGCCGAGATGAAAAGCCTGTCACCTACGCTTATTGTCCTCGAGGCTACCGGCGGGTTTGAGACCCCTGCGGTGGCGGCGCTGGGGGCCGCGCACTTGCCCGCGGCAGTGGTCAATCCTCGCCAAGTGCGTGACTTTGCGAAGTCTACAGGCAAACTGGCCAAGACCGACACGCTCGATGCCGCTGTCCTCGCTCACTTTGCCGAAGCAATACAGCCTGCGGTTCGGCCCATAAAAGACGCTGACTTACAAGCGCTCGAAGCGCTTGTCACCCGACGTCGACAACTCTTGGAGATGTTGACCACCGAGCAGAACCGCTTATCGATGGCATCAACCCAAACACGAAACGACATCCTCCAACATGTCAATTGGCTTAAGGAGCGGCTGAAGGATATCGACGTACAGACTAGACGTGGTATCAAAGGCACCCCTTTGTGGTTGGCGAAAGACCAACGGCTACAAAGTGCCCCCGGTGTGGGGCCGGTGACCTCGAGCATGCTCTTGGTCGCCCTTCCCGAACTGGGGCAGCTCAACCGTCGGCAGATCGCCGCCCTGGTCGGGGTTGCGCCCTTCAACTGCGATAGTGGTAGGTTCCAGGGCAAACGTCGTGTGTGGGGAGGCCGTGCTCACCTCCGTTCCACGCTGTACATGGCCACTTTAGCGGCGGTGCGCTTCAATGGGGTTATCCGGGCGTTCTACGAGCGCTTACGCAAAGCAGGCAAGCCCCCTAAGGTGGCTTTAATCGCGTGCATGAGAAAGCTGTTGACGATCCTGAATGCCATGGTTAAAACGGATACGCTTTGGACACAACCTGCACCTGAAAATGCTTGACATCCAAGACAGTTGCTGCGGGCTGCGCACTAGTCGCAGTGAGTTCGGTGTGGAAGTCAGCCTGATCGTGGCGTATCTGCACTATCTGATCGGTGTCTCACTGGACCATAGCTGTCAGATCATCGAGTTTTTTACCGCACTTAAACTGTCGAAATCCCAAGCCCACTCACTGCTTGAGCAGCTCAGCGATGACTGGCGTGAGGCAGGAACAGGCCATCGCCGAGCTGATGGCTTGGCAATGGATTGTATCTATCGACGAGACCGGTTGGAAGGTGGGCGCACAATCCTGTTACACCGGGGTGTTTTCCACGGCACTGTATGTTTTATTTCGCTGCGGCAAGAGTCGAAGCAAAGAAGAAGCGACCGACATGCTCGGCGAGCCGTTTGCTGGCATTGGCGTGACGGACGACTATGGGGCCTACAAATATCTGTTTGACACCCATCAACTGTGCTGGGCCCATCTGATACGCAAAGCCATCCCATTGGCGTTGCGCAATCCTGACGAATCCGCCTATGCGGCATTTCTCGAGGCCTTGATGGCAATCTATCGGCAAGCCGTTCAATATCAAAAAGACCGTCGATTAAGTGTGGGGCGCGAACCAAGAGCTCGTGAACTGCAACAGGCGATCAATGACTTGTGTCCTCGCCATGGCGACAAGATCGATCCCGCAATGCCGGAACACGAAGCCGCCTTCATCCGACTGCAAAACGAACTGGCTGGCAATGTGGAAAAATTGTTTATCATGAATTTTCATTACGATATTTAAGGTACCCATTTTTGATCCCCACCAGACACCAGGCCGAACCCGCTTTGTTTTAACAACCGCCATTAAACACGCGATATTTTATTCTTTTCCAGCCGCACCTTTTTTATAATGTGATATAAAAACAGTATGTTACAGTGGTCTCGTCGTGCGTCTAAGATTTATTTATGCAGCTTATTTCCCGCATCATTCGGTCTGATTCTTAGAGCACCGAGCACCTTACCCATCGTATATTGCTACTCTAATAGCCACTATTACTATCGGATGTTTGGATAATAGCGGTTACGTCAAAGCGCTTAAGGAAGCGTTCCTATACGCGCTAAGACGCTTAAAAACGCCATATTTTGGCCGATATGGCGCAGATTCTTAAAAATATAATATTATCTGTTTATTTATAGTTCAGATATATATAGTATCTATATATGGACCCCGCGACGTTCTTCAGCCACCCCGCTTGCACCGCGCAACGCCACTACGAAGCCATGCGGGCCTTCTACCACGAGGGACTTCCCGCCGCGGAGGCAGCAAAGAAATTTGGCCTCTCTCCCATCTATTTCAAGAAATTACGCTTTGAATTCGCCCAGGCTCTGCGTGACGGCGTTCTGCCTTTCTTTACCGAAAAAAAGCCAGGGCCCAAAGAACACCACACCGATGAAGAGGTGGTCCAGCAGATCGTCGCGCTGCGCAAACGCAATGTCTCGATTGCCGATGTCAAAAGTGTTTTGGATGCCGATCAGTGCATTGTTTCGCTGGATACCATTGACCGTATCCTCAAATCGGAGGGCTTTGCGCCACTACCGAAACGAACGCGACAACAACGATTGGCGGTGAATCCACCCGAGAAATTCTCGGCGCCGGTCAGCGAGTCGTTGCCGATCACCGATGAGCAGTTTCTCACCGAGACCGGTGCGGGTCCGTTGGTGTTTCTGCCGTTGTTGGAACAGTTGGGGATCGTCAGGGCGATTGCCGCCTGCGGTTTTCCCGCTACCAGCCAGATCAGCGATGTGCAGTCGGTGTTGGCGTTTCTGGCGCTTAAACTTATGGGTGGCCAGCGTTGGTCTCACGATAGCCGATGGAATATGGACCGGGCCTTGGGGTTTTTTGCCGGGCTTAATGTGTTACCGAAATCAACCACTTTGTCGACCTATTCGTATCGCGTCACGCGGCAAGAGAACCGCCGCTTGCTGGAGCGGTTAAGCCAAATATTCCAGGACGAGATGGAGGATGGCGAGTTTAATCTGGATTTCAAAGCCATTCCCCACTGGGGCGATGACAGCGTCCTAGAGCGAAACGGGTCGGGCTCCCGTTCCAAGGCCATCAAGAGCCTTTTAGCGTTGATCGTACAACAACCGGCCACGGAGCAACTGGCTTATACGAACGCTGAGATCAAGCATCGCGATCAGGCCGAGGCCGTCTTGGATTTTATCGATTTTTGGAAACAGGGGCGGGGTAATGCACCAAAACTCTTAATCTTTGACTCGAAATTTACGACGTATCAACAGCTCAACCAGATCAATCTCAGCCCGGATAACATCAAGTTCCTCACGCTGCGGCGGCGTGGGAAAAAACAGCTCGAACGCGCCGAAGCCATTCCGGACGATCAATGGCAGAAAATCTCTCTACAGCGGGCCAAAGGAAAATATCAACGCGTCCGAGTTCATGATGGACGCACTACCTTGCGTCACTATGAGGGCGATGTGCGTGAGGTCATTCTTGCCGATCATGGCCGGGAAAAACCAACGTTCCTGATCACCAACGACTTTGACATGCCGGTACGCGACATCGTACACAAGTATGCGCGTCGATGGCTGGTGGAGCAAGAAATCGCCGAACAGATTATGTTCTTCCAACTAAACCACCCTTCTTCGTCCATCGTGGTCAAAGTCGATTTCGATCTGACGTTATCGCTACTGGCCCACAATCTTTATCGCGTCGTGGCGAAACAGTTATCCGGCTTTGAGCAGTGCACCGTCGATACCATCCATCGAAAGTTTCTGGAAAACGGCGCCAGGATCTTCATCGAAGGGAACTCTGTGACAGTCTATCTGAAAAAGAAAACCCATCTGCCGATCCTGTTCGAATTGCCATGGATGAAGAAAACAACAAGACTCTCTTGGATGAAAGTGAATATTCAGTACGCATCCGGCACGGCGTCGTAAATTTTACGATTGGCCACGCGGTGGTAGAGCGCTACCTTAATTATCGTAATGAAAATCCATGTTTAGTAATAATTAGGCGTCCTGGGCACTTGACCTTCCACTACGAGTAGAAACGATACGCGGCGTACATCGCCGTGAGCACTAGGGCCACGACGACTAGGCGACCGTAGCCGGTCTCTACATTTGGGCGACGCTTGGTGATTAAATTTGGGTGCTCAGCAACATAGATTTCGACTAGATCTTTTGCCTCCTTGAGTCCGAGATTGCGCTGCTCACGTAAGAGCTTTATCGCCTCGATTTTACGATTCCCATGGATTGCCGCGAGTACGTCTGAAGGCAGTTCGGATTCCAGATTCATGATAGGCTCGATTCACGCTTTAAAGGGGCGCATAATGCTCCGATCCACCGGCAACGCACAGAATCGTTCACTCCAACTGGTTGTATACTCCCGATATTAGCATAAGCCCATGGCGTGGAGTTCCGTGCGGCAACACCCGGGGATTCAGCCTCCAAGAAAGCCAATTTACAAGGGCTAGGGCCGTTCTCAGATGCACACTCACCTTTTTCTCACACTCAATCCTCGGAATTTCCGTGAGCTCGGGCTACGCCATTACCGTTCGGTTGCGCCAGCAGCATCCGACTTGGAAAAACCAGCTATTGGCGGCGGGTTTTCCGCAACGGGTTCTCGTCGTTCCCAATGTGCGGACGAAGTGCCCGGCAGTGATAAACTAAGCGACAATGTCGCGCCACGCCCGACGAACCGGCCAAAACCAGTTCATGTTGAATAAAATTCAGGCCAATTGCCCACCGGGAAACGGGCGGGTGGAACCGGTTACCTATCTACAATAATCGCATGGCTCACCCATCGAACGGAGAAGAGTCCTCAGCTGCTGCCCGCGCCACGCGATCGAGCACCGCCGCATCCGTTCTGGTCGGTGCAGGAATCTTGATAAGCCGGATCGTGGGACTCGTGCGCGAGCGTGTTCTCGCCACCTATTTCGGCACCGAACTTCATGCGGATGTCTTCAGTGCGGGACTGCGCATGCCGAACCTGCTGCAGAACCTGCTCGGCGAAGGGACCCTCAGCGCTTCGTTCATTCCCGTTTATTCGGAGCTCATCGGACAAGGGAGAACTCAGGAAGCCGGTCGCGTCGCCGGAGCCATGTTCGCGCTACTGCTCGGCATCGCGGGCATCATCGCAATGCTGGGTATTCTGTTCGCTCCCCTCATCGTCAGCGTGTTCACTCCCGGCTTCGAAGGACAACGCCGCACCCTGGCGGTAGCCGTGGTAAAAATCATTTTCCCAATGACCGGAGTACTCGTGCTATCGGCTTGGGCCCTCGGCATTTTGAACAGTCATCGCAAGTTCTTCATCCCCTATTTCGCGCCGGTACTTTGGAACGCGGCGATCATCGCGGTGCTCGTCGGGTTTGGCGCCCGCTTGGAACTCGATGCATTGCTCATAGCCACGGCATGGGGCGCACTGCTCGGCGGTTTTCTCCAGTTCGGCATCCAAATCCCATGGGTCCTGCGTCTAGACCGCGAAATCCGAGTCAACAGCGGACGCCGCGAGCCCGGCTTCAAAGAAATCGTACGCAACGCCGGCCCAGCGATCCTCGGTCGGGGCATCGTGCAACTGAGCACCTACGTCGACCTGATTCTCGCAAGCCTCCTTGCGGTTGGCGCACTCGCGCGCCTGCGCTACGCGCAGACACTCTACCTTCTGCCGATCAGCCTTTTCGGCATGAGCATTGCCGCCGCGGAGCTACCGGAACTCGCTAGGGAGCGTAGCCGCCCGAACGAGGCACTGCGCGAACGCATGAGGACGGCTATTCAACGTGTTGCGTTCTATGTCGTACCGAGCTGCGTGGCCTACGTGTTGCTGGGGGATGTCCTGGTCGCAGGTCTATACCGAGCGGGAGCATTCGGAGCCACCGATGTCACGATCGTATGGTTTACCCTCGCCGCCTACAGTTTCGGACTCCTCGCGTCGACGAGCACGCGCATCTATCAATCGGCGTTCTTCGCATTGCATGACACGAAGACACCTGCCCGTGTCGCCGGTCTTCGCGTTCTGACGGCGGGGATTGCCGGTGCTTTTTTGATGGTGCAGTTTGAATCGGTCACCGTCGGGGGTATCACGGTATCGGCCGGTGTTTTCGAGCATCTGAGTGTCGCGGGGATTCCGCTTGGCCCCGTGGGCCTTGCCCTCGGCGCTTCGGGTGGCGCATGGATCGAGTGGTGGCTGTTGCGCGCTGCTCTCCGATCACACATCGGCACGGTCGATAGCAACTCCGGACTGCTGGCACGCCTGTTCATCGCAGCGCTGGCCGCTGCCGCTGCCGGACACGGCACACGAATTCTCCTCGAAAATCTTCACCCTCTACTGCTAGCCCTACTCGTAACAGCAACTTTCGGTGTGGTTTATTTCTGCGCTGCTTGGGCACTCGGCCTTAGCGAAGCCCGGGTAGTGTTCGCCTCGGTACGGCGCCGCCGGCTTTGATAATAGCAACGGGCCAGCTTGGGAATGCCCAATTGCTGGCCCTCATTCAAGTCCCCATGCCATGCGCCGATAAATTTACATTGAGTCCTCGATTCGAGCTACACGGAGACCAGTTCAATGGGAATCTTTTCATACAACATGGGAAAACAACCGGGCGGGATAGTAACCCTGCAGACCACCTCGGCTGAGCTTGGGACACGACTCGCCGAATTGCATATCGATCCTACCTTCATCGTCGGTTTCGTTTCACCTCACGTGGACATCGACCAAATTGCCCGGGTATCGCGCTGCCGATTTCCGGCTGCGGCTATAGCCTTGTGTTCCACAGCCGGTGAGCTCTGCACGGAACAAGAGCATGTCTACTGCGCTACTGGGAATCGCTGGGATCGCATAGTACTGCAATGTTTCGATGCCTCCCTAATCGCGCGCGCCCAGGTGGTCACTCTCCCCTTGGGTTGCGAGGATCTGCGCCGAGGAACCGTGGAGCTGCCCTTGAAGGAGCGCGTGGCACGCCTAACGCGGGGTATCGAACGGTTACGGGTGAAGATGGACATCGATCACAGGGATACCCTGGCCTATGTGCTTTTCGACGGTCTATCGGCCTCGGAATCCTTCTTCATGGAAGCCTTGTATGATTCGGGCCGCTTTCCCTGCCTGTTCGTGGGCGGATCGGCCGGCGGGACTCTCGATTTCAAGGAAACCTGGCTTCACGATGGAACCCAGCGCCTGGAGAACCATGTCCTCGTCGCTTTCATGAAGTTGGCACCCGGAGTGCGCTTCGGCGTGCTCAAGAGCCAAAACTTCGAAGTAACCGATATCCGTTTCAATGTGCTGTCTTCATCTCCGGAACAACGCTACGTCAATCAGGTTTTCGACCAGCAGGGTCATGTAGAGACCCTGGTGAAGGCACTCTGCCAGAGCTTGCACTGCGATCCAAATGCCCTGGAAACCAAGCTCGCCGAGTATTCCTTCGCCATCCAGGTAGGTAAGGAACTTTATGTGCGATCGATCTCCCGCGTTGATCTGGAAAGCGGTCGGGTGCACTTCCTTTGCGACATCGCGCCTGGAGAGGAACTCGTTATGGTGCGCCGAACCGGTTTGGTGACCACTTCTCAGCGAGATTTCAAACGCTTCATGGAGGGCAAGCCGGGACTGCCGGTGGCCGGTATTCTAAACGATTGTATCCTGCGCCGTCTGTATAACGAGGGCGAACTCGCCGCAATGGGCAAGGTGCTGGAAGGGATACCCAGCGCAGGTTTCTCCACTTTTGGTGAGATCCTCGGCCTCAACCTGAACCAGACCCTAACGGCCATCTTTTTTTTCCGTGTGGCGGCGGGCGTGACGTTCCGTGACGAGTATACGGACAATTTCGTTGCTCACTACGGCGAATTCAAGGCTTTTTTCCTGCGCCGACAGCTCGCTAAGCTGACGGGCTTGTCGCGGGTGATGGTACAGCAAATCGAGGATTTTGAAGCTGAGCGTTTCGACAGTAGCTTTGAAGTCGCCGGTCTGGAGGAATGTATGGCACGCGTCTTCACGGGTCTTAACGAACTCGGACAGGTACTGAAAAAGTCCCACGAACTCCGCGAGGACACAGCGCATCAGCTGGAGAATTGTGCTAGCGAACTTTATCGTTCGGTGGACGCTCTTTCGGCTCATGTCGGTGATCAGGGAACAGTCGTTACCGAAGCAGGAGAGACAGTTTCAAGACTCACCGGCCGCGCAAATGATGTGGCATCTAACGCCCGTAGCCTGGCTGACACGAGCAGCCGCATTCAGAATGTGGTAGATATAATCCAGCAGATTGCCGGTCAGACGAATCTCTTAGCCCTCAACGCGGCCATCGAAGCGGCGCGGGCCGGCGAATACGGCCGGGGTTTTGCGGTGGTGGCAGACGAAGTCCGCAAGCTGGCCAACAAGTCGCGCAACAGTGCTAGCGACATCGGCAAGGATATCTCGCACCTAGCGAGTGAAATTAACAGCGTCGCTAAGGAAATCGAAGATCAGTCGGAAGGCGTAGCAGATCTTGCTAAACTTCTGGCAGCCATTCAGGTATCCAGCCAGCGAACCGCGGAGACAGCTGGTCATACCAAGTCGGTGGCCGATACACTGAAAGAACTGACGGCAGTGCAGATTTCAAGAGCCTGATCGGACACCGCTTAGCTGCTAATACCAAGGAGAATAATCTGGGCGACGAGAGTCCGTGCCTCTCGTGGTCCTGGCAGCCTTCAAACAACTAAATGTTGCTTTTTCTCCCCAACCTTTTGCCAACCTAGCCTGTGTATGCTCTTCTCCAAAGCCGGGCTACAGATCAAAAATTTTCCGGCATATTCCCTATCATTTCAGAGGACAAGGACTATGCAATACACAAACCCGAATACCGCCGGTGCTGTGGTGTCTTTCAGAGAACGCTACGATAATTTCATTGGTGGTGAATGGATCGCCCCCGTTCGTGGAGCATATTTTGATAACGTGTCTCCGGTAAATGGAAAGTCATTCTGTGAGGTGGCCCGTTCCTCGGAAAAAGATGTTGAGTTGGCGCTGGATGCCGCCCATGCCGCAAAAGACGCATGGGGGAAAACTTCCGTAATCGCTCGTTCCAACATTCTGTTGAAAATTGCTGACCGCATCGATGCCAATCTGGAAAAACTCGCGGTGGCGGAGACCTGGGACAATGGCAAAGCGGTGCGTGAAACACTGAATGCGGATGTTCCCCTCTGCGCCGATCATTTTCGTTACTTTGCGGGTTGTATCCGTGCCCAGGAAGGTAGTATCGGCGAGATCGACGCACATACGGTGGCCTATCATTTCCATGAACCGCTCGGCGTTGTCGGTCAGATCATTCCCTGGAATTTCCCATTACTCATGGCGGCCTGGAAACTAGCTCCCGCTCTAGCCGCAGGCAACTGCGTGGTGCTCAAACCCGCCGAGCAGACCCCGGCCTCCATCATGGTACTTATGGAATTGATTGCCGATTTGTTACCTGCCGGCACCCTCAATCGTCAATGGTTTTGGCACCGAAGTGGGCAAGGCGCTGGCAACCAGTAAGCGTATCGCTAAAATCGCCTTCACCGGTTCCACGCCGGTGGGCGCTCTCATCATGAAATACGCGGCGGACAATATGATTCCATCCACCGTGGAACTGGGCGGCAAATCCCCTAATATCTATTTTGCCGACATCTTGAATCAGGAAGAAGAGTTCATTAGTAAATGTGTCGAAGGCGCGGTGCTGGCCTTTTTCAACCAAGGGGAAGTGTGCACCTGTCCTTCTCGCCTACTCGTTCAGGAATCTATATACGAGAAGTTCATTGGTCTGGTCATCGAACGCACCGGCCGGATAAAGCGCGGCAACCCCTTGGATAGCGAGGTGATGGTCGGTGCGCAAGTCTCTCAGGAACAGTTCGATCAGATTCTAAACTATATCAAGATCGGCCAAAGCGAGGTGCGCAAGTGCTCATAGGGGGCTCCCCTGAAGCGTTGAGTGGGGAACACGGCGAGGGTTTCTACATTCAACCGACCCTTTTGAAGGGTACCAATGATATGCGGGTCTTTCAGGAAGAAATCTTTGGCCCAGTGGTATCCGTTACCACTTTCAAAGACGAAGCCGAAGCTTTGGCTATCGCGAACGATACCGAATATGGCTTGGGCGCTGGGGTCTGGACACGGGACATGAACCCGGCTTACCGCATGGGCCGCGGTATTCAGGCGGGGCGGGTGTGGACCAACTGCTACCACCACTACCCGGCTCACGCGGCCTTCGGTGGGTATAAAAAATCCGGCGTAGGCCGTGAGAACCACAAGATGATGCTGGACCACTACCAACAAACTAAGAACCTGTTGGTGAGCTACGACGTGAATCCATTGGGGTTCTTCTGAGCGCATTCT